>JBBSDP010000012.1:0-103546 GCA_038240605.1 Tepidisphaerales bacterium | reverse complement strand
CGAGTTGGCGGAACAGGCACCATTGCCTGCCCTTCAGAAATGAATCGAATTTGTAGTGCAGACCTTTGGCAAAAAACCGCGTTCCTGACCCCGCCAAGGCAGATAGACGCCCCAAACTGCGAAGGTTGGGCTAACAGCGGGTCGTCAGCTATGTGCCGGCGGGAGCGGCGCGGACCTGGCGCAGGTCCGCAAAGTTACGGCCGATTCCGCTGAAACCTCAGGGCATGAATGGGTTGAATGGTAGGGAAGGCGTGGGTGGACCCGGCGGATAAGACCACCCCTGCTGGCGCAAGCCGCAGCAATCTCAAGGCTCCACCTTGGGTGAGTCAGACGCCAAGCAGCTTCTGACCATAGCGAGAATACCGCTGCGCAGCGCTTCTGGCAGGTTTGGCCAAGTTTCGATTAGCGCAACCAACTCTGGGTATCGTTCCACGAATAGGCGCAAGCTGGGGGACAAGCAATTTGGACCCTCAGTATAAATGTTGCATTGGTCGTCGATTGCAGCACTACTCTGCCGGTTTCGAAAACCGGTCTGCCCGCAAGGGTAGCGGGAGTTCGAATCTCCCCCTCTCCGTTCCGTTCAGAACCGATTTCATAAGGGCTTGATTCATCAATAGATGCGTCAAGCCCTTTGTGTTTGAAAGTGTTGGTGGTCCTAGATTTGTCCTTGTTCTGAAATTTCCACCGTGCTTCAAGCGCCCAGGTGATGCCAGAGCGCGGACAACGGGAGCGCGTGGAGGTTCTTCCCAAACGGGACGGCTGCCTTGCCGCCGTAAAGGACGACGCCGCGGACGAAACGGTCGCCTGCCGCGTCAGCCAAAATTTTGAGACCTTTGAAGTGGCTGGCGTCGATGGTTGCCGACGCTTTGACTTCAACTCCGACGATGTTGCCAGCGCGGTCTTCGAGTACCAGGTCAGCTTCGTCGCCGTTGCTGTTCCTGAAGTGAAACAGTTTCGGCTGAAGTTTCGACCAGCCACGCTGCTTGAGGAGTTCCAAGGCAACGAAGTTTTCCAGCATGCCGCCGGCGAGGGTGCGGTCGGTGCGCAGGCGGCTGCTGTCAACACCGAGCAGGTGGACGAGCAGGCCGGTATCGGTCAGCAGCAACTTCGGCGCTTTGACCAGGCGTTTGCCGATGTTGGTGAACCAGGCGGGGAGCGTCTGAATCAGAAAGGTGGCTTCCAGGAGGCCGGTGTAACGCTTCAGCGTCGTCTGCGGGATCGACAAGCTGCGCGCCAGGTCGGCGTAGTCGAGCAGCGAACTTGCACGTGAGGCGATCAGTGTCAGAAGGCGAGGAAGGTCGCCGAGATCACGGACGTTGGTGATGTCACGCACGTCGCGCTGGAGGATGGTCGTGATGTACGAGCCAAACCACGCCCGGCGGCGCTCCTCGCTCAAGCGCTGAAGCATTTCCGGGTAGCCGCCCTGCACCATTCGCTGAACGGTCTGGTTCCAATTCTCCGCCACGATGCCAGTCGTGGCGAGCTTCGTCTTGAACAGCGCATCGACGAAGTTGTCCGGCACTTGTTCCAATTCGCCTTGCGATAGCGGCCAGAGGGTGTGAATCTCAATTCGGCCGGTCAGCGACTCGGAGACTTTTGGCAATAACAGCACGTTGGCTGAGCCGGTCAGCAGGAAACGCCCCGGTTTACGGTCGGCATCCACAGCGGCTTTGACCGCCAGCGCCAATGCGGGAGCTCGCTGCACTTCGTCGATGATGACGGGAGAATCCAAGCCGGCGACAAATCCCTGAGGATCGGCTTGCGCCGCTGAGAGCGTCACGGCATCGTCGAGCGTCAGGTATCGGGAAGGGAATCCATGCCCGGATAGTGACTTGGCTAGGGTGCTTTTGCCGGTCTGGCGCGCCCCTTGGATGAAAACAACCGGGCTGTCCTTCAGCGAAGCCAGCACGGCGGGGACAAGATGACGTTTCAGGATTGCCATTAGGTCTCAAATCGTCCAATATGTGGACGATATTCAACCACATTGTGGACGAATTGCAAGACGGATAACTGCGGAACACCGACCACTCCCCTGTGCCTTCAGGCCAACATCCTGGCCCCCTCGGCCGGTGGGGGCCCAACCGCGGCCTCAAAAGTGGTCAAGAACTGGGAAAGTTCTTTTTGGCTCCCGCCCGCTTCTTATCACGTTCGCAAGGAGTCATACCTGGACAAATGTGCTTGGCAGTTGCGCCTGACAGCGATTGCAGATCGTTTGCATAAAGGGACTTCAAACGGACCTTTAAGCATTAGTTTTGTAAAAATCAGACCGGACATAAGTGACAATATATATTCATTTAATGGCCGATAATGCCAATGGATGCTAAAATTTTATCACTAATTGATGGAAGAGGTTTCGATCATCTCCCTCCTGACCCCAAGCTCAGCTCAGAGAGGGCTCGCAGATCGGGCATGCGCCCGGCGTGTGGCGATGGGGCTCACTCAGAAGACATTGGCCCTGCGCTCGGGCGTGACGCTTGCGACGCTCCGCCGCTTCGAGCGGACCGGCGAAGTCTCGCTGAAGTATCTCGCCCGCCTCGCTCATGCGCTGAGCCATCTCGATGAGTTCGACCAGCTCTTCAAGCCGGCGCCCGCCGGATCGTTGGCGGAGTTGGAGTCGCGCGTTGCCCGTTCGGAGCGGAAGCGGGGTTCGCGGTGAAAAAGCTGACGGTGCAATTGCAACGCGCGCCCGCGGAGTCAATCGTCGTGGGTCAGTTGGCGGAGGTGGATCGACGGATCTGACCATCGAACAAGTCAACGGCGCGGTGGGGGAATGGAAGTCACTCGCGGTGAACGCCGGCTGCATGCGAAAGACCGTTCGGGAGATTGGGAAACACATCCGTCCGCTGTGACGGCGACCGAGCCACGTGAGGGCAAAGAAACGGGGAACGGCCGGGCACGATGGCGGTGCATTCAAGAAGTTTGGGGAGGCATCGATTCCGCCCCGCCGGCCAGCGCCTTCTCCATGGCCTCCCGCATCCCCATGGGGCGGATTGCAAAAGCATCCAGCGACCGGCGGTTGCGCACCACGGTCGGGTTTCGCAGGCCCTCGATCAAATGCCGACCGACATCGAAGGCGGCGGGTGTCACCAGCGCGAGCCAGAGACTTGACAGGTAGGGCGTCAGGACGGGGACTGAGATCAGCAGGCGACGAAGGCCGCGCTGGCGGGCGTACTCGCGCATCATGTCGCCGTAGCTCACGACGTCGCTGCCCCCGATCTCGATGATGCGGCTCTCGCCCGCGGGCAGGTCCCTGGCGGCGATCAGGTAGGCCAGCACATCGTCCACGGCGATGGGCTGGGTCGGCGTGGTCAGCCACTTGGGACAGAGCATGACCGGCAACCGGTCGCAGAGCGATTTCATCAGGGTGAAGGAAAGGCTGCCTGCGCCGATCACGACCGAGGCCCGCAGTTCCACTGTCTCCACGCCGCTGTGGCGGAATATCCTGCCGACCTCATGACGGCTGCGCAGGTGAGGCGAGAGATCGGTCGCCTGCTCGTCGCCGAGGCCGCCGAGGTAGATGATCCGCCGGACGCCGGCCTTTTTTGCCGCGTCCGCCAGGTTTGTCGCGGCGAGCCGGTCGTCCTGCTCGAAGTCCTTCGAGGCGGCCATCAGGTGGACGAGGTAGTAGACGGTCTGCACGCCCGCCACGGCGCGCTCGACGGCCGATCGGTCCAGCATGTCCCCCTGAACGACCTCGGTCGTTTCTTTCACGTGTGGCCGCAGCTTTTCGGGGCTGCGAGTCAGGCACCGCAGCCTGATGCCTTCCTGTTCAAGTCGTGGAATCAAACGGCCGCCGACATACCCGCTGGCGCCCGCGAGCAGGGCGATGGGGACGTGAGGTTCCTCGGGAAGTGCGGTCATGCATTATCCGAGCGGTTCGCCTGTCAGCACCGATCAGCGCTACACTTCAACGCTACACTATGCCGTCACATTGGCTTTGCGGGCGCTTCATGATCTCGTTGCGGAAACCATCGGCGGAAGCAGTTCGTGCGTTCCTTGGCTCGCAGGCGAAGGGGAGCTTGAGCTACCCGGCGGTGGGGGCGACGAACGCGGCGCCGCCCGCGGGATACGCCGTCGATCATACTCGGATCAGGCTGGGGTCTGGGAAAGAAACGTTCGACGCCGCGACGGCGGCGCTGGAACGCTGGGAGCAGTTCGAACTCGGCTGGGTGCAGGCGTGGCCGGCGGATCGCGCGATCCGGCAGGGGGGCCTGGTGGCGATCTGCGGCCGCTGCGTCGGCCTCTGGTGGCTGAATGCCTGCCGGATCGTCTACGTCGTCAGAGACGAGGGGCCGGTGACCCGATTTGGATTTGCCTATGGGACGCTTGCTGAACACGCGGGAAGCGGCGAAGAGCGGTTCCTCGTGGAATGGAATCGGGAAGACGACAGCGTCTGGTATGATCTGCTCGCCTTCTCCCGGCCCCATCAACTTCTCGTTCGACTGGGCCGACCCTGGCTGCGTCATATTCAGAAACGTTTCGGGCGGGAATCGGCGGCGAAGATGGTCCAGGCCGCCGGTGTTCGTTCGCCCGCCGTTCAGTCGCTCGGCGGACGGCTTTGAATTCGCCGGAGCAGCCAGCGCGTGATGATCATACCGGCGGTCAGCCGCGCTTCAGCCCGTCGCGCCAGGCCATGACCTCGAGCTCGCCCCGGACGGCCTCCTCGACCGGGATCACCGGCCGTGCCTCGAATTCAAACGCGGGGAGCATCGAGCAGAACTTGTGAACGGTCAGCGGATCGTCGCAATCCGCCAGCAGGTGTCCACCCCAGTCGCCGACGCGGATGACGAAGAATTCGATCTTGAAATGGGCGGGGGCCTTCCATTGGCGGAAGACCTCGAGGATCCGCTTCTGCGCGTTCTCGTACTCCATCGGCGTGCCCTGCGGGCGCTCGTTCCAACTGATCATGTATTTCATTAACGTGCTCCACCATTCCCCTGAGCGTTTCCGGACGATCTGTAATTGGCGCGGTTAACGGCCAAGAGATTAAGCGGGGCCCGCGTGTGTGGCAAATCTCGGGAATGTCATATCCTTGTGTCGGGCTCGGGCTGGGTTGTGCGTGCTCGCCAGCTGTCAGATTTCCAATTCTCCGCATTCCTGGTTGAGCAGTTGAAATCCTATGGAGGTTCAACGAACGACGGGGTGACGGAGGCCGGGGCATCAAACTCAATGATCGACAAGTCACTATACTTGGGTCGCCCGGACTTCCCAACCGGACTTTGCAGGTGTGCGTCGAATTGCACGACAAGGATAGAAACAAGACGATGGGACCATGTCGTTTCGAACATCAGCTATCGCTCGCGCCGGCCTCTGCTTGCATCGTCGCGCCATCCTCGCCGTCGCGTTCCTGATCCTGGCATTCAATCCCGGCCTGCTTCGGGCGGACGTGCGGCTGCCGAAGGTCTTCGCCTCCCACATGGTCTTGCAGCGAGATGCGGCGGCGCCGGTGTGGGGATGGGCGGCGGACGGGAGCGGGTGACGGTTTCGATTCAGGAACAAACCGTGGCTGCGGAAGCGGCGGGAGGGAAGTGGTCGGTGAAACTGCCGCCGTTGAAAGTGGGAGGGCCCTTCACGATGAAGGTGACGGGGAAGAACTCGATCAAGCTGACGGATGTGCTGGTCGGAGATGTGTGGGTCTCGTGCGGGCAGTCGAACATGATGATGGGGCTGGGCGCCATCGAGGGGGGCGCGGAGCGCATCGCGCAGAGCGGTGGGTTTCCGCAACTCCGGCTCTTCAACGCCGAAGGGGATCCCATGACCAATGCGAAGGCGGCCGACCTGGGCGGCGGCGCGTGGGCGGTTGGCAGCCCAACGTCGGTCGGTGGTTTCTCCGCAGTCAGCTATCTCTTCGGGCGCACGTTGAATGAACACCTGAAGGTGCCTATCGGGATGATCAATATCGTCGCGATCGTGCCCGCCGAAGCGTGGGTCGAACGCGGGACGCTTGATGCCGATCCGATGCTCGCCTCCGCGGTCAAGAGCCCGCTGGGGGGCGGCCGGTCGTACAACGGTCTGATTGCACCGGTGCAGCCGTTCGCGATCAAAGGCGTCATCTACTACCAGGGCGAATACAACGGCGGGCGCGGGCACGAATTTCGACGGCTGATGCCGGCGTTGATCCGGAGCTGGCGCACGACCTGGGGCCAGGGTGAGTTTCCATTCCTGTTCGTGCAGTTGCCTGCTTTCGGGGAACACAAGGCCGAGAAGGACAAACGGCTGGACATGCCCGCCGCCGCGCTCGCCGCACTGCATCAGCCGGGCGCGGAGAGCAGTTGGGCGGAGCTGCGCGAGGCACAGCTTGCGACTGCCCAGACGGTGCCACATACTGGCATGGCCATCGCGATCGACGTGGGGGACGCGCAGGACATCCATCCGAAAAATAAAGTTCCCGTCGCCCAGCGCCTGGCTCTCGCGGCCCGCGCTGTCGCGTACGGCGAACAGCTCGTTCACTCCGGGCCGATCTTCGACAGCCTGGCACTCGAACAGTCCAACGTCGTGCTGCGCTTCACACAATTGGGGAGCGGACTTGTCGCGAACGGCGGGCAGCTTCAGGGATTTGAGCTCGGCGGCAGCGATGGGACGTACGTCTTCGCCGACGCGCAGATCCGCGGCGAAACGATCGTGGTATCGAGCCGGGATGTGCCCCACCCCGTCGCGGTGCGCTACGCGTGGGCCAATTTCCCGCGGTGCAATTTGTACAACGCGGAGGGACTGCCGGCTTCGCCGTTCCGGGCATTCATTGCCAATCGTGCCCAATCCGCCGATGCGTTCACGATCTCGTTCAACAACCCGAGCTTTGAGAAAGCGAGGGACCGGGGCGATGCCGATGCAGCGAATTGGGTGACGAAGAAGGGGGCGGCGCGGTCCAACGCCAGGGCATCGGAAGGCACGTGGTCGATGCGGCTTCCCCTGGGGGGCGAGGCGTCGCAGGATGACATCGTTCCGCGGTCCGCAACGCGATACGACTGGAACAGCGACCCGCTCGATCGCGTGAACTTTCGCCCCGGCTACATCGCGGGCTACTCGATCGATATCGCGGCGGGAACCGGCGCGACCGAGCCGATGAAGGCCTACCTGCGCCTCTGCGGCCACTCGACCGCCGAAGCCTACGAATATTGGGGCGGAGTCCCGGAGATCGCCACGTCGGGAGACCAATTCGTGACGCGGCACGTCGCGGTCACGATGACCCAGACGTTCGACATGGGCGGCGGTGGGACAGGCGTAGGCGTCCTCCTGGCATTTCTCCCGGGCAATGCCAATACCGGGGAATTGCTGATTGATAACCTCTCGCCAGTGACGGTCGTGCGCCCCCGGCTGGCGGTGAGCGATGTGGCGCCGATCGACTTCGGAACTGTTCCCCCCGGCGCCTCGGCAACCTCGAAGCCGCGGACGATCAGCAATGATCAATCCCGCACTCTTCCCGATCATCGTAATGATGCCGCGCCCGGGCCCGCCGCGGCGACGACGATTCTCTACGGCACCGCGAACCTGCACGCCGCGGCGCACGCTGATTCGGAACATGTGCGTGGCCCCACCGATGGTGTGGGCGCCGTTCTCATTGGTGATCAAGCGATGGCGTTCGAGTTCGTGAGCCCGCATCGCGGGGCATCACCACGAGAACTGAAGCTGGATGGCCCTGATGGGCAGTCCGGCCTGCGTGGGGGCGCCACGTCGGAGAGCGAAGAGATGGTGGTGCGATTCACCGGCGCGACCAGGCCGGGCACGTTCGCCGCGACGCTCCGCATCGCGACCCAGGCATCGAACATGGGTCGTCGCGCCAGCGGGAAGCCCGGCGAACCGTCGGAAGCGATGTATTACGTGGATATTCCCGTCACGGCGCGAGTTGGGTCATGAGAAAATGGGCAAATTTCGCTTCGCCGGCCGAAAAGCGAAAGAGTTAAGGATGATTTTTATTGACTTTTGCGTCTCGATCGATAGCATATTCGCAGTTCATCCGACATTCGTAGTGGCATTTCTTTCGTGGAGAAAAGAACAATGCGGTTCCCAACAGCACTCACGTTGGCTCTTGCCCTGGGTTCAGGCACGAGCGCATACGGCTCTATACTGGCATATGGCGATGGTGGCAGCGCCGGCAACCACACAGGCGCGGCGAACCCGCTCAACATCGGTCGTGAGTTTAGTGTGACCGGAACTGGTATCACGATCGTCGATTTGGGCGTCTACGCCGAGGACAACCTTGGTGCCCCGATTACGTTGTCCGCGTCGCATGACGTCACGCTCTTCAGCATCAATCCACCCAATTCGGCGAATCCGTCAGCTACCTTTATCGCGACGGGGAACGTACCACAGGGCTCAGGGGCACCGTACGACAGCGGTTTCCGCTTCGCGCCAGTGGTCGGTGGCCCCATTTTCCTGGCCCCGGGAAACTACGCCGTAATCGCCTATGGGCTGGATAACGGGAACGAAGGGTATGGCGACGGCGGCAGCCGTCTCAGTTCAGCCAACGCCAACGACCTCGTCTTCGATCCGTATCAATTCACGAGCGCCGGGAGCCCGAATTTCCCGAATACGGGAGACGGCAACGATCACAATGGCGCATCGTTTCACTTTGACCTTGGCAACACGACCCCCGAGCCGGGTTCACTTGCCCTCTTCGGATTGAGCGCGGCCGGCGCCCTGATTGCCCGCAGGCGATGAGAAGCCTGACCGGTTGGTTACTTCGGTAAATCACTGCAACCAAGCCCCCGATGGCCACCGCCGGGGGTTTTTTCGTATGTGGGAGCGCGAGGATTTGAACCTCGAAGGGGCGCCGCCGGGGAAGACGATCAGGTTTCGGGCATGTTGCGCTTGATCACGGAACATCCACCGTCGACGGTCATGATTTGCCCGGTCATGTAATTCGACTCGTCCGAGCAGAGGTAGTAGTAGGCTTCCGCGACCTGCTGGGGGTTGCCGAGATCGCCGAGGGGAACCAGGTCGGTGAGGGTCTGGCGCAGGCCGGGGATGTCATCGCACAATTTCCTTGTGAGACCCGCATGGAGGATGCCCGGAGCAAGGGCGTTGGAGATGATCCCTTCGTGCGCCAATTCCTGCGCGATCGCTCGGGCCATCGTCTCGATGGCGGACTTGGTGATCACGTACGGCATGTTTCCCGGCAGGGGATGCTGGGCGGTCCAACTGCTGGTGAAGAGCACCTTCCCGCGAATCCCGCCAGAGCCGCGTGGCTGGAGGAGCATCCGGCGGACCGCGGACTGCGCGAGGAAAAAACAGCCGGACAGGTTCACGCGCAGATACTGGTCCCACACGTCGGCGGGCGTGTCCTGGAATCGGTAGCGGTGCACGACCGCCGCATTGGCGATCGCCACATCAATCTTGCCAAAGCGCGAGAAGATCTCGCCGATCCGTTGCTCGGTTTGCGCTCGGTCTCCCTGGTCGGCCCGGTAATAGGCGGCGGCGCCGAGGGCATTGGCTCGCGCGTCGCCATCGTCCACCTCCATGAGGTCCAGCAACACAACTCGCGCGCCTGCATCAGCGAGTCGCAACGTGGTCGCGGCGCCGATGTCGCCGCAGCCGCCGGTGATGACAATGACTTTGTCCCGTACGCCTGCCATGCGGCGTCAAGGTTAAACGGTTCGATGGCAGCGGGCCAGACAAGAGCTTCCTTTTCGGAGTGGCTACCGTGAGGGAGGAATGGAGGATTCGAGGTTTAGTAAAGGGAGGAGGCGCTGCGAACCGCGACCGTGAGGGAGCGTTTTTCGCGGCCTGGCGCACATCGCTTCCTGACGGTCGCGGCTCGCTACAGTTAGCAGCGCCTCCCGCCTTCACTGAACCCTGAACCCCTCAACGCTCCCTCAGAGTCGCGGCTGGCTAAGGGCAGAGCGTCTTTCGCACTGAATCCGACCTCTCGAAAACCGTTGGGGGGCCATCGGAAAAACGGTGGAAATCATTTCCCGCAGAGCCGAAACTGGAGAATTCAAATCGATCGGAAAGGCGGAACGGCGATGGGAATGAACCGCGTCATGCATTGCTTGCAGGTGTCGATCACATTGTTCTGCGCCAGCTCTCTCTTGAACAGAGTCGCCTCCGCCGAGCCCGGCCCAGGCGATGCGTTCGTGAAAACCGAGGGTAACTCCTGGACCTTCGGCAGTTCTTCGGTGCAGCGGACGGTGACCCTTGCGGACGGGGCGCTCGCGATCACCGCATTCACGGACAGGGCTACCGGCCGGGATCTGTTGCCGCGTGGGCATTCGTCCGATCCGTTTGTCCTCCTCGTCGGGCCCGACCGCAAGAAGGTCAGTGGGATGACCGGCGGTTGGAAGCTGGTGAACGCCGTGACCGTCAAAGGCCCCGTTGGGGAGCAGACGCTCAGTATCACGCTCGAGGGGAACGCGCTGCGGGTCGCGCAGAACTACCAGGTGTATCCCGGTTCCAGCGTGATTCGCGAATGGCTTGATGTGCGGAACGCCGGCGCCGCTCCGCTCGTGGTGTCGGATCCGCAGTTCCTCCGCACGACCGTCGCTCCCGGCGAACTCGGCTCGCTCCAGTTTAACTGGATGAGCGGGGCGGAGAACGTTCCCGGTTCCTGGCTTCTGAAGACCGAATCGCTGAAAGTGGGTAAAACGCGGGAATTCGACTCCTTCGATCCCTTTCCTGCCGCCCCCGCGACCGGCGTTTCGTCTGGGCCGGGCGATGGGGTTGATGCACGTGTTCAACTCAACGACCGTCAAATCTGGCCGCCTGCCAATGCGAACAAAGCGTGGGAATATCTGCCCAACGCGGCCGTGACCACGCCGTTCGACGTATCGGCAACCGTTGCCGCTGGAGACCGGCTGATCTTCCGCGTCAACATGCATGGGAACATCGGCTGGGACACGACGGCATTTGACCCGACGATTACCTACACCGATGGCGATGCCAGGGGCGAGGCGCACTCAGCGAGTAAAGAGTTCTCGGATCAACAGGGAAAGAACGGGTGGCGATATCAGTATCTCGAAGATGGCAAATTCATCGACCTGGTCTATTACCCCGGCCCGATTCAGAACTGGCGAAAGGCGAAGGACAACGCGACGCACACGCCGTTCGTGGATGCGAACAGCCAGCACCCCGATGTGAACCAGGACGCGGTTCGCGTCTGGACCGCGCCGCACGCGGGAACGGTTCAAATCACCGGATCCGCCTGCAATACCGGCAATCACGCGGACTCTGGCGGCGGCGGCAGCAGCCGGGGAATGAAGCCGGGATCCTCCAGCTACGCGCCCTGGTATGCGCTCTACTCGAAAGAGACGAAGCAGGGCGTATTCATCGGTTTCGATTATTTCGGGCACTGGGCCAGCGGTTTCGAGGCCGCCGCCAATGGCGCGGTCGCCGCGCACCTTGAAGTTGCCGGCTTTCACGCGACGCTCGCGCCGGGTGAGTCGATCAACACGCCCAAAGGTTTCGTCGGACTCTTTCACGATGACCTGGACAACGCCGGCAATGAACTGCTCGACTGGCAGTACCGCTACCTCTGGGATTACACGCGCGACGGCGGGACGAAGAACGACAACTGGTTCCCCGCGCTGCGCACGCTGGGGTTCTGGATGCGCGGCACGGGGTGGGGGAAGCCAGGCGTAGCCTGGACCGGAGGTAAGCCCGACATGGACAGCCTCTTCCGAAAGATCTTCCGGACTGCCGACTACATGCGTTACACCGGCGTTGACGTCTATCACCGCGACTGGGGCTGGTGGGACGTCGCCGGTGACTGGAACGGCCCGGACTTTCGCACCACCGGCGCCTACCTGCGCAAGTACGGGATGGGGCAGCTCATCTACGCATTTCTCTACACGGTGGATCGAAACTCGAAGGTAGCGCGCGCCCACCCGGACTGGGTGCTTCCCAATCCCAGCGACAACGCGCTGGACCTCTCGCGGTCGGAAGTGGCTGCGTTTATCCAGGGACAGCTCGAGGAGTTCGTGAAGCGCTGGGGCGATTTCGAATGGCGCAACGACAGCTTCTTCACCGCCCAGCGAAATGGCGACGACACGCCGCTCCTCAAACAGGACGCCGCGTTCCGAGAGATCCTGCGCAACTTCCTCACTCAGCACCCCGGCTGCGCGTTCCAGGCGGTGAACGGCGGCGGCAACTATGCGGGCTACGACTACGTGCGATACGCGTCAACGCTTTCCTTCAGCGACGGAGCCGTCGGTCCGGTGCGGAATTACTACGCGGCACTCCTGTTCCCGCCCGACAAGACCAGCGACATCCCCGACATCTACAACCCCGACGCGTACGACAAGGCCACGTGGCGCGGCCTGCTCACCATGAACTATGACACGACCGGCGACACCTGGGACGCCGATAAGCTCGAAGGCATTCGCCTGCTCAACGACATCTACCACTATCTGCTGGCGAAGGGCGTGGTAGGGCGAGGCGTCCACGTCTTCCGACCTTCAATCGAAGGCGACGACCCGACGATGTACTTCCAGCGCATGAGCGCCGACGGGCATCGCGGTATCATCATCCCCAAGCGGACTGCCGCCGGATCGGTGGCGATTCGGCCGAAGGGACTGCTGCCGGGCGACAAGTACGCCGTCTCTTATCAGGAGAGCGATTTCCTGGAAGAGCGGACCGGAGAAGATCTGATGCGAGCGGGCGTGGTGCTCAAGAAGATGCTGCCCGGTGAGTTGATCTACCTGAACCTTCCCCTGCACCCCGGCAGCAAGCTGGACAAGCAACCGCCGACGCCCCCCTCCAACCTGCGCGTGAGCGCGGCGGAGAACCTGGGTTACCCCGGCGTCGAGCTGACCTGGGACGCCGGCGCGGATGACACCTGGGTTTCGTATTACGAGGTTTCCCGCAACGGCATCGCGATCGACAAGGTGGCGAAAGGCATGTACTACTTCGACCACTCCGCCGGCGCGGATGTCCACGCGACGTACGCGCTTCGCACGGTGGACGGCGCCGGTAACGCTTCCGTCAGCGCGGCAAGTACGCCGGCCGCGGGAAGCCCGGCGGTCATCTTCGATGACGCCGGCCCCGGGTTGCGCCTCACTGGGAACTGGAAGCGGGCGAACCACCTTCAGCCCGCCGACGCCGGCACGATTTCCGAATCCAATACCAAAGGCGACACGGCGGACCTTCAGTTCGAAGGCAAACACATCGTGATCGTCTGCAAGCTTGGACCGCACGGCGGCAAGGCCTCAGTCCAATTTGACGATGCCGTCCCCGCGACCACGTTCGACACCTTCAGCGCCGACGACATCTGGGGTGTCGGCGTTTACCGAAAGGAATTTCCGTCCGTCGGCAAGCACACGATGCACCTCACCGTGCTGGGCGAGCATGTCCCGCTGTCGGACGGCAACGCGATCGCGATCGATGGCGTGCGCGCGGAGGCAGGGTAATGCGCATGGATTTGGCTTTCTGATTGGATCACTGCACCGCGGCCGGAACATCGGATTCCTTCGCGAGGATGAGGAAATCGCGAACGAGGTTGCGCTGGCGCGTCTGTTCGGGCGTCAGCGATTTTGCTTCGGCCAGGGCAGCGAGGCCCCCGATCACGTCGCCGGAGGCTCGCGCGTACTGCGCATGATATTCATTGGCGGTCTTAATCGTTTCCTTGCCGTAGGTATCGGCGAGCATTTCGAGCATGACGCGGAAGCGCGACTCATCGTCCTTGCCTTCGCCCTGTTCGGCTTTGGACCGGGCTTCAGCCAGGCCGGACTTGAGGGTGAGCAACAGTCGATCTTCCAACTCCGGCGTTCGCGCGTCCATTTCGCGCCGTGCCCGCTCGTGGAATTGGGCTTCCATCTGCGCCGGGAAGGCCTTGAGTTGCTTTTCACCTTCGCCCACGACGCTCGGCGCTTGTTCCTTCAGCGAGACTTCGGCTTGTTCGCTGGCGGTAGGCAAATACTCCTGAAGGTATTTTTCGCCAAACGTCGCAGCGAGATCCGGCGTGACCTGGGTCGCGAATTGCCGGTGGGCATAATACAGCCAGCCGCCGATCAGCAGGGTGCTGATGATCGCGAGCAGCACGGTGAAGAAGTTGCGTCGCCGCGCCGCGGCGACGATCGTTTCGATCTTCGCGTCAAGTTGATCGAGCTTGATCGCCGGGGTCTGCATTTCGGGTGCTGATAGCGTCATGGGGGCGTCCTCTTTTCGTGGGTCGGAGTAGCGAGCGAGTTACCGCTTAGCGCTGGCCTGGGGCTGCACTGCGGCCGCGGGCTGCTCCGCGGCCGGGGCCGGCGTGCCGCCGATATCAAATTTCATTCCGCTGTCCATCATCACGTCGACGAGGGTGTGCAGGAACTCACGCTCGCGCGCCGCGACGTTCTTGCCGCCGGCTTCCTTCGGTAGGTCAAACTTGTCGAGTGCGTCCTTCACGCGCGCCAGCTCGCCGGCGTAGATCTGCGTGATGTGAGCCGCGACGGCTTCGTTTTGCTTCTGGACGTTCTGCATGAACGCCTCATGGATCAGCCGCGTCTTCTGCTCGTTGTTGAGCGTGGGAAACGTACCGCGGATCTCGGGATCAAGTTTGGTCAGGACATGTTCGAACGACGTCTCCAGTCGCCTGGCCATCTCCTGCCCGTCCTGCTGGGGCAGCTTCTGGAGGCGATCGAGGGCATCTCGGGCCACGCCGGGGCCCGTGGCCTTGAGGCGCGCCATCGCCTGGTCGCGGTAGACCGGCAGCGCGTTCTGGGCGACCTTGACGAGACGGTCGCGCACCTGCGGCGTCAGCCTCGGGAGGCGCTCATTGATGGCTTTCTTGATGTCCGCGTCATTAAAGTTCGCGACGACCTTCTGCCGCGTCGTGAACACGAACACTGCGAACTCCGCGACGATGATCAGGAGCAGGACGAGGGTCGTCCAGCGCGATGCCGCCTGAACGCGACGGAGGTCCTCCACGCGTCGCTGGAGGCGGTCGATCTCACTGGACATCCCGTCGATCGTCGCCGGTGTGTGGGTTGGGCTCTGGCCGCTGTGACTCATCGTTCCTCCAATATCCCCCCGACGTTCCAAGGCGCGCGTTTCGCGCGCGCCTCTCCCCTCCAGAAGACAGGCGGGAACGGTAGGGCTCGATTGTGTTGGTCCGATGCGCTAAGCGGTAAGTTTTAGCAAAGATCGAAAGCGGTCTCACCGCCCGCGGACAGCGCTCGAGAGATGATGGATGGCTCCAGCGGCCGGTCAGGCGCGGTGCTCCGTCTTGATCATCGGATGCTTTTCGTGGGGCGCGGAACGGATGATCGCCTTGGACTTCGTTGTCGCCGAGGTGCCGTCGGTGTCGGTGAGGGTGACGACAAGCTTGTATCGCCCGGCGTCCGCGTAGGTGTGGGAGGGGCCGGTCACGAAGAAGCGTCCGCCCGAAGCGTGGACGACGCCAGTGACGATGGTTCCGTCGCCATAATCCACCGTCGCCATGAAGTTCCCGATCGGGTCGTGGTCTAAGTCAAAGAAGACCGCGACGACGGGTGTCGTGATCGCGACGCCCGCCCGGGCGCGGATTCCACGGTCATGGGCGATGAGGTGATGTTCGCGCTCGCCTGGGGTCGGGCTGGGGCCATTCCCCTCGCCCACCGCGATCGACACAGTGGCGGCGTTCGACGTCGCGCCGAGATTGTCGCTCACGGTGTAGGTAAAGCTATCGGGACCCACGTAACCTGCCGCCGGGGTATAGGTGATCTTGCCGGTGGTCGGATCGATAGACGTTGTCCCGTGCGCGGCGGCGGCGGCGATCTTCACGGAAGCAGGGTCGAGCGATGCGCCGGCGCCGACGGCATCGTTCGCCAGCTCGTCGATCGAGACCGGGGCGTTCTCGGTGGTCTTCGCAGTGTCATCATGTGCGACCGGCGGTCCGCCGTTCACCACGACCGGCTTCACGGTGATCGCGACCGTTGCGATGTTGGAAGTCGCACCGGTGCTGTCCTTGACGGTGTAGGTGAAGCTGTCGGGACCGTTGTAGTTGCTGGCCGGGGTGTAGGTGATTTTGCCGGTCACGAGATCGATGCTGGTCGTGCCGTGGGCGGCGGCGGTGCCGATCTTTACCGACGTCGCGTCGATCGTTGCGCCGCCGGAGGCGGAGTCGTTCGACAGTTCATCGATCAGGACCGCGGTGTTTTCGTTGGTAGTCGCGGTGTCGTCGGCGGCGACAGGCGCCTGATGCGTGACGCCGGACGTCACGGTGATCGACACCGTGGCGACGTTGGACGTCGCCCCGGTGCTGTCCTTGACCGTGTAGGTGAAGCTGTCGGGGCCGGTGTAATTCGCGGCGGGCGTGTAGGCGATCTTGCCCGTGGCGGGGTCAATGCTGGTTGAGCCGTGACCCGCGGCAGTACCGATCTTGACCGTGGTTGGATCAATCGTCGCGCCGCCCGACGCAGTGTCGTTAGAGAGTTCATTGATCAGGACAGCCGTGTTCTGGGCGGTGGTCGCGGCATCGTCAGCGGCCACCGGCGCCAAGTGGACGACAACCGGGTTCACCGTAATCGACACCGTCGCGACGTTCGAGGTCGCGCCGGTGCTGTCCTTGACCGTGTACGCGAAGCTGTCCGGACCGGTGTAATTGTTTGCCGGCGTGTAGGTGATCTTGCCCGTCGTCGGGTCGATACTCGTCGAGCCATGGGTGGGGGCGGTTCCGATCTTGACGGAGCTCGCGTCGATCGTCGCGCCGCCCGAAGCGGTGTCGTTCGAGAGTTCGTTGATCAGGACGGCGGTGTTCTCATTGGTCGAGACGGTGTCGTTGCTGGCGACCGGGGCCTGGTGAACGACGACCTGGTTCACCGTGATGCTGACGGTCGCGCCGTTCGACGTTGCGCCGGTGCTGTCCTTGACGGTGTAGGTGAAGCTGTCCGGGCCAAAATAATTGCTGGCCGGCGTGTAGGTAATTTTCCCGGTGACGGGGTCGATGCTGGTCGTGCCGTGGGCGGCGGCAGTGCCGATCTTGACGGTGGTCGGATCGATCGCGGCGCCGCCGGATGCGGTGTCGTTGGAAAGTTCGTTGATCAGGACCGCCGTGTTCTCATTGGTCGAAACGGTGTCGTTGCTGGCGACGGGGGCCTGATGCGTCGTCGCGGCGCGCGTCCAGCCGATCGCGTCGAGCGCGACCAGCTCGACGCCCAAGTCCGGGGTTGCACCGGCGGTGGCAAACGCATCCTGCACCCGCGCCGTATGCGCGCCCTTGCTGAACCAATCGTTGAAGTCTCCCGTTGCATCCTGGTTGAACTGCGCGAGGTCGGTCGTGCCGTCGAGGGAGAAGAAGGCCGTCGCGGTCGAACTGGTCGTGAAGCTGCGCACGCCAGCCGAGTCGTAACGGAAGAGGTCTTCGGGGGCGACCGCGCCGGTAGGCGAGGGGGCGCCATTACTCAGGCCACTAAGGACCGAACCGATCCCGAGCACTTCGTCGATCTCGTGCTCGGCGACGGCGAGCAGGTCGAACTTGCTGTTGTTGATGTTGGTGCGCGTCAGGTTACAGATCGAGGTGTTGATGCTTACCGTGCCGTCGTTCGGGGTGGCCGCGTTGAACCCCAGCGCGCGGGCGAGCGGGAGCGCTAGGGCGATCGAGCTGCTGCCGTTGGTCGGGTTGTTCGTGCCGGACGCGAGGTGCGCCAGGGCGGTGGCGTCATCGCTGCTGGACGAGTGCGATACCAGGGCGGCGCGATACGCGCTGTAGGAGACGGCCGTCTGGGCGGTCGAGCTGGAGCCCAATCCCGTTGTGACCTCTTTGAACGTGATCGCAGCGGTGACGTTATTGGAAAAGGCATTGGCGTAGTTTTGGATGGCCGTGTTGATCGTCGACTTGATCGTGGCCGCGTTGACGTCGTTGTTGATCGAGCTGTCGAACGTGGGGGTGATCGTCAGCGACAGCATGCAGCGCTGCTCGAGTGTGTCCACGACGGCCCGCGCGGCGTTGCGGGTTGCTCGGTGGGCGGCGGAAACGACAGGGAAGCGTCGTGACGAATTCTTCTTGGCGCGCATTCAGTTCACCCTAGACTAATTCGACCTTAACTGTTCGGCAGTTAACTATTGGACGGGAACCACAGCGCAGGAATCATAATGAGACGATATGAGCCGTCAAGATTTTTCTCGTTATCGGTGTTAGAAACGACACGATCGGATGGCCCTGATTAAATAGAACGCGGACTTGTGAAGAAATGATAAGGACTAGCGGTGCAACCCATGAACGACGTAAATGACGCATCAGCCCGTTGCGACCACGGCGACGTCATTGCTCGAATTGGCGTCGGCCGGATTGATGGATGCGCTGGTGGAGGCGATGAGGCTGTACGCGCCGGCGGCGCGGTCGGCGGGAGCGACGAAGTGGACGCGCAGCGTGATCGAGCGTCCGGCGCGGAGGCTGATTTTACGGCCCGTGATGCTCGCGAGAACCTGGTCGGAAACGTCCAGCGTCTGGTCAGCTGAAGCCAGCAGGTTCAGGTTGACCGTACCCGTGGCGGTGACGTTGCCAGTGTTAGTGATCGTTACGACAGCGTTCCCGCCGTGCCCGGGGTGGACGGCGATCGGATTGCCGTTGGCGAAGGTCGTGGAGAGATCGACCGTGGGCGGCGCGACCAGGATGCTCGCGGGCGCGATCGCTTCCGATGGTGCGGTGTCGGTGTTGGAGGGGTTCGCGGTCGCGAGCAGCTCGTAGTTCCCTTTAGACAGGCCGGTCGGATAGGTGAACTTGAGCGTCACCACTTTCGATGCCCCCGCGTTGAGCCGGACGTTGTTGAGCGTCAACGTGGTGATCGTCGCATCGGCATTGGAAACGCTTGAGTCGGTCGAGGCGAAGAGCTGGACCGTGACCGGGCCGACGAATCGCGTCGAGTCCGTATTGGTCAGGCGCAGCTTGATCGACCCGGCGGCGCCGCCAATGACGGCCGATGGGGGCGTTTGCGTGAAGACCGCGGTGATCGGTGAAGGCGTGGGGGTTGGCGTCGGAGTTGGGGTCGGCGTCGGCGTCGGCGTCGGCGTGGCGGTGTTGGCGGCGCCGAGCGTCGCGACGACGGCGGCCGCCTGCGGCGAGCCCAGGCCGGTCGTGTAGCCATACCCATCGTTGCCGATGTCATGGAAGACGGAGGTGTAAGTGGAATAGCCGGCGGTTCCCGGGGGGCTGTAGACTCCGTACAGATCGGGCAGTGTATCGGTGGTGCCGTTCAGCGTTCCCTTGCCGGCCAGGGCGCGGCCCTGATCGGCGATGGCGATCAGCGCGGCCCACTGCGGCGCGCCGGCGCTGGTGCCGCCGACCACCAGCCACCCCTTCGCGCCGGTGCTGTCGGCCAGCGAATCGTAAACCGCAACGCCGGTGTTCGGGTCGGCGTTGTAGCCGACATCGGGGACGCTGCGGGAGCCGCTTTGCTGCGCGCCCTGCTGGTAGGTGGGCTCGGTTTCAACCTGGCTGAACCCGCCGCTCGTGCCGTTTTGTGAGCCGCGCCAGGGGCCTTCCGATGAATATGTTCCCGATGCGTCCTGTACCTGTAGCGAAGTCCCACCGACGGAGACGACGTTGGGCGAGCTGGCTGGCCACTGCACGCCGTTGGAAATGCCGCTATCGCCCGCCGAGGCGACGAACGTGATGCCGGTATGGCCAGCGGGCGTGGTGAAGATCGGGTCATAATTGAGCTGGCTCTGTGATTCACCGCCGCCGTAGTTGACGAATTCACTGCCGCCCCAGCTCATGGTGACCGCGGAGACGCCCGGCGTATGGCGCGCCGTGTTCACCGCTGCGATCAGGTCGGCGGTGCTGGCGGAGTTGGCCTCGACGAGCAGAAGGTTGGCCTGAGGGGCCACGGCATGAGCCCACTCGATGTCCAGCGAGATCTCTCCGGCCCAGCCGCGGTCGGTGGCCGGCAGACTGCTGCCGCCATTTTGGTTGACGATATGAAAGCTTGGTGGCGCGCTGAGACCGAACTGCTGATCGAAGACGCCCAGGTCGGCAACGATGTTGGGGGCGTTGAAGGCATCGATGATCGCGATCGTCTGCCCGGCGCCGCTCCCTTTGACCGTCCCATTGGCGAAGGTGATTTGATCGAACCCGTAGGCATGGGCAATCTGTGCCGGCGTGAAGCCTTGCACGCTCGACGCGGCGGCGGCGGGCGCGACCGTGCTGGTCGTGGCGGAGAGGAACTGCCGCGCCTCGAGCCGCTCAACGAGTGGGGCGCGCAAGCGTCTGCGATCAACTTCAGGCGATCTGAACCAAAAGAAGTCCAACTTCATGAGTCCACTTTCATACCCGTATCTGTTTTCACTGTTCGATGACAGGGCCGAAAACTTCCATGCAAACCGCTTGTTACGTTTCCGGCGTTTCTCGCTAGGATTGTGATAACTGTTGGTTCGACCGATCCGACACGTGCCCCGCGCCATTGGAGAACCCCCGGTGCCACCCCCATCTATTCCATCTGAGTTCGGTGCCGGGCAGCGTCAGCTCGGCGTGACGTTATATCAACTTGCCGGCGATGAGATGTTCCTGCGTCATCGCGCCGACGGCACCGGATGGGACTGGTCCTGGGCCGACTGGCGGCGCGACTGGATGGAGCAGACGCCCAGCAAGTTCGCCTATCGCTGTCTGCCGCTGAAAATCGCCAACCAGACCGGGTGGTGGATCTACAACCCGATTGGGTTTTCTGCGGTCTGGGACGGGCGTGCAGCGCCGGGAAGCGTTCACCTCCTCTTCGATTCCGATCCGCAAACCTGGGGGCGATGGATCAACGACCAGTTCGGCAATGGCATCATTACCTGGAACACGCCGTTCCTATTCCGTACGCGTCCCGCCGGCTCGCGGCTGCTGGTGTGCGGGCCGGCGAATTATTTCAAGGCGGGGGTTTCGCCGCTGACCGCGATCATCGAGAGCGACTGGATCCCGATGTCGTTCACGATGAACTGGAAGATCACCGCCCCGCGCGCCACGATCCGCTTCGATCAGGGGGAGCCGCTCTTTGCGGCGATCCCGCTCATCTCCAATCTTTGCTCCGACCTGGAGCAGTCCGACGTGCGGTACATGAAGCTCGCCGACGATCCCGAAGTCGCCGCCGCCTACCACGCATGGCAGGCCGGGCGAAACCAATTCCACGAGCAGAAGAAATCGGGCGACGTGAAGCCGGACGACTGGCAAAAAGATTATTTCCGCGGCGATGGGGCCGAGGCACCCGAGACGGGGTCCGGGCATATGACCAAGGTCACCCCGCCGGTCGTTCACTATCTGGGCGACAAGCCGTAAGACACGCAGGGAAGTTCTTCGTGAGTTCCCGCGCCGTCACAGCTTCCACATCAATCCAAAAAATCCTTCGATGCCGTTGATGCTCGGGTTGCGGTTACGGCCTTCGATGGCGGCATTGGAGATATGGAAATAGCGGACGCCGCCCATCAGGTAGAGGTTTTCCCGCAACTGGCAGGTGAGCCCCAGGCCCGTGCGTGTGGCGAAATTAAAATAAGTCCCCTCCGACGGGATTCGCACCGTGTCTTGCATTGGGCCGAAGGTGACATCGGTGAAGAAGGTGAAGCGGTCGAAGGTCAGCAGGTGATCGCGAAGGATGCCGGATAGGCCGAAGGCATCGCCGTTCAGGCCGCGCTGGTACGTGCTGTAGTACGATGCTTCGAGGCCGAGCGAGACGTTGTCCCAGACGTAGTAGCTGGCCCCGACCGCGCCGGAGGCGACTTCCGAGCCGGAGTTGTCGAGGCCGGCGGCATACGTGCCATACGCCTGAAGCGTGAGCGTTCCCCTGGGAAATGCGGCGGGGGCCGGATCGGCGCCGAGCGCGTTTCGGTGAATCAGCGCGACCGCCACGACGATGTAAGCCAGTGCATGCCTCGGCGAATTCATATATGACTAATCCGGTTTTATCGCTGTGTATTCTGAAAAGATTCCCAGCTCGACGTTCCGTTGCGCATCGACGAATCCCGCCTCGCGCAACGCGTTCAGGAGCGTCTCCGGGGAGACGCAGGCGTCAATCGTATCCCAGTAATATTGCCAGAGCAGCCGTGATTGTTCGCGGCCCGTTGCGATCCGCGTCAGCATGGGGACGAGCGTGCGCATGTACAGCCGCATGATGAGCCGCCCGATTCGGTGGCGCGGCGCGGTGATCTCCAGGAGGCACAATCGCCCGCCGGGGCGCAGCACGCGGAAGAATTCCGCGAAGGCGACGTTCACGTCGGCCAGGTGGCGCAGCGCGTATCCCATGGACAGGAAGGAAAAATGATTCGACGCGAGCGGAAGGCGTTCGGCCACGCCCAGCACGGCCCGGATCTTCAGCCCGTTGGCCGCCTGGCGGACCATGCCGGCGCTGGGATCGAGGCCGATGACGTACTTGGAATCGCCCGTGAGCGCGACCCCTTCCCGTGCGACCAGCCCCGTGCCGACGCCGACGTCGAGCATCGACATGCCCGCGGTCAATCCGGCCCGTTCCAGCGCCTGACGGCGGTACCAGCTTCCGGTGCCCCACGAAAGCAGCCGCTCGACGAATTCGTAGTCCGGGGCGGTATGGTCGAAGATGCCGCGCAGGAACCCGGACTTGACCGAGGTGTCGGCGTAATAATGACGAAGCGCGGGATGCGGCGCCAACGCGAGCGCCTCGGGATCGCACGGCATGATAGTGAGTGTATCACGTCTGTTGGCGACGTGCAGCCTTCCACCGAAATTGCCCGGCGAGGGCGCCCTGGCACACGGTGCTCGACGCGGTACCGTCGTCACGTCTTGTGTGGTTCTCTGCGCGGGCCTGATGCGATATTCTGATGCAAGCGATTGTTCCCAGATGATCGAGAGCCAGCCCTTTCAACCCGTGGTCATCGCGCCGACGTTCAACAACGCGCGGACGCTGCCGCGCGTGCTCGGGGGGATCGATGCGGCGGGTCTGCCCATCATCGTCGTCGACGATGGCTGCACCGATGGTTCGGCCCACATCCTCACGGAGTGGCAGCGGGATGGAACCGGACGCACCGTAGTCGGTCACCCCCGCAATCGGGGTAAAGCAGCCGCGCTCCAGACTGGGTTTGAGAAAGCGCGGGAAATGGGTTTCACTCACGCCATCACGATCGATACGGATGGCCAGTTGGATCCGGCCCAGATCGGGGATCTGCTGACCGAGGCGCGGCAATCACCCGACGCGATCATCCTGGGATCGCGCCCGTCACGCTCCGCTCGCTACCCCGCCGTCAGCCGGCTTGGACGCTGGGCCTCTAACGTGCTGCTGAAATGGGAGAGCGGGCTGCGCGTGTCCGACAGCCAGTGTGGCTTCCGCGTCTATCCACTTGACGCGACGCTGCGCCTGCGTTGCCGCACGCACCGCTACGGGTTTGAAACGGAAATCCTTACCCGCGCCGCCTGGGCGGGGACCGGCGTGCGGGAGTGCCCGGTGAGCTGCGCGTACGAGATGCCCGAAGGA
Organism: Tepidisphaerales bacterium; assembly: GCA_038240605.1. Lineage (GTDB taxonomy): Bacteria > Planctomycetota > Phycisphaerae > Tepidisphaerales > Tepidisphaeraceae > JBBSDP01. The sequence continues at coordinate 80,240 of JBBSDP010000012.1, read as the reverse complement.
CGCGTGACGCACTTCCAGCCGTGGCGCGACTCGCTTGTCTGCGCCGCCATGCACATTCGCCTGCTGCTGCGCTCGCTGACCCCCTGGCCCGTGGCACGAACGCCAGCGGCGGCCGCGCATGACCCGACGACCGGCATGATCTGGCAGCGCCTGGCCCGCTGGATCAACCCAATGCATTCGTGGCGCGCGCTGCGACACGATGCGGCGGAGCGCGCGGATCTGGCCAAAGGATTAGCGGTCGGCGTCTTCATCGCCAACACGCCGTTCTACGGGATTCAAACGTTGCTCGGCTTTTACGCGGCGCGTCGGCTGCGGATCAATCCGGTCCCGGTGGTGATCGGCTCCTACCTTTCCACGCCGCCGTTCGGACCGATGCTGATCGCCTCCGGGATCATGGTCGGTCATCTCGTGCTGCATGGCACGTGGCCGGCACTACGGAACTTCAACCCGGCGGTGCGCGGCTATGGCCCGCTGCTGCGGTCGGTGCTGCTGGAATGGACGGTGGGGGGCCTCGTGTGCGGGACGGTGCTGGGGGCGGCGACGCTGGCGATCACGACGTTGCTGCTGCGCTGTGCGGCGCATAAGCGGGAAGGTTCAGCAGTTCGTGAAGCGGCGCCGGCCGCAACCCGCGCTTGCGCAGTTGAAGAATCAATGGCTTGAGTGCGGCGATCGTCGCCGCGGGCGATCGACGGCTGTGGGGCTCGATGCCGTCGTGCAGCGCCACCACATCGCCACCCTGCGTGCGGGGCACGAGCCGTTCGAGGATGCGCGGCGCAGTGGTGGTGACGCCATCGATCCCGCGCCGGGACCAGGCGATCACCGCATGTCCGTTGCGCCGCGCGGCCCCCATCACGAAACATGTCTTTACTCCCATGGGCGGCCGAAATAGGGCGGGCCGCTTGCCGATCGCGCCCTGGATGATCCGGTCTGCCTCGCGCAGTTGTCGATCCCAGTAACGGTTGCCGCGGAACATCGACCAGTGGGTGTGATCGAGGCTGTGGTTGGCGACGAGATGTCCTTCGGCGTCCATGCGGACGAGCAGGTCCGGGCACCGGCGGGCGTTGACGCCGATCACGAAAAACGTGGCGCGGACGCCGAGTTCCGCAAGGGTATCCAGGATCGCGGTGGTGGACTCGCGGGTGGGGCCATCGTCGAAGCTCAGGGCATAGACGCCGGGGCTTGCCACGTTCGCCCGCGCGTGCACCGTGCCCCAGAACTGGTTGGTGGGAGAGGCGCAGACCCAGGCGAGCGCGCCGAAGGCGGCGGCCCCCGCGCCCAGCGCTTCGACGGCCGGGAGCAGAAGGTTCATCGCACGATCCGAGGTTCGTAGCCCGGCTCCAGGACGCCGATCACGTCCTCGTGCCCGACCGCCGTGTTGATCCATCCGAGAGTGGCCAGAAGTAGTGCAAGCGTGGCCGCGCCGACCGTGGAGTGGGATTGCCCGGACCGTCTATCCACCTTCCAGATCAGGAGGGGCAGGAGGAAGAAGAGAGTGGCGGCGGCGCAGGTGCTCACGCCGATCGCGACCGCCCAACCCAGCGTTCGGATGGCCGGCACCGACGTGAACGCCAGCGAACCGAAGCCGAGCAGAGTGGCGGCGGCGCAGAGCAGCACCGCCTGCCCGCTGGCGGCGACGCGGTCAATCAGCTCGCGACGGCTCGTGCAACGCCGGGCGGCGCTGATGAGGAAGATGCCGTAGTCGCCATCGATGCCGATCAGCAGGGGGATGGCGACGATGTTTGCCAGGTTCATGCGTGCCCCCGTGAATCGAGCAGCCGCCAGCAGGCAGATCAGGCCGCACGCCGTCGGCAGCAGCGCCAGCGCCGCCCATGTCAGCGACCGAAAATGGAGCAGCAGGTAGACGGCGATGAACGCCACCGACGCGGCGATCAATCGCGGCAAGTCATGGCGAATGGTAACCTGCGTGTCGAGGCTGAGCACCGCAATCCCCGTCAGCGTCGCGCCGGGCAGATCGGCGAGGAGGCGCCGCAACGTGGCAACGGTCCGCTCGCCGACCGCGCTGTCCGATCCATCCGTAGGGCGCAGGAAGACGAGCGTGATCGATTCAGTCGGCACGATTCCGTCGGCCGCCTCGCGCGGCAGCAGTGTCCCCGATAGCTGCGCGTAACGGATCAGGTCGCGCAACTTTGGAACGGACGGGGCTTGGAGCAGGTTCCGCAGAAATGCCCGGTAGCCGGCAAAAGCCCTGGCATCGAAGGAGCTGTCGGCGACCGCGGCGTCAAAGTCACCCATGACACGGTCAGCCAGCGCAGGACCGATCTCGCCGAGCCGTTTGTTCGCTACTGCGGGATCGGGAAGAAGCGTTGCCAGCCCCACCGTGGAGGATACGCCGGCCTCGTGCGCCAGCGGTGTGGTGAGGCGGTCGTTCACGCGGTGCGCCAGCGTCACGAGTTCCTCAGATGAATTGGCGTGAAGGTAGACGACCAGCGAATCTCCCGCGCCCCCCATCGCCTGTGCAACATGTGCCTGGGCATCGAGCGGAGGATTGGGGCGCGGGTGGAGAACCGTGGGATCCGTTTCCAGCGGCAGACGTGGCCCCGCGACCGCCAGTGCGACGACTGCGCCGACGACGACCAGGCCGCTAATCGCCAGGCATGCGCTCGCCCGTCGATCGATCGCCGCCAGCAGCGGACGAACCGAAAATCGCAGCGCCGGCGGGCGATGTGCGGTCCCCCGGTCGAGAAGCACCCACAGCGCGGGCAACAGGCAGACCGCTCCGGCCAGCGCGCCCGCCAAACCGAGCGAGCCGGCGATCGAGAAGTCCCGCAGCACGCGCACCGATGCAAAACCCACCGCGATGAACCCGACGACCGAAGTGACCCACGCGGCAAACAATGCGCTCCCGGCCGCCGATGCGGTATCGCACGCCGCATCCGCCGGCGATTCCCCCCGCGCCCGCCGTTCGAGGTAGTGCACGAGGTAGAAGATCGAGTAATCGATCCCGATGCCGGCGAGCATCGCGCCGATCACCGCCGTCAGCGGCGAGACGCTGTGGCTGAAGAGCGCGTAGACGCCAAAGCCGCTGAGGATCCCCAGCGCCAGCGGCGCCATCGTGATCGCGAAGAGCGACAGCGGCCGGCGAAAGGCAAGACCGAAGAGCAACGCGAGGCAAGTGATCGACCCGACCACGCTCGAGATCGAATCGCCGCGGATCGACCGTTCGCTCTGCGCCGCGATCGGATAAGCGCCGGTGAGTTCAAGCCGAAGTTTGTCCGTGTTCGCCTCGTTAGCCAGACCTGTAACGGTTGCGGTGATCCCGCGGCAGAATGCCAGGTCGCTGGGCGGCTGGGCGCCGGTGAGCGCGATCAGCAGGTTTCGACCGTCCGTCGAGATCAGCGCATCGCTGCCGGGGTAAATCTTCAATGGCTGAGCGGCGGCGAGCCGGCCCTGGATGAACTCGTGCAGCCGCAGAGGATCCTGAAGGATCGCCTTAGCGAGCGCGCCGGCCGCCGGCCCGGGAGCCGCGAGGATCGCTTCGTCCTGGCGCAACTGCTCATCGATCCCCTCTCGCGTCAGCCGGCGGCGCGCGGCGGCGAACGCTTCGTCGCTCAAGTAGAAGAGTCCATTTGGGACGATCACCTTCGTCACAAACTCACGGCTCTGCGCATCGGCCCGGTAGTTCACCGCGGTCACGAGCTTCACGGCATGGGGATCGGACTTGACACGCCGCTCGAACCGCTCGGCGAACGCCAGCAGGCGCTGCGGCTGCGGACCTTCCCCCTCGGGAACGGTCACGAGGATCAACAGCTTTTCGACACTTGGGAATCGGTCCAGCACGCGCACGAGGGCCTGAGCGGCGGGATCGCGCGGGGCAAAGAAGCTCTGGAGCGATGCATCGGGCCGAAGCCGGCCGGCGCTCAGCGCCGCCAGCAGGCCGACGAGGAGCGCGAGGCCCACCGCCAGAAGCGGCCGACGCGCTGGCCATTGCGGTGCACCGCGCCGCCCGCCCATGGGAGAGGGGGCAGAAGTGTCGTCGCCGAAACTGTCAGGCACCCCGCTCATGGCAATTTCTCCGCGCGGGCCGGATGGTGGAACGCGGCTTCCGGGAGCGCTTCGTTGATCTCGACATCGCGCAGCTCGATAAGGATTCGTCCGGCGTCCGACAGTGCATCGATCCGGCGCGGCCAGACCACGCCGTGAAAATCGGCGTAGTCGGAGAGGGTCAGCGTGAAGCGTTTGCGACCGTGCTCGTCGAGAAGTTCGTATCGTCTGGCGGTGAGGGTCGAACGGTCGATGTGGCAGACGACTGTCGTCCCGTCGGGCCGTTTCTCGCGGACGATGAGCGATCCGCGCTGGTCTTCGGTGACGATGGCCGGATCATCGAACAGACCGGTCAGCAGTCGCAGCCATTCGCGCGTCAGGCGTCCGGCGTGGGATCCCGCCGCCGCAATCCGCTCGCGCCGCTCACCCTGTGCCGCCAGCATCCAGGCGCCGTCGGGCGAAAGCGTCAGATCGAAAACGGCCTGACCGAACTTGTAGGCCCGCATCCGTGCCGCATCCGGCGGACGCATGACCAGCGCCGCGTCGAGGCGGATCGTCTGGCCGTCCGGCCGCGTGAGCGTGACCAATGCCTGTGCCGAGACGCTCTTCACCGATCTCGATCGCTCCGCCAGGATCTGGAGCGCCCGCGGCGTGGACAGATCGGGATAAACGGGAATCGATTCCCGGCGGGCACACCCGGCAACGATCGCCAGCGCGCAGATCAGGAGCCGCAGCGCGATCTCGAAATGCCGTACGTGCCGGTGGATCACCGAACCTCCAGCAGGTGACGCAAGACCTTGCCCGCCGCGGATCGCGGCAGCGACGGCCGCACTTCATAGAGCCGCGGCGCCTTGTAAGCCGCGAGCTGTTCGCGCGCAAGACGCCGCAGCTCGTCGAGCGGAACGGGAACCGCGGGATCGGAGGGCGTGATCACTGCCTTGAGGCGAAAGACAGTCTGGCTCTGCCGGACCGCGACCACCACGCACGATCCGACCGCGGGGTGGCGCTGGAGCACGGCCTCCACCTCCAGCGGGTTGACCTTCAACCCGCCGACGTCGATCAGCAGCTTGATGCGGCCGGTGATGAACAGACGCCCTGTGTCGTCGAGGCGGCCAAGATCGCCGGTGGGGAAGTGCCCGTCGATACAGCCGGCGGGCGAGTCGAGGTAGACGTCGAACATCGACGCGGCCTTCACCGCGACCTGTCCTTCCTGTCCGGGCGGGAGTACGGCGTCATCGCCATCGAGGCTGAGGATGCAGATCGACACGCCCGGCATCGCCGGCCCGACGCTCGCCGGCTCGAACGGCGCGGCAGGGGGGTTGTATGTGACGGATCCGATTTCCGATGCGCCGTAAAGCTGCGTGACGACGGCCCCGAACCGGCGCTCGAATGCATCGCGTACCCCCGCGGGGAGCGGCGCCCCGGCGGAGTAGGCCAGTCGCAACGAGTGGGTCGGCGCAGTCTCACCACCCACGCGCGATAGCATCTCAAACGTCGATGGCACGCCGGGCAAAATCGTGACCGTGCCGCGTGCCAGTTCCGCGAGGACGAGCCGCAGTTCGAGTCCGGGGGCAAGGTGAACCGCGCTGCCCGCCCAGAGCGGCGCGAGCAGCCCGTGCTCCAAGCCGTAGGAATGCGTCAGCGGAACCGTCATTAGGATTCCGTCCGTCCCGCGCAGCCCAACCGCCTCCACCACCGCCCAGCCGGCGGCGTCGAGCGATCGTCCACTTCGCCGCACGATCTTCGGCAGCCCGGTGGTGCCGGAGCTTTGTAGGAGCAGTGAGCCGGAGAATGAAGTGGAAGCGGGCGATCCCGCGCCGGAAAGCGGGACGTGATCGATCGGACAGGAGAACGGCAACTGCGCGCCCAGCACGTTCACCGCGCGCTCGTCGCCGATGATCCCCGCCGCGCGCGACTCCTGCGCAGCGCGGAGCAGTTCCGCGTCCGCAGCTTCCGGCGCGACGGGAAAGACCGAGCATCCCGCCGCCAGGATGCCGAGAAACGCCACGGGGTACTGGAGCCGGTTGGAAGCCGACAGGATCAGGACGCTTCGGGGCGCCGCTTTCGCGCGGACGCGCTCCGAGAACGCCGCGATGGCGCCGACCAGGTCGCGATAGGTGAGCGAATGACCATCCGCGGCCATGCGGTACGCGATTTCTCCACCGCGCGCTACGGCATGGTCGAGCAGCCGCTGCATGAGCGACAGGGTGGGGCGCGCGTCGGCGTTCACGCCGCCTCCACCGTTTCAACGCTCGCCAGCGGCTTGGGCGTCTGGCGCAGCAGTTCGCACGGCGCTCGGCGGGGAACCAGCGGCAGGAACCGCTGCAATTGCACGCACAGCGAGAAGAACCAGAGCCGCCACCGCAGGGCCCACGGCGGCGCCGGAAACACCTCGCCCGCCAGCGTGGAGATAACGGCGTTGTGAACTTGCAACGGCCCCTGGCCGTTCATGAACAGCTCGCGGAAGGAGTGCCGGTAATAGTTGCGGATCAGCCGCCAGAAAACGCCCGTGCTGTTGGTGACGAATCGCCGGTACGCGCGTCGGGCTGCCTCGGGCCGCGCATCGCCGCGGAGGATGTCGATCGCGCGCCGTGCCGCCTCGCGCCCTCCCATCATCGCAAGCGTGACGCCGGTCGAGAAGATCGGATCGAGAAAGCATCCCGCATCGCCGACGAGGAAATACCCCGGGCCGGCGTGCGGCGCGCAGGTGTAGCTGAAATCGGAGAGGACCTGGTTTGTCTCCGGGCCGCGAGCGGAGCGCATGCGGTGCCGCACTACCGGGCATCGCTCCACCGCCCAGCGCAGCAGCCGGTCGGGCGGTACGTCGATCCGCTTCACAAGGTCGGGTCGGGTAACGAATCCAACGCTCGTCTTACGCTCGCTCAGACCGATCGCCCAGAACCATCCTTCGCTGCACATGAAGATGGAGGGGTGGCCGGTCGCATCGCCCGTGGGACGTTCGACATTTTCAAAATGCTCGAAGTACGCCACCTTCTGAAGATGGGGGTCATCGAAGGTGCGCCGGGTTCCGAGGTGACGCCCGACCACCGTGCCATGGCCCGAGCAATCGAAGAGCAACTTGCCGGTGAAGTTGCCCGAGTCGGTGCTGACTTCCACGCCCACCTCTTCGAGCCGCACGATCTTTCGCACCGGCGTCTGCTCGAAGACTTCCGCGCCGGCATCCCGGGCTGCGTCGAGCAGCATGCGGTCGAAGGGGGCGCGTTCGATGTTGAACGTTGCTGAGCCGGGGAAGAGCCCATCGGAAAACCGGAACGACATCGTTTTCGGATCGTCGCCGATGCCAAATTCCGCGCCGTATTTGGGCACGTGGGTCAGCCGCCGGAGCTGCGGCTCCAATCCCAGTTCCTGGATGAGCGGAAAGTTTCGCGGCAGGATCGATTCGCCGATGTGAAAGCGCGGGTGTTGCGCCTTCTCCAGCACGCAAACGCGGATACCGGCGCGGGCGAGCGTCAGCGCGCAGACCGATCCCGCCGGTCCGCCCCCGATGACGACCGCGTCGTAGGCGCTGCTCATGGCTGGTTCCCGCTGCTGGGGAGGCGCGCCATCCCTTCGATCTCGACGAGCAGGTCAGCGCGGCACAGGTCGGCACGCACCACCTCGATCCGCGCCCTGGGCCCAAACGCGACGCGAGCATCGGCCTCGACGGTCGCGGCGTCCTGCTCGTGGAGGTGATAAATGCGGACTTCGACAAAGGCGCCCAGCGCCTCCCGCGTCCCGGGAGGCTGGCCCGCATTGATTAGCAGCGATCGCAGGTTCTCCAGCGTCTCGTTCATTTGGCGGGAAAGGTCGCCAACGTGGACGCTCCGCTCACCCCAGATGCTGGCCGTTCCCGCGGCCAGAAGGATGGGACAGCCTGCGCGCGGGTCGGTCACCAATGTGCCGCGCGCGAAGCAGGGGGGCAGCGGGCCGTAACGGTGCGAGTAGCGAAACGAAGGGATCTGCCGCGGGTTGTCGATCGCGACACCGGGTTGCGCGAGGCTGAGGCAGTGGATGACCAGCTCGTTGCCATCATGTCCGACCCCGGACGCCGCGGGCAGCCGGGTCGGCAGGTTCGCCGGACCGTCGAACCAGTCGTTCATCGCCTTGAAACGGCCGGCGTTGAAAACCATGTAGCGGTCCCGGCGCTCATCCATCGGCTGGTGGATGCCGGGCAGATGGTTCCAGAACCGGACGGGGTGGGGGTGTCGGAGAGTCGCGAGCTGCGTGCGAATCAGCCGGTAGGCTTCGGTGACGCGCGTTTCCAACGATGGCGCATCCAACTGAGCGGCGTGGTCCAGCACGACTGTTGCGAGGGCGGCGTGCGACCCATCGGCCACCGTCAGCTCCAGCCCGTTTGCGGTTCGCATGATCCGGCCGACGCCGCTCAGGTCGTGAGCCCACGACGGTGGGGCGAAGGTCGATTGCGAGCTGTTCATCGGCGGTGTCGTCGGCACACGTACATCCTTCAGGTCGGTTGAAAGCCAATTATGTGCGGAACGCCTTCAGAGTTAAATGATTTTTACTCCTACCCCGCTGGCAGCGCCTGTGAAATCCGTGCACAGGGCAGCGAAGGCATCGATGGTTTCCGTGCCGTCCGCGGCACGGACGTCCCCGGAATCGGGCCAGCCTCCGCCTGCTAAACGCGGCAAGGCTCGGCGAAGCAGCACCGCGGCAATCGCGGCCAGGGGCGACGCACTATACGTTTCGGCGATATGCCCGTAGACGCAGCTTACCCGGCGGGCGCCTTTACTGCGGTTAATCGCATTCGCCTCCGCCCGATCGATCCACGTTCCGCATGCGGAACTGAGAATGTTCGCCGGATCGCCGAGGGCGGTGAGGACGCGGCCGATCGATCGTGCGCCGTGCGCCCTGCTCCCGTACGTCGCCGCGGTGGCAGTGACCCGGCCGCGGGCGCGTCCGCCGCGCTGTTCCAGCGACCGTCGTGATTCGACGAGGAATATGACAGCGCCCGCCCCGCAGACGAATCCACTTTCGGCGCCGAACGGGGCACTCCCTTCCACCGCTGCCTGGCCGCAACGTCGGTGGGCTTCGGTCACGACCGCGCAGTGCTCTTCCCCGCCGCCGACGATCGCCCGGTCCCATAGGCCGCTGCGGATTTTCGATGTCGCCAGTGACAAGGCGTCCAGCCCCGCGGTGCGCGTGCCGATGACCGCCTGGCAGGGGCCCTTGATCGAGAGCATGAGGCTGAGCTGTGCCGCACCGGCGTTGGGGACTCCCTCGGCAAAATAGATTGGGTTGGCGGCGATCAGCCCTTCCTTCACGATCTGCCGGTAGTAATCCACGCTGAAGTTGGATGAGCCGTGCATCGTCCCGAGCACCGCGGCACAAGATTCCGCGAACGCCGGATCGTCCGCGACGCCCGCGTCGCGCAGCGCGAGGGTGGCGGCGGCGAGCGTCAACTTCACGTAGTCGCTCATGCGGCGCACGCGCCGCGCGTTCAGCAGGCCTTCCAGTTGCGCTTCAGGCACAGCGCCGGCATCGCGTCGCCAGGCGGATTCCACCTGATCGTCGCTGGCGGTAAGGCGTTTGAGGAACGCATCGTTTCCGGTGATGCCGGGGAGGACAATGCCTATCCCGGTAATCAACACGTCATGGGCCGCGTCCAAACGATCACACTGTTTTGTCCGCGGGGCGGTGGTGGCAGCGGCCGACGCGTTGCCGAGGATCATGCAGGCGTTGGATCCGCCGAATCCGAGCGATGTGTTCAGCGTGGCCTTCAACGTCGCATGGCGAGGCGTGCCGGTCGCCAGATACAGGCCGGGAAATTCCACATCGCCCGCCGTCACGTTTACGCAGGCGGGCACAGTCTGGTCGCGAAGTGCCATGGCCGAGCAGATCAGTTCCACCGCGCCAGCGCCGCCCAGCGTGTGGCCGAGGTGACTCTTGAATCCGACGACCGGAACGTCCTTGAGACGTTCGCCGAACACACGGGACAATGCCGCATATTCACCGGCGTCATTGTCGCGCGTGCCGGTGGCGTGGGCCGCGACGAGGTCGATGTCGGCTGGCGTAAGCCCGGCCGCCGTGATGGCTGCATTCATGGCACGGGCAGCGCCCTCTCCCTGTGGATGAGGCTGGGTGAGGTGATGGGCATCGGAGGTTTCGGCCGAGCCGAGAATTGTCGCCAGCGGATTGGCGCCGCGCCGTGACGCGTCTGCTTGGCGCTCGAGGATGACGATGCCGAATCCCTCGGCGAGCTTCATTCCCTGTCGATCGCGCGCGAAGGGTCTGACCGGCCCGGCGGCGATGAGCCGAAGGCTGTTGAACCCGCCGTAGACGTACTCGCCGATCGCGTCGTACCCGCCGGCGATCACCAGGTCCGCCTCGCCCGTCTGAAGGAGCGTCGCCGCCATGGCGACGGCGGCGAGGCTCGACGAGCAGGCCGAGCAGAGGCTGACGGTGCGGCCGCCCAGCCCGAGCCCATCGACCGCGAGGCGAAGCGTATCCCCGGCGAGGAAGTCGCGCAGCGCCGCGTAGTCGCCGCTGCGAACAAAGCGTCCGGCGGCGCGCATGCCGTGCAGGGTGGTCCCCAGCACCAGCGCGCAACGCTCGGCGTACGCGGCGAAAGAATCACCCAGGCCGGCGTCGCGGATCGCGTCGGCAATCGTCCACCGAAGGTAACGGGCTTCGCGGGGCAGTTCGGGTACGAAATCCGCTGGGAGCGGCAGAGCCTCCCCCCCATCTGCTCCAGACGGCAGCGTGGACTCAATGACGGTCAATGGCCGCAGCGCGCATTCGCCGCGCAGGATCGCCTGCCAGGTCTGTTCGCGCGAGAGGCCCAATCCACAGGCAAGCCCCGCGCCGTTGATCACGATATGTTCGCCAGCGTCAGGCATCACTTCTCCGTCGCGTCCTCCTCGAAAGCCGCCGCGAGCACAAGCCATTGCTCGGGGTAGGCTGCGATGAACCGCTCGATGGCGCGGCCGATCTGCCGCAGGGCCGGGTGGACGCCATCGACGGGCTCCGCCGTGACGTCCGCGACGATGGCCGGCTCGGCGAAGACGCGACATTGGCCGGAACTTGTTCGGACAGCAAAGACCGGCACGATCGGGCTCCCGCTGATCTGCGCCAACTTCACTGGGCCCAGCGGCAGCGACAGATGTCCGCCCAGGACCGGCACCGATCCAGCCTTCTGTCCCGGCATGGCTCGGTCTGCCTGCATCACCACGACATGGTCCTGTTCCAGCGCGTCGCGGAGGCGGACCCACGTCTCCCACCCGTCGTCGATCGCGGCTTCCCGAATGCCCAAGGTGCGACGAAGGGATTGGCGGATCGTTTCAAATTCGTCCAGCGCATCGCGCTTGTAGACGACGTGGATGTTCGTCTCGACCGCGGCCAGGGCGGCCAGGCCCACTTCGAACGATCCCATGTGCGCCGTCACGATGATCGCACCGCCGCCTGCGCGTCGCAGCGCCAGATATTCGTCGCGGCCTTCGACGCCTTCGATTCGCTCCGCCAACTCCCGCGCGTCCATCCGGCTGCTGCGCCCGACATCCACGATGAAGTCGTAGAAGTGACCCACGACTCCAGCGGCGAACTTGTCACATTCGGCATCGGGAAGGTTTGGCCCGAGTATCCGGCGAGCGTTGGCATAGACGCCGCGACGAACCGCGGCCGAACACCGCAACGTCCCCCAGACGCCAATTGGCTTGAGCGCCCGAAGCGTGCCGGGCGCATGGCGGGCCAGCCAGAACAGCAGGCGTAGCGCAGCCTGATCCCCCGCGGGGGCGACGGCCTCGGCGCTGCCCCGGCCGCGCGCAGTCAGCGCGGCGCCGGGCTGCTGTGCGGCGGCGGTGGCGGTTCCAGGCCCTCGAGCGGGTGGACCGTTCGCACGCCGTCCGGCAGCTTCAACTCCAGCCGGGCGTCGTCCAGTTTCGTGTTGGTCTTGACGTTGGAAAATCGAATCTCGGTGCGTTCGCCGTCGGGATCGATCACGTTCAGGGCGAGTATAAAACCATGCGCGGAGTCGATCAACACGCTCACGTGCTCGACGTGTTCGGCGATCGTCTTGTCGGTCGGCATCATGCGCAGCGCCAGGCGGTCGGGCGCGCCGGCTTCGGGAACATCGTCGGCGGTGGCGGGCGTGAAGGAGAAGTAGTCCAGCAACGTCGCCAGGCGCGGCACCGGGGAGCGGGCCAGCTCCGCCAGCCGGCCGGCAAGCGGGTAGACCTCCAGGGTTTTCTGTTTCGGGTAGTAGACCTGGATCTGATTCGCGTCGACGCGCATCAGCGTCGGCTCCGGGGCGCGGGTGTCCCAGAGCATCAGGTCGCCGCGAGCCAGGACCGTGCCGGTGCTGGTCATGGGCTTTTTCAACAACGGCGTGAACTTGCGCTGCTGGAAATCGGCGGTCAGATCGGCGATCCCCGCCGCCCGCGCATCGACCTGCTTCATGCGCGCCCAGAGGTTCGGGTCGAGCCCGCTTGGAGCAGTGGTCGGCAAAGTGGCAGGTGATGCGGCGAGACATCCGAACACACAAATAAGGCAAAACCATTTCATGCCGGGACCTCGGGCGGCGCCGCGTCGTCTTCGCCGCGGTGCAGCGCGATCGTGCCGCGGGCGATGAGGGTGGGCCCGACGCGCGCGCTGACCGTGAAGTTTTGCAGCGCCCCCAGGACGCCGGCCAGGCGCGTCTCCAGCTCGATCTCCACCGGCGGCGCGACCGCCTGCTCGAAGCGAAGGTCAACGCCAGCGAGCTTTCCCTGCGTGCCGCTGTCAGCCGGGCCGGCCAGGCCGCTAAGCTGGGCCAGGGCCTCGGCGATCAGGACGCCCGGCACGATCGGCCGACCGGGAAAATGCCCGGCGAAGAACGGCTCATCCCCCGCCAGGCTCCATGTCCCGCGCGCCGACTCGCCGGGCCGCACTTCAATGACGCGCGTGAGAAAGCGAAAGGGGGGTTGATGGGGCAGCCGCGCCAGCCAATCCACCGACGGCGCGCTCACCGGGCTGGACTGCACTGGCGCTGCGCCGCGATGGGTCTGCACGTATCGCGTCAGCGTTGCCACGTTCTGGAAGACCTCTTTGCCTACTGATTCGTTAGGGATGCGTAAGCCAAATTGCCGCTCGATACTGGTCAGCACCAGGAGCATGTCGAGCGAATCCAGGTCAACGTCGCCGCCAAAAAACGGCATCTGCTCCGATAGCTCCGCGTCCGGCGGGAGCTTGAGGTCACGTCGAAGGATCGTGCGGACTTGCTGGAGAATGTCGGGATCGAGCCCGGATTGCATGGTGTTCAGTTACAACGACACCGCCCCGTCCGCGACGTGAGCGACTCTACGAATCTTCCTGCGAATCTTGATGATTTCAGCATCGGTTGCAAGCGGCTTTCCAACCCGACGTTGTTCGGCGCAGCCGTTCGCCGCCGCGTTCGCCAACGTCTGCCGCCCCGGTATACTCCCCGCGGCATGAACATCGTCTACGCGGTGGCACAGGCGCTCGGCCGCTTTGTCAAATTTAATTGCCTCCGGGTGGTCGTCCTTCACGGCGAGCGTGCCCCATCGACCGGCGGTTACGTGCTCGCCTGTACGCACCTCAGCCACCTGGAGCCGTGCATCCTCTCGTTCATGATGCATCGCCCCATCGACTGGATGGCACGGATCGAGTTTTACCGTTACCACCTCTGCGTATCGCTGCTCGACGCGCTGGATGCGTTTCCCGTCGATCGGCAGGGCATCTCGGTGAGCGCCGTTCGGACCGCAATTCGCCGCGTGCGCGAGGGACGAATCGTGGGCATCTTCCCAGAGGGTGGTGTGGTCCACGGCGCGGAATCCGCCGTGCGCGGCGGGGGAATCAAACGGGGCGCGTGCGTGGTCGCCTATCGGTCGGCGGCGCCGGTGGTCCCGGTCGTCGTGGTCGGCACCGACAAGCTCAACCGCGTTGGCCCCTGGCTGCCATTTCGGCGCGGACGGGTCTGGATGATCTTCGGTGAGCCAATCCACCCCAGGCTCGCCGAGCCACGGCGGCGAGTCGCCCGGGAGCTGATGGCCCGCGACCTCCAGGCGGCATTCCAGTCACTTTTCGGAGAGTTGTGCTCATCGTGCGGGATCGATGAACGGGAGGTGGCCTGACCCGTGAGCGATCTCTACTACGATGTCGTGCACACGGTCGGGTCGGCGATCTTCTGGACCACATCGCGTCCGGTGGTTTTGCATGTCGAGCGCACCGATCGCCAGGGACCATTTATCATTGCCAGCAGCCACCATAGTCCGTTCGATGTGCCGCTGCTCATCCGCCACAGCAGGCGACGGCTCGACTTCGTGAGCATCGTCGAAGTCTTCCGCAGCCGATTCGTCGCCTGGTTCTACGGCTCGATGAACGCCTTTCCCATCGACCGCTCGAAGCCGGATTCAGCCGGCGTGCTTACGATCCTCGACCGACTCAAGCGCGGCCGCGCCGTCGCGCTATTTCCCGAAGGAGTGATCCGCCGTCCGCCTGATTCCGTGACGCACGGCGGGCGTTTCCGCCCAGGCGCGGCGCGCCTGGCGCAGATGGCCGGTGTGCCCGTGCTGCCGGCAGTGGTGGTGAACTCCGGGGTGTACGGGCGTATTTCGGCGTGGCTCCCCGCTCGCCGGATCCGGTACGGCGTGATCTTCGGCGAACCGATCAAGCCGCGCACCGATCTGGAAAAGGCCGAGGCGATCGCCGCGTTCGAAGCAGAGCTGCGCGATGCCTTCGTGAACCTCTACGCGGAGCTGACGGCCCGGATGGAGATGAAGGGCTGAGGCGCGCGTTGAGCGACTGCTCCGCTTGCGTTACAACCGCCGACGATGAGCGCCCCGCGAAAACTTTCCCTCGATGACGTTCGCCACGTCGCGCGCCTCGCCCGCCTTGCACCCGACGAGGCGACGCTCCAGAAGTTGACGTTGCAGCTCGAGTCGATCCTCGGCAACGTCGCTAAAATCTCTGAAGCCAATACCACCGGCGTCGAGCCCCTCGCGCACGCCGTCCCGCTCCATAACGTGCTGCGCGATGACGTGGTGGAAGAGAGCCTTCCTCTGGAAAAAGTGCTTCAAAACGCCCCGGAAACCGATCCGCCGTTCTTCAAGGTCCCCAAGATCCTGGGAGGGGATGAAGACTCAGCAGGGTAGGGTTCGGGGTTCAGTGAAGAGAGGACATTCTCCTGACTGAACCCCGAACTCCTGAACCCTGAACCCTGCGTATGCAATTTCCCGACACCCTCATCTCCGCCCGCGATGCGATCCGCTCGAAGGCGGTGTCGGCGGTGGAGTTGACGCGGCATGTGATGGATCGAATCGCTGCGATCGAACCGACGATCCGCGCGTACAACAGCGTTCATGCGGAACTGGCGCTGGAACAGGCGGCCGGGGTGGATGCGGGGGAGCGCGGCGGTGAGCTGGCGGGAGTTCCGATCGCGCTGAAGGACAACCTCTGCACGAGTTTCGGCACGACCACATGCTCATCGAAGATGCTGGCGAACTTCCGCGCACCCTACGATGCGACGGTTGTGAAACGCCTCGCCGCCGCCGGGGCTGTCTTTACCGGCAAGACGAACCTCGACGAGTTCGCTATGGGCAGCTCGACCGAGAACAGCGCGTTTCACACTACGCGAAATCCATGGGACACCGACCGCGTTCCTGGCGGGTCGAGCGGCGGAAGCGCGGCGGCCCTGGCGGCGGGGCTCTGCGTCGCTTCCATCGGCTCCGACACCGGCGGCTCGATCCGCCAGCCGGCCGCGCTGTGCGGCCTGGTGGGCATCAAACCAACGTACGGTCGCGTGAGCCGCTATGGGCTCGTCGCGTTCGCCAGCTCGCTCGACCAGATCGGACCCTTCGGCCACACCGTTGCCGACGCGGCGCTATTGCTCAACGTCATGGCCGGGCACGACCGCAAGGATAGCACCAGTGTACCCGGCGAAGCGCCCGATCACCTGGCGGAACTGGAACGCCCGATCGATAAGCTTCGCATCGGCATCGCCCGCGAGTTCGATCTGCCCAACGGTATGGATCCAGAAGTCAAAGCGTCGTTTAACGCCGCGGTGGCGCAGTACCGGGCGATGGGGGCTGAACTGGTTGATGTCTCCCTGCCGCACACCGAGTACGGCATCGCCGCCTATTACGTGATCGCGCCGTGCGAGGCCTCGAGCAACCTGGCCCGCTATGACGGCGTCCACTTCGGGCATCGCACGCGCGAGCCGGTGAAAGACGTCATCGAGCTGTTCAGCCGTTCGCGGTCGGAGGGTTTCGGCGAAGAAGTGCAGCGCCGGATCATGATCGGCGCTTACGCGCTCTCCAGCGGCTATTACGATGCGTTTTACGTCAGCGCCTTGAAGGTGCGCGCGCTGATCAAGCGCGACTTCGATGAGGCATTCAAACGTTGCGACGTGATCCTCTCGCCGACGAGCCCCACGCCCGCATTCAAGATCGGAGAGAAGACCGGCGACCCGATGCAGATGTACCTGTGCGACGTCTTCACAGTCACCTGCAACATCGCCGGCATCCCCGGTATCAGCCTCCCGTGCGGTTTCACGACCGGCGACAAACCCCTCCCCATCGGTCTGCAACTTCTCGGCCCCGCCTTTGGCGAACCGAAGCTGTTGCGCGCGGCACGCATGTACGAAGCCGCAACGGAGTGGAGCGCACGCCGTCCGAGCGTTTAAATGTGCGGGGGATGACGGGCTAAAGCAACGGCTTGAGGTTCGCGTTTGTGCCGAGAACGCTTTACAGGATTCGAACTGAGGCTTTATTTCTCGCCAAGCCCCATTCTCCGCTCAAGCAAAAAAAAGGCTGCACGTTGGAGGGTTAGAGCCGTGCAGCCTTGGCGGAGGAGGAAACGAGGATTATTTGCGAAGCGTGAAGGTCAATGCTTCGCTTTTTTTTGTGTATTCAAAACTTCTGTTGGAAAGCCCCGGACAGGGTGCCGCCCGCAGACCGCCTGCGGGCGGCACTGCCCGTGGGAACCAACCGCGCTCCGTGTTTAAGCGAATGACCGCGTCACTCGCTGGCCGTCAACGTGACGGCTATGAAAAACCCTAAAGCGAAGTCAGTGCCAGCGGAGAAGAATTGTTCGCACCCATTACATTCCAGCCGAAAACAGCGGGGAAATCGCTGTTTTCGCTGGGAAAACTTTTTCGTTGGTTTCGACATGGTGGGTTGGCCCGCGCGGTGAGTAGGCGAATCCCCGACCGTTCGCGGAAACAATGCGCAGGCCGCCTTGGATACGTTCTCGGCTCGCTCGCCATACTGCTGCAATAGACGGATTGCTGTGGTACGTTGCGCGCCGCGACCACTATTCAGGAGCGTTTCCATGAGTGATTCCGCCATTCCCCTCCGGCAGCGTCCCGCATTCATCGCTTTGGAAAAACATTTCGGCGGAATCGAGCGCCGCCACTTGCGCGACCTGTTCAAGGAAGATCCGGCGCGCGGCGAGCGCATGGCCGTCGCGGCGCTGGGTCTCTACTTCGACTATTCCAAACACCGCGCAACCCATGAGACGATCGGCCTGCTCATCCGCCTCGCGGAGGAATCTGGTCTGCGCGATCGCATCGATGCGATGTTCAAGGGCGAGCGGATCAACGTCACCGAAGATCGGGCCGTGCTTCACGTGGCGCTGCGGGCGCCGCGCGGCGCGACGATCATGGTGGACGGGAAGAACGTCGTGCCCGACGTCCACGAGGTGCTCGACCGAATGAGCGCGTTCGCGGAGCGCGTCCGCGGCGGGCAGTGGAAGGGGTATACCGGCCAGCCGATCCGCAACATCGTCAACATCGGCATCGGCGGCTCGGATTTGGGCCCGGTAATGGCTTACGAGGCCCTGAAATATTACAGCCATCGCGACCTCTCCTTTCGCTTCGTCTCCAACGTGGACAGCACGGACTTCGTCGAGGCGGTGCGCGACCTCGACCCGGCCCAGACGCTGTTCATCATCTCCTCCAAGACCTTCACGACGCTGGAGACGATGACCAACGCCCACACCGCGCGCAACTGGTTCCTGGCAACCGCCAAGGACCCGGCGGCGGTCGCGAAGCACTTCGTGGCCGTCTCGACGAATGCGGCGGAGGTGAGCAAGTTCGGGATCGACACGCAGAACATGTTCGGCTTCTGGGACTGGGTGGGGGGGAGGTACTCGATGGATTCGGCGATTGGGCTATCGACAATGCTGGCCATCGGCCCGGACGGTTTTCGGCAGATGCTCGCCGGCTTCCATGCGATGGACGAGCATTTCCGCACCGCGCCACTGGCAAAGAACCTGCCGGTGCTGATGGGATTGCTCGGGTTGTGGTACGACGATTTCTTCGACGCGCAGACCGTGGCGGTGCTGCCGTACGAGCAATACCTCAAGCGTTTTCCCGCTTACCTCCAGCAGTTAACGATGGAGAGCAACGGCAAATCGGTGACGCTCGAAGGACGCCGGGTCGATTACCAAACCGGCGCGATCTACTGGGGGGAGCCGGGTACCAACGGGCAGCATTCATTCTACCAGTTGATTCACCAGGGGACGAAGCTGATCCCCTGCGACTTCATCGCCTTCGGCCGGACGCTGAACCCGCTCGGGGAACATCACGATATCCTGGTCGCCAACGTATTCGCGCAGGCCGAGGCGCTGGCGTTCGGAAAGACCGCCGAGGAGCTCCGCGCCGAACGCGTGCCTGAGGCACTGATCCCGCATCGCACGTTTGAAGGGAACCGGCCCTCGACGGTGATCCTCGCCGACCTGCTCACGCCGGAAATGCTCGGCAAGCTCATCGCGCTCTACGAGCACAGCGTGTTCACGCAGGGCGTGATCTGGAACATCGACTCGTTCGACCAGTGGGGCGTCGAGCTTGGCAAGGTCCTCGCGAAGCGCATCGTGCCGGAGCTGGAATCGCCCCAGGAGCCGAAGCTGGAGCACGACAGCTCGACCAATGCGCTGATCCGCCGGTATCGGAAGTTGCGATCCGGGTCGTGAGCTCGAATGCCCGGCCCGATCACCGCTTGATCCGCGCGCTGCCTCCGCCGGCGGTGTGGAGGAGTTCGTCGAGCGTGATCTGGCTGGTATCGCCGCGCGTGCTCATGAGCAGTGCGCCGTGGGCGACCCCCAGGTCCACGCATTCCTGCGGGCTCTTACCGCTCAGGAAGCCGTAGGCGAATCCGCTGGCGAACCCGTCTCCGCCGCCGACGCGGTCTTCGATCTCCAGGTTGTCGAAGCGGAGGCCGTCGTGGAATTTCCCTTCGCTCCAGAGGATGGCCGACCAGTCGTTGATCAGCGCCGTCTTCACGCCGCGCAGCGTGGTGCCGACGATCTTGACGTTGGGATGGTCCGCCACGACGCGCTCGACCATTCGCTTGAAGGCCGACGTGTCCAGCTCTCCCTTCTCCACGTCCACGCCCTGCACCTCGTACCCCAGCACCTTCTGAAAATCTTCCTCGTTGCCGATCAGCGCGTCGATGTAGGGGATGAGCGGGCGCGTCGTCGCGATCGCGTCTTTGCTGCTCCAGAGCTTCGAGCGGAAGTTCAGGTCATAGCTGACGAACGTGCCGGCGTCGTGCGCTGCCTTCACCGCTTCGGCCACCACGAGCCGGGTCGAAGGCGAGAGCGACGAGAAGATGCCGCCCGTGTGGAGCCAGCGCACGCCCTCTTCGTTGAAGAGCTTATTCCAGTTGATGTCGCCCGGCTTCAGGCCGCCAGTGGCGCTGTGGCCGCGGTCGTAGAGGGTGGCGCTGCCGCGCTTGGAAGTGCCTACCTCCGTGAAGTTCAGGCCGATTCGGTCCCTGGCGCCGACGCCGTCGTATTTGCGGGTGACGGAATGCGCGAGGTCCATCCCGACGGCGCGCGCGTGGTTGACGATGATGCGTCCCATCGGCGAGTCATTGAGACCGCCGACCCACCCGGTCCTCAGCCCCAGTCGCGCCAGGGCATAGGCGACGTTGTACTCCCCGCCGCCGACCCACACTTCCAAAGTGGGCGAGAACTCGATGCGACCGTAAGCGGGGGGCGACAATCGCAGCATGCACTCGCCCAGCGCCACCAGGTCATGGCGGCACGCGGTTGCCTCTTTGATTTTGAGCATGCGGGGAAGATACGGCGAACGGTGTACCTGGTTCAACGGCCGGCATCACTTCGCTTTTTCTTCGCGAATCGCTCGGCGCGCATTGAGCTTTTCGCGCTGGATCAGGGTGCGATATTCGGGGTTGGTGATGTTGGCGCCGCCGCGCAGGTCCCACCGGGCCGGCCCGATGCCGAGGCGAAGGCGCAGCGTCGCGACGTAGTGGTTGCTCAGGCCCCAGATGTTCGCCAGGTCGCGATTGGGCAGACGCCAGTCGAGGCGACGTTGCGATGACTTGCGAAATGCGCGGATCCCCGCGGCACGCAGGATCCTTCGGCCGGCGGAAAGGCAGAGGGGCTCGCCGGCCGCGAGAACCGCTTCCTGCACGGTCATCGTTGTCAGCCGCTCCGGGTTGGCGGCGACGAACGCTTGAAACCGTCGGATGGGTGTGGTCGCCGGGGGAATGCCCTGCTTCTGGCGGATCTGCCGCACGCGTTCCCGGCTGACCCCAAGCGTGCGGGCGATCTCCGCATCGCGCTGGCTCCAGTCTGCTTTGTCCCAGTCCACCAGCGAGGGCTTCCAGCTTCGTCGATCGGGAAAGGGATAGCGGAAGAACTGCGCCCAGCGATAGACGGTGTGGTACGGCTCGCCAAGCCGGTTGGCGATTTCCGCCAGGTCCAGATCGGGCGGAAGGGGACTGAGGTGTTCGAACCATCGACGTCGAATCGCAGTCGGACGCACCCCGGCGGGCCACGTCTCCCACAACCGAACGGGTGGGGGATCGGTGGGCGCAAGTCGCTTTTTTGTGCTGTTGTGTGGCGTCGACGCAGGCCCCGGTTTTGCTAGT
Source organism: Tepidisphaerales bacterium (assembly GCA_038240605.1). Classification (GTDB taxonomy): domain Bacteria; phylum Planctomycetota; class Phycisphaerae; order Tepidisphaerales; family Tepidisphaeraceae; genus JBBSDP01. Next base: position 59,391 of record JBBSDP010000012.1, on the reverse strand, counting down.
GCGGAAGGAATGGTCTTCTGAATTGCCGAAATTGAGAACCGCCGTTTGGGCGGCATGGTCGTGGCCCGCTGTTCCATTGTGATCCCCAGACGATTCAAAATCGCGCACGCCCAGTGCTACGCGAAACTTACGGCCGATCGAATGACGGCGCGGCGTGGAGCCCCGTGCCCCCAGACTGGCGATCGCCCCTGTTTTCGTGCAACGGCTCGATCCATGAGCCTCATTCGATCCCCACTTGCACGAGACATGGACTATCATGGCAATTGGTCCATGGAATGCACGCAAAATCTTGAAAAATACGACAAAGATGCTTTGGAAGGGTAAATGAGGCGTAAGGACGGACGGACGGCCAAACGGCGATAGGGATATGGTTCGCAATATGTTACGATGGGCGGGAGCGCGGGTGGGAAAGAGGTCATTGGACCCATTGGAATGACGAGTACCGCGGTAACCCAATCAGTTGAAGGCCTGGGGCAATTGCTCGGCGGGGGAGCGTCCGCGCCGGCCGAAGCCAAGTTCGTCTGCCCGTTCTGCGGCTCTGTCAATGAGACAGCGGAGGGGCCCTGTCCGCGCTGCACGATGGAGAACACGGCAGCCGGTCGGAAGGCGACCAAAGCCCGTATCGGTCCGTGGTATGTCTTACAGCGGCGCAATCCCGCGGCGCCGGGGATGCGGTTCGAGACGCTGCTGTCGTTCGTCCGCAAGGGGCGGATCAAACCGCATTCGGTCGTGCGCGGCCCGACGACGCATCAGCTCTGGCGCTTCGCCTCGCAGGTCAAAGGAGTGAGCCGGGAATTTGGGCTCTGCTACAGTTGTGGCGGCGGCATTTCGCCGCAGGCACAGGTATGCCCTCAGTGCAATCGACTCCAGGAGCCGCCGCCAGCACCGGATGCATTTCTCGAACTCGCGGTCGGCGAGTCAGCCCAGCCCGCGAAGGCGGCCGTTGCCGCCCCCATTTCGACGCCCATTTTCCGTGAGATACCCGCATCCGCCGCGGCGCCGCGAACGGACGTTGTGACGGGGGCAGACACACGAGCGACATCCGCGCCGACTTCCGCACTTTCCTCCGCACCGGCGCCGATCGCCACCGATTCCATCCAGCAGGAAGAGTCCGCGGAAATTTCTGCCTCCCGGTCCGCCGAGGCGCACGCGCAAGCGGAGCCGCACGCTTTCAGCGGCCTGGATCTGATCATTCCCGCAATGGATCCCCACGCGCCGCCGAATCCCCATCCGGAAGATGAGGCCGAGCAGGAGATGGTGATTCCCGTGCTGGCCCCCGCGTCGCTCACTCAACCGCTCGCGATTGCCCCGCGCACGCGCAATGCTCCATCCGACGCGATTCAAGCCGATCGCGTGCCCGCGGGTCGCACCCGTCGATCCGACGCTGGGTTCTATCCGCCCGGCGGCGGCGCCGATCCGGGCGCGCGACGCCAGGCGGTTGGCGGCGGCAGTGATGACGAGCCGCCGCTCAGGCCGCGCGGACCGGATCCGGACGACGATCAAGGCGACGAAGTCCACGATCCGGTCCCGGTCCTCGGGTCAGCCGCGCCACGTCCAATGCCGGCGACCGCAGGGGCTCATGGCCGGCCGATGATGGAAGTGGTCCTCTTCATCTTCATCATCGTCGGCGCCATCGTGTCGGGCCTGCTTTACGTCGATCCTGAACTTCGCCAGCAGACGTTCGGCTGGCTGATGCGGCAATCCTGGATGAGCGGCTCCTCCAACGACGGCAATGCCTCCAGTGCCTCGGAAGCCCGACAGCGTCCGGTGCTGGCGCCGATGGCCGCGACGGCCCCGCGCCACCCGGACGCGCCCGCCGATGTTCGGAGCGGTAGCTCCGGCGTAACGCCGCCGCCGCTCCTGGCCGTGCCAAAACTTGATGTGCCCGCCCCCGCTCCTTCAACCTCCTCGTCGGGCGCCTCCAATGCGCCGCCACCACGACCTTCACCGCCACCGCCGGACTCGGCTCCTGCGGACACCAGCTCGTCGGGCGCGCAGGTCGCGGATGACGCCGCCTACAACCGCGCGCGAACGCTTCGGAACAGCGCGATCGACGCGGACGGGGCCCAGCAGTACAAGAAAGCCGTGGAGTTGTTCGAGCAGATCAAGCAACTGCCGCGGGAGACCTGGCCCGGCGATTTGGAGATGCGCCTGAAGCGAGCCCGCGAGCAGAGCGCCAAGACTGGTCAGTGAACCACTTTGCCTCCGCCGCGAGAGGCAATTCTGGCGCCGACATGTCCCTTCCTCACGATGATAATCCGCTTGCCACCCTGGCAATTGACCCGGCGCCCGTTGGCGCCTGGGCAATCGGGGTGAGCGGGGGGGCCGACAGTGTCGGGCTACTGCGCCTCCTGCACGGCCGCGCTGAGCTTCGCCTGCACGTCGCACACCTCAATCACGAGACGCGGGGCCAGGCCAGCATCGACGATGCGCAATTCGTCCAACGGCTGGCCCGTCAACTGGCGCTGCCGTGCACGATCGCGACGCTGAGCGCGGTGGAGGCGAACATGCCCGAGACTCCTGTCGCGAACCGTTCGGCGCGCTATCGCGCAGCGCGAATGGCACTCTTCCGACGCGTGGTCGATGGCGAACGTCTTCAAGGCGTCCTGGTCGCGCACCACGCCGACGATCAGGCGGAAACGATCCTGCATCGTCTGTTGCGCGGCGCCGCGCCAGAGGGGCTGGCGGGGATGAGGCGGGAGACGCGCCTGGGCGAACTGCGGCTGGTGCGCCCGCTACTGCACGTCCGGTCCGCCGCCTTGCGGCAATACCTGAATGAGATCGGCCAGGATTGGCGCGAGGATGCGAGCAACGCTTCGGACGATTACGCCCGGAACCGCATCCGCAAGCTGCTGGGGTCGCGACCAGAGCTGGTCGCGCGTCTGCTGGAGTTAAGCGAAGCCTGCGCCGCCTTGCGGGAGTGGTCGCGGCGAACGGCGCCGCGGCTCGCCGATGCATTTGCGCCCGCCGCCCTCGCATCCCTTCCGCCGGTGCTGGCACGCGAGTCGGCACGTCGATGGCTGGTGTCCCGAGACGTGCCCGCCGCACGGGTCGATGGGTCGAGCATTGCCCGGCTGATCGAAATGGCCACTGACGCCGCCTCCCCCCCGCGTCAACAGTTCCCCGGCGCGGTCCAAGTTGCCCGTCGCCAAAAAACGATCTGGGCGCTACACCATGGAGGCGCGGAGGCCACAGAACATTGAAAAGAGCGATTCGCGGCGGAGAAGCTGAGGAACGAGAGGATGGAAGATAGAGAATTGATGATTGAATCGCCCGACATCTTCTATCCTCTATCTTCCATCCTCTCCAATTCCGCGGTAATACGATTGCCTGGGGCCTGCACAACGGCGCGCGCTGCCGGCGTGTAATACCCGCGGGAGAGAGATCATGTCATTGCACGTTTGGCGACGGCCCATGAATTTTCGCTCGAAATGCAAAGCCGGATTCACGCTCGTCGAATTGCTGGTGGTGCTGATGATCATGGCGGTGCTCATGGCGCTGATCATGCCGGCGCTCGCGCGGGCGCGGCAGCGCGGGGCTCAGGTTGTGTGTGAGTCGAACCTGCGGCAGATCGGCATGCTCCTCATGCTGTACATGAACGAAAACAAGGGGTGGCTCTATCCGGTGGGAGTGCCCGATCCGAAAAATGGCGGCCGGCCCGCGACGCTGGGGACCAACGTGCCCAGGGCGCAGCGATGGCCCGTCTACATCTTCGACCCGCCGGTCTACAACCCGCCCATCATGCTCTGTCCGTCCGATTACGAGCCGATGGAGGAGCATTCGTACCTGCTCAACCAGCATCTGTCCGATCACGCGATCAAATATTCCGGCAGCGACCTGGGCGGGCTGTTCGTGACCGACATCGTGGTGATGGGTGAGAAGGTCTCCAACAAGGGAGACTACTACATGGAGCGGTACGAGTTTCAGGCCGTGGTCGAGCCGTACCGGCATGGGACCGGTTACGGTTCCAACTACTTGTATCTCGATATACACGTGAGTACCACGCCGCCCAACGCCGCCGAGGCGGGGATGGACCCGTGGGACCCGCCGGTTCCGCTGGCGACGCCCGCGCCAAGCTGATGTCGATCGAGTCGAAGGTTCAGAACACGAGAGAGCGCAGATGATCGAGACGGCCCAACCCCTTCGCCGGATGCCGGCGTGGCTCAGCGTGGTGACGATCGTGCTCGCGCTGGCCGTCGGCGCGGCGGCGATCTACTGGTTCTTCCAATCGTCCAGTGAGGCACGGGACATCGTGCTGGATCGCGACCCCAGCGATACCGTCACCGAGCAGGGCATCAACCACAACACCTGGCGCGTCAGAGCGGGCGACTTTCAGCTCACCGTCGTCGGGCGCGACAAGCCCTCGTTCGAGGCCGAATTTCGCCGGTTTGAAGGACTCAGCACCGAGCAGGTCCACGCGTTGTCGATGGCCCGTCATATCGCCAATGACCGAACGATCCGCGAGGCACTGTCGCTCAGCAAAGACCAGCAGGAACGGCTCAAGTCGATCCGCGCTGGCGCCAAGATCGATCTGAGCGACGCCGACAAGGCTACGCTGACGAAGGCGCTCAAGACGTACCTCAGCGCGTCGGACACCAAAGATCCCAAGGCAAAAGACAAAGCCGAAACGCATTTCATTCAAGAAGTGGAAGGCGTGTCGCGGCCGATCGCACTGGTCGCGCAGAAGTCCGCGATCGAGCGCGCCGAAGCCGCTCGCACGCTCCTCGCGCCGGTGCAGTTGCAGACCTATCAGAAAATTGGGCAATAACGAGGCCTCAATGCGCCGGCGGCGGGTTGTCGGCTTCGAAGAGCTGGCCATCGGGGGCAAGGATGAGCAGCGCGTCGCTCCCGTTGCCACTGCCATCGGCGGCGCTCCACGCCATGCCCGGGCCGATCTTCACGGGCGGCGCCGACTTTCCTTCGCCAGCCATAAAGCTCGCCGCGGGGTCGGGGATCGGCAGGAACGTGCCGAACCCGCGATTGACCAGCAGCACCGATCCGGCGGGGCTGGCGATGAGCACATCGGGCCGGTGATCGCCATTGATGTCCATCACGACCATTGACGCATTCTTCAGATCGCCCGCCAATCCCTTGCTGGAGTTGGCGAACGCCTGCCCGGCCAGCCGTGGATAGGCGGCGGGGGACTCGCCCGGTGAGGCGATTGGGTAACGAACAACGCCATCGGCTGAGATCACCAGCACGTGCGGCTTCTCGTCATCGCCGAAGTCACCGATCGCCGCGCCGATCGGAGCACCCGCCTCGGGCTTGAAGAGCGCCTTGGCCGGAAGTGCGGACCACGCTTTGCCTGCCTCCCCCGGATTCTGGAAGGTCAGGAGTTGCCCGTCGGCGAGCAGCAGCAGGGCGTCCGGCTTCCCGTCCCCGGTCGCGTCCGCCAGCGCCGCGGCCAACACTTTCGCGCCCGGCGGAATCGTCAGCTTCGCGCCGGCGGGCGTGAATCGCTGGCCGTCATTCACGTAGATCTCCGAGCCGATGAGCAGGTCGAGCTTCCCGTCGCCATTGACGTCGCCGACAGCGTGTGCGTTCCCCTTTGCGCCGGCCAGGCCGCGCGGCTGCGTGGCGTCAGCGTAGGCGTTGCCGGCGGCGAGGAAAAGCTTCACGCCGTCCGCGGTGCCGACGAGCAGGTCCGGCTTGCCGTCACCGTTGACGTCGGCCGCGAGAAGGAACGTCGGTTTGGCGACGTCGAGCTTCGTGCGCGGCTTGAGGCCGTCGTGGAAGACGTTGTTTTCGGCGCGGGTCAGGAGCGTCGGCTTGCCCGCCTTAACCTCCTCGAGCAGGCGGACCATCGCGACGGTGCGGCCCGGGAATGACTTGTTGTTCTTCTCGAACACGCCCACCGTTTTCCAGACCGGCGGCGTGCCGCCGGGCTCGGCACCCGCCAGGAACCAGGTGTCTCCCAGGTGCAGCGCCCCGGCATTGGGGGACTGCTTGCTGATGTACAGCACCACCGGCGACCCGGTCACAACGCTTGCCACAAAATCCGCGGGAGTCGCCACCACCAGGTTCAACGTCGGCGGAACCGGATCTCCCTTGAAGCTTTGCGTTCCACGTACGGTCACGAGTTTTCGGGCCGCATCGGTCGATTGAACCTCGCCCACCCAGACGGCGCGGGAGATCGAGAAGGTCTTCGCGACCGAGTCATCCGCCTCGATCACGCCGCGAGCGAGCGAAGCGAAACCCAGCAAGACGCAGGCGAGCGCGGCGATCGTGCCGCGCCTTACTAATCTGAATTCAAGGTGGTTCATCAAATCCTTCTACGACTAAGCAATGCCAAGCCCCTTGCGAAAGAGATACATCGCCGGCAGGTATGCCGCCAGATAAGTCAGCAGCCAGCCGGCGTCCCACGAGGGGCGGAAGATGCGTGCCAGGCGGTGCTCGGAGTGCGGCAGGCCCGCATTTTCATAACCCGGCGGTCCGAAGAGGCGCGCGAACGGCGCCCAGAAGACGCGCTTCTGCTCCGTCGCCGGATAGACGATCTTCAGTGAGCGCAGCGGGCCGTGGTCGTCGGTGAACAAGACGGGTGACGGCGCATCCCGGTCACCCAGCACGATGCGCAGCGTGACCGGCGGCGCGCCCGCGACACTCACCGTCACGGGAAACGTGCCGGCGGTATCTGCCGTTGTATGAAGCTGCCAGGAGACGCTCTGCGGTGGCACGCCCGCCTTAAGGAACGATTCGAGGCTGGCAACTTTCCGTCTCCGCGCATCGTCCGCCGCCTGCCGCACGTCCCAGGGTTGAGCCGAGAGGTCGCTGGGGACGCGCCAGCGTGAAAGCAGACGGTCCAGCCGTTCGCGGATCGGCGGGAGCCGGCGCTTCGGCGGGGAAAGTTCGTCCAGCGCGAGCGGTGCTGGTGCGAAAAGCTCGATGGGGCCGCGAACGTTACTGTCCACCGTCGCCACCACGTTGACCGACCCGCCGGGCGGCGCGTTCCAGGACGCAGGGTCGACCCGCGCCGGGAACCAGAGGAACGTGAGGATCATCGGTCCCAGGAAGAGGCACAGCGGCACGAGCGCCGCGACGAACAGCCGTCCCTGCACAGGGCCCGCCAGCGCGGTCATCGCGCGTCTTCGGCGCGAGTCCGCCGGCAGCGATGCGGCCCGCTTCTGCAATTCGCTGGAGCGGCGCTTGGCCTCGCGCAAGCGGCCGTTGTCGGTGAAGAGTCGCTGTCCCAGCATCGTCAGCAACGCCATGGCAGCCGCCGCGATCGCGACCGTGGTGGGCCGACCCAGGGCGCGGACGCCCGGCCAGAGGAGCGCATCCAGCATGCGCATCGACGGCTCGTACAGCCACGTTTCGGGAAGCAGGAGCGCCGCGGCGAGAAAGAGGCTCCAGCCGATACAGAATGCGATCGCCACCTTCAGCGCGAGCTGTTCGCCCCGCCCGCGCGGCGGAGGAATGAGCGCCGGCTCGATCCGATCATCGTCCGGCGATGGTTCCGCGGAGGCCGACGCCTCCGCGGCCGCGGTTGCGTCGCCGCGGGCGATCGCGCCGCGGTGGCCGTCAACTGTGAGCGTTTCGCCGTCGGCGAAGAGCGTGGTCGCGTTGGGCAGTACGACGGCGGGGATCCCCATCTCGCGTGCGACCACCGCGCCGTGCGACAGTGCGCCGCCGCACTCCATCACCAGCGCCGCCGCATTGACGAACAGGGGCGTCCAGGCGGGATCGGTCGAGCGGCACACGAGCACGTACCCCTTGCCGATCGCCCTGGGTTCGTCCGGCGACGCCAGGACGCGCGCTGGCCCGGAGGCCACGCCCGATGAAAGCGCGAAGGCCGGATGGCTCCCAACGGATTCCAGCCGCGGCGGCTCGCCGAGCGTATCGATCGAATCGCTGTCGATGATTTGCGGGAGCGCTACGCGCGATTCGGCGCGGTATGCCCGTCTTCGCTCCGCGATCAGGTGCAGCGGTGCGAATCCGATCCGCAGCGCATCGAGCGCCTCGGCTTCCTGGAGGAAAAAGATCCCGTCGCCGATCTCCAGCCGGCGACCGATCTCCAGCGCAGTTTCGCGCAGGAGAGCGTAGCCGAGCATCAGGTAATCCTTGCCGTCCTCGCGGAACGCGACGTAACGCCGGGTCAACTCCACGCGCTGGAGCAGGTCGCGCCGCACCGGCGCCGACAGCCGCTGTGCCAGCGCGTCGAGACGTGCCTGGACCTTCGCGACGTGGTCTTTGTGCAGGGCGATCGGATCGGCGCCGTCGCGGAGGCCGGCGAGGATCGGCTCGAGCCGTGGCGGCTGTTCGCGCCAGCGCGGGGTGGCGAGGTCGAATTCCTCCGGCGCACGGTGGCCGTGGTCGGCCAGCCAAGTCTCAACGGGGCGGCTGCCGCGCGCCACTTCATACAGCTCGGCGTTGGCCAGGACCGTGCGGTCGGGCGGCCGGGCCGAGGAGAAGAGATCCGCCAGCGCGCGCGGATCCTCATCCCAGACGTGCTCGTGAAGGAGCGTTTGCAGCTCCGCCAGCGCCATGCCGCTGACGAGGCCCGGCAGCAGTGACTGCGGCGCGAACTCGTCCAGCACGCGGCGCTGCCGCTCGCGCCACCGTTCGGCGAGCGCTTCGCCGGAGAGCGAGGTCAGGTCGGCCGCTCGCTCCGCCTCGCACCATGCGACAAACGCGGGAATGATCTGCTCGCGCAGTCGCTGGTCGAGATCGGCGGACATCGCTTTGATCTTCGCGCCGGTCGCCCCCACCTTGCGCGCCGCGGCCAGGCGGCCCATCGCGGAGCCAGTCGGAAGCGTGGGCGGCGCGTTGGCGGCGTCGGGATTGCGTCGCACTTCCCGCGCGTCGTAGCGGAACGGATAGTCGGCCAGGAACATCTCCGGCGCGCGGGCAAGGTCCATGTAGATGCGGCCCGCGATCCGCTCGAGGAAGCCATCGCGGCAGGCGATGGGCGAGGGGGAGAAGCCCGCTTCGCGATACATCGTTCCAAACCCGCCATCGCCCGACATGAACCGCCGGATGACGCTCCACGTCAGCGGCGTCGGGTGAGGCAGGGTCTCGCCGAGGTTATGGATGACCCAGGGACCGCGCCCGCCCGCGTCGGCCTCGCGCAGGCGCGTTCTCTCTGCCTGAAGCACCTGCTCGTAGGCTTCGGCCTCTTCGAGCGTGGTGATCGGGCGCGTCTGGAGCAGGAACAGCTCGCCATTATGAAGCGCCCATTCCAGGTCCTGCGGCGCCGCAAAGTGGGCCGCCGCCCGGGCGCCCATTCGCCACAGGGCATGGACGTCGGCGGAACGCAGGCAGGCGATGCGTCGACGAGGCTCGTCCACCGGGCGTTCTTCGTGGCCGCCCGGGGGAATGTGGATCTGCTTGTCCGCGATGCGCGCGTCGATCACGCGCCCCGTGTCGTGCTCGATGCGCAGCACGTCCGGCTGCACGCGACCGGAGACGACCGCCTCACCGAGACCCCAGCTGGCCTCGACGAGCATTTCCCGGCGCGTGCCGGACTTGGGGTTGGCGGTGAAGAGCACGCCGGCCACGTCCGCGGGGACGAGCCGCTGCACGATGACCGCCATCGCGACCTCGTTCACGTCGATGCCGTGCTCGGCGAAATAGGTGCGCGTGCGCGGGCTGTCGACGCTGGCCCAGCAGCAGCGGACGGCGTCGATCAGGCCGTGCTCATCGGTGATGTCGAGGAACGTGTCGTACTGCCCGGCCATCGACGCGCCGACCATGTCTTCCGCGGTCGCTGACGATCGCACTGCAACCGGCGGTGAGCCCAGGGCGCGGTAGGCGGAAAGGATGGCGTCGAGCAGATCGGGTGAGAGGGCATCGCGCTCGAGCGCCGCGCTGCCCGCGCGCGATGCATCGCCGCGCCGGGCGCGATACGCATGGGTCGTGACCGCGAACCCGCCGGGCACGGGGAACCCGCCGCGGATGAGACGGCCGAGGTTGACCGCCTTCATGCCGACCAGCGCCTTCTCGGCGCAGTCGGCCAGGTCCTGCAACAAGGGAACCGCAGCGCTCATGGGGCGGACCTCGCAGTACCCGTGAAGCAGCGCAACCCGCCCGTCTCGCTGCCGATGAAAACGCACCCGCCGGCGATTGTCGGCGAGCTCACGCACAACCCGTCATGCCCCGGCTTGCCGTCGGCGTTGAGCGCGACGCGCTGGACGACCTTCGCCGTCTCGGTATCGATGACGCCCAGGTATCCATCACGGCTGGCGGCGTAGGCGTACTGGCCGGCCAGCGCGCAGCCGGTCAAAACGGCCGACTTGCCGCTGATCGAAGCCTGCCAGAGCGTATGCCCATCGCGCGCATCCAGGCAGAGCACGCGCCCGTCCCGCACCGGGCAGATCAGCTTCCCATGATGCGCCGCAATCGTTCCCAGCACCGCATCGGGCAGGGCCGTACGCCAGCGGACGGCGCCGGTCCGCCGATCCAGCGCGAGGACCACGCCGGCGGGGTGGGGAGCGGCGTAGACGTAGTCGCTGTTGCCGCCGCCGACGATCAGCAGATCGTCGGCCAGCGTCACACCGCCGGTGATCGGGTACGGCGCGGGCGCGCGCCAGGCGATGCGCGGGAGGTTGGCCGTTTTGAGTTGCTCGTCAGTCTCGCTGCGCAGGGCGACGATCGCGTTCCCGTTGAAGCCGCTGCCGATGTAGACCAGCCCGTCTTCCGCGATAGCGGGTGAACTTTCCGGGTCGTTCACCTGCGCCTGCCAGAGGGGCTTCCCATCGGAGATTCGCACCGCGATGACCAGGCCGGGGTGGCCGGTCGCCTTGTGCTCGTCGTCCTCGATCGCGCCCGCCCCGGCGACGACCATGTCTCCACGGATCGCCGGCGATGATTCGATGTGCAACGGGGTCTTGACGCTCCAGTGAACTCGTCCCGTACTCGTCTCGAGGCAAAGCAGCTCGCAGTTGTCGTCCGGATGGAGCCCCTGTCCGATCACGAGGTACTTCCCGTCAGCGCTGATGGCGGGAGAGCTGAAGAAGGGCTTGAATGCCGGCTGACCGGGCGACGGCGCCTGCCAGATCACCTTGCCATTGCGAGCATCGAGGCAGAAGACGGTGCCGAGCTTCCCGGTCACATCGGACTGGCACGATGCGCAATACACCCGCCCGCCGATTACCGCGGGGGAGGAGAGGAACCAGGCATCTTCCTGATCGTGCTGCCAGAGGAGGCGCAATCCCAGCGGAACGACGCCGCCGTCATATCCACACCGCGAAACGTCGCGGCCGAGGCCGATCGGGGCCGTCGTGGAGTCAATGGTGGAGGGCGTTTGCGAGGTCGTGGGAGTGTCGTTTGGCGACACTGGGTCTCCATCGTCCTTGAGTTCCAGCCCCACCTTCACCCAGTCCGTGGTGTCGGCGCCGGTGCCGGTCAGTGCCGCGGCGACGCGGCGATCGGCAGCGGGCTCGCCGGCGAACATCCAGATCGCGACGCCCGCCACCGCGCCCAGAACGAGGATCGACAACGGGACCAGCGGCCGACGGCGGCAAGCGGCGATGAGCTGGCGCGGTTTGAAGAGAAGGGCCGCCGCGCTCGCCAGGGCGCCGAGTACCGCCGGCAGGACGGCGGCGCCGGCGTTGACGAAAATGGGGACGACTGCGACGGTCGGGGTCATTGCGTTGATCGGGATAGATTATCTCGCCGGCCCTTGGGTTTCACGTTGGAAAATCGCCGGCGCGCAAAAAACGCCCAATCGGTCCAACACGTTCTGCCGCACGCGCGGTATCTTTAGTGGCTCGCGAAGCATTTCAATTTGCTTGCCGATGACGCGAGGGTCACTTTGGAGGTCCGGATGAGACGGAGCTTGCCGGGGGTATGTTGGGTGTTCACCGGACCGATCGCGGTCGCCGCACTCCCTCTCCTGACGTTCACCGGTTCCCCCGCCGTCGCCCAGCAGGTCAATCCCGATCAGGCCGCGCTGATGGTCCTCAGCAGCGGACAGCGCGCCTACAACGAGCATAACTATCCGGCCGCGGCGGACCGGTTCCGGGAATTCATCCGTCAATTTGGTGGACGGAAGGAATCGCCCGCGGCGCAGTACGGGCTGGGGATGTCCCTGCTGGAACTCCCTGACAAGAACTTCACGGAGATGATCCCGGCGTTTCAGGCGGCGGCGGGGGCCGCGGATTTCGTCGATCGCCCGCTGGCGGCCTATCACCTCGCGTACGCCCGACGGCTGATGGGCAATGCGGAATATGCCCTGGCCGTCGCCAAACCCAACGAGGCACCGCAACACCTTCAGGCGGCCAACCAGCGGTTCGATGAGGCATCGCGGGATTTCACGGCCGCGATCCCGCTCCTGACCGCCCTCGCCAAAACCCACGCGCCCGCGGCCGACGGAATGCTGTCGGTCGAATCCGAATGGCTTGCCCGCGCTCAGTGTGACCTGGCGGAGATGCTCCTTCGCACCAGCAAGTTGAAGGAAGCCAAGGCGCAGATCGAGCCGTTCGTGAACGATGCGGCGTTCGCCAAGAGTCGCTATCACGCCCTGGCCCTGTATCACCTTGGATACGCAAATTTCGGCCTGAAGGATTACGTATCGACCGGTCGGGCGCTGAGTCAATTGGCGCCGTTCGACCAGGATTTCGGAATTCATGCCCGGTTCCTGCTGGCGCGGGCGCACCACCTGTCTGGCGAGCGCGCCGAGGCGGCGGTCGATTACAAGGCCGTCGCGGCCTCGTACGACGAACACAAGAAGGCGGCGCAGGCCGCGCTACAGAATCCGGCCAAGCTCTCGCCCGAACGCAAGGCGGCGCTGGAGGCGCTCGTGAACGGGCCGCCGCCCGATTACGTGGCCCGCACGGCTTTTTACTCCAACGTGCTGGCCAGCGAGCAGGGGAAGTTCGTGGACGCTTTGGCGGCGTTCACGGCCATCGGACAGCTCAACCCAAAGCCGCCCTACGCCCTCGAGGCGCAGCTTCGGGCGGGGTATTGCCAGCTTCAATTGAAGGCTTACCCGGAGGTGCTGCGTCTGCTCGATCCGCTTCGGGAGAACCCGCAGTTTTCAGATCAGGCACTCTGGTGGATCGCCCGCGCGCAGATCGGCACGGCGGACCCCGCAAACCCGCCGGGGTACGCCCAGGCGCTCAATTCGGCCATCGAGACGTTGCGCCGCGCTTCGGCCAAAGCGGCCGAGTTGGCGCGGTCCGATCCCGACGCCGGCATCCGCCGTGGCGATATCATGATGGACCTGGCGGACGCCCAGCAGCTGGTCAAGCAATTTCGCGAGGCCGCCGCAACCTATCAGCAGATCATCGCCGAGAAGAGCAACCCGCTGCGCAACGAAGAGGCGATGCAGCGGCAGGTCGCCGCCCTGCACCTGGCGGCGCAGTACCGCGAATCCGATGACCTGGCGGCGAAGTTCCAGGACACGTACCCCAGGAGCACGCTGCTCGGCGAGGTGCTGTTCCGCCGGGCCGAGAGCGCGTATCTCGCCGCCGTCGCGGCGTCGGCCGAGCCGGGGCGGCGCAAGGAAGACGTCGATGGGATGTTTCAGGAAGCGCTCAAGCGATATCAGCTCGTGATCGAGCGTTTCCCGGAATTTGCCTACGTGAACCTCGCCCGCCAGGGGATGGGCAACAGCTATTACCGTCTCGGCAACTTCGAGAAGACGATGGAGGCCCTGGGGGCAATCCCGGAATTCGATCGCTCGTCGGGCGAGTTGTCCCTGGCTTCATACCTCATGGCGGATTGCACGATCCGCATGATGCCGCCCGGCGCGGATGACGCGCTCGCGGCCGAGCGGGTGATCGAGCAGGCGACGGACGCCGTCAAGCTGCTGGAAAGCTTTGTCAATGCCCAGCCCAAGGGTTTGCAGACGCCCGATGCGCTGCTGAAGCTCGGCTATTGCCATCAGCGAATCGGCGGCCTGCTGGCCGACGCCGTCGAGCGGAAGAAGGAGTTCGACGCGGCGCGGGCGGCGTACGACCGGGTAGTCAATGAGTTCAACAAGGACGTGGTCTTGCCGTCAGTCACCTTCGAGCGGGCCAAGTGCCTGGCGGAGCTGGGCGACGTGGGGGGCGCGATCAACGAGCTGAACAAGTTCCAGCAGGACCCGTTCCACGCGTCGGCGGTGGCGCCGATGGCGCTCGTGCGATTGTCGATCCTGCTGCGATCCCAGAACAAGCTGGCCGATGCGCTGGCCCTGATCACCCGCGTCCGAGAGCAGTTCGAGGTGGCGCTTCATGCGGACAAGGCGCGGGCCGACTGGGTGCCTCTGATCCAGTACGAGCAGGGGATGGCGCAGAAGGAGGCCGGCAAACTCACCGAAGCGCGCTCGACGTTTGAGATCCTCGCCAAGGTCTTCCCCAATCATCCCCAGTCGCCGATGGCCGCGTGGCGGGCGCTACAGTGTCGCCGGGAGGACCTGGCGGCGCAGCTCCTGGCCGCGCGCAAGCCCCTGGCCAATCCCGCCCTCAAGCCGGAAGAAATCGTCGCGGCGCGTCGCGTGGTGGATGGTCTGCTCGCCAACGTCAAGACTCTGGCCGACGCCACCCGAGTACAGGTGGATCAGCTTGCCAAATCGTCGAGCGGCTCCGACGGCCACCTCCGCGCGGTCTACGAGCTGGCATGGTGCCAACGGATGATTGGCGCCGCCGAAGTCGAATCCGCCATCGACCGGATGCGCCGCGATGCGCTCAAGAAGGTGGAGGCCAACCTGATCAAAGGATTACCGCCGGGCCAGAAGCCTTCGTTGCTGATCGCCCCGGATGTGGCGGTGGAAATGGTCGCGGTGCAGCCAGCGGAAAAGGAAGCCCGAGCGCTCTATCGCAAGATGATCGACGCGGCGCCCAATTCCCCGATCGTGAACGATGCGCGCGTCGAGCTGGCGGAGATGCAGGCGGCGCGTGCCGAAAACGATCCGTCTATCGACCTGCTGCTCGACGTCATGGAGCGCAATCCTCCCGCAGCGCTGGAGGAAAAGGTCAAGCTGCGGCTGGCCGCCTGTTACCTGGGCCGCCACGAACCGAAGCAGGCGTTGGCACAGTTCAAGCCGCCGGCGCCGATCTTCAACACGGGTGCTGGCCAGCAGGATGCTCCATCGCCCCCGCCCCCGCCTTCGCCGGCGTTTGTCGCACAATCTCGCTACTTCTCGGGCGAGGCGTACGCGCAGCTCGCCGACTGGCCCAAGGCCATCGAGCAGTTGATCGCCTTCCGCGACACCGACCCGTTCCGCGGTACGGCCGACGTGGCGGACCGAGCGCTCTACCGCCTCGGCCAGGCCTACGCGGCGGCGGCACAGTGGGACCAGAGCCGTGCCAGCTATGACGCGCTCATCCAGCGATTCCCGCAAAGCGCGTTGACCGAAGAGGCTCGGTTTGGCATCGCCTGGGCATTCCAGAAGCAGAGCCAATGGGATAACTCGATCAACACCTACCTCGAGGTCACCCGCCGCACCGCGGCCGAGGTCGCCGCCCGCGCGCAGCTTCAACTGGGCCTGTGCCAGATGGAAGCCAAGCGCTTCCCCGACGCCGCCAAGTCGCTCATGGTCGTGCCGCTGACTTACGACTACCCCGAACTCGGCGCCGCCGCTCAGTGTGAGGCCGCCCGCGCCTACACCGAGATGAAGCAGAACGCGGAAGCCAGGAAATTGCTCAACCGCGTGGTGAGCGATCACCCCGGCAGCAAGTGGGCGGATCTGGCCAAGGAACGGCTCATCAACGTTCAGTGAACCCTGCGAACGGAGTCTCCCATGAACAAGCGATCCCTTTCGACGACGGCGACCTGTTCCGTCATCCTCGCGGCGCTCCTGGCACTCCCGCCGCGCGCGGGCCGCGCGTACGTCGAAACCCCGTATCCGCTGGGCCGGATCCTCAATGAATCCACCAACGTGATGGTGCTGAAAGTCGAGTCGGTCGACAAGCAGAAGAACCTGATCGTCTACAAGAAGATTCAGGATCTGAAGGGCCAGGACCCGCGCACGGTGATCAAGCACGACATCGGCCAGCGCGGCTTCAACCCGCGCGAGTGGCAGGGCGTGATGGCCTGGGCCGAGCCGGGCAAGACCGCGGTCTTCTTCCACAACGGGTCGGGCGGGGAAACGTGCATCGACGGGTATTGGTATCAGGTCGGAGCGGGCGACTGGTGGGTCATGACCCACGCCGAACCTTATCTGCTGCGCAGTTACTGCGGCAAACCCGAGAAGCTGGCGGCGATGATGCCGCTGATCCTGACAGGAAAAGAAGTCGTCGTCCCGTGCATGATGGACGGCGACAAGATGACCCTTCAGTTGCGCACGGCCAAGCTTCAGCGGATGAAGGCATCGCTCAAGATCCAGGACTACAACCCGGTCCGCGACTTCATGGGCTGGGGTGTCGAAGAGTTCCGAATCATCGCCGGGATGCCCGGCTTCACGCACTACGCGCCACTGGCCCGCACGGACCCGGCATCCGCGGGCGTGGCCGTGGCCGACATCGACGGGGACCACAAGCCAGACTTCTGCCTCTTCGGTGCCGGCCATATCGCGCTGCTGCACAACGGCGGAGGAACGCTGGACGAGGTCCCCCTCTCACTGGAAACCGGTGCCCACGGCGCCGCCTGGGGCGACTTTGACGGAGACGGCAAGCCCGATCTGCTCCTCGCGACACCCGAAGGCCCGCGCCTCCTGCTCAACACCGGCAATGGCTTCCGCGACGTCAGCGCCGGCCTGCCGATCAAGGGTTATCCCTACATCACCGCGTGCGCGTGGATCGATCGGGAGGGAAAGGGCGGCAAACCCGACATCCTCCTCGCCGATGGCTACAACGGCCTGCGGCTCTACCGCAACAAGGGCGTTGACCTCAAGACGCTCCCGCCGCCCGCGCCGCCTGCCGATCCGACCAAGCCCGCGCCGCCCCCCGCGGCCAACGCGCCGGCTTTCCCACAGCTTTTCGAGGATATCTCCGATTCCGTTGGCCTGGGCGTCAAAGGGATCGCCGGCACAGCGGCCGGCGATGGATTGTTCGTGGCTGACGTCAATGGCGACGGTCGTCCCGATTTCCTCTTCTGCTCGGGCCGTGGCGTCCTGGTCCTGAACACCCCGCAGGGGTTTGTCGAATCGAAGAAGTCGGGCATCGACTTCCAGGCCGGCAAGATTACGCCGGTCTTCGCCGACTGGACCGGCGGCAAACGCACCGACCTGTTCGTGCCCCAGCGCCAGGGACCGTGCCGGCTCTTCCGCAACGATGGCCGGGGCCAGTTCACCGATGTGACCGCGGCCTCGGGCGCGCTCGCCAAGTCGATCGGCGAGGCGACCTGCGCGGCATTCGTCGACTACGGCGCTCACGGCCGTCCCGACGTGTTTGTCGGATGCATGCACGGGCCGAACCGCTTTTTGCGTAACCGCGGCGAGGGCGTCTTTGCCGATGCAACCGAAGAGGCCGGCCTTTATCAGCGCATCTTCAACACGCGCGGGATTGCCGTCTGCGACATCAATGGAGATGGCACGCCGGATTTAATTCTGAACAACGAAGGGCAGGAGTCCGCCGTTCTGCTGGGCAATCCGCAGTGGGGCGCGGCATTGACCGCGCAGGCCGATCGGTAAAACGAGCTCGATGAAATCCAAGAAATCAAATCCCGCGAAAAATCCCAGGCTCGCGTTGTCGTTTGGGATGTTCATCGCCGCACTGTTGGCTGCGCATGCGGCGGGTCTGGCCGCTGGTGCCGCTCCTGCGGCCGCCGATTGGCCCACCGGACGTGGAAACCCGCAGCGCACCGGCAACCTCGACGACCAGCCCGGCCCCGCCCAACCCAAGGTTCTCTGGGTCTATAAGTCGGCGGAAAACTTCATCAGTCCGGCGGTCCCGGCCGGTTCGCAGTTGATCGTGGCGGGCCTCGGCGCGTTTAACAGCGCGGCCGTGCACGGCCTGTCGATCGAAGAATCGCCGGCGCAGCGCGAGCGATGGGCGAAGAACGGGTTGCGGATGCCCGTGGTCTGCCCGCCGGCCGTTGCAGGCGGCCTCGTGTTCTTCGGTGACGGCATGCACCAGACGGACGGCGCGACGCTCTATTGCATGAAGGCCGACAGCGGCATCCCGCTCTGGCAGTACGCGCTGCCCGGCAAGCTCATTCACCTCGAAGGCGCCGTCACCTTCGACAGCGGCCGGGTCTATACCGGCGGCGGGAACGCGGGCGTGATTTGCGTCGATGCGATCCACGTCACGCTCGATGGACACGCCCAGGACCTGGCCGCGGTTCAACCGCAGATCGAGAAGCGGTGGGCGGAAATGCTGGCCAAGTACGAACAGGACAAGAAGAAGGACGGCAACCTTGCCGTCGCCCCCAGCGACGAGGCTTTGCCCCATCCGGCGCCCAACCTGCTTTGGCAGCAGGGGAAGGACAAGTGGCACGTCGACGCGCCGGTCCTGGTGACGGCGGGGAAGGTCATTGCTGCCAGCGCCTACCTCGACGATGACAAGTGCGGTAACCGTGCCGTGATCTGCATGAACGCACCCGACGGGTCCGCCAAGTGGGAAGCCAAGCTCAAGCACAATCCCTGGGCGGGCCCGACGCTGGCGGGTGATGTGGTTCTCGTCGGGTGCAGCAGCATTCGGTTCGATAAGAAGCTGGTACCGACCGCACAGGGCGAGGTCGTCGCGGTCGATCTCAACAGCGGACAGGTCCGCTGGCGGAAGGACGTGCCGGGCGGCGTGCTGTCGACCGTGGCCGTGAAGAACAACCTCGCGGTCTTTACCGCCACCGATGGGCGCATCCGGGCGTGGGACGTTGCCACCGGCGCCGAACGCTGGGTCTATGCCGGCAAAGCGCCCTTCTTCGCCGGCGTTGCCATCGCGGGCAACGTCGTCTACGCCGCCGATTTAAGCGGCATCCTGCACGGCGTGTCACTCACCGACGGCAAGGGGCAATGGAAGCTGGACGTCGGCATCGATCCTGCCGTCCAGGCGCCGGGCGAGGTGTACGGTTCGCCCGTCGTGTCCGGCGGCCGCATCTACCTGGCGACCTGCAACATGGACAGCGAAGGGGCCAGCGCCGAGCAGTCCAACGTCGTCATCTGCCTCGCCGATCATGCGGGTGTTTCGCAGCAGGTGTTCGACTCGATTGCCGTGGACAAACAGAAGAAGACGATCCTCATCCCGGCGAAGATCGCACCGCGCAAGCTTCCCTCGATGAAAGACATTTACCCGATCGAGGTCGTCGCTTGTTATCCGGTGCCGGTCGGGCAGAAAGCGCACGAGACGGTCGTGACGTTCAACGTCAAACCCAGTGACATAGACAAGGCGCTGCGCGGCCTGGGGCTCACGCCCGGCAAGCCGGCACGCGGCGAGGGACAGGTTCCCTCCGGGCCGATCGTCGGGTTGTACCTGGTGCTGCCCGGCGTCGGTGACAAACAGCGTATCGTGCCGATCGAGCGAGCGATGCAGGAACCTCGGACCGGAAAGCCTTTGCCGCACTTCCGCTGGCGCTTCACCGGATCGGTCCTGCGCCAGCCGGACCCCACCAAGGATTTCAAGATGTATGGCGCCGACCTGACCGGCACGCTCGTCTCCATCTTCCCGGTCACCGATGAAACCGTGTTCCAGTCCGACCTGACCATGAAGGAAGAGCCGTTCATGAAGCTGGAGACGAACAAGAACCTGCTGCCCGAGGAAGGGACGGCGGTGCAGATCCTGATTCAGGTGTTGCCGTCTGAGGAGAGCAGCCGATGACGCGCACCTCCCGGCTGCTGTTGCGGTACTCGGTGGTGGTGGGC
Organism: Tepidisphaerales bacterium; assembly: GCA_038240605.1. GTDB lineage: Bacteria > Planctomycetota > Phycisphaerae > Tepidisphaerales > Tepidisphaeraceae > JBBSDP01. The sequence goes on along the minus strand of JBBSDP010000012.1, from coordinate 39,734 downwards.
GTGTGCCTCGTTGCCGTTCCGTTCGCGGCCCGCAGTCCGAACAGCCGTGCCCAGCCAATCGCCGTCAAGGCGGGCGGCGGCGGCAGCGTCAAGATGATTGCGTCGAACACGACGCCAACGACACGGCCGACCACCGCGCCCGCGACCCGGCCCGCCATGAAACTGGCGGTGAACGACAAGCCCAAGCCGGCTCCGCTGCGTCATCCGCTTTCGCCGACGGACAAGCCGCAGGAGCCCGCGCCGCTTGCGTCGATCCTCGGGTTGACCAGCAGTGCTCCGCCGGCGGCGGCGGCGCCAACCGCGACGCCGATCGCCACTTCGCCATCGCAACGTCGCCTGCCGGTCGTGGCGCGCGACTGGCTTCCGCCGGCCAATCCGCTGGTGGCGCCGCGGACGTTGCCCTCGGATGGGCATCACGTCCTCGCGGTCCCGCGCTCGTCGGATCTTCCGGAGCTGGCGTTTGAATCCGCCCCCAACCTGCCCGACGAGATCCGCCTGCCCGCTGGCAGCCTCGTGAGCGCGCCGTCGATCGACACCACGACGCTCTTCGCCCGCGGTCCGATGACCGAGCCCGATCCCCGCGCGCCGGCGGATGCCGACCCCACGGCGACTCTCAGCAGCGCCAGCGCCATCACCGCCGTTCCACCGCTTCGCCAGACCCCGGCGGCCTTTCTGACCCTGGCGATCCCGCAGCCGGAAGAGACGTTCGGGGTATCGGCGGCGAATGCGCAGGTTCCCGACGCCGACGCGCCGGTGATGTTCTGGGATTTCCCCGCGCGCCCGCCGCTTCCGGTGGCTCCGAAGTGAAGCACGCACCCCCCGTTGCTCGCATCCCTTCAGTCTTTCGCAGGACACCCATGTTTCGCACGATGATTTGCCTCTTGCTGGTCTCGCTGCCCGGCGCCGCGATCGCCGCCGCTCCCTTCGCCAGGCTTCGCGACGTACCGCAGGCGACGCTCGAGGTGAACCTCGTCGCGATGGGAGACTGGGCAGCCTCCGGCAAGTCGCAGGTTCCCGTGGCACGCTGCCTGGCGGATTACGTCGAGGGCAGCGCCGCCGCTTCGACGCCGCCCTTACGGCCGGCGACAACTTTTACGCCACGCTGAACGGCACCGACGATCCCCAGTGGGGGCAATACTTTGAGGAGATGTACGATCGGCGTCGACTGAACTTTCCATTCTTCGCTTCGCTGGGGAACCACGACTACGGCGGGCATGGCCAGGATTGGATCGAGATGGACTACAGCCTCGAGCATCCCGGCTCGCGCTGGAAGCTGCCCGCCCGCTGGTATCGCGTTGACCTTCCGCTCGGCGCCGCCCATCCGCTGGTCACGATCCTGATGCTCGACAGCAACAAGGATTCACTGGGAACGGTGCGCTGGAACGCGGAGCTGGCGTGGCTGGAACAGGAGCTTCAGAGCGTCCGTACCGGCGCCGCCGTCACCGATGCCGGCTTCTCGGAATTGGCTGCGGCAAACGAGGGTCATCCACGCTGGCTGCTCTGCTGCGCCCACCACCCGCTGTTCAGCAACGGCGCGCACGGAGACAACGGCGTGCTCCAGACGACCTGGGGTAAACTATTCCAGCGGTACCACGTCGACTTCTACATCTGTGGTCACGATCACGATCTCCAGCACCTCCAGGTGCCCGGCTACGACACGACCTTCCTGCTCGTGGGCGGCGGCGGCGGGGGAACCCGGCCGATGCGCCGCGACAACCGCGGGCCGTTCTCGCGCACGTCGCGCGGTTTCCTGCACCTGCGCCTCACTCCCGACCACGCCGTCGGTCGATTCGTCGATGAGAAGGGAGACGAACTTCACCTCTTCGATCGCGACCGAGCCGGCAAGGCGGATGTCGTCTTCACCACCGGCACTCAGAAGGCGACCACACAGCCCCTGAAGCTGATCCAGGGATTGGACCAGGCGCCCCGGCCCGGCAACGGCGGCATTCCCGATCCCGGTCAGGGCTGAAGAATTGCTCGCCGCGGAGATTCTCATGAGGCTTCGGCTCTCCATTTCAGAGCCGCGACCGTCAGGGAGTGGTGTTCGCGGTGCCACAAACACCACTCCCTCACGGTCGCGGCTCTGAAATGACAGCGTTTTCGGGCAGACGCGGTGGTAGATGAGAAATGCAAGAAACCAAACTGGCGGCCTGTGGAGTCAATTTCCGGAAAATCACATGAGAAAGACGTCGACCTGGGTGAAAGTCGGCTGGCGGGTTGCGCTCGCGCTGCTCGCGGTGGGGACGGGGCGAGCGATGGGCGGCAGTCCGTGGAACGACATAGACTACGGACCGTTCATCACGTCATCGCTGTCGATGCATCCGCCGAAGGACGTCGAGACGTGCAAGGGCGTTACGACTAAGGCGATCAGCGTGAAGGTGGGGAACAACGCCTCGGTCTGCTTCGACACCAACATGCTGCGTTATGCCGGCGGGTGGACAGGCGGCTGGCTGAAGCTGATAGGGACGCCGTTCGATGGCACGCACCGTCCGCCGGAAGGATCGCGGCCAACGCCGATCGGGAAATATGTCTTCGAAACGCAGACGAATTCCCCCGGTTGGGGTAAGCCCGGGAGCGGCCAGTTTGATGACCCGCGCGATGAGCCTTACCTGCCGTTGCCCGCCGACTGGGCGAAATACAAGGGGCTCTACATTCACGGCGATCACGTCGTTTTCTACTACACGGTCGGCGCCTGCCCGGTGCTCGAATCGCCGTGGTACGACACGGCGGGCGGTCAGGGTTCGTTCACCCGCACGTTCAAGCTTGGCCAATCCACCGAGCCGTTCGAATTGCTCGTTGCCGATGAGCCGGCCGGAGCTACGGTGAACGTTGCGCCGGACGGGTCGTTCGCCTCCTTCGGTCACGTGGTCGCGGGCACGGCGGGGGCTCCGGCAGGCAGCAAGTGGGTGCAGAAGCAGCAACACCTGATCCTGAGCCTGCCGGCCCACGCGGAGGTCGTGAAGTTCAAGCTGGTGATCGGCGCCTTGTCCGAGGGGGAGGCGGCCAAGTTCCCGTATGCGGTGGACCAGAGCGTGGTGGACGTCGAGCAGCAATACATGCACGATGCGCCGCTCCGCTACCCGCAAACGATCGAGACGACCGGCAAGCTCGGCAGCGGCGACGGACCCTACGTCGTCGATACGCTGACGCTCCCGGACCAGAACCCGTGGCATGCGTGGATGCGCATCGGCGGGTTCGATTTCTTTCCCGATGGCAAAAGTGCAGCCGTCTGCACGTGGAGCGGCGATGTCTGGATCGTCTCGGGGATCGATGACAAGCTCGAGCACCTCACGTGGAAGCGATTCGCCACGGGTCTGTTTCAGCCGCTGGGAATGAAGATCGTCAATGGGCAGATTTACGTGCTCGGGCGCGATCAGGTCACGATCCTGCATGACCGCAACGGCGCCGGCGAGGCGGATTACTACGAGAACTTCAACAACGACATTTCAGTTACGCCCAACTTCCACGAATTCGTTTTCGACCTTCAGCAGGCGCCGGACGGGAGCTTCTTTTTCGAGAAGGGATCGCCGCTGCTCGGGACGGATTTCTTCGACCCGATCGGCCGGCATAACGGGTGCGTGCTGCACCTCTCGAAGGACGGGAAGAACCTGGAAATCTTCGCGACCGGGCTGCGTGCGCCTAACGGCGGGAGCGTCGGCCCGCATGGCGAGGTGACCTGCTCCGACAACCAGGGAATCTGGACGCCGGTCGATCGGGTCAACCTCGTGAAGAAGGGAATGTTTCTCGGCTGCGTGGGAAGCGCTCACCGCGACCCGCCGCCGACCGATTACGATAAGCCGCTCTTCTGGGTGCCGTACCCGGAGCCGGACAATTCCGGCGGCGGCCAGGCATGGGTCACGAGCGACAAGTGGGGCCCGTTCCAGGGCGACCTGCTCTTCACCTCATACGGCAAATGCCGGCTGTTTCACGTAGTGCAGGAAGAGGTCGACGGCCAGGCGCAGGGGGGCATCGTCATGTTCCCGCTTCGTTTCGACACGGGAATCATGCGCGCTCGTTTCAATCCGGCCGACGGGCAGCTTTACGTCGGCGGGTTGAAGGGATGGCAGACCACCGCCGGTCACGAAGGCGCGCTACAGGGGGTGCGCTATACCGGGAAGGTGGTGCGCGATGTGAAAACATTGCACGTAACGCCCGCCGGGCTGGACATCACGTTCACCGTGCCACTGGTCCGCGAATCCGCCACCGATGTGGAGAACTATTCCGCGCAGTGGTGGAACTACCGCTGGACGAAACAGTACGGCTCCGCGGAATACAAGGCTTCTGACCCCAGCCAGATTGGCCGCGACACGGTCGACATCACGTCAGCGACGCTCTCGGCGGATGGGAAAACGGTATCGCTGGCGATTCCGAATATTCATCCCGTGATGTCGATGTCGATCAAGCTGCGCCTCGAAGCGGCAGACAAGACGCCCATCGAGCTCGAGATCGACCATACGATCAACCGTGTGCCGGGCAAGTGACCGGTCTGGCAGTTCTCGTGTCGATTCTCGTGGCATTGGCGCCCTCGCCCATGCAGGCGTATACCCACGCCGGCTCGGGCGTACTCGACCGAAGTGAGCAAGAGAGCAGCGTCTTTTCTACCGCGGTGAAACGCTGCGCTCGTGCTGAATCGGCGGAGTACCGCCGATAGCTGCGGCGTACCGCAGCCCACGGGCGAGGGCGCCGGTGCCACAAGTGAGTGGCGGGCGTGGCGCGGCCAGTATTCGCTACTTGACAATACATGCGCTCCGCCCTCATCCTTCGGCGATGAATTCAACCGTTTCCGACGGAACCGGCTTGATCGAGCGCGACTCCTGGCTGAAGCCGTACGCATCCCAGCTTGCCGAGCGTCAGTCCCATTTCCGGACGGTGCTGCGACAGTTCGATTCAACCGGCGGCTTGCTCGGGCAGATCAGCCAGGGGCACCGTTACTTCGGCCTGAACCGCGGAGAGCTGTACGGCAAGAAAGGCGTCTGGTATCGCGAGTGGGCGCCGGCAGCACTTCAGCTTCGCGTCATCGGGGACTTCAACAACTGGGACCGTTGGGGCAACCCGATGGTCCGCGACCAGTTCGGCGTCTGGAGCCTCTTCCTCCCTGATGACAAGTTCGCCGACAAGCTCGTTCATGGCAGCCGGGTGAAGGTCCACGTCGTCGGTGAGGACAGCAAGGGGACTGACCGCATTCCCGCCTACATCCGCCGGGTTGTGCAGGACCCGGCGACGAACGACTGGGCGGGGGTCTACTGGAACCCACCGCAACCGTACGATTTCCAACACCCGATTCCCATACGGAAGCACGGATTACGCATTTACGAGGCGCATGTTGGGATGGCTCGCGAGGAGGCGAAGGTCGGTACGTTCCCCGAGTTCACGCGCGACGTTCTGCCGCGCATCGCCGGCCTCGGGTACGACGCGGTGCAGCTCATGGCGGTGCAGGAGCACCCGTATTACGGCTCCTTCGGGTATCACGTCAGCAGTTTCTTCGCGGTCTCATCGCGCTTCGGCACGCCGGAGGAGCTCAAGGAACTGATCGACACGGCGCACGGCATGGGCCTGCACGTACTGTTGGACCTGGTGCACAGCCATGCCGTGAAGAACCGGCTGGAAGGCCTGGGCTGGTTCGACGGCACCGACCACCAGTACTTCCACGCCGGCCCGCGCGGTCAGCATGCCGCCTGGGATTCGCTCCTCTTCGATTACGAGAAATTCGAGGTGCAGCGCTACCTGCTGAGCAACGTCCGCTACTGGCTGGAGGAATACCACTTCGACGGGTTCCGTTTCGACGGCATCACCAGCATGCTCTACCGCGACCATGGGCTCGGCCGTCCCTTCACGCAGTACGATGATTACTTCGGCGGCAACGTTGACGAGGACGCCGTCTCATACCTCAAGCTCGCCAACGAACTGGCCCATCGGCTCAGGCCGGATGCGACCACCATTTCTGAAGATGTTTCCGGGATGCCCGGGATGGCGCGTCCCGTTGCCGAAGGGGGGCTCGGCTTCGACTACCGTCTGGCGATGGGCGTGCCCGACTACTGGATCAAGATCCTCAAGGAGCGGCGCGATGAGGAATGGAGCCTCGCCGAGCTGTTTCACACGCTGCTGAACCGTCGTCACGGCGAGAAGCACATCGGCTACGCCGAAAGCCACGACCAGGCGCTGGTTGGCGATAAGACGATCGCGTTCCGGCTGATGGACAAGGACATGTACTGGCATATGGGCCGCGAGAGCCACAACCCGGTGATCGACCGGGGCATGGCCCTGCACAAGCTGATCCGCCTGATCACGTTCAGCCTCGCCGGGGAGGGGTACCTCAACTTCATGGGCAACGAGTTCGGCCACCCCGAGTGGATCGACTTCCCGCGCGAGGGGAATCACTGGTCGATGCAGTACGCCAGGCGGCAGTGGTCGCTGGCGGACAACCCCAGGCTCCACTACGCGGGCCTGAACCGATTCGACCGCGCGATGAACTCACTCGACGATCAGTTTGACATCCTGGAAGACCCGCTCATCGAGCGCCTCTCGATTCACGAGGACAACAAGGTACTTATTTACCGCCGGGGACCGCTGGTCTTCGCCTTCAACCTGCACCCGACTCAGTCGTTCGCCGACTACCGCATCCCGGTGCCGGACCCGAAGAGTTACCGCCTGGTTCTGGACACCGATGCCGCCGAGTTCGACGGCTTCGCCCGGGTTGCGAAGGAAATGACCTATCCGCGGGAAGACGTGCCGACGGACGGGCGCGCGCAGAGCGTGCGCATCTACCTCCCCAACCGGACGGCCCAGGTCCTCGCGCCCGTGTAGTTTATAAATTCTTCGCCGACGCTGATCTTCATGGCCATTTCCCAGTGGTTGACCGGGCTAATAAGGCATTGGTTGACGGGGTTGGCGATCTCCGCGGCGGCCATGCGGCTGAGGCGGTCGCTCTCCAGAAGACTGCAAATCACTGGCATTCAACTGGAAAATGCGCCACGCCCCTTGAAATCCTCGGCATTTTCAGGCAAATACGTGATCTGGCCGCGGAAGCCACGCATCATTTTCGTCCCATTTACCTCTCGGAAGGAGCAACTGATTTATGGCAGCTACAGCGAAATCCGCAACCAAGAGCGAGATCCTTTCCAACGTCGCGGAGGAGACCGATCTCTCCCGCAAACAGGTCGCCTCCGTCCTCGACGCCCTGGCGGGGCAGATCAAGGGGGCGCTTGCCAAAAAGGGGCCCGGTGTGTTCGCGGTTCCCGGCCTGGTGAAAATTATCGTCATCAACAAGCCGGCGGTCGCCGCGCGCAAGGGGATCAACCCATTCACGAAGTTGGAGCAGATGTTTGCCGCCAAGCCGGCACGGAAGGTCGTGAAAGTCCGCCCGCTGAAGAACCTCAAGGACATGGTCAAGTAAACGCTGGGTCGTCGGAACCGACCGCGGCAAAACATCCGGCCCCTGGAGCGCGTATGCGTGCCGGGGGCCGTTTTGTTGCTCGGCGCGGGGGCACTTGCGGCGCTCAAGGACGGTTCGCTCGCAAGCCATCACAACGCTCCCGATGCACCTGTGTCAATATTCTGTGGTTTGTTGGCAGCGACAGCGGTTTGCGTTACCTTTATTCGCGGTCGGGGGCCGGGCGCCATTCCGCTGCAACCCGCGCGCGTGCAACACATGCCACTTACCAGCACCCTCTGTCCGTCGCCGCTCATTGATTCCCGACGTTACTGCGCGGAGCTGACACGCCGGCAGGCGCGTAATTTCTATTACGGACTGAAGCTCCTGCCGCGCGCCAAGCGTGCTGCGATGTTCGCGCTTTACGCGTACATGCGGCGGGTCGACGACATCGCCGACGACGAGGACGGCCGGAGCATCGCCCGCCGGGCCGCCGAGCTGGAAGGGTGGCGCGAGCGGACGAACGCGGTCCTGCGCGGCGAGTTGCCGGATTGCCCGGATGACGAACTGTGGCCGGCGTTCGCGGAGATGGTCGGACACTATTCGATCCCTGCATTCGTGTTCGACGAGGTGGTGGCCGGCCAGTGCCGCGACCTGCATCCGGTCGCGCTCCAGACCTTTGGCGAGATGCGCGACTACTGTTACAGCGTGGCGTGCGTGGTGGGGATCGCGAGCATTCACGTATGGGGGTTCGTAGGCGGTCCGGAAACCGAAGCGCTGGCCGTCGAGCGCGGTGTCGCGTTCCAGATCACCAATATCCTTCGCGACCTCCGTGAGGACGCCGACCGCGGACGCACCTACCTTCCCCGCGAGGAGCTCGATGCCTTCGGCGTCAGCCCCGATGCATTGCGCGGCGGCGGCGATGGCGGCAGGCAATTTCTCGAGCTGATGCGCTTTCAGATCGACCGCGCCGAGACGTCGTTCCGACGATCGGCGGATTTGGAGCGGTGCATCGAACGTGACAGCCGGCCTACACTCGTGGCGATGACCGAGATCTATCACCGGCTGCTGAAAAAGATAGCCGCGCAGCCACGGCGCGTCCTCAACGAACGGGTATCATTGTCGGTGTTGTCGAAGCTGCGAATCGGGTGGCGAGCAGTGCGCGCGACGGCATGAAGGAAGCGTTACGCGTGGACGGACGTCATCGGCGTCAGCCGGAGGCGCCGATGCGGGTCTCCTGGAGAGAGAGCATCAGCCATGAAGGGCTTCACCTTTCAACGTGCCTCTACTGGCGCCGCCACGGCCCCCGCGGAAGAATGCGAAACCGACGACGTGACCTTCGCTGAGTGCGCCCAGCGCGCGCAAGCCTCCAATCGCCCACGTCGCGCACTGATCACCGGCGCCACCGGCGGGATCGGCTACGAACTGGCCCGCATCATGGCCGCCGACGGGCATGACCTGGTGCTCGTCGCCCGCGACCCTGCCCGGCTCATCGCGGTTGCCGCGGAGATCGAGGGGGCATATGGCGTGAGCGCGTACGTGATTGCCCGCGACCTCGCCCAGCCCGCCGCCGCCGCTGAAGTTCACCGCGAGATGCGGCAACGGGCTCTGGCGGTCGACATCCTCGTCAACAATGCCGGATTCGCCGCCGGCGGCCGATTCGACGAAGCCGATCTGGCCAACTCTCTCCAGTTGCTGCAGGTGAACGTGATGGCGCTCACGCACCTGACGCGGCTGTTCCTGCCGGACATGTTGCAGCGGGGATGGGGTCGGCTGCTGCACGTCTCGTCGATCGCCGCCTTTGTCCCCGGCCCGCTGACCGCCTGCTACAACGCCAGCAAGGCGTACGTCCTCTCGCTCTCCCTCGCGCTCTCCAACGAACTGCGCGGCACCGGCGTGACCTCCACCGTCCTCTGTCCGGGGCCGACGCGCACCGGGTTTGCCAGGCGCGCCCGACTCCTCGGTACGCGCGCGTTCACCGGGCAGATATCCGAACCGGCCGACGTCGCCCGTGTCGGATATACGGCGATGATGAATGGCCGGACCAAGGTCATCGCCGGCCTGCGCAACAAGATGCGAATGTTTCCCGTGCCTCTCGTCCCGCGCAGCGTCCTGGCTCATTTCTCGCGCGTCTATCACCAGGTGTGATTTCGCGCGCGCACAATTCGCCGCCCTGGTGACGCGGCCCATATCGGAGGTCTGTCATGACGACCCAAATCGATCCCACCCAGCTCAATCCCGACACGCTTCAGGAATTCATGGGCAAGGCCGTCGGTGATATCGGCGCGGCCATGAGCGCCGCGCTGGTGCTGATCGGCGACCGCCTGGGGCTGTACAGGGCGCTGGCCGCCTCAGGGCCGCTCACCTCCGCGGGTCTTGCAGAGAAAACCAATACACACGAGCGATATGTCCGTGAATGGCTGAACAACCAGGCGGCCGGCGGCTACGTGAACTATGACGCCGCCACCAAAACCTACCGCATGACACCCGAGCAGGCTTATGCCCTTGCCGATGAGAGCAGCCCGTGCTTCATCGGCGGCGCGTTTCAGATCATCGCCGCGGTCATGAAGGCCGAGCCGCGGATGGAGGAGAACTTCCGCACCGGCGCCGGACTGGACTGGTGTGACCACCATCATGACCTGTTCGTCGGCACTGAGCGTTTCTTCCGGCCCAATTATGCGGGCAACCTCGTCTCCAATTGGATTCCCTCGCTCGACGGCGTCCAGCAGAAGCTCGAGGCGGGCGCCCGCGGCGCGGACGTCGGTTGCGGCCTGGGCGCGTCCACGATCCTGATGGCCAGGGCATACCCAAAATCAAAGTTCTGGGGCTTCGACTATCACGCCGGGTCGATCGAACTCGCGCGTGAGCGTGCGAAGGCCGCCGGCGTGGCAGACCGCGTTACCTTTCAGGTGGCCAGGAGCACTGATTACCCCGATGCCGGCGGAAAGCCGTTTGATTTCGTTGCCCACTTTGACTGCCTGCACGACATGGGAGATCCCACCGGCGCCGCCCGCCGCGTCCACGAGACGCTCGCGCCCGACGGCACCTGGATGATCGTCGAGCCGTTCGCCGGCGACGCGCCTGAGCAAAACCTCAACCCCGTCGGCCGCGTCTTCTACGCCGCTTCAACGATGATCTGCTGCCCCGCATCGATCGCCCACCACGGCCCCGCGCTCGGAGCCCAGGCCGGCGAAGCGAAGCTCAAGCAGGTGGTGACCGACGGCGGCTTCACCCGCTTCCGCCGGGCCACGCAGACGCCGTTCAACCTGGTGCTGGAGGCGCGCTGGTAGTCGGAACATCCGGGGTCGCGCGCGATCGGGGAACGACACGCGAGCGGTAGGTGTCTTCCAGGATCACCTTGATCGCCGCCGCGACCGGGACCGCGATCAGGATTCCCAGCGCCCCCAGCAGCACGCCGCCGGCGATGAACGAGAAGATGATCACGGGCGCCGGAACCCGCACCGCACGGCCGAGAACCAGCGGCCCCACGAACTGATCGATCGACACGCGCAGCGCCGTCGCGAAGATCGCGAAGCCGACGATTCCCCACCAGCTCACCTGCTGCACCGCGAGCAGACCGATCATCGCCGTGCTCACGAACGGCCCCAGGAATGGGATCATCTCGAGCAGCCCGACCAGGATCGCGAACAGCCCGGCGTGATCGAGGTGAAGCACGAACCGCGTCGCGATCCACGTGAGCGCGAACCCGTACGCCGCGATAACCACCAGCCCGCGCAGGTAGTGTCCCACCACGGGGCTCAGGCGGATCGCCAGACGCCGGGCGTGCGTGCGGCGCGCCGGTGGGACCAGCCAGAGCATGCCGTGGAGCAGGCGCGGGCCGTCGAACATGAAGTAGGCCAGTAGCACCAGCGTAACGATCAGGCCCATCACGACCTCGAACCCCATCGTCACCGCCGCAAGCGCGTCCACCGACCCACCGCCTGATATCCGCTTCCCGCCCGAACGCAGCGCTTCGGCCGTGCCGGAGGCGGTGATGGTTCGTCCTGCTACGTCGAGTGTTTCGCCTCGGAATAACCGCTCGATGAATGTGTGGACGGTCTGCGGGAAATGCGAGGCGAGATCAGCGAATTGGGGAATCAGCGTACGCGCGGCCGCAAATCCGATCACCGCAAAGATGATGAGGTAACCCACGTAAGCCAGAAATGCCGCAACCCAGCGCGGCGCGCGCAGCAGGTTGCGCACCTGTTTCACGACCGGCTCCGCCGCATACGCCAGCGCCGGTGCAATGACGAAGGGGAGCAGCGCGGTTCTCAGCTGGTAGATCAGCACGAACAGGATGCCCGCGGCGATGATCCATGCCGCACGATTCTCGCCGCGGGCGGCGCGGGACGATGTCGATGCGCTCGCATCGGCGCCAAGCAGGCCGTCGGTGGATCGGAAAAGGTAGCGTCGGAACGAATACGGATGCACACGCGCGTCCGGCGCGATCGGCCGCGGCTCTTGCGATGGAGGAATGGCGTCGTTCATTGCAGGCTGTCGCTCGCGAGCGGGTCCATTCCAGATCAGCGTCGGCCAATCGACATCTTCCGGCGCTTTCGTCGCCGTGATTTTGCCGAACCGCTCGGCTTGTCTATTCCTGCTTTCGCAGTCACCGCACTGGGCTCGTGGCCCGGCGGCGCGGACAGGGCAGTAATCGCTTCAGCCGGTTGCAAGCGTCCTGGGGTCGGGACAGCGCCGTACTTTTTGATAAGCATTCGCCGGGAAATCCAGAATGTGTGCCGCTCCCGCCGCAATCCGAGCGCGCGTAATCCGCCGGGATTGAATGTCCAGATGAGCATGCCGACGAGGATGTTTTCCAGCGTCGCGTGCGTCCGGCGCCAGATGCCCGGCGACTTGGCGCTATCGATGCGCTGGAAGTGGAGGCGACTTCCGACCCGCTCCATCTGCCGCATGCCACCGCGCGTGACGAGGGCGGGGGTGGCGCGGAACGCGTGCACCTTCGCGAGGCGCGAGTCGTTCGTGACGGCGTGCGCGAGCAGATGCAGCGAGTGATGCATGTTTCGCCGAGCCTCGCCGGCCCAGGCGATTCCCGCTCCGCCGCGCGGGATCTTCGGAAGGTGCTCGTTATGGAGGTGCAGTTCACCCAGCGGATCACCGGGGGCGACCTGCGTACCGTCCTCCAGGCAAATCACCTCGCGGCAGACCACGCGAGCGGCGCGAAGGATGCAGCGCGGATCATCGCTGAACTCAAAGATTCCCTGGCGCCTTCGCAGCCACGCGTCCAGGCGCCGAATCGGCGCCTTCAACGGCGTTGACGCTGGCGGCGCGGCGCGAAGCTCGCCACCCGCTCCAATGCGAAAACGACGGCCCCGCCAGGTGACGTGGGAACCGAAATTCGCGGACAGCCAGACCAGGAAGCTCAGCACATCGCGCAGCGGGAGCCATGCGAGCGAGCGTCGTTCTTCGCGCCGCCTCAGCCAGCCGGTAATGTGCCATGCCACCACCCATCGCAGGAGCAACGTCGCCGCCAGTGCGCCGGCCGCCGCCAGGTTGTTCGCAAGGCATGCCGCCGCCAACGCGACCGGGGTAACGAACGTCACCAACAACCCGAGGTGTCCCGCTTGAACGGTTCGGATCCCGCGCGACCAGCGCACCTCGCGGTTCCACTGTTCGGCGAAACCGGTGTTCCCCAGCACGCTTGAGACGATGACCTCCGACAGATGGATGCGAAGGCCGCGAGCGCGGACCGCCCTGGCCACCTGGTAGTCGTCCATCAGGTGGTCGGCGATCGACCGATACCCGCCGAACGCGATCAGGTCATGACGGCGGATCGCCATCGTCGCGCCCAGCCCGAGCACCGCGTTCAGCCGGTCGGCGATCATCACCGCCGGCAGGAACGTCACGTCGAGGTAAAGCGATTCCAGGCGCGCCGGCAGGCTCTCGGCTCCAACCCCGCGATAGGGACATGTGACCAGTCCCACCGTTTCGTCCCGGAGCGGCGCGACGACCTGCCGGAGGTAGTCGTTGCTGACGCGGATGTCGCTGTCGCTGACGACGATGACGTCGCCACGGGCATGGGTTTCCAGCCGTGCCAGCAGCGCGGCCTTGGGGTTGGCCCCCTTATCGGCGCCGATCAGGAGTCGAATGCACACCTGGGGAAAGCTCGCCTGGAGCTGTCGGATCAGTTTAACGATCGGATCCGATGCCTCGGCCACCCCGAACAGGATTTCAAAATCGGGATAAGACTGCTGACAGAAGCTGACGAGGTTCTCCCACACATGGGCATCGAGCCCCTTCACGGGCTTGAGGAGTGATACGCTCGGCAGGAAAGGGGCCTTGTCGACCGTTGGCGCCTGTCGATCGCCACCTGCCGCGCGCCGTCCGCCATTCAGCTGCCGGAAGTACTCGCGCGAGCACCACCACCCCGCCAGCCAATAAATCCAGCCGGCGGCGAGCAAGACGAAAAATAAGCCGGTCAGGACATGCGTCACGGGAGGAGGTCTCGATAAGAGCAGAGCCGAATTCGGCATTCATCGATCACGTTTCGCACGGCGGGGCTGATCAGCGTGGACAGGTCCTCCGGATTGGGGCCATAGGGATCCGCGCGCGGACCGAGCGTGGGGTGAAAATAGACTTCCGCCGACGGCGCCCCAAGTGAGCGAAGGAGTTGGATGACGTAGCCCTCCTGCATTTGCCCAGATTGAAACAAGCCGTAACATCGCGTCGGCGTCCGCAATCCCGCGGGCGTCCGCCGGGCACACCACCCGGACATCGCTCCCAGCGCCGCCGCCCACACGATCTTGCGGACCGGGTTTTCCGCATCATAACCCAATGCAAGCCGCAGGTCGTCACGCGGCAAGCGGATACCGTCCGCTTGATACTCCCGCGCCATCCGGGCAAGCAATGGAAAAATTGCCGGGTGGAGGTGCATGTGCTGGTGGGCGTCCACGTGCGAAAAGCGCAGGCCCGATCGCGCAAAGGCCGCGAACTGCGCTTCCACCTCGCGCATCATCTCCCGCCGCGTCCGCGGTCCCAGCGCATACCGCAATCCGAGGGCCACGGGCGAATTTGAAAATCCGTGCTGTCCCTTCGAGAACAGGCGGGGGGCGTCGGCGCCAGAAAGCATCGCCGGTCCATCGACCAGCACCACATGTAACCCCACCGCAAGCGTCGGCGTTTCCCGCGCCATCGCGATCGCTTCCTCCGCCGCTTCGCCCGCCACCATCAGGCTGGCGGTTGTTAAGATTCCTTCACGGTGTGCGCGCAGAATTGCGTGATTGATGGCCGACGAACGGCCGAAATCGTCCGCCGTGACGATGAGCTGCGCGCCGGGGTGCGATGCAACCGTTTCCATCTCGCGACGTTTTACGATCTGGGTTCGGGTTTGCGTAGAGGCGGCGAAGACATCCGCGGGCCGACCGATGTATTCTTTACCGAGTGCTATCAATATGATATCATTGAGTAGCCTGGAAAGGATTGGTGCATGATGCCTGATATTCTCGTTCGAGGATTGAGCCCGAAGGCAATCAAGCGACTGAAGCAAAGCGCCCGGCGAAATGGGCGGTCGCTGCAAAGCGAAGCGAAGCTAATGATCGAACGCGCGACTGCTGCTGACCGAGAAGAGATCAATCGGATGTTTGACCGTTGGAAGGCTCGCTTCAAAGGCCAAAAGCTCGCCAGCAGCGTCGAATTGATCCGAGAAGGGCGCGAACGATGAAGGCGCTGGTCATCGATGCCAGCGTCGTGGCGTCCGCACTGTTTGGGGAAGAGCACGCCGAACGGGCGCGACGAGTGCTGGCCGGCGAGCGCGAGCTTCACGTTCCCGATTTCATCGCGACCGAAATCGCCAACGTAATCTGGAAGCGCTGTGAACGCGAAGAAATCGATGGCACAGAGGCGATGGAATTACTGGCGGATGCCGATCGACTGCCATTGATCAAGACGCCTGCCAACGATCTGGTTCATCCGGCGCTTGAGTTGGCCATGCGGACGCACCGCACGGTTTACGATTGTCTGTACCTGGCATTGGCCGTGAGGCAACGCGCGGTGATGCTGACCGTCGATCGTCGGCTGGTCAATGCCCTGTCGCACTCACCGTTGGAAAAGCAGATTGCCTGGCTTGGTGACGATCGTTGATGGGCTGCAATGCCCGTGCGTTCACAAACGCCCGGAACCTCAGTTCCATCCGATAACTCATAGCCGCAGTTTCTTCTTCAACTGCGCAAGCGTCGTGCCGCCCTTTTCCTTCATGCGTCGACGGCTTTCCGTCTCGTCGCCGGCGTCCAACTCGTGCTCTGCGCCGATCTGGGCGAGCAATTTCCTGTAGTCTCGTTCGCGCAGCACCACGACCCGCTCTTTACCGATCTTGAGGGTTTGGAGTGTCATCGATGGCTCCTTTCGGGCGTCGCCGATCATCCTATTCGACTCGCCGATCGGCGACAAACGCGCTGAGTAGCCCGACCAGCTTGTTCGGCGTCGGCGCGAGAGTGATGCCGCGACCGGCGGCTGTGGGCGATTGGCCCCAAATTGCGGATAGCCTAGTGTATATCTGTGAGGAGACCGATATGACCGTTCGACTCCAACGTTGGGGCAATAGCCTGGGGGTGCGCGTGCCGGCGGAAATCGCCCGGCGGGCGGCGATGCACGAAGGCGCGGAGGTTGAAATCACGCTGCGGCGCGGCCGCGTGTTTCTCCGGCCCGCCAAGGCGCCGTCCCTGGCCGAATTGCTGGCGCAGATGAAGCCCGGAAACCGGCCGGAGCTTCTCGAGTGGGGCGCGCCCGTCGGCCGCGAGGTCTGGTGAATGGCCCGAGCCGCCTGCCCATCCCGAGGGGACGTGATCGCTGATCAAGTGAAATGCATTGACTGGCGCGGCCGCCGGGCGCAGGTCAAAGGTCGCGTTCGGGACGATGTGGTCGAGCGAGTTTCCGCGATCATCTGCCGGCTCATTCTGCCGGATGAACAATGAGGATGGATCCGTCCTTAGGAAACCCGTGGCCGAATCAGCAGCTCTTCAACCAACGCCCGGTGCGGCAGGTTGATCGCGAGCAGGACGCAATCCGCAACGTCCTCCGCCTGCAACATCTTCTGCCGCGCCTCGGCCGGCGGCGGGACAGGCCGCTTGTCCAGCAACGGCGTGTTGATGTCCCCCGGCAGCACGCATGTCGCGCGAATGCCGCGAAGCCGTTCTTCCGCGTTGATGGACTGTGTCAACCCCCGCACGGCGAACTTCGATGCGATGTACGCCGCTCCGGCCTTGGCGCTGGCGGCTATGCCGGCATCGGAGACGATGTTCACGATCGTCCCCTCCCCGAGCTGCCGCATCGCCGGCAGGAGCGCGAGCGTGCAATTCAGACAGCCGGTCAGGTTGGTCGCCATCACCTTCTCGAAATCCGCGAGCGCCAGCACCTCCAGCGCCCGAGCCGGAATGTTGATGCCCGCCGCATTGACCAGCGCGTGAACGGCTCCGAATCGTTTGAGGATGTCGGATGTTGCCGCACGCACCGCCGTCTCGTCAGCAATATCGCAAGGGCAGGCGAAGATCCGCCCGGCCGCCTCGACACCCGCAAGCTCGCGCGTCTCGTCCAGCGCGTTCGCCCGACGCCCCAGCAACGCGACGGACCAACCCTCCGCCGCCAACCGAAGCGCAACCGCTCGCCCAACACCGCTCCCAGCACCCGTCACGACGGCACTCCTGCCCATTTCAAAATCTCCAAAGACAATCAATCGAATCGATCCGGCTGTCTGCGCGCGCCATGCCGTAAGGTCAAAACAAACACCTCGTCCCAGTCATGCACTTCACCTCGTTCGATTTGATCCTCTGCTTCGTCGATCGCATCGAGGGTTTCCTCGTCGAGTTCAAGTGCGTCAACTTCTTCGAGCGCAAGGAGTGCTGCGCGAACCAAATCGTCGGCCGTGGAATAATCGCCGTCTCTAAGTCGCTCTTCAAGAAGCCGCTCGGTTTCAGGTCGAAGTGAGATGCTCATTTTTGATGATTTCGCTCAAATGATAGAAGGAACATAGGCCCTTGCCTCCGCCGTAAACCGTGCGAGGGCGCAAAATCGCTCTAAGAACTCACATCCACCCATCGCTTTTCACGCGACGACGTTATCGCCGCCTCCATCACGGCTTGCGCTCGCACGCCTTCGGCGAAGCTGGGGCGGCAGGGGCGTTGGTTGCGGATCGCGTCGATGAACTCGAAGTTCTGATCGTAGCGGAAGGTGACCAGCGGATCGCCCTGGCGCGGATCGCGGGTCGAGCCGGGCCAGACGAGAAATTCGTCGGGGACCATGACGGTGTGCAGGTCGACGTCGCCCTTCTTGCCGATCTGGAGCTGAAGCGGTTTCTGCGTGGTGTAGGCGATCGTGCCTTCCGAGCCGTTCACTTCGCAGAGGTCCAGCCCGCGGTGGCCTTCGCCGCGGCCGGTGGCGAGTTTGCTGCTTTCCAGCACGCCGGTCACGTTCTGGTCGAAGTCGGCGATGATCGCCGCCCAGTCGTCCAGGTCCGACGGCTTGCCCTGCCGCATATCCAGGAAGCGCCGGACCTGCGCGACGACGCGGACGATGGGGCCGATGAGCAGATGGCCGTAGTCGATGCGATGGGAGAGCATGTCGCCCAGCTCGCCGGTGGCGGCGAGCTTCTGGATCTGCCGCCAGCCCAGGTCGCGATCGGACCAGTCCTGAAATCGCGCGGCGCGGAAATGGTACGGCGTGCCGATCTGCCCGCCGTGCACCAGGTGAGCCATGTAGCGCATTGCGGGTACGAAGCGGTAGGTGAAGGCGGTCATGTGCCGCACGCCGGCCGCTTCGGCGGCGCGCTGCATGCCCACCGCCTCGTCGAGACTCATTGCCAGCGGCTTCTCGCACATGACGTGCTTCCCGGCCGCAACCGCGGCCAGCACGATCGGCGCGTGAAAGACGTTGGGCGTGGCCACAACGACGGCATGGATGTCGTCGCGGCGGAGCAGCTCGCGATAGTCGGTGTACGTGGCGGTGATGTCGGTTTGTGCGCTTGCCCTGGCGAGGACCGCCGCGTTGGTGTCGCACAGGGCGATCACCTTCGTGTCCGGGCAGAGGGCAAAGCCAGGCAGGTGATTCGCCAGCGCGATCCCGCCGCTGCCGATGATGGCGACTCCGATCATGTGATCCGCTTTCTACGATTTTGCGCCGTTTGGGAGTGAGGTACGGCGGGCTCGGCCCACCGCGAGATCAAATGGGTGGGTCTAGCCCACTCTATCCAGCAGCCGCAGATTACGGGGACCTTGCAGGCTCACGCAACGATGTCGTTGATCACCCTGCCCGCCACGTCGGTCAGTCGGAAGTCCCGGCCGTTGAAGCGATAGGTCAACTTCGTGTGATCCAGGCCGAGGAAATAGAGGATCGTGGCGTGCAGGTCGTTGACGCTCGCTCGATTCACGGCGGCCTTAAAGCCCACCTCATCGGATGCGCCGTAGCTCACGCCTCCCTTGGTGCCGCCGCCGGCCATCCAGGTAGTGAAGGCGTGGGGGTTGTGATCGCGGCCCGGCTTGGCGCCTTTCTGGGAGACGGGGAGCCGGCCGAACTCACCGCCCCAGATCACCAGCGTGTCATCGAGCAGGCCGCGCTGTTCCAGGTCGGCGAGGAGGCCGGCCACGGGTCGGTCGGTTTCGCCCGCGAATTGAGAATGGTTGCCGGCGATGTCGACGTGCCCGTCCCAACTCCGCTCGTTTTCCATCCCGCCGGAATAGATCTGCACGAATCGCACGCCGCGCTCCACCAGCCGTCGGGCCATGAGGCACTGCCGCGCGACGTGGGCGCAGCGCGGGTCATCGAGGCCGTAAAGCGATTTGATGTGCGGCGGCTCGTGGTCCACATCCAGGGCGTCGGGAGCGGCGGTCTGCATGCGATAGGCCAGCTCGAAGCTCTCGATGCGCGCCGTCAGCTCCGCCTCGGCGGCCGCCCTGGCCTGGTGCTCGTGGTTCAGCGCCGCGATCAGGTCGAGCTGCGCCCGCTGACGCGTGGGGCTCAATGGCGCGGGGCGAGCCAGGTTGGCGATGGGAGCCCCCGAGGGCTGAAGGTAAGTGCCCTGGAAGACGCCGGGCAGAAAGCCGGAGCTCCAGTTGCTGGCGTTGCCCTTGGGCAGGCCGCGCCCTTTCGGATCGGACATGACGACGAAGGCGGGGAGGTCCCGGCTCGCCGAGCCGAGTCCGTACGTCACCCACGACCCGACGCATGGAAGGCCCATTCGCGGCAGTCCGCAGTTCATCATGAACAGGGCCGGGCTGTGATTGTTCGACTGCGTGAAGCCCGAGTGGACAAACGCCATCTTGTCGACGTGTTCGCCGAGGTTCGGGAAAAGGCTGGAGACCATCTTCCCGCACTTGCCGCGCGGCGTGAACTTGAACGGAGATTTCATCAGCGGCCCAACGGCGTTCTTGAAGAACCCCGTTTCCGGGTCCATCCCCTTCATTTCCTGGCCGTCGTATTTTTCGAGCGCGGGTTTGTACTCCCAGGTGTCGACGTGGCTGGGCCCGCCGTTCACGAAAATCCAGATCACGCTCTTGGCGCGCGGCGTGAGCAGGGAAGGGCGGGGGATCATCGGGTCGCTGGCGGCCAGTGCCGGGCTGGTCAGCAGCCCCTCGTCTGCCATCAGCGCCGCCAGCCCCAGCAATCCCATGCCTCCGCCGGCACGGCGCAGCCAGTCACGGCGAGTCACGAGCGCTTGGGAATCATGTCGCATCATCGGGGGCGGTTCCTATTCCACGTAAACGAACTCGTTGGCGCTCATCAGGGCCTGACACAGGTCGGTCATCGCCGCGGCGTCGGAAACCGCGGCGTTCACGCCGGCTGAATTTTGCGCATCCCGCGCGCGGCCTTCCAGGAACGACGTGGCGGTCTGAAGCTCATCGTCGCTCGGTTTGCGCCCCAGCGCGATCTCATAAGCCTGAACGATGGCATCGGCCGGCTTGGCGGCGGTGAGCCGTCGGGAAAATGCTTCCGCGTACCGCCTTGCTTGCGGGCTGTTCAGGAAGAGCAATGCCTGCGGGGCGATCGTCGTGCTGGGCCGGTTGCCGATGCTGTTGAGTGGCTCGGGCCAGTCCAGAACCATCATCATCGGAACGAGCTGGGAGCGCTTCACGGTGAAATAAACGCTCCGGCGGCGCATGTCCTGATCGAGCGTTCCCGGTCCGTACATCGACTCGTCGAGCAGGCCGCTGATCGCGAGCATCGAATCGCGGATCGGCTCCGCCTCGAGGCGACGGGGTTGCCAGCGCCACTGGTAAACATCGTGCGGATCGATTTTCTCGTCCTCGGGGCGGATCGCGCTGTCCTGCATGTAGACGGCGCTGGTCATGATCAGCTTGTGCAGGCGCTTGAGCTTCCACCCGTGCTCGACGAGATCGCTGGCGAGCCAGTCGAGAAGCTCTCGATGGGTGGGGCGCTCGCCCTGGACGCCAAAGTCGTTGGGCGTGGAGACGATGCCACGGCCGAGGTGATGCTGCCACAGACGGTTGACGATCACACGGGCCGTAAGATGTCCGCCGCCCGACTCGGTATCGGTGATCCAATGCGCCAGGGCCGTACGTCGAAAGCTGGTACGCGCACCGGCGGGTGCGGGGCTCGACCAGTGCGATTCGTCATTTCCGCCCCGCATGAGGATCGCCGGGAACGCCGCGCTGACGGGCTCGACTTTGTTGTTCGGATCACCACGCCGGAGCAGGTAAACCTGCTTGTAGAAGTGCGGATAGCCGCGATCATCGGCGAAGTTCTTCACGGGCGGCAGGCCTTCGCTGGTCACCTGCACCTTGACCGTCCGATGTGGCGCGTTCACGGCTTCGCTCTTCGACAGCTCCTGCTTCAGTTGCTGATACTGCGGGAGCGAGGCGGCATACCAGCGACGGGCCAGCGTCAGATCAGCGGCCGATACGTCCTGACTGGCAACGAGGCGCGACAACACATCGGCCACCGCCGAATCCGGGCCTTCATTTCCCTTGAATTCATGCGGATCCGGCTGGTTGCTGATCGAGATTCGCGGCCGGCCGATCAGGTGTTGCGGGCTGGCGTGATCGAAGTGAAGCGTAAGCGTCAACAACGTTCCGCCGGCAAAACCCGCGGGCTTCTCGAAGCGGAAAATTGCCGCCTGGTCCTTGCCAATGCCGCCGAAATCCACCGCCCATCCCGTGCCGGATTGGCCGTCGAACGATGATGCCACGGAAAGACTGCTTGTGTTCTGTTGATGCGTGGCGATCGCGGAAGCGATCTTGATCGATACGGCGGAGGCGGAGCCATCGACAGGCGCGGCCGTCAGTTCCAACTCGGTCAGGGCGAAGTTCCCGTTACCGCCGGCGCCCGGTCCATTGTGCGGAAGAGATTTGTCGGTGAGGGCCTCCAAACGAATAGCCGTAACTGCCGGCGCGCCAGTGCGCGCCTTCAAGACGTAAGTTTCGTGATCCGGGGTCGTACCCTCTTTCAGGAGCGATCCATCCGGCTGGCGCACGAGCCGGGTGCCGTGCAGCGTCGTCACCTGCTCGAAATCGAGGACTGACCACTGGGCCGTGGGCGTCCCCGGCTTCTGTCGCAAGCCTGCCACGAACGCATTGAATTCCGCCGGCACGACGTTTTGCTCGAACGCGTCGATCTTGGCGCGGGCGGCCAGTTGGCGCGCTTCGGTTTGCCGCTTGAGTTCCTCGCGTTCGGAAGGCGTGCTGACGTCGATATCAACGTCGTTGCGAATCGCGGTCGCGAAGCTGGCGGCGAGGCGGTAGTAATCCTTGCACGAGATCGGATCGAACTTGTGGTCGTGGCAGCGGGCGCAGCCGATCGTCAATCCCAGCATCGCGTTGCCAACGGTCGAGACCATGTCATCGAGCTGGCTGTAGCGCGTGAACTCAAATTCTTTTTCGGTGATCTGCGTGGGAAGCACTCCGGCGCTGAGGAAGCCGGTGGCAGCCATCGCCTGCCAGTCGTCAGGCGCCAGTTCGTCGCCGGCGAGCTGCCATTGGACGAACTGGTCGAACGGCATGTCCTGATTGAGCGCACGGATGACGAAGTCGCGGTATTGGAACGCGGCCGGCCGGTCCGAATCGTGCTCGAACCCATCGGATTCCGCGAAGCGCGCCACGTCCAGCCAGTGCCGCGCCCAGCGCTCCCCGTAGCGCGGGCTTTCCAGAAGACGATCGATCAACTTCGCATAGGCGTCGGGAGAGGCATCGTTCACGAACGCGCTGACATCGGCCGGGGCCGGCGGCAGGCCGAGCAGATCGGAATACGCACGCCGAATGAGCTTCTCTCGGCTGGCAGGGGGATTGGGTGTCAGCCCTTTCTCCTGCTGTTTGGCGAGGACAAAGCGGTCGATGGCCGTCCGTGCCCACTGCTCGTTGGTCACCGGGGGCGGCACGGGATGCGTGAGGGGTTGGAATGACCAGAACTTGCGTGCTTCCTCCGCCTTACTGCTCGGCGACGTTGCGGGAAGGGTAGCCGGCGCAGCGGAAGCCAGGACGAGCAGGAGCAGGGATAATCCAGATTGGCGCATTCGACTCCATCTGATCCGCGGGTCGGCGCGCGACCTCTTACCGTGACGTGCGCGTCGATCGCTTTCGCCCCAATCAGCATAGTACCGGCGGGCAAAAACGTTACGCAATAAGACGTGGAGGCGTTCGAACGGGTCGCCAGCAAGGCGACGTTTGTTTGTTACGCAACGATCTAACGTTACGACACGCGATCGGGCGACTTGGACGTAAGCTGACCGCGTGAGCTCCAGCGACCTTTCCGCCGAGCAGGTTCGTCGGCTGCGCGCCGATCTGGGCCGGCAACTCCGATACTTGAACAAGCTATGCGATCGTATGCAGCGGCTCGGCTGGCCAGTGGACGATCCCGTCTGCCGTGCGGCGGCGATGGCGCGCGACGCCGCGCAGGACCTGTTCACCGCGACCCATTACGCCGGCTGCAAACGCGGGGTGGGAAGGCAGGGCTGATAACAGGAAGGCGAATGAAGCGAAATGACGACTTCGGCATCCATTGGCTCATTTATCTTGGCCAGCCGCCGGCAGATGACCGGCATTTGCCCGCTGTACTTCAATTGCAATATCGGCGTCCTGTCGGCGCTGTTTCAGAAGTGCGTTACGACCAAGGATAAATGCGGTGACGAGGCCCGTGACTCCCGTAGTTCCGATGAAGCTTGCCGCAATTTGCGCCCCATGAACTGCGGAGTAAGTCGCCCCACCCATTGCAGCAAGCCCGATCGCGAGTCCAAAACACTGCCCCGCCATTTCTGCTCGACGGTATCGCTTGGCGTCGTCAGCCTGGATTTGCAGATATGACTTCTAAATTTCTCTTCCATGTTCGGCTTCACGCTCCGCCATTGCGACGATTCGCCCGGCAAGACCGGGCATCATCGAATCATATTGCCGAAGCGTTTCTGGAGAAGGGATCGGCCCCTGATGCTCAGCAATAGGCGTGGCTTGAAAAATGGGAGGAACTGCTGCGCTTGCTGCCGCCGAGATCCCGCCACCCGAGAGCGAAGGCAGATCGCTATTTCCGCGGGGAGGCTTGTTCTTCGCCACTGCGTTCCCCTGATGATGTAATCTGCGAGATCGCCTTGCGCATTGCGTCCCCGACACGCCTCCAATCGCTTGCGAGTCTCTGGTCGTCAGTCAACTGAGGATGCAGGCGACGAAATGGATACGGATACTCAACGGGATAGATGTCGAGGACCGACCCAACGCCTTGCAGGAAAATGGGGCCCAGAATCGTAAACATGCCGAAAAAATTCTACGGTGATATCGACGGACCGGCAAGCGACCTCTTACGAATTCCTCCTCAGCAGCGACCTTAACACAGAAGTCACATACGCCGCACGGTGGGCTAGTAGCCGTTGTAGGCGTTGCCCTTCAGGTCAAGCTCGGACGTGCTGGTGTTGGCCCAGAGGGTCGTGCCGTCGTAGTACCAGGCGAAGTTGCCGGTGCCGACGGGGCCGGTGACGGTGATCGTGCTCACGCCGGCGTTGCGCCCTACCGGAAGATTCGGAAAACACTTGAGGTAGGGTCCATATACGTGCGTTGAATCGCGCGTGGGTTGGGCCTCGCCGCTGGCGTCCGTGAACTGCGTGAGCTGATCGACAAACCCGGCGGCCGAGCTGCTGGAGGGAAACGTGCCGCCGTGATCGGTCGCGTAATAGTCGAGGGCGCTGCGCATCGAGCTCAGCTCCTGGATCAGCGCCGAGTCGTTGACGCCGGGCGCGCCCCGGCTCACCTTGGGGATCGCGATGGCGCCGATGACGGCGATAATCACGACGACGATGACCAGCTCGATCAGGTTGAACCCCGACCGGCGGTTGTGGAGATCTAAACGCATGTGACGAGTCCTTCGAGAAATGTCCTGCACCGCAGTCTTCATCGTCATCGGGTTCGACTGCCTTGAACGGGCTCAATCGTCGATCGGGGCCGGCCTTATCGGACTGGGAAGATTTCCAGCGTTCGCAGCGGGATAAGATCGCCATCAATGATCCAGCCTTCCCGCATACGCGACCTGAACGATCACCCCGTCAGGCCGGGCCGCGATTACGTGCTTTACTGGATGCAGGCATCGCAGCGCACGCGATTCAACCATGCCCTCGAGTACGCGCTGGGCCGGGCGAAGGCGCTCGCGCGGCCGCTCGTCGTCGCCTTTGGCCTGATGGACGACTATCCCGAGGCCAACGAGCGGCATTACGCGTTCATGCTCGAAGGCCTGCGCGACGTGGCCGCGAACCTGGCGGCGCGGAAGATCAAGTTCGTCCTCCGCCGTGGCGAGCCGCCCGAGGTGGCGATCGAGCTGTCGAAGCAGGCGGCGCTGGTCATCTGCGACCGTGGCTACCTCCGCCATCAGAAGCGATGGCGTGACCGGGTCGCGGATGCTGTCGATGCGCGGGTCGTGCAGGTGGAGAGCGACGCGGTCGTTCCCGTCGATGAGGCTTCAGACAAGGCCGAGTTTGCCGCACGAACGATTCGCCCTCGTCTTCATCGGGTCCTGGCGGACTATCTGGTTCCCCTTTCCGCCCGGCGAGCGGCAATTGATGGACGCCGGCTCAAGATCAGCAGTGACCTGGATCCCAATGATGTCGCCGGCACACTGTCGCGCCTGCGTATCGACCGTAGCGTCGCGCATTCCAGGCGTTTCACGGGAGGAGAAGAGGCGGCCGCCGCTCTTCTGGCCGAGTTCGTCGGCAAACGTCTGAACGGTTACGCCCAGCGCCGCAACGAGCCGGCCGCGCACGCCACATCCACCCTGAGCGCGTACCTGCACTTCGGACACATCTCACCGCTACAGGTCGCACTGGCGGTTCGCGCCGCAACCAAAGCTCCGGCTGCCGATCGCGATGCTCTGGTGGAGGAATTGATCGTCCGCCGGGAGCTGGCATTCAACTACGTCCACTTCGCATCCGCGTACGACCGCTTCGAAGGCTTGCCGGAATGGGCGCGGAAGACGCTTCGGGCGCATCGTCGCGACCGTCGAGCGGTCGTCTATTCCCGCGCCGCCCTGGAAGCCGCCAAGACAGGCGACCGCTACTGGAACGCCGCCCAGACCGAGATGACGCGCACGGGTTACATGCACAACTACATGCGGATGTACTGGGGAAAGAAAATCCTCGAGTGGAAGCGAACGCCCGAGGAGGCGTACGCCGATACGCTTTATCTCAACAACAAGTATTTCCTGTGCGGCCGCGATCCCAACGCCTACGCCAACGTCGGCTGGATCTTCGGCCTGCACGACCGCCCCTGGGGAGAGCGACCCATCTTCGGCACCATCCGCTACATGAACGCCGCCGGACTCGAACGGAAGTTCGACATGGATGCGTACATCCAGTTTGTGGAAGGTTTGGAATCCAATTCCAGTGACGTCCGTCCCGCGCAGGGGCTACCATCCGGGCGATGGACGAATCGACGAGCACCGAAGTGGCCCTGATTGGGGCCGGCCCCATCGGCCTGGAAATGGCCGTCGGACTCCAGCGCGCGGGCATTCCTTACGTTCATTTCGATGCCCGGCAGATCGGCTACACGATCTCCTGGTTCGCGCCGCAGACGCGGTTCTTCAGTTCCAACGAGCGCATCGCGATCGCCGGCGTTCCGCTGGAAACCCCCGATCAGTCCAAGAGCACGCGCGAGGATTACCTCAACTACCTGCGCACGGTCATGCGCCTCTTCGACCTGAAGGTGAACACGTACGAGCCGGTCATCGGCATCGAGCCACACGATGGCGGCTTCCGCCTGACGACGCGGCCAGCCGGCGGGGAGCGTCGCTATCAGGCGAGACGGCTGATCCTGGCGACCGGGGGAACCGATCGCCCGCGCCGACTCAACGTGCCGGGCGAAGACCTGCCTCACGTGAGCCACTATTTCCGCGACCCACACATTTACTTCGGGCGCGAACTGCTGATCGTCGGCGGACGGAATTCGGCGGTCGAGGCGGCGCTGCGCTGCCATCACGCCGGCGCCCGAGTTTCCCTCAGCTATCGCCGTGACGCGCTCGACGCCACGAGCATCAAGTACTGGCTCATGCCGGAGATAAGGGGATTGATCGAGACGGGAAGGATGAAGGCTTGGTTCAATACCATGCCGGAGCAGATCACGGCGTCGCAGGTAATCCTCCGATCCACTTCCGATGCCGCGGCGCCGCGCATCGAGGCGCCTGCCGATTTCGTGCTGGCGATGATCGGTTACGAAGCGGACCTTTCACTCCTGCGGATCGCCGGCGTCGAGCTGCGCGGCGACTGCCAATTTCCCATCTACGACGAGCGGACGATGCAAACCAGCACGCCCGGCGTGTACGTCGCCGGCACCGCCATCGGCGGCACGCAGGACAAATACACGGTGTTCATCGAAAACTGCCACGTCCACGTCGACCGCATCCTCGCCGCCCTGACCGGCGCCGCGCCGCCCCCACCGCCCGAACCTTTGGCGCGCCCCGAGAGTTGACCGGCGCATGGCGGCCTATCATTTGGCACGATGAGCAACCTGGGAATTCTCGGATTTCGCAGACGGCATCTCCCGCCGGTAACGGCGGGGGGGATGGAATACGTCCTCCTGCAACACCCGCTGCGCCGCGTCCTGGCGTTTCGCGGGCGTTCGATCGATGACGTCGTCAATGACCGGGTCGTGAAGAACGAAGTGAGCGGATATTTCAAGCTTCAGAAGCAAATCGAGCGCGCCAGCGAGACGATTGATCTCGAGCGCCAGTGGAACGACGTGGCGTAAATTACAGGCCGCTCCGGGCGGATCTCGTTACCGCATTTATCCGAAGCGAACTCGGGCGAGCATAATGCCGGCCCGGACCGCGATCAGCCCTAGCGCGATGCTGAGGAGAACGTTCAGCCCCGCGGCGATCCACTTGCCGTCGTCGGCGAGGGCGCTCGAGTCATACGTCAGTGTCGAGAAGGTCGTGTACGCGCCGACGAACCCCACGCCGATCGCGATGCGCGTTACATCGGAAATCTGCACGCGGTCGGCCGCCAGCGTGTAGAACCAGCCGAGGAAGAGGCTGCCCCCCACGTTGATGAACATCGTGGCAGCGGGGAACCGCACGTTGCTGAAGAACACCGAGAAGAGTTGCCCAACTGCGAATCGGGCCATGGCCCCCGCGGCCCCGGCCACGCCCACTGCCACATAGGTCCAGAGGAATTTCATCGTTGCTCCGAGCGGAGTGGGGGGAGGGGCAAAAACTTCACCACCGAAACGTTCGTGCACTCAGCCGCCGCCGCGCATGGGTAAGGGCTTCTCGATACGGCGCGGTGAGCACGCCCCGTTCAGTGATGATCGCGGTCACCAGCGCCGCGGGCGTCACGTCAAACGCCGGGTTATGCACCGCAACGCCCGGCGGCGCGGTGGCTCTGCCCCAGGCGGCGGTCACCTCGGCCGGGTCGCGCTGCTCGATCGGAATCCCGTCGCCGCTGGATAACTTGAAATCGACGGTGCTCATCGGGGCGGCGACGTAGAACGGGATCCCGAAATGCCGGGCCAGGATCGCCACGCCCAGGGTGCCGATCTTGTTGGCGACGTCGCCATTGGCGGCGATCCGGTCGGCGCCGACGATCACCGCCGCCACCTTTCCGTGCGCCATCACGGACGCGGCCATGTTGTCACAAATCACGGTGACCGGCACGCCGTTACGCTGCAGCTCGTACGCGGTGATCCGGCTCCCCTGGAGCAGGGGGCGGGTCTCGTCGGCGAAGACGTGAAACCGCAGCCCGCGCTCCGCGCCGGTATAGATCGGCGCCAGTGCCGTCCCGTATTCCACCGAACAAAGCCCCCCGGCGTTGCAATGGGTGAGGACCGAGATGTCACCCTGCGGGCCGCGCGGGAGCGCCTCGAACAGCGCAACGCCCGCCTCGCCGATCGCACGGCACGTTTGCGTATCCTCCTCGAGCATCGCCACGGCTTCCTGGAGAATGCGCACGCGCACCGCCGACACGTCGGCCTCACTGGCCGGGAGCGCCGCCAGAAATTCGCTGGCGCAACGTCGGATGCGCTCGATCGCCCAGAAGAGGTTCACCGCTGTCGGCCGGCTGGTGGCGAGGTAGTCACACACCTCCGAGAGCCGCCGGCCAAACGCGCCGCGCGATCCATCCCCCGATCCGCGCACACCGAGGTACACGCCGAACGCGGCGGCGACGCCGATCGCCGGCGCGCCGCGGACCACCAGCCGTTTGATGGCGTCCCACATCTGTCGTTCGTCCACGATATCGACGTAGGTGGTCTCCAGCGGCAGGCGAGTCTGGTCCAGAAGCCGCACCGCCTCGCCAGTCCATTGAATCGTCTGAAGCATGACGGCGGATTGTATCGGTTCGTACGCGGGAGGAAGAGTAATTCGAACGTCGGAAGCGAAACGCGAACGTCGAACATTCAACGTCGAACATCGAACGTCGAACAAATATCAGGGGCGATGGATATCTTTTCGATGTTCGATGTTCGATGCAAACTTTGTACGCTCAGCACTCCCTTCGACTTCGCTCAGGGCAGGCAGCACTCAGCACTTTTCCCCGACAGCACTCAGCGCGCATCCGCGCTCGGCGGCGGCGCTATGGGGCCGCGCATCCGAAAGGGAGTCGATCCGCCCGTGCGTTGCGGCTGATCGATCTGGGTCGCCTGGGCGACGCGGGCGGTTAGGCCGTTGGTCGTGGGAATGACGAATCCGAAGACCAGCGTGCCGGCCACCGAGAGCAGGACGGAAAGCACCATCGGCATCGCCATGCCCCAGGGCATCGGCTCCGTGGCCGGGCCGGCGGAGGCGGTGGAGGGCTCGGGACGCAGGAACATCGTGCCGACGATTTTCAGGTAATAGCCCGCGGAAATGGCGGCGTTCACCATCGTGATCACGACCAGCCATCCCATCCGGTGGCTGATGTCATGATCTACGCTGTTGGCAAGCGTGAGCGCGGGCTCGACGAGCAATACCTTGCCGAGGAAGCCGATCGTGAGCGGCAGGCCGGTCAGGCTGAAGCAGCAGACCGCCATCGCCAACCCCAGCGCCACGTGACGCCGACCCTGGCCCGCGAGGTCTTCGTACGTTTCCGCGCTGCCGGCCGTGGGCGGCAACTCGCGCACCGCGCCGGCGCCGCCGTAGCGCGTCGCGCCGCGGGCCGGCAGGAGCATCAGCACGCCAAACACGCCGGCGTTCATGATGCCGTACGCGGCGATGTAAAACAGCACGCCCAGCAGCGCCCGCTTTTGCACCTCCGGGTTTCCCTGAGCAGCCAGGAGCGAGGTCAGCCCGACGAACATGTAGCCGGTGTGGGCGACGGAGCTGTAGGCGAGCACGCGCTTGATGTTGACCTGTAGCAGGCCCAGCACGTTACCGACCGTCATCGTGAGCACGGCCAGCATCCACATGAGCTTCATCAGCATTTCCGGTGACGCCCACTTCGGCCCCGCCACCATGTACAGCAGCTTGATGATCGCGACCATCCCGCTCGTCTTGGGGATGAATGCCAGGAACGCAGTCACCGGCGTCGCCGCCCCCTGGTACACGTCGCCGGCGTACTCGTGCAGCGGGACGGCGGCGACCTTGAACGCGAACCCCGCCAGCAGCATCAGGACAGCCAGCGTTTGCCACGAGGTCAGCTCGGCCATCGTCCCCGCACCACGCGGATGCCAGAGCGACATGATCGCGTCGAGCTGGGTCCGGCCCGTCGTGCCGTACAGGTAGCTGAAGCCGAAGAGCATGATGGCGGCGGCCATCGCCCCCAGGAAAAAGTATTTGACCCCCGCCTCCTGCGCCACCGGCAGCGGGCGGGAGATCGACACCATGATGTACGTCGGGATGCTCGCCAACTCGATCCCCAGGAACAGCAGGATGATGTCGTTCGCCCCCGCGACCAGGAAGACGCCCGCGATCGAGAGGAGCATCAGCGCGAAGAACTCACCGGCGTCGCCGCCAAACTCCAGCGCCGAGTTGCCCGTGGCATTGGGCCCGGTCGGCCAGGCCAGGAGCACCAGCAGGATGCTGACGCCCGCCACGATCATCTTGATGTACTCGGCGAAGTGAAACACCCGTAGCGTTCGCCACTGGTCGACGTCCGGCTCCTGCATCGGACGCAGGAGGAGCGTCAGGAAGATCACGCCCAGCACGGCGACCGCGATCACCGGCGCCAGCCGTCGCGACCCGGCGCTCTTCGAAAGGCCCAGCAGGAATAGCGCGCATGCCGTCAGGATCAGCAGCAACTCGGGCCAGAGCACGGGGACGAGGGAAATCATAAAGCTTCAATCCTGCACGCGGCTCGCTCGGTCATTCGCTCGCTTGCCTGCCGCAAGCGCGACGTGCGAGCCGTTGTTGTGACGTTCAATCGTGGTGCTGCTGTACCGCCATCGCCACCGGCGCGGGCTGGGCCACCGGCATCGCCGCGACCGGCGTACGGATCGCCTCGAGCGGCCCGCGCATCCCATCGGTGATCAGCCCCGGCTTCACCCCGAGTATCACCACCGCCAGGGCGATGGGAACCAGGATGCCAATCTCCCGGCGGCCGATATCGACCGGCAGGGCATGATGTTGTTGATCGGGTGCTTCAGCCGTGCCATGACCGTGGGCTTCGACGACGGGCACCTTCAGCGGTCCAAAGATCACCCGCGCCGCCATATGGAGCATGTAGACCGCGCCGAGTATGACGCCCAGTGCCGCGGTTGCCCCGAACGGGATGCCCAGATTTTTGGAAGTAAACGCGCCGAGGATGGTCAGGAACTCGCTGACGAACCCGTTCAGCCCCGGCAGCCCGATGCTGGAGAGCGTGAAGAAGATGAAGAAGAAGGCCAGCACCGGCATCCGCCGGGCCAGGCCCGAAAGCTGGTTGATGTCGCGGGTGTGGTAGCGCTCGTAGATCATCCCGATCACGAGGAACATCGCCCCGGTCGAGAGGCCGTGGTTGATCATGTAGAGGACCGAGCCCTGCATGCCGATGTCATTGAGCGCCACCATCCCCAGCACGCAGAAACCAAGGTGCGAGACCGACGAATAGGCCACGAGCTTCTTGATGTCCTGCTGCACCCAGGCGACCAGCGCGCCGTAGATCACGCCGATCACGCACAGCCAGCCAATGAAGTGGATCAGCGACGGGAAAGCCACGCCGCCCGCGTCGATCAGGCCGATCGGCAGCGCCAGCCGGAGCAGGCCATAGGTTCCCAGCTTCAGCAGCACGCCTGCGAGGATGACCGACCCCGCGGTCGGAGCCTCGGTGTGCGCCAGCGGCAGCCAGGTGTGGACCGGGAAGAGCGGCGTCTTCACCGCGAACCCCGCCAGCAGGCCGAGTACGACCCACCATCGCGCCGTCGAGCTGAGGCTGTTCTGCGCGAAGGCAACGACGTGCGGGATATCGAATGAATGGGACGACATCCCCAGGTAGAGCGTCGCCGCCAGCGTCAGCACGCCGCCCGTGAAGGTGAAGAGGAAGAACTTGCCTGCCGCGTAACGCCGCTCCGGGCCGCCCCAGATCCCGATGATGAAGAACATCGGGACCAGCGTCAGCTCGAAGAAGACGTAAAACAGCAGCAGGTCGCGGGCGACGAACACGCCCAGCATCACGACCAGCAGGGACAGCATCCAGGCGTAATACTCCCGCTGCCTTTCCTGGATCGCGTCGAAGCTGGCGGCGATCGCCAGGGGCATCAGGAACGCCGTCAGGAGCAACAACCAGATGCTGATCGAATCCACGCCCAGGCTGATCCCCGCGCCCACCGTGCCGAGTTGGAGAGACTCAGGCGCAAAGTCGTGCGGATGCCCGTACTGCGTGAAGGCGACGATCAGCGCCACGCCGAACGTGGCCACGCTCACGAACAGCGCCCAGCCGCGAGACAGCGGCGCGGGAATGAATGCCGCGATGATCGCACCCGCGAGCGGAACGGCGAGCAGGATGAGAAGCCAGATACTCATTTCATTTCGTCAACGCTGAGAACACGTTTTCGTGCCGGCCGTCTCCACGCACACGCGCACGAACCTACAGGAGCACGAACAACAGGATCACTACGATCCCCAGCACCATCGCGGCGGCGTACCCCTGGAGGTAGCCGCGCTGCACGGTGAGCTTGAGGAGCCAGCCGGGAATCATCGGCGAAGCGCCCGCGGCATTCACCGCGCCATCCACGACGTATCGATCGATGCCAAAAAGGAGCCGGCCCAGCGCCCACAACGGCTCGACGACGAACCCTTCATAGAGCTCGTCCACCCAGAATTTCTGTTCGATGACACGGGTGAGCGGCTGGAGCCCGCGGGCAATCGCCTCGGCCCGGGCTCGGTCGCGCAGGTGAAGCAGGTACGCCAGGCCGATGCCGCTGATCGAGACCAGCGCGCTGATCATCATCAATCCGTAGTGATGACTCGCGGCCGCGGCTTCCACCTCCGGCTGACCGAAGTTCTCGGCGGACACCGGCATACCGGCCGCCTGCTCCGCCATCTTGAATGACAACGCGAACGAGGGGCTGTGCCCCAGGAAGTGGCCGAGGTTGCCGAAGGGGAAATTCAGATAGCCGGAGAAGACCGCACCGATCGCCAGCAGCACCAGCGGTGCCATCATGAGCAGCGGCTCGTGGTTGTGGTGGCCATGCTCGTGATCCGGCGCGCCCGGCTCATGATGCGTCTGCCCGACGTCCACGCCGGAGGACGGCGCCGTGTGTGTCGCAATCGCGGAATGGCTGGCGGCCGCATCTTCATGCGGCTCGTGGCCGTGGCCATGTGCGTCTACAGGAGCCTCAGGCACGACCAGCGGGCCCTGGAAGACGCGGAAATAGAGGCGGAAGGTGTAATAAGCGGTGATGAACGCCGACACGAGCAGCATGACGCCAAGGATCGGGCTGCGCCCGAAGGCGGCGCCGATGATCTCATCCTTCGAGAAGAACCCGCTGAAGCCCGGGAAGCCGGCGAGCGCCAGGCAGCCGATCAGCATGACGGCGTTGGTAATCGGCAGCACGCGCTTCAGGCCGCTCATCTTCCGCATGTCCAGTTCGCCCGCCATCGCGTGCATCACCACGCCCGAAGCGAGGAACAGCAGCGCCTTGAAGAACGCGTGTGTTACCAGGTGAAACGCCCCGGCGACCGGCGCCAGCGCGCCGACGGCCGTGAACATGTAACCGAGCTGGCTGATCGTCGAGTAGGCGAAGACTTTCTTCAGGTCGAACTGTCGCAGGGCGATCACCGCGGCGAAGAAGGCCGTGAAGCAGCCGATGCCGGCTACCGTGGCGGTCGCCGCCGGGTTGCCGACGAAAAGCGTGCCGCAGCGGGCGATCATGTAAATGCCCGCCGTCACCATCGTCGCGGCGTGGATCAGCGCGCTGACCGGCGTGGGGCCTTCCATCGCATCCGGCAACCAGACGTAGAGCGGGAACTGCGCCGACTTTCCGAAGGCGCCGATCATCAGCAGGAACGGGATCCAGTAGGCCGCCTTCTCCTGGAACGCGGTCAGGACGGCTCCGCCATGGAGATGGGGGCCCATCGCCAGCTCGAGCAGGCCGGTATGCGTCCCGACGCCCTGGCCGAAATAGCTGATCGTGCCGAAGGCCAGGAAGCTCAGCATGATGCCGATGCTGAAGCCGAAGTCGCCGATGCGGTTGACGAGGAACGCCTTCTTCGCCGCCTCGCGCGCCGACGGCTTCTCGTAGTAGTAGCCGATCAGCAGGTACGAGCAGAGGCCGACGCCCTCCCACCCCAGGTAGAGCACGATCAGGTTGTCGCCCATCACCAGGATCGTCATCGCGAAGATGAACAGCCCCAGGTAAGCGAAGAACCGCCAGTACCCTTCCTCACCCTTCATGTAGCCGGCGGCGAAGACGATGATCAGGAAGCCGATGCAGGTGATGACGCAGAGCATCATCGCGGTCAGCGGATCGAAGAAGAACCCCGCCGCCGACCGGAAATAAGCCGCCGGATCCTCACCCACGTTGTACTGCTGATGGTCCTTCGTCCCCGCGTGCGTGGGATCGCCCGCCTCGATCCAGGTGAACCAGTCCTTCGTCGCGCTCAGCGTGTACCCATGTTCTTCGCTGACGGCCGCCGTCTTCTCCCCGACGCCCGTACCCTCCACGACCGGCCGTGCCGTCATCATCCCGAACAACAGCCACAGCGAGAGGATCGCGCTCCCCGCCACGCCCAGCCAGATCGGCCAATGCGACTTCCCCTTCAGCACCTTAGCGCCGAACAACCCCACGATCCCCGCGCCGATCAGCGGCAGCAGCGGGATCAGGTACGAGAGCTTAATGGGGACGAGCGTTTCCATTCTTTTTCAGATGTCCGTTGTCCGTTGTCCGTTGTCCGTTGTCCGTTGTCCGTTGTCCGTTGTCCGTTGTCCGTTGTCCGTCGTCCGTTGTCAGTTGTGGTTGAATTCATCCGTCATCTACGGCCGGTCGTCAGTCGTCGCGCCTTTTGCAACTGACAACTGACAACGGACCACTGACATTCCTCCGACAACGGACCACTGACATTCCTCCGACAACGGACCACTGACATTCTTCAGACAACTGACCACTGACTACCCTCGTAAATCTCTCCACGCATCCGCATCCAGCGTGTTGCGCTGCCTGAACAGGAGCACAACCAGGCCCAGCGCCAGCGACGCCTCGGACGCCGCAATCACCAGCAGAAAGATGACGAACGCCTGGCCGGCTAGGTTGCCGTGATAATGGCCGAACGCGATCAGGTTGATCGCGACGCCCTGGAACATCAGCTCCGTGCACAGGAACATGACGATCAGGTTCCGGCGGGTCATGAACCCGATCATCCCAATGCAGAACATGATCGCGCCGACCCCCAGATAATGTTGCAGGCTGAGTTCAGTCACGCGACACGCCTCGCTTCCCTTTCGCTCGTCCCTGTTCCCCGGGGCATCACGTTTCCGGATAGGCCTTCTGGCTTGGGTTTGCCGTCCCGTAAACGGGAATGCTGTATGGATCGTCCGTGATCGGCGTGGCCTGGGCCGTGACCATCTCGGCCGGCCCTCCCGTGATCTGCGCCGTGGTGTAAACGCGCCGCCGGGCGATCAGGATCGCCCCGACCATGCTCACTGTCAGCAGCAGCCCCGCCAGCTCCAGGTTCACCGCCTGATTCTGAAAGAGGTAGATGCCCAGCTTCTGCGTCCCGCCCTGGATTTCGGCGATCGCCGGGTCCATCTCCTGGATGGGCGCCGCGACGACGTTCCCCTTGCGGTTGGCCGGCCCGGCAATCCCTTCAGCTTTGTCGAAGATCACGAAGAGCAGCACGCCCATCAGCGTGAACCCGACCGCCGCCGCCATGAGCGGCTCCCGGCTGACGGCGTCGTACTCCGTCATCCGCACCGCCGCCGTCGGCCCCGACGCCTCGACGCTCGCCTGCGTCGCCAGCATGATCACGAACACATAAGTAATCAGGATCGCCCCGGCGTAGATCAGCACCAGCGCCGCCGCCATGAAACCCGCCGACAACATCACAAAGAGCCCCGCGGACGCGAAGACCGTGAGGACGAAATAGAGCGCCGAGTAAACCGGCCGCGGGTGCGTCACCACGCGCACCGCGCCGATAAGTCCCACCGCGGAGAAGATCCAGAAATAAACGTAATCCCGCGTCGCCCCGGCCGTCACCCGGATCAGCAGGCAGGCAAAGATCAGCCCCGTCGCGATCAGCACCGCCCCGCCCGCCTTGCGCACCATGGCGTCCTGCCGGCCGGGCAGCAGCATCGTCGTCCCGATGCCCGCGATGGCGCACAGCACCAGGATCAGCATCGGAGGCAAAATCGGACCGCCCGCGAGGGCGAGTGTGCTCAGGACGGCGGAGGTTGCGGATGACAAGATCGGGCCGAGCATGTTGTGAAAGCACGCGAAGGGCGGAACCCCGCTCCAGCGAACCCGCCGGCCGACGCTCGACCACGCGCGCCGACAGCGTTCGCCCGCGAAGCGGCAGAGTCTAAGAAGGGGTCTTGGCCTTTGCAAGACGGGTCGTGAACGTTTTCACAAAGGCGGTGAGAAGGTAGTGGGTCAGTTTGAAATTTCCGGATTTTTGTTTGGCACGTCGTTTGATTTTGGCACCGTTCCGCACTCCGGGCATTGGGCGGGCGTGGCGCGCAGATCATAGCCACACCGTACGCATAGCCCGCGTCGGCTCCGCTTCTGTCGGCGCTCGGCGCGCAAGACAAAAAACCAAAAAGGCATCGCAACCAAAACGCTAAAGACGAAAAAACACACCTGTGCCACGAAAGACCAGCGATCCGTGGCGGCATCCAGCTTTTGAAGGATATAGCACATCAGCCCTATTGCGGCTGCAATCGCGAGAAGAACGAATGGGCGACGACGCACAGGCGGTATCGTACCGCGCCGCTCAGTCGATCACGGCCAC
This sequence comes from Tepidisphaerales bacterium, assembly GCA_038240605.1. Classification (GTDB taxonomy): domain Bacteria; phylum Planctomycetota; class Phycisphaerae; order Tepidisphaerales; family Tepidisphaeraceae; genus JBBSDP01. The sequence continues at coordinate 2,614 of JBBSDP010000012.1, read as the reverse complement.
GAGTTCTTCGATTTCCCAAACGTGGTCGCTGATCTTCGCTGCCATCGCGGGCGTGACGCGGAGCGTCTGGTGAACGCGGCAGAAGTTGTAGTGCATGAAGTGAAGGGCGACGTTCGCCTCAAAGTTCGCCAGCTTCTTTGAGAAGCCGTTGGTCAGCCGCGTGAAACGGCGCTTCCCCATTCGCATCGTTAGATTCTGCCGCTCCACAAAGCTGGTGTTGATGCGTCTTGTGTCGGGCGTCCCGGACCGGAAAAGGGGGTCACTCCTCCTGACCGGAAAAGGGGGTCACTCCTCCTGACCGGAAAAGGGGGTCACTCCTCCTTATTTGCCGGACCGGAAAAGGGGGTCACTCCTCCTTATTTGCCGGACCGTGTCCTTCCGGGTTTAATCTGCTTCAATGGCACGACAACCCCGGATCGCCGAAGGCGGAACCGTCTACCACGTCCTGAACCGCGGAAATTGCCGCATGCGGGTTTTCAGCAAGGTGGGAGACTTCCGGTCGTTCGTCTCGTTGCTCGAGGAGGCGCGCGTCCGTTTCTCGATGCGCATCCTCGGCTACTGCCTGATGCACAACCACTGGCACCTGGTGCTGTGGCCGCGCCGGCCGGGCGACCTGTCGCGCTTCATGCAGTGGCTGACCACTACGCACGTGCGGCGCTGGCGCGAGCATCGCGAGAACGTCGGTGAAGGTCATCTTTACCAGGGCCGCTTCAAGAGCTTTCCGGTGCAGGACGACCCGCACCTGCTCACGCTCCTGCGGTATGCCGAGGCCAACCCGCTGCGGGCGCGGATGGTCGATCGTGCGGAGCGCTGGCCCTGGTCCAGCCTCGGCGGGGGGAGCGGCATCAAGGGCGCCAGGGTCCAACTGGAGCCCTGGCCGGTGGAGCGCCCGAGCGATTGGCCGCGCATCGTTAACGAGCCGATCGTCGAACGGGAGATCGACCGGCTGCGCCAAAGCGTCAAGCGCGGCCAGCCCTACGGCGAAGAGCAATGGACGAAGAAAGTCGCCAAACGACTGGGTTTGGAATCGACGCTGCGAGACCCATGGCGTCCGCGCAAGCAGCAGAAGAAGCAGTAATACATCTCGTGACGACCTGACCCGTGATCAGGAGGTACAGGGTTCCCCTTCTTCATCTCTCCGGCGGTCAAAAGGAGGAGTGACCCCCTTATCTTAGCCCCGTGGCGCCGGTCATCGCCAGTGGACTTGCGACGTTGTGACGGTGCGCGTCCACGGGCCGGGCGGCACGTCGCGCTCTTCGACGAAGCGCCAGTCCACCGTATCGATGTCGGAGAGGCCGAGGTGATCGCGGACGGCTGGCGAAACGTCGATGCCGGCGCCGCGGTTGCGCGTGTTCCGCGGGACGGCGTGGCCGAAGACGTACGCCGCATCGTCGGAGCGGAACGGGCCGACGTCTTCCCACTGGGCATAACAGGCAAGGCCGTTGTGGAGGAGGCACACCCAGTGGTTCTTGCACATCGACTCGTCCTCGAACCACGTCCGGCCAGTGGCCCAGGCGATCACGCGCGCCGCATCGGCGCGCCGTCGGCCGGCGTGAAGGTCGTTGTAGGGCAGGGCCACGTAAAACGAGTTCTCGCGCGGCGCGAAACCCGCCGGGGCGAACCCATCGCGCCGCGCGGGATTGTCGAATCCGCCGAAGTGAACCTGCCAGTCGTCATCCCACGCGCTGGCCGCATTGCTGGGGCTGTCCTTCGCCGGCGGCTCGCCAACCCAGAAGATCGTCGAGGTGACGTGCCCGTGCAGCGGGTAGATCCGTACGGCTGACGTCGGCGATGCGCCGGGTCCCGTCGTCGGCAAGGCGGGATTGGAAAGGGTCGGTGAAAACGCCAGGGCTGGCGCGGCGCGGGTCGTTCGCGATGCCGAGCCCTTCGTGTCGTTGGCATCGGATCGCGGCGCGCACCCCGCGGCGATCACAAGCAGGCCGATGTACGCGTACGGGTTCCAGCAGAGAATGACATTCACGTCTCGCAGCCTAACCGCTCCGAATCCGCCGTTGCAAATCGAATGGCGATGACTCAGAATCGCCGGGCAAGGTTTACCCTTCATGAGCCATCGCGATGCGGAAATTTCGGATGTGGTGATCGTCCTCGACACGATGGACGAGCAAACGCGGCAGGCCATCATCGACGGGCTCAAGGCGATGGGGATGTGTATCGAAAACGTGAACAGCGACACGAACATGATCGAGGGATGCATCGAGACGCCCAGGGTCAGGGACGTCGAAAAGCTCGACAAGGTGCGATATGTCCGCCGTGTGTTTTCATACACCGCCGACTACCCGGTCGGCGACCCGCGCGACCGGGATCTTTGCGAAGACGAGCCTGGGGAAGATGAGGATTGATCTGCTTCTCGGACAGACATTGATTAACGCGAAGGGGCGAAGGGGCGAAGAAATGGCTGCATTTTTGTAAGTCCTGATCGGGTCAGCACCCGTCATCCGAATTGTAAATTTTTCGCCTCCTCAGCAGAATTCGTGGGCGAGCTTCGGCTCGGGAAGCTGCCCAAGCTGGTGATATAAGGCCACTTCTATCGTTTGGAACTGCCGGAAGCCGAATGCTTTTCTGAAGCGCAGTTTCACCAGCAGATTCATTCCCT
>JBBSDP010000011.1:0-107183 GCA_038240605.1 Tepidisphaerales bacterium | reverse complement strand
GAACCTATCAGAAAGGCTTGAAGGTCACCAAGGCCGAGTTCCAAGCAATCCAACTGACCCGCCACGAGGTCTGCCCTCAGTGGAACTACACGATTCGCCCCCACCAGAAAAACACGGAGTAGTTTTTGGACGGGTTCTAAGCGCGGCAACGAGATCGTCATCAAGCCTCACGGGTTCTTGCTCTGGCAAACCAAGGAACGCGTCGGCACGCCCGAAGATGGGGCGAATTTGATTTGCTTCATCGACGGCAAGAGTACGCGCGCCCGTACTGGCCTGCTGGTTCATCTCACGGCTCCAACCATCCATGCAAGCTGGTCAGGTAAAGTAACACTGGAAATTTCAAACCTCGGCCCGTTTCATTTTGCTCTTGAAGAGGACGATGTAATCGCCCAAATAACCGTGGCGATGGTGTCAAGTATCCCAGCGGACAACATGAAGCAAGCGGGATCTGTGACATATCGTCAAACCAGCGTTACGGGCAATTGACTTCCGCCGACATCTCATTCACCTCCCCGCAGATAAGGTCATGGAATGCAAGCAGGGGTCCAACAAGAGGCTTCGCTCTCGGTGTACTTTGCATCTTTCCGTGCTCTCCGCGACCATTCCCAACGCATCGCACCACCGGCTATTCAAACGGCCTATTTTCTTCCCCCGACGGCGGAGTTCCTTTGGTGACACGCCGGAAGCCGAGCAGGTTGCGGAGGGCGCCGACGAGACGGACGCCGGAGGCGATGGCGGGGAAGCCGGCGAACCAGGTGAGGGACCAGCTCTGGCGGTAACGGCGGACGGCGGTTCGCGCGACGTCCTCGCGCGTGACCACGCCACGCTCATGCCGTGTGGCCCGGCGGACGTACTCGACCAGGGATTCGGCGTCGTCGGGGTTCCAACCCTGGTCGATCAGCTCCGCCGTCAGGTCTTCGGCGGGACGGCCGGCGGTCATCTGCGCGAGGATCCAGTCGGCACATTCTTCCTTCGGACCCAGGTCATCGACGACCTCGTCGAGGTTGGCCGTCGGGTCGGGCGCGACTGTGGGTGGCGATGGGGGCGGCGGCCGGGGCGGCGACGGGTGGGGTGGGTCGTCTGGCATTGTTTTTGTCAGTTGTCCGTTGTCGTGAAGATGTCAGTGGTCCGTTGTCAGTTGTCAGTTGTCGGTTGTCAGTTGTCAGTTGTCCGTTGTGCGCAGCCTCGATCAGGCCATTGTGCCTCTCGGTGTTCTCCGTGCCCTCGGTGGCCACTGGCTCGCGCGGACCCATTCGCATAAGCGCGGAGGCCACAGAGAACGCGGAGCGCACTGAGCATTCAAGTTGGCCAATACGCGGAACTTCTTCCTTTTCCCGACAACTGACCACTGACAACTGACCAAGAACAACGGACAACGGACAACGGACAACTGGCAACTGACCATTTTCACCCCTTTCGCTTCAATTCGAACGAGTGGTAGCCGGTGATCTTCCCGTCGCGGTACATGGCCCACTTTTCTGTCAGACGATCGCCTTGGATCGTGATCTGGACGCTGTCCATGTGGGGCTCGGCGCGGCTCTTGAGGTTGCCGGCGTCGGCGTAGTCGAAGTGGAGGGCGCCGTCGTCGCTGGGGGCGAGTCGCATGCGCGGCTGGTTGCCCATGGAGCAGTAGTGGGTGAGGGTGAGGACGTCGCCGTCGAGCGTGTACAGGTTGATCATCTCGTGATCGGAGCCGGGAAACATCGTCTCCATGACGGCGCTGTCGGCGGAGGTGGATTTGAAGACGATCGTCGCCGGTGGCTTGTCCGCCTCGGTTTCAACCGCCACCCACGTGCCGGCCAGGGCGCGGATCGTGTCGAGCGGCGAGGCCTTCTCGTTGGGCTTCGGCTGCTCTTTCGCGTCGGTCTTCCGCTCCTCGGGCTTCGGCTTCTCATCGGCGCTGCGGGCGCTGCGCGGGACGATGCCGCCGGCCGCGAGCGCGATCCCGAGCAGCGCGACGATCGATCGATTTCGATTCCTCATGATGTGGCTCCTTTCAATAAAGAGAATACGGATTTGAACCGCCAAGGCGCCAGGACGCCAAGGAAATTCTGGATTCATCCCAGAGGGGGGAAAGTGGAGAAGCCAGTAGCGAGAAAACGCCCGCGCCCGTCCGGCGTCCTGCGTCGCCACGAATGCGATCAACGGACTGTCACGCAGCATGAGGGCTGACGATCATTGCGGATATGCTCGCTCGCGCGAAGGCGGCCTTCAAAACAAATCCACGAGGGCTATTCACTTCGCTGAAGGCGCTGAACCGTTTGCGAGCAGAAGTTAGCCAGTGCCGAATTGGCTGCTTGATCGACTTTCGCCATCGTTTACTCCGATGTCCCGCAGAGTGACGAGTGGCTGGTAGGGAATGCCACGTTTTTTAAGCGCCTCCGCGGCTCCGGCATTCCGATCAAGCACGGAAATCGCCAACAGCACCGTGATGCCCTTGGCCGTTACCGCATCAATCGCCTTGAGGATCGAGTCGCCGGTTGTCACCACATCATCAACGATGACGACGTTACAGGGCGCTTCAGGAATCGGCCCTTCGATCAGCTTCATCGTGCCGTGCGACTTAACGTCCTTGCGCACAATGAAGGTTGGCAATGGCCGCCGGGCATGGTGGCTGGTACAGGCGACGGCACCCATGATGGGCGTGGCACCCATGTCCATGCCTCCTACCGCGTGAACCGGCATCCCATCGATTTCACTGAGGATTGCCCTGGCAATACAGGCCGCTCCCGCGGGGTCCATGGAGGTCAGTTTGCCATCGATGTAATATTTCGATGATTTGCCGCTGGCGAGCATAAACATGCCCCACCGCAAAGACTTCTGCTTGATCAACTCGGCAAGTTCTGGATATTTTGTGCTCACGACCGTGCAGACTAACGCATCTTCATGCACCTTGACAACTCGTGGGACAGACCCGAATCCGCTTATCAACAGGTTGCCCACGAACTTTATCCCCAAACGACATTCCTCAAATATCCTGAAACAGCGGCGGCTCGGCCACCGGCGGAATCGTGCTGGCTTGTTGGATGCCCTGGGGGGTGAGCTGGAGGGATTCGCTGGCGGCGTCGGTTCGGATCCAGCCCTGGGACTCGAGGTGTTGGAGGATGGGTCCGAACTGATCTGCCGGGAGGGGAATGACGTCGGTGATCTGGGCGACGGTGACGGGGGCGGGGGTGAAGCCGGAGATCTGGTAGATGGCCCGCAGGACGGATGGGCTGATTTCGTTTGCGTCGGTCATGTCAGGTTCCCTCGGCTCGTTGATCAGCGGATCGATGGTACGGCTGTCGCCTCACGTCGCTGCGCGAAGGTCGGGTGAAGGTTTGGTTAAATGGATTGTATCGCACTTGTAAATCAAAGGTAATTGCCTGAACGTGCGCGCAGGTTGGGTGAATCCCGCGGAGCATGGATGGCGCATGATGGTGATGTGATCGTCATTGGCAGCGGCGCGGGGGGCGCTACGCTGGCGTATGCCTGTGCCAGGGCGGGCAAGTCGGTGATCCTGCTGGAGCGCGGGAAACGGTATGGGGCGGAACGATCCGGCGGGCCGGGCATCGATGCCCAGGGGCATGATGAACGGGCGATGCTGATTGAGAAAAAGCCGTACGATGACCGCGATGTCGAGGTGAACGGGGCGAGCAAACGGCTTTACATGGGGGGCGTGCTGGGTGGGGGGACGAGCTTGTACGGGGCGGCACTATTGCGGCCGAGCCGGGATGATTTTCAGCCGGGGCGGCATTACGGGAGCCGTATTCCGCGGGCGATCTGGGACTGGCCGGTTCAATACGACGAGCTGGAGGCGCACTACACCGAAGCCGAACGGCTTTTCGGGGTGTGCGGCTGCGCGGACGACGCCGACGCGGACTTTGGTCCGCTGCACCGTCCGCGTCATGTGACGACGGCCGGGCCGTTGCCGCTGCATCCGATGAATCGACGGCTGATCGACGGGAATCGCGCCGAGGGGCTGCGTCCGTTCCGGCTTCCGCTGGCGATCGATTCGTCGCGCTGCATTCAGTGCAACGTGTGCGCCGGTTACATCTGCCCGACCGGGGCGCGCAAATCCTCCGCGCAGTTGCTGGATCAGGCGGTGGCCGACGGGTTGCCGTTGCGGGTGGTGACGAACGCCGAAGTGGAGCGACTGCTGCTGGATGGGAGGGGGGAAGCGCAGGGTGTCGAAGCGGTGGATCGGGGGAGCGGGGCGCGGACGGTTTACCGGGGAAGCCGATATGTGCTGGCGGCGGGGGCGCTGGGTTCGCCTTTGGTGTTGCTGAAGTCGGGGGCGAACGCGCCGCTGATCGGGCGGAATTACATGGTTCATCTTTCGCCGATCGTGGCGGGGATGTTTCGCGGGCGGACGGAGGCGGATTCGAATTTCGTGAAGCAGGTGGGGTTCGCGGATTATTACTTTGGGACGCCGGCCTATGCGCACAAGCTGGGGCTGGTGCAGTCGCTGCCGGTGCCGGGGCCGCTGCTGGCGGCGAAATCGGCGCCGGCTTTTCTGCCGCGCTGGCTGATTCAGTTCCTGCGGCGGCGCATCCTGCCGCTGGTCGGCATCATCGAAGATTTGCCGGATCCGTCGAACGCCGTGTCGTGGGGCGCGGATGGCCGGCCGCGCATCGCCCATCGCTTTGGCGCGTATGACCTGGAACGGGGGAAGACGCTCCGGGAATTGATGTCGCGGATCCTGTATCGCGCGGGGGCGATGCTCTGCCTGAACAGCGGATTTGCATCGGAGGAGCACGTGGCCCACCAGTGCGGGACGCTGCGATTCGGCACCGACCCGCGCGAAGCGGTCCTGTGGCGGGATTGCCGGGTGTTCGGGCATCCGAATGTCTTTGTCGTCGACGGGAGTTTCTTTCCGACGTCGCTGGGCGTGGGCCCGGCGCTGACGATCATCGCCAACGCCCTGCGCGTCGCGGGGGTGGTCGCCGCTGAGGCCTGATTCTCGAACCTGCATCCAATTCCGCTCATGATCAAGGTGAAACGAAATTCGCGGCGGATCCGGCGGGAGCAGTTCCGCCAGGCGAAGCAGATCCATGGCAGCCTCCCCAAGCTGCTGGTGGCGGCGCTGGGGATCCGCCTCTCGCGCCTGCGCATTCCCGCGCGCCGGCTGCGGCCTTCGCTCTACCGGGGCATCTTCACGAAAAAATATCCGCCGGGGTTGAACGAAGGGGAAGCGGAGAAGCCGCTGGCCGAGTATCCGTCGCTGAATGCGCTCTTCACGCGCGGGATCAAGCCGCAGTTCCGTCCGATCCCGCAGGGAACTCGCCAGTTTCTGTGTCCATCGGACGGGACGGTGCAGGATGTGGGGCGGGTGGAGCAGGGACGGCTGCTGACACTCAAGGGGATCGAGTACAGCCTGGAATCGCTCTTGCCGCGGACGGATCCGCGCCCCTTCGAGCAGGGGCGGTTCGCGATCGTGTTTCTGTCGCCGATCGACTGTCATCGCGTCTTCAGTCCGCAGGACGGGTTGCTGGAGAAAGCGATTCATGTTCCCGGCGCACGGCTGCTGGTGCACCCGCCGTTCCAGACGTCGGCCTATCCGGTCTACACGCTCAACGAGCGGATGATCCTGCGATTCTCGACCCGGCTGGGCCCGTGCCTGCTGGTGATGGTGGCGGGGTGGGGCGTGGGGAACATCCGGCTTCCGCTGGCGCCGCACTTCCGGCCGAAGAAGCGCGTGGCGGCGGCGGAGGTTTTTTCGCCGCCGGTGTCGGTGGAGCGCGGGCAGTGGGTGGGGACGTTCGAGCTGGGTTCGACGGTGGTGCTGATCACCCCGCCGGCCGACGACATCACGGATGAAGTGTCGCCCAACGAGAAGGTGAAATATGGCCAGCCTCTCTTTACTTACGGCGCCTGAAACGACAGCCGTGGAAGCAGGCCGCGCTGGAGCGACCGACGCCGCGGAAGCGGTGCTGGTCGTGGGGCTGGGGGACGGGGTGGCCTCGGACTACTCCATCCACTCGGTAGCAAAGGCGGCCACGGCGCGCGATGGAGGGGGCGCGGTGCGGTTCATCGATGACTCGCGCGGGTCGCCACAGTCATCGCCGACAATGCAGGGACAGATTGCATCGCTGGTGCTGTTCCTGCCGCCGACGTTTTCGCCAGAGGTTGCGGCCGTGGCGCAGCGCTGGATCGGGACGGCCCAGCGACTTGCGGCGCGGCGAGTGATTGTCGTCACAGAATACCGGTTCGGCAGCGGGATTAGCGACGTCCTACAGATGCTGGGCGACGTTCAGGGTGGAACGGACGACGCCACGACGATGCCGATCGTCCTCTTCGAGACCGGGTGCGTGCTCAGTCCCGAATCGCGAACGACGGCATCGCTTCGCAGGCTCGGCTTCCTGTATCCGCTGGTCTCGCGTCGATTGCGCGGGTGCTGCCTGGAGGGGTCGGAACTTTTTGCGGCGATCGATCGGGAGATCCGTCGGCCGTGGGCCGACGGCGAAACGCAATCGCCCGCATCGGGTTCTCGGCGGCGCGTGCGGTGCCTGGTCATGCTGGGGGAAAATCGGGCGTGGCGGGAACGGCTGGCGGAACACCCGCCCGCCACGTTTTTCCACCTGTTGCTGCAAATCGTCTGCGCTGCGCTGGCGCTGACCGGCGTTGGCCTGCTGGCGGCGTTCGTCCTGGAACGAATGGCGCGCAAGAACGCATTGCTGCGAAGCTGGAACGTGGGCACTTTGCGGCCCGCATCGTTCGGCGAATTGCTCGCGCTCTATAACCCGTACAACGTGCCGTACGTGAAAGTGGTCGGATACAACAATGGGGTCAACCATTTCGGGCATCGGTATCCGGGACGGACGATCGTCTCCACCGTGAAACTGAATCGCATCCGGCGCTATGCCCCTGATCTGGTGGGAGCGGATTGCGGGACGACGATCCGCCGGGCGCGCGACTTCCTCTCCGCGGATCGGCAGGAGCGCGTGACAGATTCGGTGCCCCAAATTGATTCTCCCTCTCCCGGTACGCCGGGAGAGGGCGGGGGTGAGGGTTTTCGCCCCGGCCTCCGAGGGAACTGCCCTCACCCCAACCCTCTCCCAGAGTACTGGGAGAGGGGGGAGGAGGTTCGCCGCCGAAACTGTCATGCACCCGATCGGCAGGACCTGTACGTCATCCCGAATTATTCGTACGTCACGCTCGGCACCGCTTTCTTCGTCCCCATTCACGGATCGGCGGCGGATTATTCCTGCGTCGCCGACACGTTCACCCGGGCGGTCTTCTACGACCCGCACGCCGACCGGATCATCGCCGCTCGGCGTGAGGCGCCTGAATTCCGCGAGCACGTTTACAACCTCTCGAGCGACGTGCTGCTGTTGCGTCTGCGCATGCGGGTGAAGCCGGCGTCGCGCTACTACGTGCGCGAACAGACGCTGGAGGATCCGGACGGCCCGTTGTTGCTCGATGCGCTGCGCGATGAGCGGGCGGCGAACGTGGAGGTGCGCAAGGCCAATGCATCGGGCAGTGCGGCGACGCTCTATCAGTATTACAACGATGCCGGCGACGCGAGTTCTCCGGTGCTGGAAGTGCCGCGCGACAGCCTCGGCCGGCTCTGGGACCGGCTGGAGGAAAACCGGGTAACGGCCTGGCTCATGCACACATTGACGCGACGGCTGGCGTGGCACGTGGAGCTGTTCTTCACGCCCGATGAGTTCCTCCAGTTCTGGAAGGACCACCGATCGCTGCCCGTGCGAAAGATTCAGCTTCGGTACATCCGCCGGGATGGGCTGCCGCATTCGGAGTTTCGCGACAGCGACTGCGTGTCGTGCGACATGTTCACGGTACGCAAGAACCGGGGAGCGGTGGAGGGTTATTTGAAGCGAACGTTTGCGGTCATTCGCGCCAACCCGGGCAAGCAGAGCATGTGAGAACGTATGACGCCGTCGTCGCCCACCATCAATGAGACCTTCGCCCGGATGATCCGGGAGCAGATGCCGAACCTGTTCCGGCTCTACGTCAACCCGCACGTCACGCAGGTCTGTTACTGCCTGGAGCAATACGCGCAGATGACGTGGGAGGAGCGCGGGAGCGACGGCGGGCCGCACGAATTTCAGACCTATCTGGCCAACGGCTTCGACGAAGCGCTGGGCGGCGCGATCAAGCTAGCGCGATATGCCGCTGACGTCGAAGGGCGCTCGACCCACGGGTTGATCATCGACCCTGAGAGCCGCCTCGGTCCGTTCGCCTCGGCGCCTGGCGCGAACGGGGAGCTGATCGAATTTCTGCCGGGGCTGACGGTAGTGGAGTCGGTCGCCGCGGCCGCGCCGAAGGATGCTGAGTTTGGGTTCATAGCGCTGATCGTGGGCGAAAAGTCCGTGGGTGATTTTGAGTCGGCGGCGGAGGAGATCCAATCCTTGTTTCAACCGGGGTCGACGGGAAGGCGGCCGCTATGGATCACCGCCGTCTCGAGGCAAAGTCTTGCGGCCATTCGCGACGGTCGCGGCGGGGCGGTGACGAAGGTGTCGCCCGACATCGTCGTCTTCGATGATTCGTTCGCGAACCGAGACCTCGCCTTCGGCGCGTTCGCGGCGCGCCGGGAGTTGTACGAGCACTGGAACCGCAAGGGTAAGACGACGTTTCACTCCACGACGTATCAGCCGAACACGATTTGCTCACTGCACTTCATGTCGTGTCTTTCGTCGAATGATCCGGCGTTTTTCGAATCGGTCGAGCAGAATCTGAGGGCGATCGAAACCGATCTGCCATATCGCGCGGCGCTCTTCCGACGGCTCTATAGCGCGTCGCTCTTTAAGGCCATTCGGGCGTCGGGATTTGAGAAGGCGGAGGTGCGGGCGGCGGGGGATTTCGTGTTCGCCGAGGGGGGCCGGCGCGTGTACGACGGCGTCAGCGGTGTTGCGTGCAGTGTGCGCGGCCACAACCCGCCGGGATATGCGCGCGAGATCGAGTCGCTGGGGAACGGGGGCGAGGTCGTAGAGCAGGTCACGGCACGGCTGCGGGAGTTGAGCGGGCTGGAGCATTGCGTACCCGCCGTCAGCGGCGCGACGGCGGTGGAGAACGCGCTGAAGATGGCGCTGGTGGCGCAATCGCCACGACGGCGCGTGCTGGCTCTGGCATCGGGGTTCGGCGGCAAGACGCTGTTCGCACTGACCGGAACGGCCAAGCCGTCGTACAAGCAGCACATCGCGCCGCTGTATGACGACGTTGTCTACGTCGACCCGTTCGCGCCGGACGCCCTGGCGCGGATCGATCGATTGCTGGCGGAGGCGCCCGTGGCGGTGGTTCAGCTCGAGCTGGTGCAGGGCGTGGGGGGCGTGCGGGCGGTGCCGGAGGCGGTGGCGCGGCACCTGGCGGCGGGGCGAGCGCGCTGGGGATACCTGCTGCTGGTGGACGAAGTGCAGACGGGGATGTATCGCACCGGCCCGTTCGCGCGGTCGGTGGCGATGGGGATCTCGCCGGACCTGCTGGTCGTCGGCAAGGGCGTCTCGGACATGATGTTCCCGTTCGCGCTGGTGATGTATTCGGCGGGCCTGGCGGCACAGCTCGCGCGGGCGGGCTCGGATCTCCCCGCGCAGTTCCAGGCGCGCTATGGGTATGAATACGGGTACAAGACGGTGCTGAACGTGCTGTCGCGAGCGGCGGCGCTGGGCCTGGAGGCGCGCGTCGCCGAGTCGGGGGAGCTGGTTGAGCGGCTATTGAAAGCGGGAGTAGGATCGAACCGGGCCGTGCGCGCGGTGCGGGTGTTTGGGCTGCTGATCGGGATCGAGCTGGATGCGCGGCGCTGGCCGCAGCGCTGGCTTCGCAATCGGCTCTATCTGTTTTACGTGCTGGGGATGTTGCGACATTCACGCGGGATGCCGGTGCTCGCGGGGTTTTGTCAGTACGAGCCGAACGTGTTGAAGATCACGCCGTCGCTATCGAGCGATCCGGCGGTGATTCGCGAGGCGTGCGCGACAATCGTTGATGTGTTGAACCGGCCGTTCGTTTTGTTGCTGGCCGCCGCGGCCTTCCGGGTGGTCAGGTCCGCGTTCTTTGGGAGGTCCTCCTATGGAAGTTCAGGCAATCCCGTCGCAGCCGTTCAGCCTGCTGCGTGTTGATTTCCGCGAGTTGTATGCGCGGCACCTGTGCCGGCACTCGCAACTGGGGATTAACGTGCTGCACCTGGCGGCGCTGTTCATCATCTGGTACGCGGTCTACGGGATCGTCTTGCGGCTCACGGGCAGCCCCTGGGCGCCGGTCGGACTGGGGATCGCATACCTGCTGTCGCTATCGATCTGCCTGCCGTTCCGCGTTCTGGTGGTGACGGCGGGGCTGGTGGGTCTCCTCGTGTCGGCGGTGCTGGAAATCCCGACGCTGCCGATCTGGGCGTACGCGATCATGATCCCGGTGGCCTACCAGCTTCAGAATTGGAGCCACAAGAAGTTCCACATCGAACATGACATGGCGGAATTCAACCGCAAGTACACGAAGGGGATGGCTCGGTTCGTGATCCTGCTGTTCCTGGAAGTGCCGATGATCATGAACTTCCTGATGTTCGATCGGAAAAGCTGGGCGCGATCGACATCGCACTGATCAGACGAGCGACGGCTCGGTGGCTTCCTTGGGCGCGAACACGGCTGCGGCCGCCGGCGTGGGGCTCTTGGGGCCCGCGAGGTACGAGATCGCGCGGAATATCGAGACCAGACCCAGCATGACCGCGCGCGAAACCGGTTCGCGCCAGGTGGGGGCCGGGGCAGGACAAAGGCTCTGTTCAATCGCCTGCACGTACACCCCGCGAACGCGCTCGATCGATTCCACCCAGTTGCGCCCTTCGACCGCCTCGCGTGCCGCGGCGCCGATTTGTTCGCGCAGGGTGGAATCGCGAAGGACGCCGGTCGTGAAACTGACGGCTTCCGCCAGGTTGCGCGGCTCGTAGAGAAAGCCGCTTTCCTGGTGAGTGAAGAGGTTGGGGATCCCGCCGGCCCGTGGCGCGATGACCGCCGCGCCGGAGGCCATCGCTTCGAGGACGACGTTTCCCATCGTTTCAGTTTCGGAAGCGTAGACGAACGCGTCGGCGGAGGCGTAAGCCGTGGCCAGTTCATCCCCGGCGAGATAGCCGATGAAGCGAGTATCGGTTCCTTCAAATCGTCGTTCCAGATCCGCGCGGCCGGGACCATCGCCGACGATCGCGAGCGTGACGTCGGGCATGGCGCGCAGGACATCTGCCAAGAAGGCGACGTTCTTCTCGGGCGCGAGACGGCTGACGGTGAGGAGCAGCGGGCGCTCGGGGCGTCCGCCGGTGAGGCGGGCGCGCATTTCGACAGAGCGCCGGCCGGGGTGAAAGCGTTCGGTGTCAACCGCCGGGGGCCACAGCTCGACGCGCTGGAAGTCGCGTTCGATCAATTCCTGGCGCATGATCGGGGAGACGGTCAGGTTCTGGTGAGCCCGATTGTGGTACTCGCGCGTCAGCCACCAGAGGAGCGCCGAGAGGGGGCGCATGACGCGGTATTGCTTGACGAATTCCCCGTAGAGCGTGTGGAAGGAGAAGACGGTCGGGGCTTCGATGCCGGCCTGATGCAGCACATCGTGGCAGCGGAACCCGAACGCGAACGGGTTGACGTAATGGATCACGTCGGGGGCGAAGGATCGAATCGTCTCGACGAGTTCCTCGCCGGGCAGGCCGATGCGGTACTCCGGATAGGGAGGAAAGGGAAAACTGGGAACATCAACGACGCGGGCGGGCGAGTCTTTGCAGCCGGGCGCGCGCGGGCAGACGACCAGCAGTTCATCGCCGTGGCGCGGGAGCTGGCGCACGAGGTTCAGCGTGCGGTTGACGACGCCGTCGATCTTGGGGAGGAAGACTTCTGAGATGATGGCGATGCGCATCGAACACCTCCGTGGTAACTGCGCCGTCCATGGCCCGCTCGCGCACATGCGCGTGCGGGCTCGTCAGTCATTCACCTTTTGCGCGAGGACAATTTCGATGCTGTGGTGGTCTTCGATCGGGAAGACCATCGTGTCCAGCAGCATCCGCGTGATCGGGCCGGCCTTGTGCAGGCCCAGCGTTTCGATGAAGGGCGTGAGCCATCCGCCGCGATAGCCGAAACTCATGAATTCCTCGAAGTTGCTGAAGAGCAGGCCGGGCTCAAACGTTTCGGCGGCGCGTACCGCAAAGCCGTTGGCCTCGAGCGTCTTGACTACTTCGGCGCGGTCGTTGGGATTGCAGGTCATCGGTTCGGGGGCGAGCTTGCGGCCGCGGCCGAACGCCAGGCGCACAAGCCTTCGATTGGCGGTCGCCCGCAGCGCGGGGAAGCCCGCCTGCGTGCCGCCGACAAACGACCAGTGACCCCCTTTGGCAAGGCGCCTGTGAATCTGCGGCGCCAGCGTGGCCATCGGGACGTAGCCGGTGATGAAGTGCGTGCAGATGACGTCGAACGACTCGGCCGTGAAATGCGCGGCGAGGTTGGCGGCGTCATCGACTTCCGCGACCAGGTCCGGGACCTTGCGGCAGGCCGTCTCGACCATTTTCTCGGAGAAGTCGAGGCCAAACGGGCTGACGCGATGTCCGCCGAGCTCCTTAAGCCGGGCGAGCAGCTTGCCGGTGCCGACGCCGACATCGAGGACCTTGAGCGACCCGCCTCCTTCCTCGAAGAGGTGGTGCTTGCGGATCTGATGAATCGCGCCGTCGAGTGCCCGGTCGTTCACCGACTGGGGATCGAGATCGTAATGGGCCGCGATGACGTCGTCGTATTGCCGCTGGATGGTCTGAGAGTCCATATTTTGTGTGGAATCATTACGAATCGTGTGAGCGACAGCGCATCGTCTTGTGTGATTTTCATAAAGGTTGCGACGAATTGTGGCCGATTCCTCGCTGCCCGCGGCTCTTGTAGCGATTGAACGACGACCACGGATCAGCCGACTTGCCGTACCAAAGAGCATGAACGTCGCCCTTCGCACGGTTGTTTCGATTCTTGCTTTGGCCAGCTCTATTTGCGGCGCGAAGGGGGCGGAGCGCGATGACGCGAAGCTGCCGGCGGGGGTGAAGGCGGTGTGGGACCTGGGGAAGGCGTGGCGGAAAGCGACGCCGACGCGGGAGGTCGTTTGCCTCAATGGGCTTTGGCGCTGGCAGCCGGCCGGCGGTGAGGCGTCGCCGGAGGGCGGGTGGGGATTCTTCAAGGTGCCGGGGAACTGGCCGGGGAGCGGGGATTATCTGGAGAAGGATTCGCAGACGATCTATCCGAATCCGACGTTTAAGAATGCGAAGCCGGCAGAGGTGGATGCGGCCTGGTATCAGCGGGAGATCACCATCCCGTCGGAGTGGAAAGGGCGGCGCATCGCACTGTCGGTGGAGTATCTCAACTCGTACGCGGTTGTGTTCGTGGATGGGAAGCGGATTGGGGAGATCCGGTTTCCCGCCGGGGAGATGGATCTGTCGGCGGCGTGTGAGCCGGGCAAGACACATGTGCTGAGCCTCCTCGTTCGGGCGATGCCGCTGAAGGGGGTGTTGCTCTCTTACGCGGACACCGCGACCGCGAAGACGATCAAAGGGGCGGTGGAGCGGCGCGGATTGTGCGGCGACGTGCTTCTGACGAGTACGCCGGTTGGGGCGCGAATCGATTCGATTGATGTGAACACCTCCGTACGGCGCGGGGAGATCACGTTCAGGACGGATTTGCAGCGGCTCGCGGCCGGGCAGACGTACGGGCTGCGGGCGCGTGTGACGGATCATGGTCGAAAGGTGACGACGTTTGCCAGCAAATCGTTCACAGCGGAAGACGCGGCGGGCGGCCGTTTCGGTTTCACGGCGAAATGGAAGCCGGAGCGGTTTTGGGACCTGAACACGCCGGAGAATATGTATGACGTTCAACTTTCGCTGACCGGGGCGGATGGGGCGGTGCTGGATACGGCGCTGGAGGAGCGATTTGGATTCCGGGAACTGTGGATCGACGGTCGCGATTTTTTCCTGAACGGCACGCGCGTGTTTTTGTCGGCAGTGCCGATCGACAACGCGACGATCGGCGCGGGCGCGGCAAACTACGCCGCTGCGCTGGAGACGATGAAACGGCTCAAGTCGATCGGCATCAACTTCGTTTACGCGCACAACTACGACTGCGAGCCGGGCTCCCACCTGAGCTTCGCCGAGATCCTCAGAGCGGCGGACGACGCGGGGATGCTGGTCGCGCTGACGCAGCCGCATTTCTCGCAGTACGAGTGGAACGCGCCGGACGCGGATGAGAAGAACGGGTACGCCGTTCATGCGGCGTTCTACGCGCGCGTCGCTTCGAACCATCCCTCCGTCGTCTTTTACGCGATGAGCCACAACGCCACCGGGTACACGGAGGACATGAACCCGGACCTGATCGACGGGCTGCACGATGCGCGAGAGGAGTGGTCCACGAAGAACGCGAAGCTGGCGCTGCGGGCGGAGGCGATCGTGCACCGGCTGGACCCGGGGCGAATCGTTTACCACCACGCCGGTGGGAACATCGGCGCGATGCACACCAGCAACTTCTATCCGAACTTCGCGCCGATCCAGGAGCTGTGCGACTGGTTCGGCCATTGGGCGACGGCGGGGGTGAAGCCGGCCTTCACCTGCGAATATGGCGCGCCGTTCAGCTGGGACCATGCGATGTACCGCGGCTGGTACAAGGGGGAGCGCGAGTTCGGCAGCGCGGCGGTGCCATGGGAATTGTGCCTCGCGGAATGGAACGCGCAGTTCATGGGGGACCGGGCGTTCAATATCGGCGACCGGGAGAAGGCAAACTTGCGCTGGGAGGCCGAGCAGTTCAAAGCCGGCAAGGTCTGGCAGCGCTGGGATTACCCCACCGAGATGGGCTCGCCGCGCTTCGAGGACCGCAACGCGGTTATGGCGGAATACCTCACCGACACGTGGCGGGCGTTTCGAACGTGGGGCGTATCGGGAATCTCGCCGTGGGAGTTCGGCATGTTCTGGACGGCCGGGCCCGGCGTGCGGCGCGGCCACGCCTCGCTGCCGGTGGACTGGGAGAATCTTCAGCGACCCGGGCTCAGCCCGGACTTCATCGACCAGCGCGTCGAACGAATCGACACCGCCTACGAACTGGCCGACTGGATTCCAACTGCCGTGGGGAAGGCCGTGCTGCGCAACAATCAGCCGGTGCTGGCGTATATCGCGGGCAAGGCATCGGCGTTCACTTCCAAGGATCACAACTTCCGCGCGGCAGAGACGGTCGAGAAGCAGCTCATCGTAATCAACAATTCGCGAAGGACGCTCACGTTCGCCTGTGACTGGTCATTTGCGCTTCCGGCGGCGCAGGTGGGCGAGTCCAAGGTGACGGTGGAGACCGGGCAGCAGGCGCGCATCCCACTGAATTTTCAACTGCCGGCGGAGTTGCCGCCGGGCGCTTACGAGCTGCACGCCCGGGTGCGATTCGGAGACGGGCAGGTGCAGGCGGATTCGTTCACGATTCATGTGCTGCCCGCGCATGCCGCGCCAAAGATCGAGTCGTCCATCGCGCTGTTCGATCCGAAAGGAGAGACTGCGTCGTGGCTGCAGAAGATCGGCGTCCAATTCCGCCGGGTCAATGCGGATGCGGATTTGACCGGCGTCGATGTGCTCATCGTCGGGAAACACGCGCTTAAGGTGGACGGACCGGCGCCGCAACTGAGCCGGGTGCGCACGGGGCTCAAGGTGATCGTCTTCGAGCAGACGGCTCCGGCGCTGGAACGGCGGCTCGGGTTTCGTGTGGCGGAGTATGGGCTGCGGCGCGTCTTCCCGCGCGTGTCGGATCATCCGGCGCTGGCGGGGATCGATGGCGAAGCGTGGAGCGACTGGCGCGGTGAGGCGACGACGACTGCGCCGCGGCTGACGTATGAGCGCCGGGAGCGATATGGGCCGACGGTGAAGTGGTGCGACATTCCGGTGACGCGCGTGTGGCGCTGCGGCAATCGGGGAAGCGTGGCATCGGTCCTGATCGAGAAGCCGGCAAGGGGGGATTTTCGGCCGATCGTCGATGGCGGATACAGCCTCCAGTACAGCCCGCTGCTGGAGTACCGCGAGGGAAGCGGCATGGTCCTCTTCTGCCAGCTTGATGTGACGGGCCGTACGGAATCGGATCCCGCCGCGGAAGCGGTGGCGACGAACCTCCTGCAATACGCGGCGACGTGGAAACCGCCGGCGGTGCGCCGAGCGGTGTACGTCGGCGAGGCCGAAGGCCGTAAGCATCTGGAATTGGCCGGCGTGGCGGCAACTGCGTATGTCGCGCGTGCGAAGCTGGCCGCTGACGAGGTGCTGGTGGTGGGACCCGGTGGTGCGAATGCGCTAGCGTCGAATAAGAAGAACGTGGGGGCGTTCCTGGAGGCGGGCGGAAATATCGTAGCGATTGGGATGGATCAGGCGGGCGCGGACGCCGTGCTGCCGTTCGAGATGACGCTGCGAAAGGGGGAGCACATCAACGCCGTCTTCGATCGGCCAGGGCTCGCGTCTCCGTTGGCGTACGTTGGCCCGGCGGATGTTCATGACCGCGGTCCGCGCGAGATATCACTTGTTGCCAGCGGGGGAACCGTACTGGGTGATGGGGTACTTGCCGTCGCGGCGCCGAAGGGAGGTCGAGGCACGGTCGTCTTTTGCCAGCTGGTCCCGTGGCAATTCGATTTTGCGCATTCGCACAACCTGCGTCGCACGTACCGGCGGTCGTCGTTCCTGCTGTCGCGGTTGCTCGCGAACGCGGGCGTCGCGGGATCGACGCCGTTGCTCGATCGGTTTTCAACACCGGTCGGCGGGCAGGATGAGCATCGATACCTGAGTGGGATGTACCTGGACACGCCGGAAGAGTGGGACGATCCCTATCGGTTCTTCCGGTGGTGATCGATCCACCAGATCGATGCGCTATTGCGCCGTCCAGCCGCCATCGACGAAGAGCGTGTTGCGGGTCATGAAGGACGAGGCATCGGAGGCGAGGAAGAGGGCGGGACCGTCGATCTCGCGCAGTTCACCCAAGCGTCCCATGGGGACTTTCGCGATGAACTCGGCGTACTGCTTTGGGTCCTTGAGAACCGCCTGGTTCATCTCCGTTGCGAAGGGGCCAGGGCACAGTGCGTTCACCGTCACGCCGGGCTGCGCCCACTCCAGCGCCAGCACACGTTCCCCAGCCCACGGCCGCCGCCGGTAATGAGTGCCCGGCGGCCGTCGAGGCGGAACTGATCGAGTGCGTTTTCACGCGCGTTCATGGCTGATCGATCGCTTCCCACCCGCCGCCCAACGCTTTATAAAGCGCGATGAGGTCGGTGGAAACCGTCTGTTCGCTTTGCGCTAATTGATCCTGCGACTGATAGAGCTGGAGCTGCGCCGTCAGCACGTTGAGGAAATCGACGACGCCGGCATTGTTGAGCTGTTTGGCCAGGTCAACCGCCTCCAGGTTCGCCTGCACCGCATCGTGCAGTGCCCGACGCCGGGCCTGCTCGCGGTTGTAGGCGACCAGCGCGTCTTCCACGTCCGCCAACGATTGCCGCACCGCCTGGCGGTACTGGAGGAACGCCTCCTCCTGCCGCGCGTTCTGCACGCGAATGTTGGCGCGAATCCGTCCGGCGTCAAAGACGCGCCAGCTCACCGTCGGCCCCACCGACCAGAAAACGCTGGCGCTGTCTGCGAAGCTCTTGAGCTGAAGGCTCTCGAGGCCCAGTGAGCCGGTGAGGCTGAACTTGGGGAAGAGGTCGGCCGTGGCCACGCCGATGTTCGCGGTGGCGACCGCAAGCTGCCGCTCCGCGTGGCGCACGTCGGGCCGGCGGCGGAGCAGTTCTGATGGCAAGTCCGGCGGGATCTGAGAGGGGCCGACGGGCAGCGGCGCATCGGGGGCCAGCTCCGCTTCCAGCGACGCCGGATCCTGATCGAGCAGGACGCCCAGGCGATGGATGGCCTGCTGGATCTCTGTCTGGAGCGTGGGGATCTGCGATTCAGTTGACGCGACCTGTGCCAGGGACTGCGCAACATTGAGTCGCGTTGCAATGCCGGCCTGGAGCTTGTCCTGCTGGAGCTTCAGCGTGTTGCGCTGCGCCGCGGCGTTGTCGCGCACGATCGCCAGCTCGTGCTGAAAGCCGCGGAGCATGACGTAGTTCCGCGCGACCTCCGAGAGAAGGGTAACCAGCGCATTACGACGGGCCTCGATCTGCGCTTCATACGAGTACTGGGCTGCTTCGATGGCCCGGCGGGTGCCGCCGAAGACGTCGATCTCCCAGCCGGCGTCGAAGCCGGCCTGATAGAGGTTGCTTTCACCGATCGAGAACGCAGTAGGCGTCGCCGTGGTGCCGCCGGTTGTTCCGCCGCCGGTCGATCCACCGCTGCCGGTTCCTCCGCCCGTGGGAGTGGTCGATCCGCCACCAAACGGCACGCCGACTGCGTTCCTGCTTGAACGGCTGCGCGTGTAATTGGCGCTGGAGTCGACGGTGGGAAAGAGGCCGGCGCGGTTGAACTCGACCTGGGCGCGGGCCTCGCGCACCCTCGCGGTGGCGAGGCGCACGTCGAGATTGGAGGCGACGCCACGATCGATCAGGCTGTTCAGACCCGAGTCGCCGAACGTCTGCCACCAGCGCTGGATGTCCACCACCTCCGCGGGCTGCGTCGTGGGCTGCGTGCTCGCCCCCGCGAAGCGGTCCGGGAGGTGTGAGGTGGGTCGATGGTAATCGGGCCCGACGGTACATCCGCCGAGGCCGACGATCGCCGTGAGGGCAACGCCGAGAGATTGCCGCATGGATTCCGCGTCCCTTCGCGCGCCGCCCGCGCGCGGGCGGGCTTGTATGTTTCGCTAGTGGGCCAGCTCGGGCGTGACGGGGTTGCCGTCGCCGTCGCGTTCTTTCTCGCCATTGCCTTCCGCATCACTGGTCAAGGCGCCTTCGTCGTCGGTCGTCATCCGTCCGCGGACGCCCGCGTTCGGCGGGATCACGCGCCGGCCGGTGAGGTTGCGGATCACCGTATAGAAGACCGGCGTGAGGAACACGCCGAAGAACGTGACGCCGATCATGCCGAAGAAGACCGCGGTGCCCAGGGCCTGGCGCATCTCCGAGCCGGCGCCGGTAGCGGTGAGCAGCGGCAGTACGCCGAAGATGAACGCGAAGCTGGTCATGAGGATGGGCCGCAGGCGGAGGCGCGCGGCCTCGATGGCGGCGTCGGCGGCCTTCATCTCGGGGTGATGCTCCTGCTGCTGCTTGGCGAACTCCACGATCAGCACCGCGTTCTTGACGCTCATGCCGGCCAGCACGACCAGGCCGATCTGCGTGAAGATGTTGTTGTCCATGCCGCGCAACCACACGCCGGCGATCGCGCACAGGAGGCACATCGGGACGATCAGGATGATCGCGGTCGAGAGCGCGAAGCTCTCGTATTCCGCCGAATGGGTGAGCCAGACGAAGAGGATGCACAGCGGGAATATGAAGAGCGCGGTGTTGCCCGCCGCCTTCTCCTGATAGGCGAGGTCGGTCCACTCGAAGCTGTACTGCGCCGGCATCACCTGGTCGGCGACCTGCTGCATCGCGGCCAGCGACTGGCCGCTGCTGAAGCCAGGCGCAGTAGCGCCGTTGATCTCGGCGGAAAGGTAAAGGTCATACCGCTGGATCCGGTCCGGGCCGGTGATGTCCTTCAGGTCCATCACGGCGCCGAGCGGGACCATCTGCCCGGCGAGGTTGCGGGTTTCGAAGCGAGAGACGTCCGCCGCCTTGGCGCGGAACGGGGCATCGGCCTGCGCCGTCACGTGCCAGGTGCGGCCGAGGAAGTTGAAGTCGTTGATGTACAGGCCGCCCAGGTAGACCTGAAGCGTCTGGAAGAGATTGGTGACGGTTACGTTCTGCTGCTTGGCCTTGACGCGATCGACGTTCGCGTAGAGCTGCGGAAAGCTGGCACGGTAGCTGGAGAAGAGCGAGGTCACCTCCGGGCGCTTGCCCGCCTCCGCCATCACCTGATGCAGGACCCCTTCGAGCTGCTGGGGGGTGCCGAGTCCCGAGCGGTCCTCGATCTGCATCTTGAACCCGCCGGCACTGCCGATGCCGTTCACCGGCGGCGGTGGGAAGACGAGGATCGAGCCCCCTTCGATGGGTGCAAATGCCTGGCGCAGCCGGGCCATGATCGCGTTGGCCGAAACGTCCGCTTTGCCGGCGCGATCGTGGAACGGGTCGAGCGTCACGAACATCACGCCCGCCGCCGAGGAAGTGGAGTTGGAGAGGATCGACAACCCCGCGACAGTGAACTGGTCTTTCACACCCTTAATGTTCGTGGCGATCTTCGACATCTCCGCGAGCGTCGCCTGGGTGCGGTCGATCGAGGCGGCGTCGGGCATCTGGAGGTTGATGATCAGGTAACCCTGGTCCTGCTGGGGGATGAATCCGCTGGGGACCGCCTTGAAGCCGAGGTATGCCAGGAAGATCAGCCCGACGTAGGCCAGGAGGGCAACGGCGCTGAACCGCACGACGCGGCGCAGCGCGGAGATGTAGGTTCCGTTCAGCCGGTCGAACCCGCGGTTGAAAAGGCGGAAGAACCAGCCGAGCAGGAAGTTGAGCGTCCGGGTGCCCCAGTCGCGCGTCGCGCCGCGCGGCTTGAGTAGCAGCACGCACAGGGCGGGGCTGAGCGTCAGCGAGTTGAAGGCCGACAGGAGCGTCGAGAAGGCGATCGTGAGCGCGAACTGCCGGTAGAACTGCCCGGTGATGCCGGTGATGAACGCCACGGGGATGAAGACCGCGGAGAGGCCGAACGCGATCGCGATGACCGCCGGGGTCACTTCGTCCATCGCCTTATAGGCGGCCTCGCGCGGGCTGGCGCCGCGCTCCACCCATCGTTCGACGTTTTCGACGACGACGATCGCGTCGTCCACCACGATGCCGATCGCCAGCATCAGGCCGAACAGCGAGAGGTTGTTCAGCGAGAACCCGGCCAGCCACATGACCGCGAACGTGCCGACCAGCGAAACGGGGATCGCCAGCATCGGCACCAGCGCCGCCCGCCAGCTCTGAAGGAAGACGAGCACGACCAGCGCCACCAGCCCCACGCCCTCCAGCAGCGTCAGCGTCACGTCCACGATGCTGTCGCGGACGAAGACCGTCGTGTCGTAGGGGAGCGAATATTCAACGCCGGGCGGGAACTTGGGCCGCAGCTCCTTCATGCGCTTGTAGACGGCGTTGGCGGTCTGCAGCGCGTTGGAGCCGGGGAGCTGGAAGATCGCGATCGCGACGGCGGGGCGGCCGTTGTAGGTGTTGGAAGTGCTGTAATCGGCGGCGCCGAGCGCGGCGCGTCCGACGTCGCGCAGGTAGGTGACGCGGCCGTTGTCACCAACCTTCACGATGATGTTGTTGAATTGCTCGGGATCGGTGAGTCGGCCCTGGGCGCTGACCGTGTACTGGAACTGCGCCGCGCCGGGCGGCAGGGGCGGTCCGCCGATGATCCCCGCCGCCACCTGCACGTTCTGCTCGCGGACTGCCGCGACCACGTCGCTCGTGGTGATGCCGCGTGCGGCGAGCTTGTCGGGATCGAGCCACAGCCGCATCGAGTAATCGCGGGCGCCGAAGATCGTGATGTCGCCGACGCCCGGCAGGCGGGCGATCTCGTCCTTGAGCTGGAGCGTCGCGTAGTTGCTCAGGTAGAGCAGGTCGTGGGTGTCCTCGGGCGAGTAGACCGCGACGACGAGCGTGATGTTCGGAGAGGCCTTCTTGACCGTGATTCCCTGGAGCTGCACTTCGCTGGGGAGCTGCGGCTGGGCGATCGCCACGCGGTTCTGCACCTGCACCTGCGCCACGTCCAGGTTCGTCCCCACTTTGAACGTGACCGTCAGGTGCATCGAGCCGTCGTTCGTGCACTGGCTCGACATGTAGAGCATGTTCTCGACGCCGTTCACCTGCTCTTCAATCGGCGTGGCGACGGTCTTGGAGACGGTGTCGGCGTTCGCGCCTGGATACGAAGTGCTGATCGTGACGGTGGGCGGGGCGATATCCGGATATTGCGAGATCGGCAGCGCGAAGATCGCCAGCGCGCCGGCAATGATCGTGACGATCGAGAGGACGGCGGCAAAGACCGGACGGTCGATGAAAAAATGGGCGATGTTCATGAGACACCCTTAGCGGGCGGGCTGCGTCGTTGCCCGCGCCGCTTCCGCGGGTTGCGACGCCGGGTCGGACGTCGGCAGGGCACGGGTGGTCGGCGATTGGATGCCGCTCAGGTCTTCGTCGGTATTGCGCGGGAAGGGGACCTCCTTCGGCTGGACGGGTCGCCCCGGCGCCGCCTGCGTCAGTCCCTCGACGATGACCTGCTCTCCCAGTTGGACCCCCGTCTTGATCGATCGAAGGGGGCCGAACGCCGCTCCCAGCTCAACGGTTCGGCGCTCGACGACGTTATCTTTGACCACGACGAAGAGGTATTTCTCGGCCTGATCGGTCATCACCGCCACATCCGGGATCAGAATGGTGCGATAGCGGGCACTGCCGGGGATGCGCGTGCGCGCGAAGAGCCCGGGCAGGAGTTCGCCGTTGGGGTTGCGGAACACGCCGCGGATCTGCATCGTCCCGGTGCCCGGGTCGATCTGGTTGTCCATGAAATCGACAACGCCTTCGTGTGGAAAGCGCGCCTCGGTCTCCAATTCCATGAAGCAGGGGACATCCCCCCGCGCCGAACCGCTACGGCGCTCCTGTTCCGAGAGGGCGTGGTATTTGAGGTACGCGCGGCCGGGGACGTTGAAATAGCTGTAGATCGGATCGAGGGAGACGATGGTGGTGAGCTGTGTCGCCTGGCCGGCGCCGCCGTTCACGAGGTTCCCCTGCGTCACGAACTTACGGCTGATTCGGCCGTTGATCGGCGCCGTGACGCGCGTCCACTCCAGGTTGAGCTGCGCGGTTTGCGTGGCCGCCCTGGCCGCGGCGAGGGCGGAAGAGGCCTGCGCGTAAGAGGCTTTCGCGGCATCGTAGTCATCTTCCGAGATCGCCTGCGTGCCGCGAACCTTGGCATAGCGGTCGTAGTGAACCTTGGCCTGGTCGGCCTGCGACTGGGCCTGCGCGACCGCCGCGATCTTATTGTCCAGGTCCGCCTGATAGGGGCGCGGGTCGATGATGAAGAGCAAGTCGCCGGCGTGGACGATCGTCCCTTCCTTGAAATCCGCCTTCTCGACGAATCCGCTGACCCGCGCCGCAACGGTGGCCGTCTCGGGCGACTGAAGCGTGCCGGTGTACTCGTCCCATTCGATCACTTCCTTCTCCATCGGCCGTGTGATTGAAACGGGCGGCGGTGGAGGCGGAGGCGGAGCGGCCGGGTGGCCGCATCCGGCGACCAGCGAGACGGCCAAGGCGATCGTGAGGGTGACCGCGACCGCGGCGAGCGATGTTCGCCACGCAAGCTTCCGCCGGCCACTCATGACGTGTCTCCTTCTCGACGACCACGACGACGATGAACTTCCCTGGTTCGATCCCCGCAAATCGCTTACTGGACAAACGAGCGAATGTGAGGGTATCATCACATTCGGCGACTATATGACTCGAGCCGCACGGCTGTCAAATTCACCCCGCCGTATTCCCTGCCAGCCGCGCGGTGAGCGCCGCGTGGCCGGGCTCCTTTCCGCGGCCGCCTGCGTGATCGCCAGCGAAGGGTATGACGCCGCCACGATGAGCGCGATCGCCCGCCGGGCCGGCGCGTCGATCGGATCGCTTTATCAATTTTTCCCCAACAAGGACGCGGTCGCGCGGGCGTTGTGCGCGGAATACGGACGCGAAGTGGACGGCGCGTGGGGGGCGCTCCAGACGCAGGCGGGAACGTTGTCGCGGGCGGAACTGGTCGAGCGCTACGTGGAGATCATGGTGAACTTCATGAAGGGTCACCCGGAATTTCTTCCGCTGATGGATTCCCCCTCCAGCGCTCACACTCCCGGCACACGGCTGCTGCTGCGCGAGCGCCTGGCCGACGTGCTCGTCAGCCACGCGCCGCGATTGAAGCGCGCCAAGGCGATGCGCATCGCCGATGTGATCCTGCACATCAACAAGGGCCTGATGTTTCTCTATGCGCGGTCAGACCGGGAGGCTGGAGATTGGGTGGTCGAGCAATTCAAGTCGGCGCTGGGAGGGTATCTGGCGTCGGAGCTGGGGCGGTGATGGATCGTGGGGGCGACGCGATGGAGAATGCATTCGCTCGGCGAGCAGGTGTGCCCGCGTTCGCGACTGCCTGAAAGACCGGAATGTCTGTCCTACTGAAGGTGTGAAGATGCAACTCGTCCGGCGTTGCATTAAGGACCCGTTTCCGGCCCTGTCGCATTGGGTTGGCGTTTTGCTTTCGGTGGCGGCGCTGGTCGCATTGCTGCGTGTGGCGCAGGGACGGCCGGCTTACATCATCGGATTCTCGATCTACGGCGGTTCGCTGATCATCCTCTATCTCGCCAGCGCGCTGAGTCATTCCATTCGCTGCTCCGACGTGAATTCCAGCCGGCTCGATCGGTTTGACCTGTCGGCCATTTTTCTGCTGATCGCCGGGACGTACACGCCGTTGTGCCTGTTCACGCTGGGCAGCCGGTGGGGATGGCCGGTTCTGGCGGCGGAGTGGGTACTCGCGGCGGCGGGGATCGCCTACGTGACGCGGGTGCGCGACCATTCGTGGGGACTGCGCATCGCAACTTATGTGGTGATGGGGTGGCTGGCGCTGTCCGTGGCCGGCCCGGTCTATGACGCACTTCCGAACGCGGCGCTCGCCTGGCTACTCGGCGGCGGCGTGGCTTATTCCGTGGGCGCGGTGATCTTCGCCACCAACCGCCCGAATCTATGTCGCGGCATCTTCGAGGCACACGACCTGTGGCACGTGCTGGTGCTGGTCGGCAGCGCGTGTCACTTCATCCTGATCTACCAATTCGTGGCATAAGGCCACGGCGATGCACTCGCATGTCGTGAAATGCTCAATTTTAGTGACACGCGAATTCGTTGCTCGTTGCACGGTCGCCTTGCCCGTGTTGGCTTCCAGGCCACGGGCGAGGCGCCCGTGCTACGAGAAGCAATGCGGATATGTCGTCACCAGGATCCGTTGGAACTCACGACCGGCGCGCTGTTGCACGCGACATTGCACGCGAGTGCGGTTGCCTCCTGCGACGGATCGGTTTAACTTCCTTACCTTGCCGCCGGGGCCGCATATGGATGAGAGGCCACATGGTATTCGACCCGCTTCGCAACGCTCAGCAGATGGGGGAGTTGATCGCCGAGGTTACGGCCGAGCCGCTTTCCCTAGTCCTGGAAAAACTGGAGCACGAGCGCCAGCACCCGGGCCGGACCGTCGCCGATGATTTCGCGGCCCGGGGTGGCGGCCCGCGCTACGTCTGGGGGAAACACCTCGAAGCCTTTTACGGCTCGACCAGCGCATTCCTCTACGAGCTGGCCGTCTGGAGCCGCAACAGCGCCAAGGCACAGCTGCGCCGCTGGACGGTCCGGCATATGTCACGGCGAGGAGAGCCGTTAGATGTACTGGGGATCGGCGACGGAATGGGTTTCGATTGCCTGCACCTTGCCCAGAAGGGACACCGTGTCACCTATTTCGAGCTGGCCGGATTGAGCGAGCGATTCGCGCGAAAGATGTTCGAGCGGAAGGGGGCGAAGATCCCCGTGCTGACCGAGCCGTCGGAGATCCCGCACGAAGCATTTGACGCCGTCATCTGCTTCGACGTGCTCGAGCACGTGCCGGATCCGCCGGCGATGGTGAAGCAGATCGCGTCCTACCTGCGTCCGGGCGGCCGGCTGTACGTGAGCGCCCCGTTCTTCATGCTGCTCCCGTGGTATCCGACGCACCTGCGCGGCAACCGCCGTTTCAGCGGAAGCCTGCGACTCTACCAGGAGGCGGGGCTGCGCCTGGTCGGCGGGCGGTTCACCTGGTTCCCGGTCGTTGTCGAAAAACCCGCGGCCGATGGTTCCTCGCATGCGTCGGGATGGACCATCCCGATCCGGTTGACGGCGCCGATCCTGTGGGTCGGTCGTGTCGCGGCGTGGCCCTTCTTCCCCGTCCACCTGTTGCGGCGGATCAGCAACCGGCGGTTTGAATCGGAGCCATCGCGTCCTTTGGCGAGAAGCGGAGCAGAGGCCGTGGGAAAGTAGCTGAGCAGTCATTCGGCACATTTCCGAACGCCAGGATAGCCGCAGCATTAACGACGTTTGGAAAATTCACGTTGCAGATCCATCGCACCATGAATGATCCGTAGGATTTCGACTGGCCTCCGCGTCGCATCGTAAATGACAAGGTACTTATAGACGGATGAGACCCGCAGCGAGGGGTCGTTCAGCTCCGGGCGACGATGCCCAATACCAGGCATTTTTCCAATGCTATCGAATTGCTGAAGAAATCTTGCCAACCCCCGATCAGCATTGCGAACACTGTGGCTTGTGATGTAGCCGTAAATCTGTTTGAGGTCGCGCTCGGCGGCCGGCGCAACCACAAAGCTGATCATGACTTCCTGCCACGTCTGCGCGGCTTCGAAGTGGTACGTTCGGCTTTCAGTTCTCGGGTGAAGCGGCTCATATTCTCTCGGAATACATCGGCAGGGATTCCCATGCCAGCTTTCATCTCCGCGCGAGCTTCAGCCACTTTCCCGCGCACTTCAGACCAATCTATTCCGCTTCTTTCGTCGCGCTCCTCAAGTAGCCGCAGGCCCTCTCGGACGACTTCGCTGGCGGATTGATATCGGCCGCTTTTAACCCGATCGCGAACGAGGTCCATGAGGCGTGACGTGAGTGAAACATTGAGATTCGTGGGTGATCGCATTAACAAATTATAGCATCTGTTGTTATGCCTGCCCAACTCGTGACTGCACTACGCGGCATACTGCACCTGTCGTTGCAGCTCGACGCGCCGTCGCACCGGTTCGGACATGAAACCCCACGTCTTCAAATCGACTTGCCGGCCCAGCATTTCCGTCAGCTCAATTACCATTCCGCCGAGATCCAACAGGCTCGGCGTTCCGCTGGAGCCGAACTCGAGGAGAATGTCGATGTCGCTCGTCGGCCCAAAATCTTCGCGCGCAATGAAGCCGAACAAACTGAAGCGGGTGACCTGGTGACGGCGGCAAAATTCGGCGATGCGATCGCCATCGAACGAAATTCCGTGATAGGTGCGGATCATTGCAATCCCCAGAACGTCAAATTGCGTCGCCGCGCGAGTTCAACTGAAATGATATGCGACGCGACTCATTTTTGCCCAACCCGCGCCAGCATCGCATCGACCAATCCATCGATCGTATAACGTTCCGCCTGCACGTCCGGCTCGAGCCCCAGGTCCTGGAGCGTGCGGGTGGTGATGGGGCCGATGCTGGCCAGCTTTACGCCGGCGAGCGTGGCGCGATAGTCGGGGCCGAGCAGGCCGACGAGGTTGCGCGCGGTGCTGCTGCTGGTGAAGGTGATCCAGTTGACTTGCCGGGCGCCCAGGGCATCGACGAGCGCCGGCGGGAGCGACGACGCCGGTCGGGATTCGTAGACGGAGATGTCATCGACCGCGGCGGCGCCGCCCTGTTCGAGCCGCTCGCGGAGGATCGCCCGAGCGATGTCCGCGCGGAGCAGCAGGTACCGGCGGCCCTGGATCTCGTTCGCGGCCGCCAGCGCGTCGGCCAGCGCCTCGGCGACGAACGATTCGGGGCACAGGTCCACGCGAAGGCAGAGCGCCTTGCCGATCGCGTCGGCGGTGGCCTCGCCAATTGCGGCGATTCGTACGCCGGCGAAGTTGCGGGCGTCCTGTCCGGTTTCCAGCAGGCGATCTTTGACGAAGTGGACGCCGTTGGCGCTGGTGAAGACGACCCAGTCGTATTCGCTGATCCGCTCGAGCGATTCATCGACCGCCGACCACTCGCCGGGCCGCGCCAGCTCGATGGTCGGGGCTTCGATGACGCTCGCGCCCGCCCCGGCGAGGCGTTGCGTGAGTTCGCTCGCCTGCTGTCGCGTGCGAGTCACCACCACGGTCTGCCCGAAGAGGGGCCGCCGTTCGAACCAGTTGAGCGTGTCCCGCAGTGAGACGACTCGACCCACGATGGTGAGCGCCGGCGGCCGCAACCCCGCGTCGCTCACGCGCCGCGGCAGGTCCGCCAGGGTCCCGACCACGGTCTGCTGCCGGGGTGTCGTCCCCTGGGCGATCGTGGCGGCGGGGGTGCCCTGGGGCATCCCGTTTTCGATAAGGCGGGCGCAGATGCGCGGCAGCGACTTCACCCCCATGTAGAAGGCGAGGCAGGACAGCCTGGCGATTGCCGTCCAGTCCACATCGGACGAGCCGGCCCCCGCCGGGCGCGCCTGGGCCTCGGGTTCCTGATATTGCTCTTCCTTCTCATGACCGGTGATCAGCGTGAAGCTCGAGTTGAAATCCCGGTGCGTGACGGGAATGCCGGCATACGCCGGTGCCGCGATGGCGGCGGTGATGCCAGGCACGACTTCGAACGGAATTCCGGCGGAAACAAGCGCCTCGCACTCTTCCCCGCCGCGGCCAAAGACGAACGGATCGCCTCCCTTGAGGCGCACGACCGATTTACCGCTCGCCGCCTTTTCGACCAGCAATGCGTTGATCGCCTCCTGTGTGAACGAATGGGCGGAGGCCTTCTTGCCGACGTAAATCACGTCCGCGCCCGGCGGACAATGGCTGAGCAATTGCGGGTTGGCCAGGGCGTCGTAGACGACCACATCTGCGCTGCCGAGAAGCTGCGCCCCGCGCACGGTGATGAGCTCCGGATCCCCCGGTCCCGCGCCGACGAGGTAGACGATTCCATTCTTGCCAGACATCGTTGTCATGCTATCCGAAAGAGATGAAGGTGGGCGATCCAATCTCGTGCCACGCAACGCCGTGAACTTCGAGGCGGACCGGCGTGACACAACGCGCGCCACGCGCGCAATTGAAGGCCTCCTTTCGTATGTTGGTTTTGTCAGGAAACAACCTTGCTTTTGCGAAGCAAGAGTGCAACCAAGGGCACCTGATCGCAGGAAGAAAATTCGCGGTCGACGTCCCCGCGATATCAACCTGGCATCGTCGCAGACGTCGATTGTCCTACTGCTGCTTCATCGCCGCATCCACCTTGTCGATGAGCTGGTAATACGGCGCGACGTTCTCCTTCGTGATGAGCGGCGCGGGCATCTTCGTCCACCAGGGGGGCTTCTCCCCCTTGGTCGCGCGGTCGAGGATCTTCGCGCATTCGTACGATTCTTCCCAGAGCGGCTGAGCGACGGCGGCGTACATGTGGCCGTCGCGGATCGCGTCCAGGTTCAGGCGCGTGTAGTTCATCGCGATCGAGACGACCGGCCGTCCCGTCTGCTTCGAGGCGCCCGCCCAGGTGGGGGGAAGGTTCCCTGTGGTGGACAACGCCCCAACCACGTCTGGATTCGCCTGAAGGATCGCCGATGCCTTGGCCACCGCCTGCACCGAATCCAGCCCTTCGATCTCCGGCGTCATCACTTTCACGTTCGGAAAGTTCTCGTGCATCGCCTTCGTAAACGAGTCGCTCAGCAGGTTTTCAGTCGGGTTGTAATTGGCCTGGGTGATCGCGACGGTGCCGGTGCCGTTGATCTGCTTGCCGATCGCCATCGCGCAATCGCGGCCATACGCCGCAGGGTCGCCGCTCACCACGCCAGTGGCGTCAGGGACGTTGGCCTGATCGGTCGGGAAGTGGGGAATGACGACGGGGATTCCCTTCTTCGCAACCTTTTCGATCAGCTTGAAGAGTCCCGGATCCAGCCCCCAGACGGCCATTCCCGCGCAATCTCCCCGGCTGAGCGCCTGCTCCGCCATCGCGGTCGTCTGGGCAACATCATTGGCATCGGGGCCGATCACCTCGCAGTCGTAACCGAGGTCCTTGCACCCCTCGCGGAACGCAACCTGCGTTAGCCGGTGAACCGGATGTCCGCGCACCGATTGGACCCAGTAGAACTTGCGCGCGGATGATTTTGCGGCGGAGCGGTTGCAGCTCGAACACAGTGAGGCGATCACCAGCAACGTCAACAGGCAACGCCAGGCGCGAACCAGACGGTTCATAGGATTTCCCACAGGTAGATGAAAGTCGAACACCCCCCGCCAGCCGCCGGAGGCAGTATATTTCCGCGCGCGACACAGTGCAATTCGTTAACCTCTGACCCGCCGCAGCTTACGGCTGCAACCGTGTACCGACCTTGTAGGGGTTCGCCGATTTTTATAACATGCGGTATATCACAGCGGCGAGGTGCGGCGTATCTCCGGGGGCGTTTCGCGAACTCAGCAGAAGGGTTGCCGGTGAAGGCCGTCATCACGGACTACGCATTTGCCTCGATTGAACCCGAACGCAGCGCGCTGGAGCGCGAAGGTCACACCCTCGCCGCCCGCGTGAAATCCACGACGCCCGAGCTGATCGAGCTCGTCGCCGACGCGGACTGCGTGATCACGCAATTCGCGCCGCTGACGACCGAAGTCGTCAAGGCGATGCGCGGCGCTCGCGCGATCGTCCGGTATGGGATCGGCGTGGATAACGTCGATCTCGAAGCCGCCCGCGCCGCCGGCATACCCGTCTGCAACGTCCCGGATTATTGTATCGACGAGGTCGCCGATCACACGCTCGCGTTCGTCCTCGCGCTGACGCGCGCCATCGTGCCCAACTCCAACGACGTATCCGCCGGCAAGTGGGGCATGGCCGTCCCCCTCACGTCGATGCATGCGTTGAAGACAATGACGGTCGGCGTCGTCGGATTCGGCCGCATCGGCCGCGAAGTTGCTCGACGTCTGGTCGCCTTTAAGGCGCGCGTGCGCGTCTTCGATCCGATCGCTCCGGCGGCCGCGGTGCGTGACGCCGGATGTGAGCCGGTCGATCTGGAAACGATCTTTCGCGAGAGCGACCTGATCACGCTGCATTGTCCATCCACCGCGCAGACCCGCGGCATGATCAACCGCGACACGCTTGCGAAGGTGAAGCCGGGCGTGCTGCTGGTGAACGTTGGCCGTGGCGATTTGCTCGATCCCCAGGCCCTGATCGAAGCCCTGCGCAGCGGCGCGGTCGGAGCGGCGGCGCTGGACGTCTTCGCGCCCGAGCCGATCCCCGCCAACAGCCCGGTCCTGAAAATGCCCAACGTCGTGCTCAGCTCACACGTCGCCTCGGTCAGTCCCCAGGCGGTCCAGAAGCTGCAGGGGAGCGCGGCCGCAACCGCGGTGGCCGCGCTGCGCGGCGAGTTGCCTCCCAACGTGGTGAACGGCGTTCGTTCTCCCCGCGTCCCAGCCTGATCGCCTTGCGTCCCACGTCCCCGGAGCGTGCGTGTCCAGTTCCAAACCCATCGGCCCAGTCATGGAGAACGCAGCCGGCGCGCCGCGCCCGCTGCGAATTCCCAACGAGGCGCTCGAGCGGTTCGTGGTGGCGGTGCTCACCTCTCTCGGCGTGAGCACGACCGACGCCGCCACGACCGCTCGCGTCCTGGTCATGACCGATACCTGGGGAACCTTCACGCACGGAACCAAGCTGCTGAAGGGATACGTGCGCCGCCTCAAAGGGGGCGGCATCAAAGCCACCGGCGTACCGCGCGTCCTCCGCGATGGGCCCGCCTGGGCTTCGATGGATGGCGACTCCTCCCTCGGCATGGTCACCTCCGTCGCCGCCATGGACTTCGCGATCGCCAAGGCCCGCGCATGCGGCATCGGCGTGGTCGGCGTTCGCAATTCCTGTCACTTCGGCGGCGCGGGCTACTACGCGCTAATGGCCGCCGAAAAGGGAATGATCGGCCTGGCGACCGCCAACGACCATCCCTCGATGACGGTCCCCGGCGCGCGCGGACGTGTCATGGGTACCAATCCCTGGGCGTTCGCCGCCCCGGCCGGAGTGGAACGGCCGATCTTTCTCGATATCGCCATGAGTACGGTCGCAGGGGGCAAGGTTTCGGCGGCCCAGGCGCTGGGCAAGTCGATCCCGCCCGACTGGCTGACCGACAAGAACGGCCTGCCCACCACCAACCCCGCCGACTTTGCCGCGGGCGGGGCGGTGCAGCCGATGGCGGCGAACAAGGGATATGGTCTCTCCCTGATGGTCGAAAGCCTGGCCGGCTTGCTCAGCGGCGCACACATCCGCTACGAGATCCTCAACTGGATCGAATCGGATCCAAGCCAGCCCACCCAGCACGGCGCCTGCTTCATCGCGATCGATGCCGGTACCATGCAATCCCTCGATCACTTCCGTGCCCACATGGACCAGATGATCCGCGACCTGCGCGCCACGCCCCGCGCCGCCGGCGCGGAACGCATCTACGTGCCGGGCGAAATGGAATGGGAGCGGCGCGAGCGGGCGCTGCGCGAGGGGATCCTCCTGCCCGGCGACGTTGCGCGGAACCTCGTCGCCCTCTCTGAATCGACGGGCATGAAGCTCGAAAATGTGGCGGAATAAGCGACGAAAGTGAAAACCATGAAGATCGTTCGTTACGAAGACGGAGCCGGAAACGTGAAGCACGGCGTCGAGGGCACGGAAGGCGCGGTCTACGAGCTCGAGGGTGATTTATACGGCACGCCGCGGCAGACCCATCGCGCCGCGGAGGTCCGCCGGCTCCTCGCGCCGATCGCGCCGACCAACATCTATTGCATTGGCCTCAATTACCGACAGCACGCGGCGGAAGGGGGAAAGCCCGCCCCGGAGTATCCCGTCGTCTTTCTCAAGGCGACGACGACGCTTCAAAACCCCGGCGGCCCGGTCGTGCTCCCGCGCCACCTGCGGAGCGATGAGGTGGACTATGAGTGCGAGTTGGCCGTCGTCATCGGCCGCGCTGCCAGGAACGTCTCGCGCGCCAAGGCGCTCGATTACGTGCTGGGGTATACCTGCGCCAACGACGTCTCGGCGCGCGACTGGCAGGGCCCCAAGGGCGGCTCACAGTGGTGCCGCGGAAAAACGTTCGACACTTTCTGCCCGCTCGGCCCGCGCCTCGTCACGCGCGATGAGATCCCCAATCCCAATACGCTCCGCATCAAGACCATCATCAATGGCGAAGTGCTCCAGGACTGGAACACCAACGACATGATCTTCGATGTGCCGACACTCATCGAGTTCCTCAGCGGAAGCACCACGCTCTTGCCCGGCACCGTCATTCTCACCGGCACGCCGCACGGCGTCGGTTTCGCCCGCAAGCCGCCGCGCTGGCTGACGCCCGGCGACGAGGTGGACATCGAAATCTCCAGCATCGGCACGCTGAGCAACCCGGTCATTGCCGAGGCCGTTTGAGTTACCCTTCACAACGCACGTGACCCAGACCGCCGTTCAGCTTCGAGGCATTATTCCGCCCGTCATGACCCCCACGGGGCCGGATGACCGGGTCGATGAACAGGCCCTGCGCCAGCACATCCGCTGGCTGATTGCCCAAGGCGCACACGGACTTTTCCTCGGCGGCACCGCCGGCGAAGGACCGCTGCTGGCGGCCGTCGAGTGGCGACGGCTCATGGAGATCGCGTTCGACGAGGCATCTGCGAAGGTGCCGCTGCTGGCCGGCGCGATCGATACCTCAACCCGACGGGTGATTGACCGGGTCAAGATCCTGCGCGAGATCGGATATGCGTTCGTCGTCGTCACGCCGACGTTCTACCTGCCGGGTCGCACGCACGAGGAGCACCTGCGGTTATTCGGCGCGGTCCGCGAAGCGGCGGGACCAATGGAGCTGCTCCCTTACAACCTGCCCGGCGTCACGCAGTCGAAGATTGAAGTGGAAACCATGCTCGAGCTCGGCCGACGGGGCTGGGCGCGCTACTGCAAGGAAAGCTCGGCCGATCCCGAGTACCAGCGGCAACTCCTCAGCCGGGCGAAGAGTGCCGGCCTCACGGTCCTGATGGGCAGCGAAATTCACGCCGCCGAGGCGCTCTACGGCGGGGCGGGCGGGTTAGTAAGCGTCTGCGCCAACATCGAGCCGCGCACGTACGTGCGACTCTTTGAGGCGGCGGGTCGCGGCGATCGCGATGAGGCGGATCGGCTCCAGCGCCGCATCCGCGACCTGGTCGCGCACGTCGTGCTGGTCGGCCCATCGTTCCTGGCCGGGCCCAAGCACCTGGTGGCGCGACGGCTCGGCAATGCCGCCGTTGGAAATCCCGTATCGCCGCTCTCGCCGCTGGATGCGGAGCTGGCGCGAAAGATCGAGATGTTTTTCGATTCGGGCGCGAAAGGCTGACCGTCACGTTCGAGCTGCATCGCTCGACAGATCGGAACGCCGCAGCCCGTTGTGGTACGTCTGTGTGAAATCATCATGACAACGACCCTCCATCCCCCGTCGTCCGCCCACCCGGTCCCCCACGGCCTTTCGGTCGGCGACTTGTTGCGTCTCTACGAAGAGATGGTCTGTATCCGCAAGTTCGAGCTGGTCGTGCAGGACCACTATCGCAACGGCAAGCTCCCCGGCTTCGGGCACCTGTACATCGGTGAAGAGGCGACGGCGGTCGGCGTCTGCGCGCACCTGAAGCCGGAGGACTGGATCACCAGCACCCACCGCGGCCACGGCCACGCACTGGCCAAGGGTTTGGCGCCGCGCATCGTCCTGGCGGAGCTGGCGGGCAAGTCGACGGGGTGTTGCGGCGGGCGCGGCGGAAGCATGCACCTGTACGCCCCGGAGGTCGGCCTTTTCGGCACCAATGGCCTGGTCGGCGGAGGCATACCGTCGGCCGTCGGAGTTGCCATCAGCGCGCGCGTGCAGGGGAGCGGACGCATCGCGGTCCCGTTCTTCGGCGATGGTGCGATCAACCATGGCGCGTTCCACGAGTCGGTGAATTTCGCGGCGGTTCAGAATGCGCCGGTCGTCTTCGTCTGCGAGAACAACCTCTACGCGACCGCGACGCCGCTGCACGTGGCCACGAAAAACACCGACGTGGCCAGCAAGGCCTCGGCCTACGGCATTCCCGGCATCGCCGTGGACGGCAACGACGTGGTCGCGGTCTGGCAGGTGATGCGCGAGGCCGCCCGCCGGGCGCGGGCCGGCGAAGGCCCGACGCTCATCGAGGCGCGGACCTATCGCGTCGTCGGCCACCACGAGGGAGATCAGATCTACGGGACCTACCGCACCAGGGAAGAGGTCGAAGCGTGGAAGTTGCGCTGCCCGATCCTCTCCCTGCGCCGTCGGCTGATCGAGGAATGGCAACTCGCGACCGCCGCCGAGCTGGACGCGATCGACGCACGGCTCGACTCGGTCATGCTGGAGGCCGCCGACTTCGCCCGCACCTCCCCCGAGCCCGACCCGGCCAGCGTGCACCGCCACGTCTTCGCCGAGCCGCTTCACCCGCCACTCCCTGCCAGCCAGCCGGGCGCACCGACGGTCAAGCTGGGCTTCCTCGACGCGATCCGCGACGGAATCGCCGAGGAGATGCGCCGCGACAAGAACATCATTTACCTGGGCGAAGGGATCGGCGAGCGCGGCGGCAGCTTCGCGCACACCAAGGGGCTGTGGCAGGAGTTCGGCGCCGCGCGCGTGATCGACACGCCCATCTGCGAGCTGGGCTTCACCGGCGCCGCGGTCGGCGCCGCTGCCACCGGCTCTCGCGCCGTCGCGGACCTCATGTTCGCCGACTTCATCTTCGAGGCCGCCAGCCAGATCGTCCACCAGGGCGGCAAGCTGCGCTACATGAGCAACAACCACATCAGCGTGCCGATGATCGTCCGCGCCGGCGCCGGCGAGGTCCGCCACGCCGGCCCGCATCACAGCGGGACCTACCATCCGGTCTGGAGCCACATCCCCGGCCTGATCGTCGTCATGCCCTCGACGCCCGCCGACGCCAAGGGATTGATGAAGACCGCGTTCCGCGCCGGCGATCCGGTGATTTTCCTCGAGCACAAGTCGCTCTTCGCCACCAAGGGTGACGTGCCGACCGGCGAGCACCTGGTGCCCTTCGGCAAGGCCAACGTCGTCCGCCCCGGCAAAGACCTGACGATCATCACCGGCGGCATCCTCCTGTCGCGAAGCCTCGAGGCGGCGCAGGTCCTGGCGAGCGAGGGAATCGACTGCGAAGTGATCGACCTGCGCACGATCGTCCCGCTGGACGCGGAGACGATCGTCGCCAGCGTCGGCAAGACCCATCGCGTGCTGGTGGTGGACGAAGGATATGCCATGTGCGGCATCGGCGCGGAGATCGCCGCGGTCATCATGGAGCAGGCCTTCGACGAACTGGACGCGCCGGTGGGCCGGCTTCATACCGAGGCCGTCGCCCAGCCCTTCGCCCCGTCACTGGAAAAGGCCGCGGTGGTGACGCCGGAGAAGATCATCGCCGCCGCCAGGGCCACCGTCGCGGGCGTTCCCCCGGTTCCAAGGCGAGCCATCGCCGGGCCCGCGAGTGCGGCGGCAGTGCCAGCGGCAGCGCCGGTGACTCCGCCCGCGACGGTTGCGACACCCCCTGCGGCAGCGCCCGTGGCGGCGCTCACTGCGCGCAAATCGACCGTCGCCGGAACGCCCATCAACATGCCGCACGGCGACCTAACCGTCAGCGAGGCCAAAATCGTCAAATGGCTCACGGCAGTCGGCGCGGCAGTAACGAAGGGTGAGGCGGTCGTGGAAGTCGAGACCGACAAGGCGACGATGGAAGTCGAATCCCCCGCGGACGGC
The DNA here is from genome assembly GCA_038240605.1 of Tepidisphaerales bacterium. Taxonomy (GTDB): domain Bacteria; phylum Planctomycetota; class Phycisphaerae; order Tepidisphaerales; family Tepidisphaeraceae; genus JBBSDP01. The sequence goes on along the minus strand of JBBSDP010000011.1, from coordinate 70,754 downwards.
GTCATCGTCGAAATCCTGACCCCCGAGGGGACGACGGTTGCATTCGGCGAGCAATTGGCGACAGTCCGGCTGGCTTGATTGGCGCACGACCAACCGGCGCCGCCGTGGCAAGGAGCTTTTGGCGATGAAAGCGGATTTGACTGGGAAAGTCGCGCTGGTAACCGGAGCGGCGCGCAACATCGGCAAATCGATCGCCGACCTCTTCGCAGCCAACGGCGCCCGTGTCGTTTACGCCGACGTGGACGTGGACGGCGCCCGGGCGGCTGCGGCCAAGGTCCCCGCCGCGATCGCGATTCACCTGGACGTGACCAACGACGCGCAGATCCACGAGCAGGTCGGCCGGATTCATCGTGAACTCGGCCGGCTCGACATCCTCGTGAACAACGCCGGCACCAACACGCACCGCCATCGCGTGACGATCGACGAATTTCCCCGCCACGAGTGGGATCGCCTGCTGGCGGTGGACCTCACCGGCCTCTACGTGATCAGCCAGGCCGCCGCCCGAATCATGCGCGAGCAGCGCTCCGGACGCATCATCAACATCGCCTCGGTCCTCGGACTGGTCCCGGCACGGCTCCAATGCGCGTTCGTCGCCGCCAAGGCGGGCGTGGTCAACCTCACCCGCGCCATGGCACTGGAGCTGGCCCCCTATGGCATCCTCACCAACGCGATCGCCCCCGGCTCCATCCTCACCGAAGGGACGCGCGAGCTGTTTTACGGACCCGACAGCCAGTTCAAGGAGGGCGCCGCCAGCCTCCTCGCCCACATTCCCCTGGGCCGCCCCGGGGAGTGCATCGACATCGCCAACGCCGCTCTCTTCCTCGCCGCGCCCGAAAACGGATATGTAAACGGACACTGCCTCACCGTGGACGGCGGCTGGACCGCCGGCTACCTGCGGGAGTTCTGATGATGACAGGAATCCATCGCGCCACTCGATTCGTCGTCCCCCTGTTGCTCGGCCTCCTGCTCATGCCAGGCGAGCCCGCCGTGCGCGCCGCCGACGAAGCCGCGCCCGTGCGCCATCGCATTCTCTTTTTCGAATACGGCAACACGCCCAATCGCATGGTCGAGGTCGATGAAGCCGGCAAGATCGTCTGGGAATACAAGCCACCCAGCATCGCCGTCATCTTCCAGGTGTTGCCCAACGGCAACGTTCTCTTCGGCTATGGCGGTAAACCGACCGGCGCGATGGAGATCGACCGCAAGGGAAAGACGATCTGGAACTACGAGAGCCACTGCCCCCAGGTCTTCGGTTGCGAGCGTCTGCCCAACGGCAACACGCTGGTGGCCGAACAGGGGCCGCCCCAGGTCGTCGAGGTCAACCCAGCCGGCGAGGTCGTCCACACCACCAGGCTTCAGACCAACGTCGAGCATTTCCATCAGCAGGTCCGCAACGTTCACCTGCTTCCTAATGGCAACATCCTCGCCGCCCATGAGGGCGAAGGGGCCGTCCGCGAATACGCGTCCGACGGCAAGGTCGTCTGGGAATACACCGGCGTGGCCAACACCGGCGAAGCCCGCCGTCTCGAAAACGGCAACACGCTCATCGCCGCCGCCACGCAGAAGCGCCTGATCGAAGTTTCCCCCGACAAAAAGATCGTCTGGGAATTTAAGGCCGACGACGCGCCGCAGCTCAACCTCACCTGGGTCTCCAGCCTTCAGCTCCTCCCCAACGGCGACTACCTCGTCGGCAACTTCCTCCGCGGCCAGGAAGGCAAAGGCGCCCACGCTTTCCAAGTGACGCACGACAAAAAGGTGGTCTGGACCTTCACCGATCACGAGCATTTCAAGTCGATCACGACCGTCCGCGCTGTCGATGAGCAGAAGTAAAAACTGGGTCGTCAGCCATGAGCATGACATCCGCCGCCACTGGCCCCGCGCGAATCTCCCACGAACTCTGGAGCTTCATCGCCCACAGCCCGCCGCTTCAAGAGGTATCGAATCACCCGCGCCTCCTCTCGATCGTGGAGCAGTTGATCGGCTCCCCAGTGAAGCTCATCCAGGATATGGCGCTCCTCAAGCCCCCTCGCATCGGCGGCGAAAAGCCGTGGCATCAGGACAACGCCTACTTCCTGATGGAACCCCTCGAGAAAGTGGCCGGCGTATGGATCGCCCTCGATCGCGCCACCCCCGAGAACGGCTGCATGCACGTCATCCCCGCCAGCCACCGCCGCGGCCCCCAGCCCCACTAACACGATCGCGACTGCCAGCTCCCCGACGATACCATCGACGTCTCCCAAGACACCACCATCCCCCTCGCGCCCGGCGGCGCCCTGATCTTCTCCAGCCTCCTCCACCTCGGCACCCCACCCAATACCTCCCCCGAGAGACGTTGGGCCCTGCAATTTCATTACGCCTCCATCCACTGCACCCGCATGACCAACGCCCGCCACCAGGAACTCTTTCGCGATACGAAACACCCCGACCGCTACACCGCCTGCGCCACCTTCCTCAACGCCGTGCCCGGGATGAAGATCACCGAACGCTAAGGCACTCGTGTACTACCAACTCACCAGATTGCCGCGGATTGCGCCCTCGCGGAGAGTCCTAACGTGAGCACATCTGGCGCCCTCTCCCTCCGCGAGCCGATAACTAAAGGTGACGCGAACCTTTATATTATGGTTCGCGTCACCTTTATTTCGTATTTCTCTCTTCTTTGACCTGTCCCTTGGCTAGCCCGCTGCCCCGATCCTTCCGAGCCAGATGCCGATGGCGAATACGATCCCGCCCCCAATGATGACCTGGATGATCGTCGTCACCAGCGGCGTCTTCATGAACCGATAGCGGATAAATGCGATCGCGAGCAACTCGACGATCACCACCGCATACGCCGTCCGCAGGGCCATCGGGAGACTGGGGATGAGGAATGGGAAGGTGTGGAGCATCCCGCCAATGACCGTGGCGAAACCGGTGATCGCGCCGCGTCCGATCGGCGTCCCGCGTCCGGTCACCTTGCCGTCGTCGGAGAGTGCCTCGGCCAGACCCATGCTGATCCCGGCGCCGACGGATGAGGCAAGCCCGACGAAGAATGCCGTCCTGGGCTTACCGGTCAGCCCGGCGGCAGCAAAGATGGGCGCAAGCGTTGAAACCGAACCGTCCATCAGGCCCAACAGCGCGGGCTGAACTTTTTGCAACACCAAGCTGGCGTCGAGACGACTTCTTGCGCTCGCTTCGGATGAGTCCAGTGCCATGTTTCACCAGAAAATAGGCTGGGACGATCAATCGCTGTTCTCCGCGCACATCATTGCGCGGTAGACGATGGCCCTCCGCATTAAGGTTATACTCCATTGATGGATTTCTGAAGATCCATAGGCTTGTACCTGTTGACCGAGCCGCTCGGCAATCCGTGTACAAGATCGACATGCGGTTTCGGAGCGCGAAGCGCACTCCCTTTTCCCCGAACGATGACGCAGAACGCCAACACTGCGGCAGCGCCAGGCTTTGCACATCCCGCGGTGCTGCCGAAAGGGGATGCCGGCAAGATCCACTTCTCACTCCTCCTTCTCGAAGCTGCGCGCAAGGATGCGACCGATTTGCTCAGGGAGCAGGGCACGTCCCTCGCCGGTCTGACTCAGGCGGAAGCCGCAAGTCGGCTCAACACCAACGGACCCAACGAGGTCGCCCAGGAGAAGCAACACGGCTGGCCGAGGCGATTGCTGCGCACCACGTATAACCCGCTGGTCCTCCTCCTCACCGCGCTGGCGATCCTCTCCGCCCTCACTGGCGACCTGCGTGCGGCGATCGTCATCGCCCTGATGGTCGTCCTCGGCGTGGCCCTGAGGTTCGTGCAGGAAGCCCGTGCCGACTCGGCGGCGGCGAAGCTGAAGGCCATGATCACGGTCACGGCCACCGTCATGCGTGATGGCCAGCCCAGGGAGCTGCCCCTCCGGGAACTCGTGCCAGGCGACGTGCTAAAGCTGGCGGCGGGCGACATGATCCCGGCCGACTTGCGGCTCATCTCTTCCAAAGACCTCTTCCTGATGCAGGCGAGCCTCACCGGCGAATCCCTGCCAGTGGAAAAGAGCGATGCTCCCCAGCCGGCGGACGGCCGATCGCCGGTGGAGCTTCCGAACCTCTGCTTCCTGGGTACCAGTGTCGAGAGCGGCACGGCTAACGCCGTCGTAGTCGTCACTGGGCCGCAGACATACTTCGGCAGCATGGCCAAGAGCATTGTCGGCCACGAGGTGGTCACCAGCTTCGACCGGGGGATCAGCCGTTTCACGTGGCTCATGATCAAGTTCATGGCGGTCATGGTCCCGCTCGTGTTCCTCATCAATGGGTTCACGAAGCACGACTGGAAAGTCGCGTTCTTCTTCGCCCTTGCCGTGGCGGTGGGACTGACGCCCGAGATGCTACTAGTCCTGATCATGGCGTTCGGGGCTTGGTTGCCGTTCTCGCCGATCGCATCGTCGCTGGGCTTCGTGGCCCTGCCAAAACTTTATTGGCCAATCCTCGCCCTCACGCTGATCTGCTATGTGATCCTGACGCAGTGGGTGAAGGCGTGGCTCCTGCGGCGGCGTTGGATCTAACGCCCGTGCGATCAGGTTTTGACGATCGGCCGGGCGTCATTCGATCGCGGGTTTTCCTGGTCGGGATCGCCCCTCCTTGAACCCTGCGAATTATGGCAATCGTGGGGTTCAGGACCTTTCGGGTCGAATTACTTCCCTATATAATCGTTCCCGCTCAGCTTGGCGCCTGGGTCAACGATGAGTACGCCCGACGACATTCCCGCGCGCGATGATGCCAGTCCTCGGCAGGATCCGCCGCCTCCTGACGGCCGCACACTGCGACAGTTGGAAATTTCGGAAGTCCGATACCGACGGCTCTTCGAGACGGCGCGTGACGGCATCCTGATCCTCGATGCGCTGACCGCCCGGATCGTCGACGTCAACCCCTTCAAGCTCGATCTGCTCGACTTCCCGCGCGACCATTTCATCGGCAAGGAACTGTGGGAGATCGGCGTGTTCCCCAACAAGGAGCAAAGCAAGGCCGCGATGCGTCGGTTGCAGAAGGACAAGTCGATCCGCTTCGAGGACATGCCGCTCAAGGACAGGAGCGGCAACGAGCACCCGGTGGAGTTCGTCAGCAACGTCTACCAGGAAGACCACCAGCCGGTCATCCAGTGCAACATCCGCGACATCAGCGAGCGTAAAGGCTTCGAGGACCAGCGCACGATACACCTCTCCAGCGAACATTCGCTGCGGGTGCGAGCGGAAACCTCGAACCACGCCAAGGACCGGTTCCTGGCGGTCCTCAGTCACGAGCTGCGGACGCCGCTCGCGCCGGTCGTGATGACGATCCACGCCATCGCGGCCGACCCGGATTTACCCGCCAAGTTCCGCGACGACCTGGAGATGGTCCGGCGGAACATCGATCTGGAAGTGAAGTTGATCGACGACCTCCTGGACCTCAGCCGCGTCACCAGCGGCAAGCTGCGATTGCAAATGCAGCCGGTCGCCGTCCACGAAGTGCTGGTCCACGCCATCCGCAACGGCATCAGCGAAACGTCCGGCAAGCCGCTGCGCGTTCATCAGGAATTTCGTGCGTCCAATGACGGCGTGATTGCCGACCCGGCGCGACTCCAGCAGGTCTTCTGGAACCTGCTGCGCAATGCGGCCAAGTTCACGCCCGAAGGAGGAACGATCATCATCCGCACGTCGAACCGCGGCAATGATGGACCCCTCCTCGTGGAGGTAATTGACAATGGCGTGGGCATCGAGGCGCAGAACCTGCCGCACATCTTCGACGCCTTCGAGCAGGGAGATGTCCGCGTCACCCTGCTGTTTGGCGGACTTGGTCTGGGTCTGGCCATCGCCAAAGCCGTGGTCGAGATGCACGGCGGAACGATCATCGCCGCCAGCGAGGGACCTGGGCTGGGCGCCTCGTTCGGCGTTCAACTCGACACGGCGTCCCACAGCATCCCCAGCGATGCTTCCGCGCCGAGCAGCGAACCCACCTCACCGCCGGTGCCGCGCGCGTCGCGCGTGTTGCTGGTGGAAGACCACCCGGACACCGCTCGAATGCTGTCGCGGCTCTTGACTGGGTCTGGCTATCACGTGAAGACGGCCCACAGCGTTTCAACGGCCCTTGAACTGGCGGCGGCCGAGCCGTTTGATATTCTGGTCAGCGACATCGGTCTGCCCGATGCCACCGGATTTGAACTGATGGAGCAGATCCGGGACCGCTACGGCATCAAGGGAATCGCGCTGAGCGGTTACGGGATGGACGACGACATGCGCAAGAGCCGTGCCGCCGGCTTCGTGGACCACGTCGTGAAGCCCGTGAGCATCGGCGAGCTGGACGCCGTCATCCGGCGCGTGATGACGAGCACGGAAAACAGCGGATGAGCGCCCGGGCGCGATTTCCGCTCCGCCTCGATTCCGTTTAGCCGTCGGGCATGCCCGACGCCGCGGTCCCCCCGACCGCACTGCTCCCTCTCCAAACCGCATCGAAAACAATACGCGGTGGGTGGTAACTCAACGGTGCTTCCGGTGGGCGTCACGGGCATCGTAATCTGGTCCACCAATGCTTCATCAGACGTGCCGCTCCGCGCAAACTCCTCGCGCAGCGGCGTTCCCAACTCCGCCGGCTTGCGCCGGGATGCCGGGGAGCTCAGGACGGAAAGGCGGCTGAAATTCTTTTTGAAAGCGGACAAAAGCGGACAAATGCGGCCACGCCGGAACGATGAAGGGGGAACGATGAATGATGAGCGGAGGAAGCGAAACGGGGGGAGAAAGTGCGGCCCTGCAAAGTGTTGAGTGCCTGGCGCTGAGTGCCACCAGCCCTGAGCGAAGTCGAAGGGAGAAGGGGAATCGAGCATTGAACGCCGAACCAAGAACGCATCTGCTCGGCGGGCGATTATCCCACGCTCGCAGCCGCGTGGCAGACAGGAATGATCTACCCTACTGGAAGAGGATCTGCGAACATCGAACGTCCAGGACTCACCACTCACCACTCAACACTCAACACTCAACACTCACCACTCACCACTCAACACTCAACACTCGGCACTCGGCACTCGGCACTCGGCACTCGGCACTCAGCACTCAGCACTCAGCACTCTCGAGCGGTGGGCTACGTGGAGGATCCTGTCGCCGCGAGCATGACTTTTTCCTGGGTGGCTTCTTCCTTCGACATTTCGGCGGTCTTGCGGCCGCGCCACAGGACGATGAGGCGGTCGCACATGGCGAGGAGTTCGGGGAGTTCGGAGGAGATGACGATCTGGGCGATGCCCTGGGCGGCGAGGTCGAGCATCAGCTTGTAGATCTCGTTCTTGGCGCCGACGTCCACGCCCTTGGTCGGGTCGTCGAGCATCAGGACCCTGGGGCTGGCGACCAGCGCCTTGGCCAGGACGACTTTCTGCTGGTTGCCGCCGCTCAGGTTGAGGACGGGGGTCGTGGGGGAGGGGGCGCGGATGGCGAGGCGCTGCATGTAAAGGCGGGCGTTCTGGTTTTCTTTCTTACGGCTGAGGAAGCCGGCACGGGAGACGCCGGAGAGATGATTGATGCTGATGTTTTCGCGGATGCCGAAGTTGAAGAGGAGCCCTTCCTTCTTTCGCTCTTCGGTGAGCAGGCCCAGACCGAGGCGCTTGGCGTCGCGCGGGTTGCGGATGCGCACGGGAACGCCTTCGACCTGCACATCGCCGCGATAGGCGTTGCGGCCGTAGAGGGCGTTGACGGTTTCCGTTCGGCCGGAGCCGACGAGGCCGGCGATGCCGAGGATCTCGCCACGGCGGAGGGTGAAACTCAGGTTCTCCACGACGTTGCGGCTCACGAGGTGCGGATGGGGAATGGTCAGACCTTGAACGCGCAACACCTCATCCGTGCCGATCGCACTTTCACGGCGGGGATAAAAGTTCTCGATCCGCCGGCCCACCATCGCCGCGACGACGTCGCCCTCCTGAAAGGCGCCGCGGTCGAAGTGGCTGACGACGGCTCCGTCGCGCAGCACGGTGACGCGATCGGCCAGCTCGAAGAGCTCGGCCATCTTGTGGGTGATAAAGAGACAGGTCACGCCGCGGCCCTTGAGATGGCGGACGACGCGGAAGAGGTTGTCGGTCTCCTCGAGCGTGAGGGAGCTGGTGGATTCATCGAGGATCAGGACCGAGGGGCGCGTCGAGAGGGCACGGGCGATCATCACGAGCTGACGCTGGCTGGCGGCCAGCGAGGCGATCGAGCGGCGTGGATCCAGGCCGATATTGCACTCGTGAAGCAGGAGCCGGGCGCGCTCGGCGAGCGTGCGCTGGCTGACGAGGAAGCCGGCGTTGGTGGCGGTCTGGCCGACGTAGATGTTCTCGGCGACGGTCAGCGATTCAACGACGTTGATCTCCTGCGGCACGTAGCCGATGCCGCGGAGGCGGGCATCGTGCGGCGAGTGGAAGGCGACGGGCTTGCCGTCGATGATGATCTGCCCGGCGTACGTGCCGGATGGATAGACCCCGTCGAGGATCTTCATCAGCGTGCTCTTGCCCGCGCCGTTCTCGCCCATGAGGGCATGGACATCGCCGCGCCGCACCTGAAGGGTGACGCCCCGCAGCGCTTTGACGCCGGGGAACTCCTTGGTGATGTCGTGCATCTCCAGCGCGTGTTGCATGATTCGGGTCGCCAGCCGTCGGCCGCGTCGTCACAATCGTCTGATGCGACGCCGGAGCACGTCGAACGCGACGGCGGCGATGAGGATTGCGCCCAGGGCCACGTTCTGCCAGTTCTGATCGAAGCCGCTCATCGTCAATCCGCTCTGGATCACCTGCATGAGCAGCAAACCGAGGAACGCGCCAAGCACGCTGCCGCTGCCGCCGAAGAGGCTGATGCCGCCGATGACGACGCCGGCGATGACGAACAGCTCCCATCCCTTGCCGGTTTCCGGCTGGGCGACGGCGTATTGCGCGGTCGTGAGGATGCCGGCCAGGGCCGCCAGCATGCCGGTGATGACGAAGCAGGTGAGCTTCACCAGCCGAGTGTCGATGCCCGCCATGCGGGCTACTTCGGCGTTGCCGCCGGTCGCGTAGACCCTTCGGCCAAAAATGGTGAAGCGCATCACCAGCTCACCGACGGCGGCGATGATCACGAAGATGCAGAACGCCCAGGAGACGCCAAGCGGCTCGCGGTCGCCGAACTTGAGCAGGGCGGGAGAGAGGTCCTTGCTGATCGGGATGCCGTGGCAGAGGAGGTAATTGACGCCCGTGGCGATCCAGAGCATGCCGAGGGTGGTGATGAAGGCGGGGACGCCGACGAAAGTCGTCACGACTCCGTTCACCACGCCAACGAGCGCCCCGGTGGCCACGCTCGCCAGCAGCGCGAGGGGGAGCGGCCAGTGATGAAAGGCCATGAGCGTGCCGGCGACCATGCCGCACAAGCCGGCGACCGATCCGACGCCCAGATCCAGTTCCCCGGCCACGAGCAGCATTGCCTCGCCGACCGCGATGATACCGATGAACGACACCGCCTTGAGCATCGGCGAGAGGCTGTCGGGCGTGAGGAGGGTGGGATTGATGGCGGCGAAGATGCCGGTGAACGCGATCAGCGGAATCAGGACGCCGACCTCCGGCACCGAGAGGATGCCCATGAAGAAACGGCGCACCGTGAGGGGCTGCTGGGGCGTCGAGTATTCCAGCCTTGCGACCGACTTCTCCGTCATGCGGCTCAGCTCAACTTTCTTTCTGATACGTGTAGGCCCGGCCGTGTTCGAGCAGGCGATAGCGATCGCCGATCCCTTCCAGCTTGAGGTTCGTGTGGAGCATTTGCGGCGGCTGGCAATTCTCGAGAAAGAGATCGTAGTGGCAGGGAATGGCCACACGCACGTTCAGTTCGCGCGCCAGCCGTGCCGCGTCCGCCGGGCCCATGTTGCGAAAGGCGCCGTTGATGACTGTTACCAGCACGTCGGGCTTGTGTGGTGCGACCGCGGCGGGAATCAGATCATGGTAAGCGGTGTCGCCGGTGAAGTAGATCGTGGGTCCGTTCTTGATGAACGCCAGGTAGCCGACGTGGGTGAGGTCATCGCCCCCAAAGGGAATGGCGAAGGTGGCGCGGAGCGTCAGGTCGCCAAGCGCGATCGATTTGTTGGGCCACGTCATCGTCACTTGCGACGCGGGCACGCCCAGTTCCTCCAGCTTCGCCGCCGTTTCAGCCGGCGCCACGTACGGTCCGGTGCCGCCAGCGCCGCGGTAGCCGGCAAGCGTTTCGGGATCGAGGTGATCCTGATGGCTGTGAGTCATCACGTACAGGTCGATGCCGACGAGGTCCGCGGGGCTGATCGGCGGCGGGACCATGCGGTCCATATTGATACCGGCGCCTTTACCGATGGCCTTACAGCTATTGGTCAGGTAGGGATCGAGGGCGATCGTCTTTCCGCCGGGCGTCTTGATCAGAAAACCCGCCTGCCCAAGCCACCAGAGGGTGACCGAGTTGGCGGGAACACGATGGGCCGACACCTCGTCGCGCAAGTTCATGTTCAATCCTGTTCCTCTCGCACCGATCACCTCTTTCGCTTGGCGCATACCATAATATATTGGCACGCCGGTTCGGTTACACTAACACGGTCCATTCAACACAAGGCACATGGCATGGCGGAGCAGGCGGACGCGGATCGATCGCATTCCCGGCGCGTCCTGGTGAGCGGCGCGGGAACCGGCATCGGACGGGAGATTGCCCTGGAATTTGCCCGGCGTGGAGCCGCGGTCGCGTTCCATTATTCCCACAACGACCAGGGCGCCCGCTCGGCGGTCGATGAGGTCCGCAAGGCCGGCGGCAAGGCGGAGGCGTTTGGGGCCGATTTTCGGCACGTCGATCAGGTGAGCCGGCTGGCGCGAGAGGCGGCGGAGTTCCTCGGCGGGTTGGACGTGCTGGTCAACAACGCCGGCATCACCATGAACCGCCCGATCGAGCAAGTGACGGCGGAGCAGTTCGACACGCTCTACGCGGTGAACGTGCGCGCGCCGTTCTTCCTCACGCAGGCGCTGCTGCCCCACCTGACGCAGTCGGGCGGCGCGGTGATCAACATCAGTTCGATCCATGCGTTTTCCGGGATGCAGGAACACTCGGTCTACGCCGGCTCGCGCGGGGCGATCGTGGCCTTCACACGGCAATTGGCGATCGAGCTGGCGCCGCGCGGCGTGCGCGTGAACGCGATCGCGCCCGGCGCGGTGGAAGTGGAGAACTACTACAAGGCGATGCCCGATTACGATCGCAATGCGTCGGCGAAAGGCATCCCGGTCGGGTTCGTCGGACAGCCGATCGATATCGCCCGGGCCGCGGTGTTTCTCGCGTCGCCGGACGCGCGATACATCGTCGGGCAGACGCTGATCATAGACGGCGGGACGACGTCATGGATGTCGTTTGGAGATGGCTTCCGGCATCCGCTGGGATCGAAGTTCGGGAAGGGATATGTGCCGGGAGTTTAAGGAAGGGTTCAGGGTTCAGAGGAGAGTTCAGAGTTTGGAGTTCAGGTGGGAGATTCGGCGTTCTCCGCGTTCGATGTTCAACGTTCGATGTTCGATGTTCGATGTTCGATGTTCGACTACTCCTCCTCAGCACTCAGAACTTTGCCTAGACGGCTGGAGAAGCGATGAATCAAATGAAGCGGCTTCTGGCGGTTCTACTCGCATTGGCGTTTTGCGTGGGGACGTCGAGTTGTAATCGGCGGGCGTCTTCTGGCGCGAAGAAGTTTTACTGGGTGCAGGCGCTCAAGGGGCATCCGGTTCACCAGCTCACGCAACTGGCGTTTAAGGAAGGGTGCAAAGCCCAGGGCATCGAGTGCGAGATCATCGGGACGGACGGCGCGGATGCGACCACGAGCGTTCCCCTGGCCGAGCAGGCGATGGCGCGGGGCGACATGGCGGGCGTGGCCATCTGGGCCGGCAGTCCGGCGTACAACACGTTCATCGAGCGGGCGGGGAAGAAGGGAATCCCGGTCATCATCCCGCACTTCCCCGGCCCCGAGAGCATGTATCCCGGCGCGCGGGGCGTAATCGCCTGCGATCCGGAGGCGTACGCGCAGGTCGCGGCGGACGCGATCGGCGAGAAGATCGGCGGGAAGGGAACGGTCGCCATCACGCAGGGCAATTCCAACCCGCTGGAGAACCGGGTCTCCGCCGCCTTTGCGGCGCGGATGAAGGAACGCTACCCACAGGTCACCGTATTGCAGCCGGAGATCGAGGATTTTGACGCAGCCAAGGGCGTTGCCAAAGCGACGGCCATCCTTCAATCGCACCCGGACGTCGTCGCCGCCCTGTCCACGACGGGCGGCGGTCCGACAAGCTGGGCGCTGGCGCAGCGCGATGCCCACCGCAACATCGTCGCAATCGGCATGGACTACACGCGCGTTAACCTGGACCTGGTTCGGGACGGGAAGATCTACGCCGTCGTCGCCCAGCCGCTCTGGGAAGAGTCACAAGGGGCGGTGAAATTGCTCGATCAGTGCGTCAAGGGGGAGCAGATTCCCTGGTGGACGAAGATGCCGGCGCCGCTGGTCACGCAGGACAAGGTGCAGCCCTATTATGACCTGCTGAACAAGGTCGAAGCGGCGGCGCGATGAGGTGGGAAAACCTTTCCGGGCCTTTTGGCAATCGCGTGCTATAATCGTCGCAAGGCATTTTACGCATGAAGCGACGGGAATCTGGTTTTACGCTTGTTGAGTTGCTGGTGGTGATCGGCATCATCGCGGTCCTGATCGCGATCCTGATGCCGGTGCTGAGCCAGGCGCGCGAGCACGCACGGCGGACGGTCTGCGCATCGAATCTGCGACAGCAGGGCATGTGCTTCTGGATGTACGCGCAGGAGCACAAGGGCGCGTATCCCACGCCGGTCACGCCTTTCTCGCGCGGCGATTGGCCGTTCGGCGCGATGGTGGTGAACTACGTCGCTCCGCCCAACCTTCCCGCCGGCCAGGCGCTGCTCGTCAATTACGGCTACCTGACCGATGCCCGGCTGCTCTACTGCCCATCGGGCGACGAGAACTGGGTGAGCTACCAGTCGAACTGGAACCCCAACGACTGGGTGCAGACGTATGTCGGGTATCCGTGCTGGGAGGGGTATCGATCGACCCAGGATTCGGCGAATGTGTTGCCGGGGCTGGTCGCCGACAGTCCAATCGATTCATCTGACCGATTGCTCGCGGGAGACTTGATCACCGTGGCCCGCAACAACGGCACGCAGGTCCTCGGGCCCAACAATCACTATCGACATGACCAGACGCCCGCCGGGGGAAACCTGCTTTACAACGACGGCAGCGTTCGCTGGCTCGATATGACGCTGACGAAATACCGGTTCTCGATGACCGGGGACGGAATCTACTACATCGATTTTCATTTCTGATTTGCTCTCCGCGCCGACGTGTGGTCCTTCCCGCGCACGGAAATTCTTCTCCTGAGCGGCCGGCTTCACGCCGACATTTCCTGAGGCTGACGTATCATGGAGTCGTCCGATAAGGTTTGCATCGCGCTATGGCATTGCGGCATCCACCATCTTCGCGTCGTCGCGAGATCGAATTTCGGCGGGAACAACGCAAGCGCGGCGCAGACGCGGAGCTGGCGGACGCTTCTGGCAATGGCGAAGCGCGGCATCGTCCGGATAAGGCCGGGCGGCGTCATTTTCGCCGGCAGTACTCCCGATGGCTCTGGCCTTACCGCTGGGCCTTGTTGACGCTCTTCATGCTCGCGGTGATGAGCGCCGCGCTGGACGTGCTCTGGCCGCTGGCGATCCGCGGCGTCATCAACGAGTTGGCGAACACCGCGCCCAAGCTCGTCAAGCTGCGAAGGCTGAACTTCCTCAGCGTGGTGATCGTCGTCGTGCTGGTGGTGCGGCAGGCGATGGATACCTTCCGCGGCTACCGCACCGCGGTGCTGAACTCGAAGGCGATCTTCCGTCTCCGCCAGAAGCTGTACGAGCGACTGCTCAACCTGTCGCTGGCGGACCTGGCGGGACTGAAGTCCGGCGGCATCGTCTCGCGGCTCTCCAGTGACGTGGAGAGCGTCAGCGGGCTGATTCAGATGGCCGTGCTCAGCCCCGGCGTGGCGGTCATCCGCGTGGTGCTGACGGTCGCCGTCCTGTTCTGGTTGAGCTGGCCCCTGGCGATCTCCGGGTTGATCGTCCTGCCGCCGCTGGCGATCTCCAGCTTCCTGTGGTTGCGGCGCGTACGGCCGATCTACCGATCGACGCAGGCCGACCGCACCAACGTCGATGCGCGCGTAAACGAAACGTTCGGCGGGATCCGCGTCGTCCGATCCTTCCGTCGCGAGCCGCATGAAGAGCGCTCCTACGCCGTCGGGCACCACACCATTATCCGAAAGCGCCTTTACGCCGAGCGGATGGAGATGGCGCTGGAGACGATCTGGGGACTGCTGATCCCGATGACGATGCTCACGATCGTCTGGTACGGCGGCCGTCTCTATCTCGACGGCCGCGCGCAGCTCGGCGACCTGTTCGCGTTCAGCCTGTTCGTCACGCTGCTGCTTCAGCCGGTGTGGCAGATCATCTCGTCGGTCAGCCAGACGCAGAAATCCCTGGCGGCGATGGAGCGGGTGTTTGAAGGAATGGAGATGCCGCTCGACAAGCCCGACCAGCCGGGCGCGGTCGACGCGCCCGCGCGGGTGGATGAGATCCAATTCCAGGACGTGGAATTCGCGTACCGGCCCGGCGTGCCGGTGGTGAAGGACTTCACGCTCTCGGTCCCCGGCGGGTCGATCGTGGCTTTGGTCGGCCCAAGCGGCGCCGGCAAGACGACGCTGACCGACCTGATCGCCCGCTTCCACGATCCCACTTCCGGCTCGATCCTCCTCAACGGGATCGACCTGCGCCACCTTCGTCTGGCGTCGTATCGCGGCCTGCTGGCAGTCGTGCCGCAGGAAGTCTTCCTCTTCGACGGCTCAGTTCGACAGAACATCGCCTATGGCCGCCGTGCGGTGAGCGATGAGGAGGTCGAGCAGGCCGCCCGACGGGCCAACGCGCACGGGTTCATCGAACAGTTGCCCGAAGGGTACGACACGCCGATCGGCGAGCGCGGGTTCAAGCTGTCGGGCGGACAGCGCCAGCGGCTGAGCATCGCCCGCGCGATCCTCGCCGACCCGCGCATCCTGATCCTCGACGAGGCCACGAGCAACCTCGACACCGAAAGCGAACAACTCATCCAGGCGGCGCTGACCGAATTGCTCAAGGACCGGACCACGTTCGTGATCGCCCACCGCCTCAGCACGATCACCCACGCGGACGTCATCGTGGTGATGGACCAGGGCCGTCTCGTGGAAGTCGGCAACCACGAACAGCTCATGTCGCGCCACGGACTTTACTTCGACATGGTCGAACGCCAGCGGCAATCGTTCGGGGAATTGGCTCAGTTGGGATAAGGCCTGATTCACCACGGAGGAATCGCGAGACACGTTAAACCCCCAAGGAGCTCAAGGCGTTTGAGTCGCCGGCGTGAAGTCGGCGTCCCGGAGGTGGCGATCGCGTGGCAGGGCGAGTCGCGACGCCAGCACCAGTGCGACCGCCGGAAAGACCAACACCATCCGATCGTTAAGGAACGCGAACCAGAAGAACGGGGTGGCGATGGCGACGGCCACCGCAAGGGTGATCCACGCGCGCTGAGTCGGCGCTGCGGCACGGCCGCGGGGGATCATGCAGAGCCACACGTACGCCGGGAATGGCAGGGCGTAGAAATAAAGGAACAGTCGATAAATCTGTTCGCTGCGCAACAGTTCGCGTGCGGCGAAGGGAAGGGCGGCCAACGTGATGGCAAGGGCGCATACGCCGATCGCGAGCATTGGGGATCGTCCTTCGCTCCCACCACTGGTGCGCGTCATCAAGGCGCGTGCGTGCAGCGACACCGTCAGCGCCGTCTGAAGCATCAGGTGAGCGGCGATCAACCCGGCCAGGGCGGGCCCGATAGCGTTCCACGTGCCGGGGATCAGGCGCGGAGCGTACCAGAGGGTGAAGCCGATCATCGCCGGGAAGAACACCACAAACCCGAGTAGGAACGCAGCCGCGCCGGGACGTGCCGCGTTGGCCTGTCGTGCGCGATGGAAGGTGAGGTCGAGGTAGGGGCAGAAGATGAACCCGAATGCGGACACCACCACAAGACCGAGCAGGTTCAGCGTCGGAGCTGAATGCATCCATCGTTCAAACGGAATTTCTGAGCTGCTCGTCACCGCCAGGACGAACAGACCGATCGAAATGAGGAAGATCAGTACGGCTAGCCAACGCGCCGAGCGATCACGGCGATTGAAGAGGAACATGGCCAGCGTGAGTGCGATCGTGATCCAGAACCCCTCCATGCCAATCAGGCCGCGCACCATCCAGCTCAAGAAGAAGGCGTGGAAGAGAATCGTGACGACCGAGAAGGCAATGCAAGCCGTGTGATGGTCCGCGACGACCCGCCGGCTCACCTCGGGCGTGGCCAGCACCGTGCCTATCGCGGCGGCGCCGAGGATGTTGGGGACGGCGAAGGCGATGAACCCGGCCAGCCCGTAATCGCGCACCAAGAGCACCGGCAGGAACATGCCGATGCACCACGTCCAGGATGTGGCGAGAAAAATGCCCCAGCCCACGGTCCCCCATGCCGAGCGTGACGAGGCGGGTTCCACGCGCGTCGCCCTCTCTACTTTCCCCGGCGGGCGCGCTTCGACTTGTACTGTGCCTTGGGCGTCACGTGGAAGATCGCGACGCACTGGCCCACGCGTTTATCGCGCTCGCCAGGACGAAATCCCTGCTGTAGGACGTCCAGGTCGAGCGTCACGTTAAATTCGCTGCGCGTGGCCATGAGGGCCTGGAGATTTTCCCGCGGCGTCATGCGATAGACCGCGGGGCCGAAGCAGGGTCGGAGGAACTTGTACTCGAGGTGCTTGCAGACGACCGTGTAATCGCCGCCGCAGGTTCCGAAGACGTACATCCCGCCGGCGATCTCGGAATTGGCGAGCAAGGCGCCCCCGGCCATGGCGCGGTACCAGTTGCGGTTGAACCGACGAAACGGCAACACGGCCGCGAAGGTCTTGGGATCAATCTGCTTCATCCGAATGCCGCTGAAGAAGGCGAGCGGAAGCCAGATGAACGAACAGACGCTGTGCCAGAAATTGTCGCGGACGGACAGGCGGCTGACGAAGGCTTCAATCCGGTCGAAGAGCGTCTTGGGGCCGGTACCGTGAATCGCCGCACGCTCGGCGAGGGCTTGCGCCGCCGCATCGTGGGTTGGCGGGGTCTCTGCAAAAATGGGACTCGGCGACGAACGGATCGGCGCGGCGTGCGAAGCCGACCCTTCTCGACCCTCAACTTCAACAGCCGTCGCGGTCACTTGCATTGAGGTCATCGCCATAGTCCTGAGCGCTGGGGAGCGTATCTGTAACGGATCGAACGCATGCGCACAATGCTCGAACCTCAAGCCGATGATATGGTATACGTCAGCCACGGGCGGGTGGACGAAAGGTGATTCAAAAAATGAAATTTAGACGGCAGTGGCGGTCGGTTGCGCTTCCTGGGCCGGCTCGTTCGGGCGCGTCGGCCCTTGTGTTGGCGCTGGTCGTGATGTGCGCAGGGTTTGCCGGCTCCTCGGTCGCTGGCCCAGCGACTGCGCCGTCAGATGGGCCATTCGCCGGCGAAGTTCAGGCATTCGAGGCGGCGGATGCGAAGCAGGCGCCGCCGGCCGGCGCGACGCTGTTTATCGGAAGCTCCAGCATTCGGTTCTGGTCAACGCTGGCGGCGGACTTTCCCAAGCTCGCGGTCATCAACCGGGGATTTGGCGGTTCGCGGATCGAGGATGCCACGCGATACGCCGGCCGGATCGTCATTCCCTATCATCCGGCCCGAATCGTCCTGTATGCCGGGGACAACGACCTGGCCGGCGGGGAAACGCCGCAGCAGGTGTTCGAGGATTTTCAGGCGTTCGTGGCCTTGGTGCGAAAGGACCTGTCGAAAGTCCCGATCATTTTTGTCTCGATCAAGCCGAGTCCGGTGCGGTGGCCGATCGTGGAAAAAGTCCGTGCGGCGAACACGTTGATCGCCGATTGGATCGCCCACGATCCGACGATGACGTATGTCGACGTTTTCCAACCGATGCTCAACGCCGACGGAAAGCCACGTCCGGAATTATTTCGCGACGATCGTTTACACATGAACCGCGCGGGATACGAGCTGTGGACCTCGATCCTGACGCCGGTGCTCCCACCGATCGGCGATTCAAAGTAGATATTCCTTCATCACCCTCGCCCCGTGTTAAGTGGTGGAGGCGCGGTCGTCGGGTTTCCGATAGAGATCGAGGCGGTAAGCCGCCCTTGTTCTATTGCCCTGCGTGCGTCGCTGGGGCGATGTGCTGCCGTGGTCCCGCGGGCGGGTCTGGGTGATTTCCATTCATGGATTGGCTTAGCGAATTGCTCCGCGAAGGATCGGTTGCCGGAGGCATGGCGATCCTCGCGCTCGCCGTGGCGCTGGGATTGGCCCTTGGGAACGTCCGCGTCCTGGGCATCCGACTGGGGATCAGCGGCGTGCTCTTCTCATCGCTCCTCTTTGGCCAGATCGGGTGGACTGTCAATGAGACGGTGCTCTCCTTCCTCCGGGACTTTGGTCTGGTGATTTTCGCGTATGCGATCGGCCTACAGATGGGACCCGGGTTCGCCTCGTCCTTCAAGTCCGAAGGGCTGCGCCTCAACCTCCTGTCGGTCTGGGCGGTGGGACTTGGAGCGGCGATGACGCTGGCGGTCGTCCTCATCTTTCACCTTCCCCGCGCCAGCGCCCCGGGTCTCTATTCGGGTGCGTTTACCACGACGCCCGGCCTCGCCGCCGGGCAGGACGCGATCCGGAATGCCCTCGCCAACGATCCGTTGCGCGAGCGGACGGCGACGCACGCGATGGACCAGGCGGGTCGAGCATACGCCGTCACCTATCCCTTCGGCATCGTCGGGCCGATCTTCGCGATCGTGCTGCTCCGGTGGATCTTCCGCATTCATGTGCCCGACGAGCTGGCGCAACTGACCGCCGAAGAGGCAGCGCAGCGGCCGCCCGTGGCCACGGTCGATTTTGAGATCACGCGGGCCGTGCACGTCGGCATCCCGCTCAGCGAGCACCCGCTCCTCCAGTTCGGCAACGTGATCTTCAGCCGGCTGCTGCGCGATCGCGTTGTGAGCGTGCCGAACGGCGATACGAAAATTCACGTGGGTGACGTCTTCCGTGCCGTCGGTCCCAAGCCGGTGCTCGACGAGCTGGTCGCCCAGATGGGCCGAACCGGATCGTTTGACCTGGGGAGCGCCACGGGCGACGTAAAACGCGAGGAGCTGGTCGTGACGCGCACCCACGTGCTGCGCCGCCCGCTTCGCGAGCTGGAATTCCGCCGTCGCACCGGCGTCACCATCGCCAGCGTGAATCGCTCGGGCGTCGAGCTGACACCGACCGCGTCGTTCAAGCTTCAGTTCGGCGATCACGTGACCGCGATCGGACCGGAAGAAGGCCTCAAGATGATCGAGGCGGAACTAGGAAACTCAGAGGAACGGCTGAATCACTCGCAGCTCATCCCGATTTTCCTGGGGATCGTGATCGGGGTGATGGTCGGGAGCATCCCGCTCAAGGTGCCGGGGCTGAGCACCGCCATGCGCGTCGGCTTGGCGGGCGGGCCGATGATCGCCGCGATCGTCCTCTCGCAGCTCGGGAACATCGGCTCGGTGGTCTGGTACATGCCCGCGGCGGCGAACCAGCTTTTTCGCGATTTTGGGCTGGCGGTTTTCCTGGCGTGCGTCGGACTTTCGTCCGGCGACCATTTTATCCAGAACGTCGCCAGCGGCGGCGGGCTGGCACTGGTGTGCTGGGGCGCGGCGATCTCAATGATCCCGATCCTGGTCGTCGGCTGGTGGGCACGGGTGCATTACAAGATGAATTTCGTGACGCTGTCCGGCTGGGTAGCTGGCGCCATGACCAGCTCGCCGGCGCTGGTTTTTGCCAACGATATGGCCCGTTCCGAGGCCCCCTCGGTGGCCTACGCCGCAGTCGCCCCGCTCGCGATGCTCACGCCGGTTATCTGTTCGCAGCTGCTCGTGATTGGAATGCGGTAAGCGCGTCCATCGCACCGCCTTGTGGCCATACGCACGGCTCATGAGCGGGCTGATCGGGTAAATCTCAATTGCGTTCGGGGCAGGGTCCGAGTATCGAATACTCGGAACCCCGCCGGCCCAATGTCCGAATAACCGACGGAAATCATCGCTTTAACATTGGGCAGTTATCTGGCCGATGCAGCGATAAGTGCTGTTGTCATCGAAGGTCGGTTTATTTGCTGCATCTTCGGGAGATCGTGTTGTCCGATATCGATAAACCGCCTGCATCGGTATCTCAGTCGCAGCAAGCCCCGGTTCCGGCTGGCGGTGGGGGAAAGAAGCGCGCGCTTTGGGCCATGGCCGACCAGGGGGTCGTCAGCCTCGGAAACATGGTGACGGTCGTGCTGCTGGGGCGCGGTCTTGAGACCGCCACGTTCGGCCGCTTCAACGTCATCCTGGAAACGATCTTCTTCCTCAACAGCCTCCAGGCAGCCCTCGTGGTCTACCCCCTCTCGGTCCGCGGGGCCTCGGTCAACGTGCAGCGCCTCCAACGCTACACCGGCGCAAGCCTCGCCATGACGACAATCATGGGCGCCATAATGGGTCTGGGGATGGCACTGGCCGGCGGACTGACGCACCAGTTTTTCCCCTGGCTGCTCGCGATCCTGGCGATGGTCCTTTGGCAGGTCCAGGAAACAGTCCGGCGCGGCTTGATGGCCCACCTTCGCTTCCGCGACGCGCTCTGGGGTGATGCGATCAGCTACCTGGGGCAGGCGGCGCTCATCGCCGCCTTTGTTTTCATGCCGCGCCTGACGGGCGGGCCCAGAGGGGCGACGCACCGGCTTTCGCTCGAGTACGTGTTTATCGTGATGGCGGCCACGTCCGCCGCGGGGGCAATCCTTCAGTTGTCGCAGATCGGCTTGCGATCGATCACCCGCCGCACCGTCTGGAGATTTGGCGTGCGCGCCTGGGAGCTGGGCCGGTGGATCGTGCTGGCGAGCTTCGTCGGCATCGCCACCGGATATGGCTACACGCTCCTGCTGGCGGTAACTCACGGCGACCGCGAGGTCGCGCTCTTTGGCGCGCTGGGCGGGCTGATGAAGTTCGCCAACCCGTTGATGATCAGCATTCAGGGGTTGATCCTGCCTGCCTGTGCCCAGGCCAACAGCCACGGCGGCATTCGCGCCGCGGGACGCGTGGCATTCCGCTACGGTGTGATGGGCGCGGTGATGCTGCTGCCGTTCTTCCTGGTGCTGGGACTGTTCCCGGAGCGGATCACCTGGCTGATTTATCGGAACCCGGATTACCAGGGGCATGCAACCGCGGTGCGCATCTTCGTGGTGGGATACGCCCTCGTGTACGTCGGCAACGTGCTGATGTCGCTCCTGAACGCGCTGGAGCAGAGTAAGTCGAGCTTCGTGGCGCAAACCGTCTGTACGATCACCGCGGGGGCGGTGAGCTGGCCGATGACCTACATGTGGGGTGCGTTCGGGGCGATTTTCGGTGGCGCCATCACCAACGTCGCCCGCCTGGTCGCGCTGCTCGAACTGTTGCGTCGCGCGTTCCGTAATCCTGGCAAGCCGCCGCACGCGGCCGACTCGTTCATGCCTCGGGAGCCGTGGCCGCCGGGCGCAGCATCACCAGCGGCGGCCACCTAGGGATTTATCAGGGACGTTATGAAAATTGCCTTCGCGTCGTTTTACGATGCCCAGGATCCCGCGATCTTCGCGAGCATGGGGTATTACCAGGCTCGCTGCCTGAAGGATCAGGGGTTCGAGGTCGATTACCTTGGCCCGCTCACCGAGTCGCGGCACTACTACTACCGCCTGCGCCAAGCCTACTACAAGGGCCTGTTCAACCGGCGCCACAGCCGCAACCGCGAGCCGGCGATGTTGCAGCACTACGCGCGGCAGATCGAGCAGAAGATTCGCGGGAAGAACTACGACATCATCTTCAGCGCCATCAGCCCCTGCTCCCAGCCGATCGCTTACGTGGAAACTGACGTGCCGATGGTCTTCTGGACCGACGCCACCTTCTCGGGCGCGCTCGATTTTTACCCGGAGTTCAGCAGCCGGTACCTGACCGAGGCGACGATCAAGAACGGCCTCACCAACGAGCGCAACGCGCTTCAGCGCGCCTCGCTGGCGCTCTACTGGTCGGACTGGGCGGCCCGAACCGCCGTCGCCAATTACGACGTCGATCCTGCCAAGGTGAAGGTGGTGCCGGTCGGTCCCTGCATCGAGAGCAACCGCACGTTTGCGGACGTGAGAAAGCTGATCGACGCACGAACGTTCGACACCTGCAAGCTGTTGTTCGTCGGCGTTGACTGGCACCGAAAGGGCGCCGACACCGCGGTCCGCGTCGCCCAGCGGCTGAACGCGGCCGGCGTGAAGGCGGAACTGACGCTGGTCGGCTGCACCCCGCCCGCCGACGTCTTGCTGCCGGATTACGTGAAGCCGCTCGGCTTCATCAGAAAATCCACGCCGGAGGGCGCGCGGCAGATGGACGAGCTGCTCGGCAGCCACCATTTCCTGCTGGTCCCTTCGCGGGCGGAATGTTTCGGACTTGTCTTCGCGGAGGCCAATTCCTTCGGCACGCCGGCCCTCGCCCGCGCCGTGGGCGGCATTCCCACGGCGATCCGCGACGACATCAACGGCCGCGCCTTCGAGCGCGATGCCAGCCTGGACGAGTACGTGTCGTACATCGCCGGCCTTATGTCCAACCCCACGCGTTACCGCGAGCTGGCCATCTCCAGCTTCAACGAATACGAGACCCGCCTGAACTGGAAGACGGCGGGACAGACGGTGAGGGGGTTGCTGGAAGAGCTGGTCAGCCGAAGAAGCTCGCGATCGCCCGGCGCCCCGGCGTCAGAGGCCATTGAGCCAGCGCCGCGGCGCGTGGCGGTATGATTCTTGATCAGGTCGCGGCGAACCTGAGCTGTGCGGCGGAGTTCGCGGCTCATCGGCGATTCTTGCCGGGTCGGGTGACTGATGCCCGGGCGGCCCGCCGGATCGAATTCCAATCGTCATCGTCCATCACAACTGATGCGCCGTCTTCGATGGCTTCGGCTAACGATTCGTCGAGCCGTCGGCGAACCTGCCGCTCACGTGCCCGCCTCAGCATGTCACGGAGATATTCGCTCGCCGTCCCATAGCCGCCTGCCTTCACCTGCTGGTCGACCCAGTCCTTCAGCTCGGGGGGGAGCGACACGTTCATCGTCGTCCTCATGACCGCCATCTTAACACGCCCGTTCACATGGATCCAAATCGTGACACAAAATCTATCGTCGGATCCGCATGGGCTAACCAAACTTAAGAGAGACGACAGTACGAGATAACGGTGGCCCGCCCTCGACGGCCTGCCGGCACCCGTCGTTCGTCGGCACTCACTGAAGTTGTTGCTCGCGATTCAGCCTGAACAGAAGCCCCGCTAAGGTATCCGGCGGTATTGCACCGTGGCCGCTGAAGCGCGTTGCGGCAGTGAAACCTTCAAGCCCGTCTCGGTCAATTCACCTCGGCCGGCCCGTGTGACACCTTCGATATCGGATCTGTGAATCTCGTACGTCGCTGACGGGTTAAGCCCCCGCAACTTCAATAAGGAAGCATTCCCCGGGCTCTCCGACCGGCGAAACGCCTGCACCACGCCGTGGCCGGCGTCGGGGCGGTTGAATTGCCAGGCCATCCAGACGTTGGCGGCGATGCTGTAGTCGGTCAGGGGGTAGTAATCGCCGCGGACGAAGTTGTCGGCCACCTCACGCCATTCGCGGGCGACTCTATTGCGGCCGGCGAAGTCGAAGTTGGGATCGTTGCACGGTCCGCCGTAGGCGAAGCAGGCGCAGAAATGGCTGCGCATGACGTACGGATCGGCGGGCTCGACGCCGGTGCCGTTGAAGGGCATCCAGAACGAGATGCCGTAGTTGTGTCCCTGCGTTCCGTTGGGCTCGAAGCGGAAATCGCTGCGCAGCAGCGGGACGGAGCGGCGCAGCGTCTCCAGGTCGTTGCGCCGGCCGCCGCTGGCGCAACTATCGATCAGTATGTTCGGGTGCCGCCGGAGCAGTTCGTCCCAGTAAGCGAGGTATCCCTCGGCAAAACGGTCACAGGCCCGAAGACTTGTGTGCCGTGTGATCCGTCGGCCGGCGGTAACGGTTGAGGTCCAGCGATTTGAAGTACGCGATTGTCCGCGCGAGCCCTTCGCGAAGGGGGATCTTCGGCTCCCAGTCGAGGTGTTTCTTGGCCAGCGTGATGTCCGGGCGTCGCTGCGTCGGGTCGTCGGTAGGGCGGGGCAGGTGGACGACCTTACTTGGTGAGCCGGTGAGCTCGATGACGGTGCGGGCCAGTTCGATCATCGTGAATTCGCCCGGATTGCCCAGGTTGACGGGACCGATGAACGAGTCGGGGCCGTTCATCATTCGAATGAACCCATCCACGAGATCATCGACGTAGCAGAACGACCGGGTCTGGGTGCCGTCGCCGTAGATCGTGATGTCCTCGCCGCCCAGCGCCTGCACGATGAAGTTGCTGACGACGCGGCCGTCGTAGGGATGCATGCGCGGCCCGTAGGTGTTGAAGATGCGCACCACGCGGATGTTGACGTGGTTCATCCGGTGGTAGTCGAAGAAGAGCGTCTCCGCGCATCGCTTCCCCTCGTCGTAGCAGGAGCGGACGCCGATCGGGTTCACGTTGCCCCAGTACGACTCGACCTGCGGGTGGACGTGCGGCTCCCCGTACACTTCGCTGGTCGAGGCCTGGAAGATCTTCGCGCGGGTACGCCGGGCCATGCCAAGGACGTTGATCGCGCCGATCACCGAGGTCTTGATCGTCTTGATCGCGTTGTACTGGTAATGGACCGGCGACGCGGGGCAGGCGAGATTATAGATCTCGTCCACCTCCAGGTGGATCGGCACGGTCACATCGTGCCGAACGAAATCGAAGTTCGGCTTGCCGAGCAGGTGCTCGATGTTCACCTTTTGGCTGGTGAAGAGGTTATCGAGACAGATCACGTCGTGGCCCGCGGTCACCAGCCGATCGCACAGGTGCGAACCGAGGAACCCGGCTCCGCCGGTGATCAGGATCCGTTTGAGCGATGATTTGGCCATGTTGTTGTCGCGCGGGGTCTACGGGCAAACGTGCCGACGAGGCCAGCCGTGGCCATCGCGGGCGTTGGTCCCTCCCCATGCTACCGGCCGACCGACAGCCTTCAAGCGTTGACGTCGACACGGTCTATTGAAGGTGCCCAATCAAACTCGCAAATGTCGTGGCATGGGCGCCCTCGCCCATGCAGGCGTGTACGCACGCCGCCTCGGTCGGACTCGACCGAGATCAGTAAGAGCGCAGCGTGCTTCTCTTTTCTAGGGTGAGGTCGCTGTGCTCGTGCTGAATCGGCGGCGCACCGCAGTCCTAGGGCGAGGGCGCTGGTGCCACGATGAAGAGACCGGCCGTCCCCCATCGGGGCCCACCCCTGGTTATTGAACGCGGAAGAACCGGCAGTCGCTGCCGCCCTCGCCAACGGTGAATCGCACCGGCTTGGCGCAGCGCGGGCAGTGACCGGTGTACGATTTGCCATCGGCAGCGCGGTAGATGCGCTGGTAGACGCCGCAGCAGGCGAAGTGAACGCTGAGGAAGGGCCGCTGCGACGAACCCGCGGACTGCTTGGCAGACTCTTGCGAGCCGCCGCTGATCTCGACCTTGTAATCGCGCGGGTCTCGCGTCATGCGCCCTGACTGTGCCGCGCCCAAATGCGCGGGCTGAGTTGCTGGATAGTGCTGGCGGCCCGGGAGAGCAACTGCGTCACCATCGACTCGATGTTCTGCCGCTCCGAAGGCTCGGTCACGTCGGCGAGGTTGGCGCGAACGCTATATAACGCGCACCGCACCGTCGCCATCGCCAGATCACAGCAGACCGCCAGGTCCGAGAGCAGATGGTGATTCACGAAGTTGATGATCCCGTCGCTCAGCTCGAGCAGGCTTACCGCCGTAGCGGCGATCGCCTGGGGAATTCGCACGCACGCCTGAAGCGCCGGAACAAACTGGCTTGCGCGCTCGGGGGAACCGGCGGGCAGCTTCCGCGCCGCCGACAGCGCGTTGTACGCCGCCTGATCTTCCGCCATCAACTGAAGCAGGAGCTGCCGCGCGCGATGGAACTGGGCCATCGCCGGCCGAAGCTCCCCGACGTGCGCTTCCAGATCTTTCTTGCCGAGGCTGTAGTTGACGACCATCTCACCCATTGAAGCGGCCAGGGCGCCGACCAGCGCCGAGACGCTGCCGCCACCCGGCGTCGCCTGACGCGCAGCGGCCGCGTCCACGAATCGCTCGATGGTTGTCTTATGGTCGTAGATGGGCATGTGCTGAATATATCGAACAGCTCTTTAATTGTTGCGTTGACAATTTTGTCT
Organism: Tepidisphaerales bacterium; assembly: GCA_038240605.1. Lineage (GTDB taxonomy): Bacteria > Planctomycetota > Phycisphaerae > Tepidisphaerales > Tepidisphaeraceae > JBBSDP01. The sequence goes on along the minus strand of JBBSDP010000011.1, from coordinate 44,365 downwards.
TAAGCGCCCTCAGCCGCGAATTTGTCGTCATCCACGGAACCCCAAAATATCGGCGAAGTTCACCCGATTATTTGCTCGCGCCGCCGGTGTCATGCTGTATCCCACGCGGGGTTAGCTCGACCGGCGGGAACGATGAATACCTGCGGACGCCGGGCTTGATCTTCACCGCATCGGGCAGTGGCGTGCTGATCGTCACGACGCACTGGCGCAGCCGGCGCCGCGCCAGCGACTGCACCTGGGCAAGCGCCACCGCGCTGATGTTGCGCGGGAACCGAGCGTGGTAGTCGTAGCCCAGGCCGTAAAGCTCATCGAGTGCGGCGGTGGTGGCCTGCTGGGCCGGCGTCTCGTGGTCCAGCGCGTCGGCCAGGTTGATCAGTTCCTTGGAGCGGTTGAACCACTGGACGTTGATGTCCTCTGGAGTGCCCTGTACACGTGCGATGTTCTCCAGGATGAGGTCAACGACTTCGTTAACCTTCGCGGGATCGCACCCGGCAAAGACGAAGAACGTACCCGGCAGCGCGGGGCTGCGGCCGGAGGAAACCTGCGAGTAAACCACATACACCAGTCCGCGGCCGCGCAGCGTTTCGAAGAGGTAGCCGGTCGGATAGGTGTACCCGCCGGTGATCGTGTGCGCCACCGCCAAGGCGTATTCATCGGGATCGCCAATGATCGGCTTCGCGTGATAGCCGATCACGACGCCGGCCAGCTCCTGATCCGTCTTTTGCACGGCCACGCGTTCCACTTCGGCCGTTGGCGTCACCTGCGGCACGGCCGGAGTTCCCTGCACCGGAGGCCTGGCGTCATCACCTGGCTTGGGCGAAGGCAGGCCGCCCAAAAGCTGTCCGGCCATTGCCCTGGCCTTGTCCAGGTCTACATCACCGTAGATCGCCAGCACGCGCCGACTGTTCAGGACGTGGCTGGTGTACCAGTTGCGCATCTGATCGACAGCGAACGCTTTGACGTTGGCCTCGGTTCCGATCGGGACGAACTGATACGGCGACTTCCACGGCCCAAAGTATTCCTGCTTGAAGTATCGAAACGCCTGCGCTGACCAATCGGCGTCCTCGCCATGGATCTGCGCGACGACCCGCTGCTTCATCAGCGGCACTTCCTTTTCCGGGAAGGCCGGGTTGGCGACGACGTCGGCGTACTGGGCGAAGGCCTTGTCGAAGTCACCCTTCATGCAGGTCGCGTTCCAGAACCAACTGTTGTTCCCGCAGCCGCTCGTCATCTCGCCGCCGATAGAGTCGAAGAAGGTTGCGATCTCCTCGGCGTTGTGCGTCTTAGTGCCGCGCGGCAACATCTGCATGGTGAAGTTGCCCAGCCCGTTGCTTGCCGCGTCCTCCGCGGTCAGCCCGCCCAGCGCGTACATCTGCATCGCGACGAGCGGTGTCGTGTTGTTTCGCTTGAGCAGCAGGACCGTGCCGTTGCCCAATTCCGCCCGCACAACCGGGGACGGCTCGGTCATTGACGGCTGGGTCGTGGGGCCGGTGGTGGCCACGGGCCGCAGCAGATCCACCGCGCGTGGAAGCCCCTGGCTGCCCGCGAACTCAGCCGGCAACAGGGCGGTCGTCAGCAGCTTGCCGCGCACGAGGTACTTGCGGGCCGCATCACGTACCTGTTCCGGCGTAAGCTTGTCGATCCGGTCGACATAGCGATCGCTGAAGTGGGCGTCGCCGGTCGAGAGGTAGTCCTCCGCCAGGGAGGCGGCGATTTCTTCGGTCGTTTGAAGGCGCTTGACGCGCGCGGCGCGGACGGCCGTCTTCGCGCGGGCCAGCGACTGCTCGTCGATCCCCTTCTCCTTCACCCGATCGAGCAGGTCCAGGGCGGCCGCGGTCGCCTCCTGCAACTTCTCGGGGTCCAGCTGCATGATGACCGCGAACGTGCCGGCGTCGTACGAGGGCGTCTCGTCGTTCACCTCGACCGCGCTGACGATCTGCCGCTTGTCGCGAAGTTCCTGAACTAAGATGGAGCTCTCATTGCCCCCCAGCACGTTGGCCAGCAGGTCCAGCGCGTACAGGTCGTTGTGGTCGATCCGCACCGAGGGGTAGCCCAGCAGCAGCCGGGCCTGTCCGAGCCTTGGGAAGGTTGCCACGACCGCCCGCGGCGCCACCACGTTCGGTTCCTTCTCGATGTTGTGGGAGAAGGCGCGGCCGGGCGGCGCGTCCGCCACGTTCTTCCGCACCGCCCGCAGCATCTGCTCCGGATCGATGTCGCCCGCCACGCAGAAAATCATGTTGTTGGGCTGGTACGTCTGCTTGTAATAGCTGTAGACATCGTCGCGCGAGAGGCCTTGGATCACTTCCTGGTAGCCGATCACCGGCACGCGCGCCGGGCTCACGCGGTAACGATTGCTCGCGGTGAGATACCAGAATTGACGGTCCGGCTCTCCCTTGCCCATCTCCAGCTCGCGCTGCACGACCTGATACTCACGCCGATACTCGGCCGGCGTGATCGACGCCGTCAGCATCCAACCCGTCACCAGGTCCACCGCCTCTTCCATATGAGGCGTCGTCGTGTTGACGAAGAACGCCGTCTGGTCTTCGCTCGTGTAGGCGTTGGAGTTGTTGCCGATCCGCTGAAGCAGGTCCCGGTTCTGCGCCTCGGTACGGCGGGCGTTGCTCCCGCCGGCAACCAGATGCTCCAGCAAGTGGCTCAATCCGCCGCCAAGCCACTTGCCCTCATAGACGCCGCCCGTCATCGCGTAACCGCGCACCGAGACGACGGGCGACGGCACGCGCTTGATGATGACCGTCATCCCGTTTTTGAGGACTGAGATGATTTCGTCGCGCTGATTGACGACGCGATTCCGCTCCGCCCCGTATCCCGCCCGGCTCGACTTGTCCGCCAGCAATTCCCCGGGCGCCTGCCCAACCCGCGGCCCTGCCTCGGCAGCGGGTTGCGTCTGCGGCGCAGCTTCGCCCACGGCGGCCGCCGTGCCCTCAGGCGGCGCGGTGGTCGACGGCGCGACCGCTTCGCGCGTCGCCGCGGAATTGCCCGAGTTACCGGCCCGGCAGCCGCCAGCGGCGAGGAGCGCCAGCGAAACGAACATGAGGGCCCGCCGGCCCGCCAACCAACGCGGACACGCGAACGACGACTTATTCATCGATTACTCCGGGAATCAAGAAAGAATTGGGCTTCACAGTCGGGCGCGCCGCCTCGTCGTCGAACTCGCGCCCGTACGCGCAAAGATTACGGCGACTCTTCGTCCTGCTCGATCTCGTTTAGATAGGTCAGTGCGCGCTCCAGCTCGCTCTTGAGGTGCCGCACGCGCAAGAGGCTCTTCACGCGCGTCAGAAGCTCGAACTTGTTGACCGGCTTGCTGACAAAATCATCGGTGCCGCATTCCGTCGCCGTCTCGATATCCCCCAGCTCGTTGAGCGCGGTGACCATCAGGATCTGGATGTCGCGCGTCTTGGAATCGCCTTTAAGTTTACGGCACACCTGAAAGCCGCTCATGTGCGGCATCATGATGTCCAGCAGGATCAGGTCCGGGGAATGTTCTTCAACCTTGCGAAGGGCATCGACCCCGTCGGAGGCGGTGACGATCTTGACCGGAAGGGATTCGAGAAACGCCTGGAGGAGCTCGACGTTCTGCGGGTTGTCATCGACGATCAACACCGTCGACTGCGGCAGCTCCGATTCCCCAGCGCTCTCCCTGTCTGCGGATTCTGTTTCAGCCATACGGCACGCTCCCGGCAGCGGCGTTGCGCGCACGCTCGCTCCACCACCCGGGTCGCACTATACGCAGCCCGTTGGGGGGTGTAAACCGGCGGAAGCGACCACACGCGGACGCACGGTAACGACTGTATTCCGGTCAACGATTCTGCGCCTCCTGATTGCGGCAGATCGCGTCATGGACGAACCGCAGCTTGTCGATCGCGGGGGGCGGGAGGACGAAGGGGTAGGCATCCGGCAGGCCCATCCCCCGGTTCAGGCAGTTGAGCGCGTAAGTCAGCGGGAACCAGTTGCTGATGACTTCGTCGAATTTCTGACTGTGAGCCGGTTTCTTCGGCCGCTTCTCCATGGCCGGCTCATCGGGTCGGTCCGGCTGGAGCGACATTCCGCAGCTCGCTGCCGTCTCCAGCGTGTCGGTCATGTGCAGGTAGTGCGCCCAGGTCTCCGCCCAGTCTTCCCAGGGGTGAACGCTGGAATAGGCGCTGACGAATTGCTCGGGCCAGTTTGCGCGCGGGCCTTGGTTGTAGCGATCGCGCAGCGCCTGGTCGTAGTCCAATCGCTCGTCACCGAATATCTTGCGGAACACGTCGATCTCCGTCGTGTCGCGAATTAACACGTCCCAGTAATAATGTCCCACCTCATGACGAAAGTGCCCAAGCAAAGTGCGATACGGCTCATGCATCGAGACGCGACGCTTTTCCCGCTCCACGTCGTCGCTCTCGTCAATGTTGACGGTGATCACGCCGTTGTCGTGACCGGTGAGCACGCGCGAGCCGCCCGGCGGATCCCCCATGAATTGAAACACCAATCCCGGCTTGCCATCGCCTGGGGGTTGTAGCGGCAGGCGAAGCTCCATCAGGCTGTAAACGAGCCGGCGTTTGGCCGCCTCCAGTCGGGCCCATGCCACGTCATTGCCCACGAAGCTCAGGTCCGGAATCAGCCGCGTGAGCCGGCACGATTTACACAACGGGTTGGGATCATCTGATGGCACCGCCCAGTTACACACGCCGTACTTCGCCTGGTTTTCGCAAAGTCGATAGGTCCGCCCTTCGGCTCGCGGCACCGGGGTGGTCCACAGTTCAGCCGCGCCCTCCACGGGATCGAGCGACGCGACGATCCTCAGGTCAGACAGGTAGGCAAGCTTGTGACCGCACTTGCCGCAGACGGTGTTCTCGAAGAAGACGGTCTGCCTACAGTGGTCACAGTGAAAAATCCGCATGGGCTATCATTGGCCCGTCGAGCGCGAAGGTACAGTCGGCCATTCTTGCTCACGGTCCTGCCGCCGCCGGCAAATCCTTCAGTTGCATCCGTGCCGGATCGAGCACGACATGTCGGATCCGCACGCGCTTCCACGTGTACGTCACGTGCACTTTTCCGTCAGACGTTTGGATGATCGCGGGATATGAATATTCGCCCGGCTCCGTCTCCAGCGCCGGACCCGCTCGCCAAGCCTTGCCGTCATCAGAAACGGCAACGCACAGTGGAAATCGCTCGGTGGTGCTCTGGTTGAAGATCACGATCGACCGCCCGTCCTTCATCGTGACCGCATCGATTCCGCTGTTCGGGTTGAGCAGGGGCGTCGCGGCAAACGGTCCCCACGTCTTCCCCGCATCGTGCGACCAGCTTTCGACGATGCGCTTTTGCTTACTTCGGCACAGGATCTGAAGGTCACGTGCGCTGTGCTGAAGGATCGTGGGTTGAATCAGATCAAATTGACGCGGATCGTTCAGCGGTTCAGTTCGCGTCCATGTCGCACCGCGGTCGTTGGTGAACTCAATGTGGACGCGCCACCCGTCCGCAGCCTCTTCGCTTGAAGGGCACAGCAGCACGCCGTCCGGGCAAAGCACCGGCTTATCCTTGATCGGGCCGAGGATGCCACGCGGCAGGCGGCGCGGACGGCTCCATTTCCTTCCGCCATCGGTTGATTCGATCAACATGCCCCACCATTCGCGGGGATTGGGGCCGACTTTATAGAACAACTGAAGCACGCCTCCGGGATGTTGGAAGAGCACCGGGTTCCAGCACGGGAAGCGCGTCCCATCCGGCTGAATCCCATCCGCGACCTCCGCCGGCGCGGACCATATCCCGTCCTTGCAGATCGAGGTCCAGATCGTCACGTCCGGCCTGGTCTCCGCGGTGCCGCCAAACCAGGCGGCAATCAAACCATCCGGGGTTTGAGCGATCGTCGAGGCGTGACACGAAAGCGTCGGCGAATTTGCATCGTAGATGAATTCCGAGCTGACGATGCCCGGGGGCCGCGCCGCGGGCTCTGCCCCGGCGACGGCCGCGCAAAGAATGAGGAAGACGAGCGACAGGCGAAAGCGAACGAAGGCGTCTAACGGGACCACACACCCTCCGGGTCTCGCCAATCGTACCCTGACACGATGACCGGACGCGCCTCATGCACCACGAAGCAGATTGCGGATGACGTCCATCGTCACGCCGTATACGAGATCTGACGCCAAGGCGGAAAGGTGCATTCACGCCGGTCATACGCACATTCTTCCGACGATGCGTATCCGGCAGCCGGACTTTCAATTCACTTTTACGACATGAGATGACTTACCGGCCCGAAGCGCGAATCCCGCGACGCGGCGCGGAGGACGCAACGCGTGGACGTGCCGGCAGCGGACGAGCGTTTTTACCTTTGGGATTCGACTCGCTCACCTTCAGGAACTTGCCTTGATGGGCTCGCCCGTTCATGGCGACGACTGCACGCCGGGCCTCTTCTCCCGATCCCATCTCCACAAAACCAAATCCGCGAGACCGACCCGTTTTGGGATCGATGGCGATGTCCGCCCACTTCACCGTGCCGGCGGATGCGAACAACTTCTGCAAATCCAGCGAAGTCGCTTTGGCTGCGAGATTTCCGACAAACAACTTACCGCTCATGAATGAACTCCTGTCTGGCTGGCCGGCCGGGAATTCTAGGTGCGCCAGAGCGGGTGCAACAAATTCCAACCGCGCATCCGTCAGGCGAACATTACAAGTCTGATAACTTCTGCCCTCACGCATTCGGAACGATGGGAGAGTCGTCGGCGCGTATTAATGCGCCGCAAACCGCTGCACCCCAAGAAAGCCCGCCGGCTGATCGGTTCGACCGAGAAGTACGAGGTCGGCGAGGATTTCGCCCACGACGCTCGCGAACTTGAATCCGTGGCCACTGAACCCGCACGCAACGATCACCCGCTCGTCGCGCGGGTGTCGGTCGATGATAAAGTGTCCATCGGGACTGTTCGTATACAGGCATGTGCGCAGGGCCAGCAGCGGGCCGTCCCCGTCCGGAACGAACTGCCTCAGGCCGGCCTTCAGGTCCTCGACATCGCCCGGAAGCGGATCGCGCTGCACCGGGTCCGGCTCGGTCGCCGGGCCAGGTCCGTGTCGCGCGATCTTGAAGCCGGGCACGTCGGCGAGCATGGGAAACCCGTAGTAAAGGCTTCGATCGGGATTCTCGATCGCCCAGACCGGCATCGTGCCCAGTGCGAAAGCATCGGGGTTCCTCGGCCAGAACCACCCCATCGTCTGGCGCGTCACCCGCAACTCGATCCCCAGGTCGCGCAGCAGCGCAGCGCTCCAGGCTCCGCCACACACGACGAGTTTATCGGCGTCAAATGTTTCCCCCGCCGCGGTCCGCACCACGACGCCGCTGCGGTCCGAGCTCCAGTCGATCACATGCTCCCTCGCGCGAACGTCCGCACCGCGCCGCAGCGCCACGGCGGCGTGGGCCGCGATCGCACGCTCCGGCCTCAGGAACCCGGCGCGTTCCTCGAGCAGCGCAAGCCAGTCGTCTGGCACTTGAAATTGCGGGAATCGCGCCGAGAGCGCATGGCGATCGAGAAGCTCGTGTTCGAGCGAATGTTGCCGGGCCGATCCGAGCGAGCCCGCGACCAGGTGCCCGTTCGGCGGGCCCAGGTAAAGGCCGCCGGTGAGATGGAGCAGTTCCTGTCCGCATTCGATTTCCAGCTCGTGCCAGAGCGTGTAGGCGCGCTGGAGCAGCGGCACGTAATCCGGATGTTCGTAATACGCGAGCCGAATCATGCGCGACAATCCGCTGGCGCTCCCCAGTGCGTGCGGGATATCGAACCGTTCCAGCCCTAGCACGCGCGCCCCGCGCCGCGCCAGTTGATGGCACGCCGCCGCTCCCATCGTCCCCACCCCAATCACGATCGCGTCATATCGCATCGGTTCACCGCAAGAAGAAAGAGACGATCGAAGATTGAAGATAGATGATAGCGCGCGCGTGCACCATTCCTTCCTCGATGTTCAATTCTCCATCCTCCATCTTCCATCCTCTCCCGCATCACCGCGGCGAACGCCTTGCATTTTTCACGGGGTTTCCATACAAGCGGCGCGCTGCGGATGGGCACGTGCACCGGAGGCACTCATGTCGTGGATTACGGTCGATGATTATCGGCATCCTGGCGGATGGACGGCGGCCGACCCATCCGCGCGCGCCCGGCAATATTGCGAATCGCTGGAGGGCGGGGGCATCCTCTTCTTCCCCGCCATCCCGTTTGAATTTCCCGAGTCGGACCGTGCCTTCCTGCTTTCGCAAAAGCAGAGCGGGTTTCGCCATCACAAGAACGTCTCCTACCGCCCCAAGTCCAACCTCCTGCGCGGCGCCTCCAACGATGATCCGGAGGATACGAAGCGGCTCACGGAGCTCATGCGGAATTACTCGAACCAGGTCACGCGCTTCATCGATCAGTTCCTCTCTCCTTATGCCGGGCAGTGGGCAATCGACTATGCCAGTTTCCGCCCGCTCGAAGAGCAGGGCCGTGACCTGCCGGTCCACAAGCGCAACGACCTCGCCCACGTCGACGCCTTCCCGAGCCGGCCAACCAACGGCGGGCGCATCCTCCGCGTCTTCACCAACATCAACCCCACGGTGAACCGCGTCTGGGAGGTGACCGAGCCGTTCAGTGTTATCGCGCCGAAGTTCGCGAACGATGCCGGCCTCGATCGCTTCGCGAAGGATGCCAATTCGCCCCTGCGTCCGCTGCGCCGCGGCATCGCCCCGCTCGTCCGCGCCGTCGGGCTGCCCGATCGCTCGCCATACGACCGGTTCATGCTCCGCTTCCACGACTGGCTGAAGGAGAACAACGAGTTCCAGACCAGTTGGACGAAGCAGCGCCTGGAATTCCCCCCGTTCTCGACCTGGCTGGTCTACACCGATACGGTCCCGCACGCGGTCTTGTCCGGACGGTTCGCGCTGGAACAGACCTACATCGTTCCCGTGAACGCGATGGTCGTGCCGCAAAAGTCCCCGCTCAAAGTCCTCGAATCGATGTGCGGCACGAGCTTGTCAAACTGAGTTCATCGCGCCGCCGCGACGCGCTGGTAAATCTCGCACAGCGCATCCAGGTGCGTTCCGTACGCGAGTCGCGGCCGTAGCGCCAGGCACGAAGCCGCCATCGTTTTCCTCGCCCCTTCATCCAGCAATGAACGGATCGCACTCGCGAGGCGAGGCACGTCCGCCGGGTCATCCAGGACGAAGCCGTGCGTTCCGGAGGTCATGATCTCGCACGCGCCGTTCAGCGCCGTGCTGACGACCGGCACCCCCATCGCCAGCGATTCCAGCACCACCAGGCTGCACGGATCGCGACGCGTCGGCAGCAGGAACAAATCGGCGGCGCGATAGAAGGCGTACGGATCATCCGTTCGACCGGCGAAGATCACGCTCGATCCCAGTTGCTTCTCGTTCACGAGCCGGCGGTAAGTCGCCGGGTCTTCCTTCCCAACCACCAGGAGCGTGAATCGCGGATCGCGGACGAACGCCGTCGCCAGGATCGCCTCGCGCAGTCCCTTGCGCCCAAAATCCTGGGCGATGATCAGGCCGACGGTCTGCGCCGGATCGATGCCAAATCGGCTGCGTACCTCGGCGCCGGCGTCCGGCCGCAGCGAGGGATCGAACCGATCCAGATCCACTGCGTTAAATAGCATCGCGATGTATCGCTCATCGAGCGTCGGGTAACGCCGGCGTACGATCTGCTTCACGTAGTCGCTGAGACAAAGGACGATCGGCGGACGCGGCCCGCCGAGCAGTGCATTCTCCACGGCACCGAAGCGCTGCCGCCGTCGGTTGAGGCGGCCGGCCACGCGCGAGATCACCTGCATGACCGGCCCTTCGTAGCGTCCATCGGGCGCATTGCTCGCCTCCAGCGCAATGCCGGCGTGCGGGTGATACACGTCGCACGCCCGCACCGGCAGCATCGCGTGGGACACGTCATACCGATGCCCGGCGAAGTGCCGGTCGAGCTGGTCGAGGAACTGCAGGTAACCCCCCAGCCGGGTCCGCGTCCCCGTATCGAGTTGCACGTTGCCGGCCTGCTGCACGCCCGCCGCGAAGCTGGAGGCGATCAGCGCCACGGTATGCCCGCGCCCGCGCAGCGCCGTCGCCAGGTCAATCGTATAGCGTTCCGCGCCGCCCCGAGCGGGATCGGCATGAAGGATGACGAGTGCAATCTTCAATCCACCCCAAGCGTACGCGCCCCATGTCGCCGGGGAAACAGAAGAAACGCACGGCGAGTCCACCCTCATTTCAACTTCGCCCCTTCGCCCCTTCGCGTTAAACAACGTGCACCGCGTGCAGCGATTTGCCATCCAGAGGCACCGCATGGGATAACCATCGCTTCACGATGTCCGCCAAGCCCGCCGAGGATCCATCTTTGACCGCGCTTCCGCCGCTCGACCCTTCGGCTCACGTCACCGCCGAGCAGATGAAGCACGTGCTCGACGTGACGCGCATGCTTCTCGTCACCAGCGACCTCGAGGTCCTGTTCCGGCGGATGGCCGAATCCACCACGGCGCTCCTCCAGTGCGAGCGGGCCAGCATTTTCCTGCACGACCCGAAAACCAGCGAGCTGTGGACCAGGGTGGCCCTCCAGTCCGCCGGCATCCGCCTCCCGTCTCACCTGGGCATCGTCGGCCACGCGTTCACGACCAACCAGGTCCTCAACATCCCCGATCCCTACGCCGACCCGCGCTTCAACCCGCAGCCGGACCGCACCACCGGGTTCCTGACGCGCAGCATCCTCGCCGTCCCCATGGTCGACTGGTCGCGCAATCCCGTGGGCGTGATGCAGGCGATCAACAAGCACGGCGGGCCGTTCCGCGATGGCGACGTTGCCCTCCTTCAGTTGCTCGCCGACCAGGTCGGCGTCGCGATCCAGCGCTATCACCTCCAACAGGCGGCGGTACGGAGCACCGAGCTGCGCAAGGAGATGGAGCTGGCCCGCCAGGTGCAGGAAGCAATGCTGCCGCGCGGCGCGGTGGACCTGCCCGACGGCAGCCTGCACGCCCGCGGCTTCACCCGGCCCGCCTCCATCAACGGCGGCGACACCTTCGATCTCTGGCAACTCGCCGACGGCCGCCTCGGCGTGCTCGTCGCCGACGCCTCCGGCCATGGCATCGGCCCCGCCCTCGTCGTCTCGCAGGTGCGGGCCCTGGTGCGCACGCTCAGCGACGTCGATGCCGACCCCGCCCGCGTCCTCACTCGCGTCAATGGCCGTCTGGCGCAGGACCTGGATCGCGGCCGTTTCTGCACCGTCTTCCTCGGGTACATCGACCTCGCCGGGACAGTCGAATGGTGCAGCGGCGGCCACGGCCCCATCCTGCTGCGCGAGCCCGGGGGCAAGGCAACGCACGTCATCGACGCCACGATGCCGCCGCTCGGCATCCTCGACCCCTTCCCCGGCACGCCGCCCGCGCCGCTGCGCATCGAGCCCGGCGGATGCCTCATCGTCCCCACCGACGGCATCACCGAGTCCTGCGCCCCCGACGGAAAAATGCTCGGAATCGAAGGCGTCCTCGAATCGCTCTCCGCCAACCCCAACGCATCCGCCGAAGACCTGATCGAACAGCTCCATCAAACCCTCAAGCATTGGCAACAGGACCGCGAACCGGAAGACGATCAGACCGCCGTCGTGGTCCGCCGAGCGCCGTAGCACGGAAATGCCCGCAGGGCGCGCTCCGCCCACAATGGACGGGCCGTATCGCGAGCCAACAACGAAAACACGGAGCAGGCGCTTGACGGATACCGACGATGTTTCCGGCACCGATGGCCCGTTGGGGCGAAGTTTCCTTGCAATAGTGACGAGCAAGAGCGGTCTGGTATTTCGCTGTGAGCGATGATGCAGCCACTGGTTTTCTTTACTATTTGTCAAGAGGCTGCAAACTAAAAAGCCGGCGGCCATCAGGGCACATTCTGCGTGTGGGCACCCGTCGTGGTCGACGTGTTGATTCGATCTCAGAAGCAGCGAAACTAGGGAATGAATGAACAGTTTACCCCCTTCTAATGCCGGACAGGACCTGTGTCACACTCGGCGAACATTTCTCAGAGTTGGGAGCGGCGTGTTCTGGTCTGCGCTGGTGTTCGACGCGTGGCCTTTGCCCACCCATGCCTTGACGGGCTCCGAACGGCGGATCGTCGAGCTGGAACAAGAAATCGTCGCTCTGGTTGAGCGGTGTAGAACCATGCAACTTGGTTTAGCGCTTACAGCCCGGAGTTTGCCTCCGTTTCCAGCGGGGTATCCCTGGGGGGTGTCACTGGCGGCACTGCGGCGGGCATCCAGTCGGAGCCGATGGTTTGACGAATGGTACCGCATTTAAGAGAACTCTGACGTCTTGTGCAGATCGCGCCGCAGTCGAACAGCGATCGTCTGTCAGCCAAATGCTTCTGCAAGGTGGGCGGCTATCAAATGCGCTTCAAGCTCTCCCAGGGTCGGCGCCCGCCACGCCGAGGGTGACAGACAAACGGCCGCCGATCATCCGTACCATTCCATCGCTATTTATGGGCTCAAAGCGTTTTCGGGCTGAAGCTCAAGACGGACGATCCACGAGAAGCAGAAAGAAGTCAACTGTTGATGATCCTTCTCCGGATCCGCCGAGCATCATTCGCGAAACTCGACGCCGCGTAGGGCGCATATCGTCCGGCGGCGGCGGGTGGCTAGGTGAACTGCGAAGCGTCGGCGATCTGATTCCTCAATGCGATCCGCAGCCGTCGCAGCGGTTTCCGCGACGCCAATTGCTCCTTGCCGGTCGCCGGCTTCCAAGAGCGCGGTTGCGATCCGAGATAACCCCCACCACCTAAGCCACGGGTCTTTTTCATGGAGTTCGCGGCTTCGTGCGAGGCCGCGAAGCAGCTGAGCCCTTTCCTCTACCCGCCCTAGCACCTTAATCGCTTGATTTACGTCTTGGCCCACCAGCCGGCGCGCGATGGTGAACAGCAGCGTCCGAGTGTCGCGGGTACTCGGCAATTGCTCCGCAAGCGCCCGCGCATTCCACACGTCGCCAATGTCAACATAACCCTTCACAATCCAAGCGAAGTCTTTAAGGCGGCGGCGTGGATCGGGGATCAGCATTGCCTGATTCGTCGCGTCGAGCAGTACCGCGGCGACCGCAACGCAGCTGTCAGCAGTTGAGATACACCGCTTTTTTTGCAACGTCATAATCGACAACAAAACGCCGATTCTCCACTTAACGTTGTCGATGTGTATCGCCACGGCTACGGCTTGGCGAAAATCACCGTTGAACGCGTGGTGATACGCGTTCAAGACCGGATCGAGTTGCGCTTCCATGTCGTGTTGCATTGGCATTGCTACCAATTCCGGAGGCAGAAAAGAGGTCATAAGCCTTTTTCGCTCTTGCGGCGCAAGTTAAAAAAAGAGGCAGAAAAGGGGTCATAAGCCTTTTTCGCTCTTGCGGCGCAAGTTAAAAAAATATGGAGTGTAGTTGAGTCCGCCGCTTGGCGGCAGCGGCGCGCGGTTCGTGCCGACTTACAAGTCTCACTTTTGCTTCGTTGGCAATCCTGATTGATACAATTCATCCACGGTCGGGCGGTCGTCGCGACCACCGAAGGATTTTTACGAGGACCCCCCATGCTGCTTCAGAAATTCTCCATCACCAAGACGATCTGCGTACTGGCGCTCGCCTCCCACCTGTTCGGGAAGGACATCCCGGCAACAGCAGCCCCGGCCGCCGACGCCCAGCCCTCCGCCTCCGACGTGCGGAAGCTCCCCCTCTGGTCCGGCAAGGCGCCCGTCGGCGACGACAAATTCGAAACCGCCGACGCCTTCATCACGCTGCACCGACCCGCCAAGCCCAACGGCACGGCCCTCGTCATCTGCCCGGGCGGCGGGTACGGCGGACTGGTGACCGGAGCCGAAGGGCACGGCATCGCTCAATGGCTGAACCAGCACGGCATCACCGGCGTCGTCCTCGAATACCGCCTTCCCCATGGCCGGCCGTTCGTCCCATTGCTCGACGCCCAGCGGGCCATCCGCACCGTTCGCGCCAATGCCAAGGCGTGGAACCTGGACCCCGCCCACCTCGGCATCATCGGCTTCTCCGCCGGCGGCCACCTGGCGGCCACCGCCGCCACCCACTTCGACGAAGGGGACCCCAAAGCGGCCGCCGATTCGATCGATCGCGAAAGCTCCCGTCCCGATTTTGCGATCCTGATCTACCCCGTCATCACCATGGGACCAAAAGCCCACGGCGGCTCCCGCGACAACCTGCTGGGCCGTAACCCCACCCCTGAGCTGCTCGACCTGTTTTCCAACGAGAAACAGGTGGCGGACAAAACCCCACCCATGTTCCTCGCCCACGCCAAGGACGACACGCTGGTCGTCCCCGACAACAGCCAGATGATGGCCGACGCACTCAAGGCCCACCATGTGCCCGCCGAATACCTCGAGCTCCCCAACGGCGGCCACGGCCTCAACGGCTACCACGGGCCGAGCTGGGATGCCTGGCAGGCAAGGTCGCTGATCTGGATGGTGGAGCAGAAGTTGGTGGCGGGGGAGGGGAATCAGGAAAGGCGCGCTGGGACGTGATTCGATCGTCGATTTGTTGGTCAGGTGCTGGATGTCCCGCGTTGCATGCGAGTCGATTCGATCCAATCGAGCATTGCCTCGACGTTGTATGACCAGAAGATCGTAAGCCCTCGTCGTTGCGCTTCCTGCAACTTCGTCAATTTATAGACTCCACTGATAACGGCCGCCGGGACGACTTGCGTAGCGCCGAAGTCGTTCAACCACGCCACGGCTTTCGCGGCGGCATCATTGTTCAACCGCTTGACCGAATTCAAGGCAGAATTGGAGACTTTGCATTCCAAGGGCATCAATCGTTGATCCCAGAGCCGGATGATGAAATCCGCCTTCCGGGTGCCAAACAAACTTTCGCCGCAAAATTCTCCCAGGCCCGGCGCTTCTGAAAAAGTCAGTACTGGCCGGGTTGGAACTTTTCTGAAACCACTGCCTAGAAGGGCATTTTCCACTCGCAGCTCTTGCGCCTTCTTTCCTTCGTGCCGCCGGGCCGTGCTCAGCCGCTGAGTCGCGATCAATGCCGCGGATGCGACGACCGACGCCAATTTCTCGCCTTCCGTTGGCTCACGCTCCTGGCTGATCCAAGGGAAGCGCCGGCGATCCAGCGCCAGAAAGATCAAGTCTACGATTTTGCCCCTGAGCGCAGGGTCGTTACGGAGTCTCGTTGTGTTGAGCGATAACGCTTCCGTAATGGTCTTCAGATCGTCAGTCGAGATTGGCGGCCCGGCCACATAGCGCAAAGTTTCCAGTAGGCGGGAATCCGTTAGAACCTCAGTACCCTTCTCGTGCAGGGCAGTCAGATCCACCGTAATTTCAAGCAGCTCTTCAAAAACGCCCTGGTAGGCATCAAACAATTCCAGATAGGCTTCGAGCGGCTCCTCCAAGCGTTCATGGCGGAAAATCGCAATGGCTTCCTTGCGGTCGCGTTCAAACTCTGCTTCGCTCCAACGTGGCGGGTCGATCATAAGGAATACCGGCTGAGGTGCGCCGGCTCTGGAACTGGCAGTCGCTCCATTTCCCGCGGCTCGAACTTCGTCAGTCCGCCTGCATACGTTCGCCCCTGCGAACAGCGTGTCCACCTCGATAGGTAATTGACCAGACCTTTCATCACGATTTCCGTCAACGTCTCACGTGGGTACAGGCCGTGCGCAATGTTGATGTGACGCGCACCCGCTTTATTCTGGACAAATGCCGGCGGCCGCCGTGCCATGTACGTCGCCAGAATCGGTGCAGGCTCTCGTAGTCGAACCGACCACCACACTCGCCGATTGGTCGCCACATAGCCGGAGTCCGCTCCCATCGCCCTTGCCGTCAATAAGAAGCGTTCGATGATTCTCCGTTCTTCCCGCTCAAGTTCATCGAGATCAACGGGTAGGTCGATCACTCGACGGAGGTTGGCGTCGTCATCGAGCACTGGGCCTGCACGGATCAGCTCGCGCGCCCTGGTGACAGTAGGAAATAACACCGATGGCGGAAGACCTTCGCTGTGTGGCCCGGCAATCCACACCCGATTTGCGCCCGTCACCTGACCGCGATGCACGCGGCACAAGTCTCCAAGCTCAATAAATCCCTTCGGAATTTCCCGACCGATCCGTGTCAAGTGCGACCAACGGCTTTCACTCTCCAATCGCTCACGATGAATGATATGGTTGGAATTGGGATCGTTTAGTTCTTCGATCTTGTTGATCCGCTTTAGTCGTATCGTGTTCGGTTTGCTTCCGATTTCGAAGTACGTGACGGCCGCAGTGGTGGCAGCGTCAGGAAACGGCAGTGCGGTTGGTTCAATGACGACGATACGATGGCCGCCGAGCGGACCCAAAAATAGGTCGCGAACCAGACTGCCATAATTCACATCCAACCATTCCGCGGCAGTGACGAACGCTCCGAAGTCTCGTGGGGCCGACTTGAGCACCGTTGCCAGGAAGAAATGAACATGTAGGCCGGCGAGCTGGCTCGCGGAAAAACCCCGGCTCGCCGCTTCGTCCACCAACCACTGTTTCCACTTTGGTTCAAGCAAGTGGTGCCTGATATACGGCGGGTTGCCGATGTAAAGCGTACGGCCGCTGGCCTTAGAAATGGCAAAGGAGCGAAAGTCCGCGAGGTAAACTTGCGATCGTCGTTCCATTCCCAATGCGGCCAGGTTGGCCCGTGCCAGGATCGCGGGGAGCGGATCGATTTCGATTCCGACCAGTTCGGCCTCTTTAAACTTCTGCCCCGCAGTCGCGAGATATCGGCCCGATCCAACACCAGGATCAACCACCCGATCAGGGGCGGGCTTTTGGGTTGAGGCCCAATCCACCATCGCATCAACGATTGGTTGAGGGGTGTATGTCGCTCCGTGCCGGCGACGCTCTAGTGGCGTCCGCAGTCGACAAAACAAATCGCCTAACGGGTCACCACCGGAAAGAATCTCATTACGTACGGACGAAGTGACGGCAGATGACACATGCGGCAAGGGCGAGTCAGTGAGGTGTTGCTCTTGGGTAGACCATCCTATTACCTGGCGCGCTCCCAGCGCCAACGCCAAGGCGATTAGCCCCCGAGCATCCAGCCATTTTCGGGGGTCGACAACGCATGGCTCAAAGGAACTGAAAAGAGATTCGGTGTCGTCGGAAATCGCTCGCCGTGGAGTTTTCACGCCACAACCTGTCCGTAGAGTTAGACCCTTCGCCTTGGCCCCGTCCGTGGCCCGCCCGCCAATCCATTTTCAACAAGTTGTATCGCCAATCCACGACCATCCTACAGACAGTATATGTTCGCAAGACCACGTCGCAGCTGGTAGCGAAGCTACCGCATTTCGTCGAACAAAACAAGTGCCTAACGAAACATGGCTTTCCACGCCGGAAATCGGATGCCGCCTGGAAGAGGGATGACGGGCGGCTGATCTCGTTTCCTCCCACGGACGATTCATTTGGCATTGCTGGCAGTTCACGCCATCGACGGCTCTTCCACCCTATGCGCCGCCCCTAAGATATTGAGGTATTCAACCGGCTTGCCAAATTGCGAGAATCGTCCCATTTCCTCGAACGCTTTATCGAATTTGCCCAACCGCCGGAGCGTGAAAAAAAGTCCGAGCGATGCCCGCTCTGACGTCGGCGATAATTCCACGGTCTTCCGGAAAGATTTCAGCGCCTTGGGCAACTGATCGGATTCCAGATAGAGAAACCCCAGATAGCCTCGCGCCCTGGCCGAATCGGGAAATCTCTTGATGAGACGATTGAGATGGGCAATGGCCGCATCGGTGTTGCCCTGGTGGTGAAGGTCGATCGCACACTGAAGATCGTCGCGTAACTCAAGTGTATTATTCGGAGTCATCAAGGTCCTCCGGTCGTCGCACCCTGCGAAGGGCATTGAGCCAGGCGCGTTCGCTCTTGGTTATTCCGAGGTCCGCGCGATGCTACAACTTGATTTTCATCGCCCCAGCGAGCTTCGCGTACTCGCCTTCCTTTAGGCGCCTAAATCCAGCCGGATGCCAATACCACGGAATGATTTGTTGAACCTCTGCGAAGGGAACGGATCTGCCGCGCTGCGGCGGTTTGGCACACCTGATGACATACTTATATGATCCGATCGGTTTCTCTAGCGCCTCAAATCCTCGACCGATAATGGTGCTCGCGCAAACGAGCGCCTTTTCGCCAAATCCTTCACGACCCTCAAATGGCGGTTCGACTTCATAGAAAAGTACACGATCGCCAGCGACGGGAAACGTCTTTGTCCGCGTCTTTGAATAGACATGCCATCCGTGCGGATCGGGGTCGAGGTGGCGGTTGTGTGCGGTGATCCAGTCCTGCATGAACATATCTTACCAAACGCCCACAACTCCCATAAGGGGCCGAGAGCTCTCGCCACGCCTGTGTCATCCCCCCGGAACCGACGCCGTCCGCGCCAGCGCGTCGGCCATGCCCAACTCGCGCAGCTCGCCGTTGTTTTCGTCGTACAGGTAGATCATCCGGTGAGGGGAGCGGGCGGCGTAATAGCGATAGAGGAGCACGTTCTGCACGCCCAGGTCGTGGGCGCGGATGACGCGGGCGTCGTCGGGCCAGGGGACGTCCACGTTGTAGACGGGTTCTTCGTTCGGGTCGTTCGCCGGGTCGAAGTGGAAGAGGACGACGGACGGACGGCTGATCTCCGACAGCTTCCGCTCCACATCCGCCAGCACCGGCGCGTCCATGTTCGGGTCGCGCAGCCAGGGGTTCAGCTCGCTCAGCGATGTCAATACGAGGCCGAGCAGCGCGGCGGCCAGGACGGCTTCGGCCTTGCCCTGGCGACGGCCGAACGTTTCGGTCACGTATCCCGCGCCGGTGACGACCAGGAGCAGCGCCGCCGGGGCGGCGAGCAGGGCGTAGTGCGTGAGGAAGGGGGGATAGAGGACGTAGAGGCCGATGAAGAGCGGAATGGCGAGGGCCATCACCCAACGACGCCGTGCCATTACGCCCAGCAGGCCGATCGGCAGCAGCACCAGCACGACCGGGGCCGGCACCCAGGTGCGCAGCGACTCGGGGAGACGGCGGGTGAGCCAGACGCGGACGACGCCGTGCTGGATCACGTCGCTGACGCTGTGCACCACGAATTCGCGGTAGAACTTCTGCATCTGCGGCAGCGAGGAGGGGGGGCGGAAATTCGGATCGCGATGCGGCCGGCCCATCTGCCATTCCGGGGCGTAGAGGCGGTCGTAATAGGTGACCGCCGTCTGGGTCGCATGGCCGGTGACGGCCCGGTTGAAGACGAGCTGGAGCGCCAGGAAAGGGGCCGCCGCCAGGCAGCCGGCGACGATGGTCGCGATCGGCGCCCGCGCTCCGCGCGAGCGGATTTCCAGGAGCATGGCGATGCCGATCGGCAGGGCGAAGCAGACGGCGTCGAGCGGGCGCGTGATCGCCGCCCAACCGGCGAAGAGGCCGACGACGATGACCCACGCGATGCGCTGGCTGCGCCGCCAGCGCAGCCAGGCCCAGGTCATGCCCAGGCCGAGCAGGAGCGACACGGAGTGGGACATGACCATCAGCGACAAAAAATGAATCTGCGCCAGGCCGAGCAGCAGGAGCGCCCCGATCAGCGCCCAGACGCCATCCACGAACTCCGACAGCACGCGATACGTCATCCCGACGACCGCGCCGCAGATGAACGTGGCCCACGCCCAGGGCGGGACGTTCAGCCAGACCGACGGCGCGTAGAGCAATGCCGTGCCCGGCACGTAGACGCCCGCGTAGACCGGCTTCACCAGCAGGTAAAACGTTTCGAAGAACTGGGGCAGCGGCAGGGCGGGCATCCAGAGCCGGCCATGGGCCAGCATCTGCGCCTGGATCAGGTAGACGTGCTCATCGTGGTACTTGGGGATCAGTTCACGGCCCTGGCGGATGCCGGTGAAGATGAAGTAGTTGGCCGCGAGCAGCGTCAGCGCCACCGCGATCGCGCGTACGCCGCGCGGGCTGGGGTGGCGCAGCTTGGTGAGGACCCAGCGGATGAGCCGGTTGACCGGGGGGATGAGCGCCAGCAGCGCTGCCACCAGGGCGGCATCGTATTGCCACAGGCGCGGCGCCTGACTGGGCTGCCATCCACCCGCGTAGAGAACCAGCCCCACGCCGACGATCAGCAGCCCCAGCACCGCCAGACCGCGCGGCGCGGCGGTGGCCGGCGGAGGAGAATGATCAAGCCGGCGCGGGGCGGACATGGGAGGAAACTAATCGGCCCCGCAGTTCAATACAAACGCGTTGCACCGCGCGCCGATCCCGCGAAAATCCCCGCGTGGCCACTGGCGAAAATGAGTTACGGCTCCTCTGGGCCGTGCTGCTGAACGGCATCGTCCTCGCCGTGGCGTATCGGTCCGCCGCTCGATTTACGGTGGGGGCAACGTGGATCGGTCGATCGGCCGATGCCCTGCTCCTGACCTTCTTGATCCAATACCTGTCCATCACGCTGCCCGGGTTGCTGGGGATCCTCGGCGCGTTCTCGATGACGCTCACGGCCCTGCTCTGCTGCGCCGCCCTGGCGGCGCTGGGGCAGATCCGCGGCCAGCGGGGCGTAAGCGGACCGGCGGATCGCACTGTGCAAGGGGCGATCGAATTTGGCGCGTGCGCCTTCGCGATCGTCTACCTGGCGTGCGACGTGTACGCACTCCGGTATCAACCCGTCATCGCCACGGATGCGCTGACCTATCACTTTCCCGTCGCCGTCCACTGGCTTGGGACCGGCCGGCTCTCGCTGCTTCCCACGTGGTTCTTCAATCCGGCGAACACGTACTCGCCGCTGGCGGGTTCCGCGTTCATCGCCTGGCTGATGGCGCCGCAGGGGAATGACGTGATCGCCCGCTTCGTGCAATTCCTCCCGATGCTGCTGATCTTCGCCGTGGCCGCTGAAGTCGGCGGGCGCATCGGTGCAAGGGATCGCGACGATTCGCGGGGGCCCGGTAGCAGCGATTGCGGCCGGATCGTCGGCCTGTTGATCGCACTGGGCGTCGTGGCGTTTCGGCCGTTTCTGGCCGAGGCGTCGGCCGGCAAGGATGACCTGTTCCTCACGGCGTTCTTCGCCGTCGCGGTTGACGGGCTCCAGACGGCGCGACTCCGCGAGCCGCTGGGGTCGTGGCGGATCGGCATCGCGATCGGTTTGTGCCTGGCGACGAAGTACACGGCGTTGCTCACGCTTCCGCTGTTGCTGCTCGCCCTCGATGCGCCGCGGCGCGCGGGGTGGCGACGGCGGGAATATGCCATTGCAATGGGGCTGATCCTCATCATCGTAGGTCCGTGGTTCCTACGGAACCTCCTGCTCGCGGGCAACCCGCTCTTCCCGCTGGACGTTCGCCTGGAGAATCACACGTTGCTGCACGGCCTGTTTCAGGCGCGGCGCAGTCTCGAGCTGCACACGTTGTCGGGTGTGAGACGTGTATTTGCCGAGCGAGACTATGGCGTCCCCATCCTGGTCCTGATCGTGCTCGCAATCGGCTGGCTGGCGGCGGCAGCGGGCGCGGGACGACGCCTCCTGCGGGAACCATTGGTGCGGCTCATCGTGCTCGGCCCGCCGCTCGGGTTCATCCTGTTTCTTTGCCTGTCACCCTTTCCCGAGGTGCGGTTCGTTTTCCCGGCGTTCCTGCTCCTCTTCCTGGCCAGTGCCATTGCGATCACAACTTGGCTGCGCGATCGACCCGCCGTACAGATCATTACGGCGGCGGTCGTGGCGGGCGCTTGCATCGTCACCAGCTACCGCGATCGGGAGATCGTCGCCACGTTTGCAGGCATTTCCCTGGCCATTGCCCTCGCATCGGTCGGAGCGATCGTGATTCGACGGCGCTTCTTACCGCGATTGAAATTCGCAGGGGCATGGGTGGCCGTAGCGGCGGCGCTAGTGCTTGCGACCGGCGCGTACATCTACTGGAACGCGTACGTGAACCTCTGCGCGGCCGAGGTTCAGGAAGGGTCGCAAGCGAACAGCGCCGAGCTTCTGACCGAGTGGTGGCGCGGCAAATATCCCGCGCACGCCGGGGCGTGGGCGTTCGTTCGGCAGCATGTTCCGCCCGGCGCGACCATCGCGTATGCCAACACCACCCTTCTGTATCCGCTGATGCTGGACCAACGCCGGCCCGTTTACGTTCCCACGCGCCACGGCGTGCGCACGATGCAGGACCTGCCGCACCTGGCCGGCCCGCTCTCGGGGGAGCAGATCGTCCCCGCGGTGACGGACGCCCTCAGCGCCGACACCGATCCCGCTGAATGGCTTTCGCGCATGTCCGCGAGCGGCGCGACATTCCTGTTTGTTGCCAAGGACGATGCGGGTCCGCGTCCGCCGGAGCCGGCGCTGGCCCGCGCCAACCCGACTCGATTCAAACTCGTCTTCGAGGACGAGCATTACGTCGTGTTTCAGATCATGTGGTAATGGCGCGGTTTTGTAGCACGGGCGCCCCGCCCGTATTCGTCCGACAGGACACGGGCGAGGCGCCCGTGCTACGGGGAATTCGGATACAGCCAACTCACGCGGGCTACATAGAATCGCTGTTCCCGCGAGGGTGGTTATGCGATGCTGGGCGGACACTAGGAGATCCTTCATGTATCGCATGTCGCTGATCCTGCTCCTCGCGTCGATGGGTTCGTCGTTCCTGATTTGCAGCCGAAAGGTTCTGGCCGATCCCGCCACCGCTCCGGCGGCCGACGCCGCCGCGCCCGCCCCCGCGCCGGATGCGCCGCCCGCGGAAGCGCCCGATCGCAATGCGCAGCTTCGCGAGGCGGTGGGGAAGGGAGATGCGGCGGCGGTGCGGGCGGCACTGCGCGCGGAGGCGGATCCGAATACGGCGGGGGATGACCATCACACGCCTTTACAGCTCGCGGCGTCGCGCGGCG
This sequence comes from Tepidisphaerales bacterium, assembly GCA_038240605.1. Lineage (GTDB taxonomy): Bacteria > Planctomycetota > Phycisphaerae > Tepidisphaerales > Tepidisphaeraceae > JBBSDP01. The sequence goes on along the minus strand of JBBSDP010000011.1, from coordinate 21,537 downwards.
ATATGGCGATCGTGGCGGTGCTGCTGGGAAAAGGGGCCGATTCGCGGGCACGGGATGAGCAGGGGCGTACGCCGCTCCATATGGCCGCCAGTCCCGGCGTGGCCGACGCATTGTTGGCCCATGGTGCGGATCCCAACGCGAAGGACAACGAACGGCATACGCCGCTCCACCTGACCAATTCGGCCGAGACGGCTGGTCGGCTGCTCGCGCGCGGGGCGTATTTGAATCCGCGCGATAACGCGGGCCTGAGCCCGCTGCATTCCGCGGTGAAAGGTGGCGCTCATCCGGTCATCGCGCTGCTGCTGAGCAAGGGAGCGGACGTCAACGCGCAGGACAGCGATGACAACACGCCTCTCCACGCCGCCGTGGCGCGGGGCGACCGGGATGCGGCGGCGCTACTGCTGGACGGGCACGCCGACGCCAGCGCGCGCGACAAGGATGGCCGCTCGCCCTTGCACGCGGCGGTCATCAAGGGGAACACGCTGGTCGCGGCGCTGCTGCTCACGCGCGGGGCGGACCATGAGTCGGCGGACAACGATGGGAACCGTCCGCTTCACGTGGCATCGTTCCGCGGGGATCGCGTCCTGGCTGAATTGCTCATCGCCAACGGCGCCGACGTTGCCGCGCCCGGGCCGGTCGGCAAGACGCCGCTCCACCTGGCGATGGACGCGCCGATGGTGAACCTGCTGATTGCCAAGGGGGCGGATGTGGCGGCGAAAGCCGACGGCGGCCTCACGCCGTTGCACACGGCCCGATCGGTGGAAGTTGCGGCGGCACTTCTCGCCAAAGGAGCCGACGCGAAGTTCGCGGCGGAGGATGGCCGTACGCCCTTGCACACCGCATCGGCGGGCGGGGATGAACGTCTCGCCCACTTTCTGCTCGGCCATGGCGCGGACGTCGGCAGCAAGGACAAAGCCGGAGTTACGCCGTTGCACCTGGCGGCGTCAGCCGCGGTGGCTCAGTTGCTTTTGGACGCCGGCGCGGATGCCGAAGCGAAGGACAACGATGGTCATACGCCGCTCTTTGCCGCGGTGGCCGCGGGTCACCGGCAAGTGGCCGAGTTGCTCGTCGGCCGCGGCGTCAACGTGAAGACGGCCGACAACGGCGGGCGCACGCCGTTGCATGCCGCCGCGGCGCTGGGGGGCGATGATGATTCAGCGGCCGCGCGGGGCCCCGACCTGGCAACGCTGTTGCTGGCGAAGGGGGCGGATGCGACCGCGCGCGATCAGGCCGGCGACACGCCGTTGCATCTGGCCGCGACCGGCGCGGTGACGGAGATCCTGCTGGCGCACGGCGCGGACGCGAACGCGGCCGACAACGAAGGCAATCGCCCGCTGCACACCGTCAGTGCTCCGCCCGTGGTGAAGCTGTTGCTCCTCCATCACGCCGACGCCAAGGCCCGTGCCAAGGACGGCTCCACTCCCCTGCACCACGCCGGCTCGCCCGAGGTGGCGACGTTACTGCTGGAGGCGGGGGCGGACCCGAACGTACAGGACAACCAGAACGCGACGCCGCTCGCCATCGCCAGCCAGAATGATCGCCGGGAGGTTGTTGAAGTCCTCACGAAGCGCGGCGCGCGATAGATCGGCGATTCTGACTGAACTGGGCAGCCAAAATATTTTCCCTTCGGAAATTCCTGTATCGGCGGTCTTATCTCCCATGAAGCCCTAACGCGGGCTACAGCGTGACCGCCTTATGGCGTTTCAGCGGGCTGAGCAGCTTACGGCTCTCTATGACGCCCACGCGGCGCGCCTCATGCTTTATGCGCGGCAATGGCTCGACCCACCCTCCGCCGAAGACGCGGTGCAGGACGTCTTTCTGCGACTGACGACGCGGAAGCATGCCAGTCAAGACGATGATGATGCGACGACCGTCTGGCTCTTTCGGCAGGTGCGCGCCGCGGCGTCGGGGCAACGTCGGTCGCTGTTCCGTCGGCGTCGGCGCGAGCAACGGGCGGCGCAGGCGCGGCCGCCCTGGTTCGAGCAGTGGCCGGGCGATCGGCTGGACGCACAGTCGGCGGAGCGAGCGATGGCGGAACTTCCCGAGGCGCAACGCGAGGCAATCGTGCTGAGGATCTGGGGCGGCCTGACGCTGGCGGAGATGTCGCAGGTATTGGGTGAGCCGGTATCGACGCTGTTCAGTCGATATCGCGCGGCGCTCGAGGCGATGCGCGTTCACATGGAGAAGTCATGGGAAACGACGGCGATGCACGGAACGATCAAGAAGCGCTAAGCCCATCGGAGCGCGGAATGGAGCGGACGCTGGGAACGTTCACGCCGGCCGGTCTCGATCCTCGTGGGCGGGATCGCTTTCTCCTGCGGCTGGGCGCGCGATCCGCGGATCGACAACTCCTGGCGTGGCGATGTGTGGCGGCCGTTCTTTTGCTGGGACTGAGTGGCGTACTGGTGATTCGCACCGGGAGCGCTCCGAAGGACAACGCTGGAACTTATGCGCACTTGCAATCAGCGCCGCCCGTCCAGTCAATTGAAGCGGCGGACGCTTCACGGGAAGCGCCCCTTGCCCTCGCCTACCTCGACCTGAGGACGCGCGTGTTGGAGGAGGGCGTCGACGCGATTCCTGCATCGCCTTCAAACGCCGATGTTCAGGTTCGGAGCATTTGGAGTGACGTGACCAACTCACCGTGACGGTCATCATGGGCGTCTGGATCAACCTGGCGGCTTTTCAAGAAATACACATGAAGCGAGATATTCGCATCCTCCCGGCTTGCTGCCTTTTGCTGTTCCTGGGCAGCCCCAACCTCGCGCTGAGCGACGAGGCACGAACTACGGCTCCGACAACCGCGCCAACGTCCGCCGGCCCGCACATTGTGACGCTGACGATTCATCCCGCCGCGGCGCCGATCCTGGCGTTGCGATATCAGCTTTCGCCGCCGGTGCAGGAGGAGACGGACGAGGACGCGGCGCCGCTTTACTACATGGCGGCGCAGCTGGCCGCAGCGGCCGACGCGGCGCCGCACCCGGGTCAACCCTCGAACGCCGAGCAGGTCGAAGCGTGGCTCGAGTTGTCTCCCGAGCAACTACCGAAGGAGCAGGTGCGCGGGGTGATCGACCGGTCGAGCAGCGCGCTGGAGCTGGTGATGCTCGCGGCACATCGCACGCGCTGCGATTGGGCGCTGCCGTTGCGGCAGCAGGGGTTCGCCATGCTGTTGCCGCACCTGTCGGGGTTGCGCAACCTGGCGCGCCTGCTTGCCCTGCGGGCACGGCTGCAAATCGCCGACGGGGAATTCGAGAACGCGCTGCGCACGCTTCAGGCCGGGACGATGATGGCGCGGCAGCTCAACCAGCAGGCGTTCCTCGTCCAGTCGCTGGTCGCGATTGCCATTGAGTCGATGATGCTCGAATCGGTGGAAGCATGGATCGACCGCGCCGACGCGCCGAACCTGTACTGGGGGCTCACGCAGTTGCCGACCCCGTTCATCGATGTCCGCGCGGCCCTTCGCCAGGAATCTTCGGCGGTCTACACGATTCCCCACCTTCGCGAAGCCGCCGAGGGTCGCATCACAGCGGGCGAGTGGCAGTCGATGCTGCGGTCCCTGGAGGCGATCAGCGCAGAGGGGCCCAACGCGCAACGGTACAGTCTGCTCGATGCGGCAGCCGCAATCGCACGGCTGCCCGCGGCGCGCCAGGGCCTGATCAATCAAGGCATTCCCGCCACACGTCTCGATGCGATGGAGCCGTTCCAGGTGATCGCGATGTTCGCGGTGAGCGATTATGAGCGATGGTGGCAAGACCTGACCAAGTGGTTCGCGGTCCCGTTTCCGGAGGGGAACGCCGGAATGGCAGCAGTGGAGCGCGACTACATCCGCGCCCGCCTTGCCGGGCAGACCGGCCCGCTGTCGGCGCTCGTGCCGGCGGTGTCGCGGGCGAACTGGTCGATCACGCGGCTCGACCGCAAGATCGCGATGCTGCGGACCATCGAGGCCGTCCGCGCTTATGCGGCGACGCACGGCAACACGTTGCCCGCTACGCTGGAGGCGATCGTCGATATGCCGGTTCCCTCCGATCCGGCAACGAATCGTTCGTTCAAATATGATGCGGCGGCGGACGGTCGGCATTGCACGCTCATCGCTCCCGCGCCCAACGATCATCCCGCGTCGGATGAGTGGCGATACACGCTGAACCTTGCCAAATAGATCCTCTCTTAGCCACATCGCCCATCAGCCCGCGTGAGCAACCGACCCATCACGGCAAGCAGCGGTAACTTTGCCGGTTATCGCGGACCCGGTGGGCGGAAGGTGGAGTACGTCCCGCTCTGGGCGGGGGGCGTGGAGCGCGACCATCCCGCGGCGCAGTCAATCCCGGGCCAACTTTATGACCACTATGCGTTAGTATGCACGAGCGCTTCGACGGGTTGTGCAAAGTTGTATCGAAGGCGGATTGAAAATGTCGACCTCTACTCCTGACGCGATCCTTACCCGTTCCACCGACAAGCCGGTCGGACCGTTGCAACGATTGATCCGCAGCCTTTTCCGCAGGGATATGTGGGCGTTAACTGACCAGGGTGTCGTCAGCGCGGCTGATTTTCTCGCCGCGGCTCTCATTGCCCGCTGGCTCGGAAAAAATGAACTGGGAATATATGGCGTCGTGCTGGAGACGATCCTGTGGATCAATGCACTCCAGGGGGCGGTGATCCTTTACCCGCTGACCGTGCGCGGCGCGGGAGGTGACCGCAAGGCGCTTCGTGGCCCGGCTACCGCCGCACTGTTGTTCACGCTTCTGCTCGCGCCGCTACTCTGTAGCGCAATGGGGATCGCGGGCGCGCTCAGCTCCAAGCGAATCGGCGTGGCGATCGCCGCGGCGCTGGGGATGATCCTGTGGCAGCTTCAGGAGACGGTTCGACAGGCGCTGAAGGCGCACCTTCGCTTCGCTGCATGTCTGCCGGGCGATTGCATCCGGCATTTCGGTCAGGTCGTGGGCATCTGGATGCTGCACCGCGCAAACCTGCTCAACGTGACCAATGTGTTCGTCGTCATCGGCGTGGTCTCCGCCCTGGCCACGGTCGTCCAGGCGTTACAAGTGGGGCTCGTCCGCGTTGGTCGAGCGGACATCGTGCGACTGGCGCGCGATTTCTGGATGCTGGGCAAGTGGATGCTGCCGGCCAACGTGCTGGCTGCGGTCACCAGCGTTGGCTTCCTTTGGGTGCTGCAATATTTCCACGGGAACGGGCAGGCGGGAACGAATAGCGCGGTGGTCATCCCGCTCAAGCTCACGGTGCCGGTCAGCATCGGGCTCGCCAGCGTCATCACGCCCTCGGTCGCCCGGGCCATGAAGGAATTCGGAGCGCGAGCGGCGACACCTGTGGCGCGACAGTCGATCCTGCTGGGCATCGCGCTGCTCACGCCCTATTACCTGCTCGTTCTCGTGGCGCCCAGGTTTGTGCTGCACGTGTTCCTGGGTTCACGCTACGTCGACTATCTCGACGCGATTCCCCTCGTGCGGCTGTACGTGATCAACTTCGCCGTTACCTTCATCCAGGTTTCGTCCAACGCATGGCTCGGGGGCCTGGGGCTCAGCCGATATCTCTTCTACACGCAGATCATCAAGACAGGCGTTGGGTTGCTGATCTCTCTACCCGCGACGGCGATTTGGGGTGTGCAGGGATTGATCCTCGGCAACATCCTTGCCCTGACGGTTGAAGCGGCATCGAACGGCTATTTCATCCGCCTCGCGAATCTGGGCAGGATCAAACCGGTCACCGAATCAGAGCCCATCCCACCGCCGAGGGGCGTTGAAGTGATCCGCAGCGCAAAGTGACCGATGTCACGTACGGCTGCCGCCGCCAGCGAGCGGGCGAAAGTAATAGCTGTAGAGCGCGACGACTTCGCGACACATCAGATATCGCGGATGGGGAAGCGGGAAAGTCTCCCGCGCCGGCACCGTAAACACGTCGCATCCCGCCCGTTGATACGCCAGCTTCACGCGCGGCAGATGGTACGCGTTGCTCACCGCGAGGATGCGAAGCGGGCGGGCGCTGGGATCGTCGTTGAAGTTCATTTCCGAAAGGCGCCGCATCGTATTGCGCACGGTTGATTCGGTGTTCACGCCCCCTTCGTCCAGTTCAATTGCGTCGTCCGGAACGCCTTCGGATCGAGCCATGCGTCGCATCGCCTGGGGCTCGGAAACCGCTCCGTCACCGGGGCCGCCCGAAAAAATCAGCCGCGGGGCGAGGCCCTGGTGATAGAGTTCGCACGCGGTGCGCACGCGATCGGCCAGGACGCCGGACGGAACCCCGTTGGCGTAGGCGCGTGCACCGAAGACGACGATCACATCACCATGACGGCGGTAATCGGTCTGCCCGAAACACCAGGACTGTGCGAGCGGGAACGCCACGAGGCAGAAGCCAAAGGTAGCGAGCGCGACGAGCCGGCCGTGACGGGAGAGCGAAGGCGCCCCGGGGCGCATCACGCGCCAGGCAATGGCAACCATCGCCGCGCAGATCGCGAGGGAGGTCGGCAGGATCGCCGCCGACTCGATCTCATGCCGGGACAGCAGCACGTAGAAGACCATCGCATTGATGAAGGCAACTGCGGCCATAAGCGCGGTGGTTCCGAGCGTGAGCCGTCTCCGCCAGCGCGGACCGTTGGGGCGGATCGCCCACACGAGCAGGCTGACCCCAGTGGCCGCCAGGATGAGATCCGCCATGGCGGTGGGAAGGAGCCGAAGGTCGATCCACCACAGGTTGGAATCGAAGCCGGGGACGATGAGGTTTCCCAGCAGGTTGAGGAGCGTAAACGATGCCAGGAATGCCGCGAGGCCTCGCGTAATCATGCTGCACCTCCGTGTGCCGTTTCCCTACCGCGCGCCGGCTCCGCCGTCGCGCTGTCGATCCGCTCAAATGTGGATCGCGCGTTTTTCCGCCGCCAGTGCCGCTTCCTTGATCGCTTCCGGCAGAGTGGGATGGGCGTGGACGGATCGGGCGATGTCCTCCACGCTGGAAGCCAGTTCGATCGCGACGGCACCTTCGGCGATCAGGTCGGATGCGCGGGCGGCGAGGATGTGCATGCCGATCAGCCGGTCGGTCTTGTCGTCGGCGATGATCTTGACCATGCCTTCAGTGTCATCGAGCGCGCGGGCCCGGCCATTGGCGGCCATGGGGAATTTGCCGATGCGCACCTCGGCGCCGCGCGAGCGCGCCTCTTCCTCGGTCAGGCCGACGCTGGCGAGCTCCGGGTGCGTGTAGACGACGTTCGGCACCGCCCGGTAATTCACGTGGCCTGCCTTGCCCGCCATGATCTCGACGACCGCGATCCCTTCCTCTTCCGCCTTGTGCGCCAGCATCACGCCGCCGATCACGTCGCCGATCGCCCAGAGGCCGGGGACGGCGGTCTTGTACTGGCCATCGACGACGATGAAGCCCCTGCGATCCCGCTTCACGCCCACCTCTTCCAGCCCCAGTCCATCGGTGAACGGACGACGGCCGACCGCGACCAGCACCTGGTCGGCCTCTTCGACGCCCCTCTGCTCCCCCGCCTTCCACGTGAGCTTGACCTTGTCGTTCTCGACGCGCGCCGATTCGGCGGCAGTCTTGAGCATGAACCGCATGCCCTGTTTTTCGAGGAGTCGCTGGAGGAGCGTCGTCATCTCGCGGTCCATCAGCGGGAGGATGCGATCCATGAACTCGATGACGAGCACGTCGGACCCAAGCCGGCTCCAGACCGATCCCAGCTCCAGTCCGATCGCCCCGGCGCCGATTACGATCAGTTTTTTGGGCACGTCTGAGAACGCGATCGCGTGGGTGGAATGCACGAAGTGCTTCCCGTCGAACGGCATGGCCGGCAGGGGGATCGGCGCGCTGCCGGTCGCGATGAGGATGTTGCGGGCGCGCAGCGAGCGGGTGGCGCCATCTTCACCGCGCACCTCAACGGTGTCCGCCCCGGTAAGCCGGGCGGAACCCGTGACGCGCTCCACCTGATTTTTTTTGAACAGTCCGGCGACGCCGCGGGTGAGCTGCTGCACGACGTTCTGCTTGCGGGTCATCATCGCCGGCAGGTCGAGGGCGACATCGCCGAGCTTGATGCCGCGATGGGCGAAGGTGGTCTTCGCGTCGCGAAAGAGCTGGCTGTCGTCTAGCAGCGCCTTGCTGGGAATACACCCGACGTTGAGGCACGTTCCGCCGAGAGCCGCGTCCTTCTCGATACAGGCCACGCGCATGCCAAGCTGCGCCGCGCGGATGGCGGCGACGTACCCACCCGGTCCAGCGCCGATCACGATCAGGTCCAACGGGGAATCACTCATAGGGCGGGGAATTGTAGCGGGGATAACTGACGGTCGCGATGTTGACTCGGGCGGACGTGTGGCTGGCGTGGCAGGATCACTGCCAATCTTCGAGTTTGAGTTGCGGCACGCGAGAAAACGCGTTGCTGTCGAGCAGATAGCTCATTCGAAACTCTCTCGGATTTCGAACTCGCCCTGGGGCGCCCGCTCAAGCGGCTCACCCTTCCAGGAGCCGGCGGTTTGCTCGATCCATTGCTTCCATACTTCTGGAGTCATCTTCGGGCGTTGATCGCTTCCTCGCTCGGCAATCGTGCGAATCACGATTATCACGTCGAGATCGGCTTCGATGACGCCGCTCGGAAGTCGAAGCTCCATGATGCCGTCGGAGCCGACGCGAGCCCGGGTATGGATTGTCTTCATCTCAGTGACTCCGATACGGCGCAGTCGTGCAGTTGCTCCTTCACACTTCCAGCATCAATCGCGACGGGTCTTCCAGGTACTCCTTGAGGCGCACCAGGAAGCTGACCGATTCCTTGCCGTCGACGAGGCGGTGGTCGTAGCTGAGGGCCACGTACATCATCGGGCGGATCTCCACCTTGTCAGCCACCGCGATCGGGCGCTTCTGGATGGCGTGCATGCCGAGGATGCCGCTCTGCGGGGGGTTGAGGATCGGGGTGGAGAGCAGCGAGCCGTAGACCCCGCCGTTGGTGATCGTGAACGTGCCGCCGGTGAGTTCCTCGAGGCTGAGCTTTCCGTCGCGGGTGGCGGCGGCGAGGCGCTTGATCTCCCCCTCCACCTTCGCGAAGGACATCTGGTCGGCATCGCGCAGCACCGGGACGGCCAGACCGCGGTCGGTGCTGACGGCGATGCCGAGGTGGACGGCGCGATGGTAGACGATGTCGTCCCCGTCGATCTCCGCGTTGATCCGCGGGAACTCGCGCAGCGCGAGGACCACCGCGCGGGCGAAGAAGCTCATCAGGCCGAGCCCAACGCCGTGCACTTCCTGGAAGCGTTCCTTGTAGCGGGCGCGCAGGCCCAGGACGGTGGAGCAGTCGATCTCGTTGAAGGTCGTGAGGATGGCGGCGGTCTGCTGGGCGGCGACCATCCGTTCGGCGATGCGCTTGCGGATCTTGCTCATCGGCACGCGCTTGATGCCGCTGGCATCGAACAAGGTCGGTCCCGCGATCACCTTCGGCTGGGCGGCGACCGCTTCGCTCACCAAGGGGCGCGGCGGACCCGATGGCGCGGCCGAAGGGGCGGTCGGGGGACCGTCATCCGCCTCTTCGACCTCGTCCTGATCCGGCCGGCCGTTGCCCCTACTGCCGGCCGGCTCGAGCTGCCGCAGGACATCTTCCTTGAGGATCTGGCCGCGCGGGCCGCTGCCGGAGAGCGTGCCGGATTCCAGGTGATTCTCCTCGACGAGCCGACGGACGGAGGGGCGCAGGTCGGCGGTGTCCGGGCGCTTCGCGGCATCAGGGGTGGGCTTTGTTGCCTCCTTTGCGGGCGCGGCGGTGGCGGCGGCCGGTTTGGCGGGTGCGACGGGCGGCGGAGGAGCGGCGGGGGCTTTGGCGCCGGCGGCCGGCGCCGGCGCTTCGTCGATCCGGCCGATCACTTCCCCCACGTGGATCGTCTCACCCACGCTCTTGGCATGACGCAGGATGCCGGAGCCCTTGGCCGCAAGGTCAACGTTGGCCTTGTCGGTCTCTAGTTCGCACACCGGCTCATCGGTGTTGACGTATTCTCCGTCATTCTTGAGCCATCGCAGCAGCACGGCTTCGTTCACCGATTCGCCGAGGGGCGGCACGTCCACGTTCGTTGGCATATTCGTCGTCCGTTGAAAGTCGTTCAGTTGTTGCCGATCGTGACGCGGTTGTCGAGAGCGACCCACGCTTAATCGGAGACCGGCCGGGGGCTGGCGGCGGTTGCCGGCTGCTGCTGCACCACAACGTCCTTGGCGCGGATGTCCAGGGCGTGGGAGATAATCTCGGCCTCTTCGATCTGATGCATCTTGGGCGAACCGGTCGCCGGGCTGGCCGACGCGTCGCGGCCGAAGTAGTTGAGCACCGCCGGGTCTGGAAGCACCTCGCGGAGGCGGTCCTGCATGAAGCTCCAGGCACCGCGGTTGCGCGGCTCTTCCTGCACCCAGCAGATGTCCCGCGCCTTGCGGTAGCGGGCCAGGACGTTCTGGATCTCACGCTTGGGGAACGGGTAAAGCTGCTCGACGCGCACGAGGGCCACGTCTTTCACCTGCTCTTTTTCCCGCGCCTGCGCCAGGCTGTAGTAAACCTTGCCGGTGCAGAAGAGCACCCGGCTCACGCTGTCGCGCTCCGGTGCGGTCGGGTCGTCCAGCACGACTTGAAACCCGTTGTCGGTAAACTCCTCGATGCGAGAGCCGGACGGCTCGAAGCGCAGGAAGCTCTTGGGCATCATCAGCACGAGCGGCTTGCGGAACTTGCGATGGATCTGGCGGCGCAGCAGGTGGAAGTATTGCGCCGGATGCGTCGGCACGCACACCTGGAGGTTGTCTTCCGCGCACAGCGCCAGGAACCGGTTCAGATAGCCATTGGAATGTTCGGGGCCCTGGCCTTCGAAGCCGTGCGGCAGGAGCATGACCAGCCCGTTCATCAGGTGCCACTTGCTGTGGGCGGCGGCGATGAACTGGTCGATGATCGGCTGAGCGCCGTTGACGAAATCGCCAAACTGCGCTTCCCACACCACCAGGTTACGCGGATCGGCGGAGCTGAACCCATACTCGAACCCGAGCACCGCCAGCTCTGAGAGCATCGTGTTGATGATCAGGAACTTGCCCTGTTTGGGGTCGAGGTGCGCCAGCGACGCATAAGTGCGGCCGGTGTTGTAGTCGTGAAGGACGGCGTGGCGGTGACTGAACGTGCCGCGCTGAACGTCCTGACCCGTGAACCGCACCGGCGTCCCTTCGAGCAGCAGGCTCCCCAGCGCCAGCGCCTCGGCGCCCGCCCAGTCGATTCCGACGCCGGACTTGACGGCGTCCAGGCGGGCTTCCAGGACCTTCTTGAGCTTCGGGTGGACCGTGAAGTCTGCAGGGAGCTTGCCCAGCGATTCGGCGATCTTTAATAGCTTGTCCCGCGGCACCGTTGTCTTGGACGAGGCGTCGCCCGGGGTGACGGCCAGCATCCCCTTCCAGAGGTTGTTGATCGACGCGGTGCGCTGGCGTGGGCGATATTCCTTGGCCTGGTTGATCGCTGCTTCCATGCGCTCGCGGGCGACCTTTCGCATCTCCTCGTGGGCAGCCTGAGATACCTTCCCCTCGCGAATCACCTTTTGTGCGTAGATCTCCCGGACGGACGGGTGGGAGGCGATCTGCCGGTACATCACGGGCTGCGTGTAGGAGGCCTCATCGACCTCGTTGTGCCCGTGCCGTCGGTAACACCACAGGTCGATCATCACGTCACACTTAAAGCGCTCGCGGAACTCGATGGCCAGGCGCGCGGCGTGGACGACCGCTTCGGGGTCGTCGCCGTTCACGTGAAAGATCGGCGCCTGGATCATCTTCGCCACGTCGGTGGGGTATGGCGTAAAACGCCCTTCCATCGGGCTGGTCGTGAAGCCGATCTGGTTGTTGATGATGACGTGGATCGTTCCCCCGGTGCGGTATCCGGGGAGTTCGGAGAGGTTCAGCGTTTCGTGAACGATCCCCTGTCCGGTGAACGCGGCATCGCCATGCATGAGCAGCGGGACGACGCGCTCGCGGGCGGTGTCGCCTCGGTAGCTTTGCTTGGCGCGGACGATCCCCTCGACCACCGGGTTCACCAGCTCGAGGTGGCTGGGGTTGGGGCTGAGGCTCAGGTGGATCGTGCGGGTCTTGGTCGGCCGGTCGTTGGCGTAGCCGAGGTGGTACTTGACATCGCCGTCCCCTTCCGAGTCCTGCGGGATGATCGTGCCCTGGAATTCGCTGAAGAGCACTTCGTAAGGTTTGTTGAGCACGTGGGCCAGGACATTAAGTCGGCCGCGGTGCGACATGCCCATGCAGATCTCTTCCACGCCGATCGCGGCGCCGTCATCCACGATGCTGTTGAGCAGGGGAATGAGCGCCTCCGCCCCTTCGAGGCTGAAGCGCTTTTGGCCCTGGTAGCGGGTGTGGAGGAACTTCTCCAGCTCTTCGGCGGCGACGAGCTGATACAAAATGGCCCGCGATTCCTCGGCGGAAAACGCGGGCCGGTTGAGGATCGGCTCCATTCGCTGGGCAAGCCACTCGCGCTGTGCCTTGTCGGCGATGTCCATGTACTCGACGCCGATCGTGCGACAGTACGTGTCGCGAAGCTTCTCGATCAGGTCGCGGAGCGTGCCGTCGGTCGGGCCGTAAAAATCCGCGCGGCCGACGATCCGGTTCAGGTCCGGCTCGCTCATGCCGAACTGCGAAAGCTCGAGCAGGGGGTGGCTGGGGCGGTTATGGCCGAGCGGGTCGAGGTGGGCGATGAAGTGACCCAGCTCACGGTAGGTGTGTACGAGGTTGTGCACCCCGATCGTCAGCGGCACGTGCTGGCCGCCGCTGGGGATGCCGCGCCCGCCGGCGCTTTCAAAGCCCGCGAAGTAGGCCTGCCACGCTTCGTCCAGCGACCGGGGGTCGCGCTGGTATTGCTCGTAGAGACGGTCGATGTAGTCGGCGTTCGCTCGATTGATCAGGTCAAAACGTTCCATCTGGACATCCACTCACCAAGACGTGGGGCGGGAGGCGCGGCACGACAACGAGGGATAACGATCCGCTGACGCCCGATCGCCCCGAAATTCCTCGTATTCTAGGTTGGATATCTTATTGTCAGGCGTTCGCGGAAAAAAGGACGAATAATCGCCTGACCCCTCAGGTCTGATAATAACGCCGTCCCATGTGGGCACGGCCCCGTTTTCAATGCGTCAGGATCAGTCCGATCTTGGCGAGCTGAAGCAAATAGCGCCCCCAAACGAACGTGCAGGCGATCCGCTCGGGGGCGAACAGCGGCGTGTTTTTCACCGCTTCCACGTAACCGCGCAAACACTCGAGCTGGGGGACGACGATGCGGTGGCGATTCTTTGGATTGGACCAGTTCGCCCGCGCCCCCGCCGATCGCAGGCTGGTGGATTGAACCGGATGGCATCGACGCAGGAACAATTCCTCCGGCACCTCCTGGAAGCGGCCCATCAACGTAAGTGCGGCGAGCACGACCTTGTCCGCGCCGTAGTAGGAGCGCTGGAGGCCGGTGCGAAGCAGCGACGCACGCCGGACCAAACCGAATATCCCGAAGCACCATCTCGAGAGACAATTGCGTACCTGCGAATTGATTCTACGTCACGGCTTCGAGAAGGGGCGTTGCTGCAAAATTCGGGCTCCGCGTCGAAATCGGAAGGTGGAGGGTCGGAGATTCAAGATGAGTCCGCCTGCGACCAGCAATTGTGTGAGGTATCCCACGCGCGCCCCAAGAAACAGTCCCGGCAGTCCGCCGAAGATCGTCAAGGGAAGGCCGATTGCCAGAACGGCTGCGGATTGACCGGCTTGGACAAAGAAGTTGGCACGGCTGCGTCCAAGTCCGCAGAGCCAAGCGCAGGCAATCGCCGCCGCGGCCGCGATGGCGCCGTTGATCGCCGCCGCGCGAAGCAGACCGGCGCAGGCCACGTAAGGTGAGTCCGCCCCGAACACGATCCGCAGGCACGCCGTGGGGAAGCACGCCAGAAGCGAGAAATAAGGGACGAGCAGACATCCCCCCAGCGCGAGATAACGGAGCGCGAACCGTGTGCCGCGCGCCGGCTCCCGGCCGGCGTCAGTTGCCCGCGACACGACGGGGACAACCAGGCTCACGATGCTCGAGACGATGGGGTTGCACAGCTTCATCAGCATCATGACGGCCAGTAGCGTGGCGACGGCTTCGATCCCGTGGAACCACCGCAGCGTCCACATGAAGCTGAGGCTCGTGACGAGCAACGTCAGTCCCGACAACAGCATCCACCGACCGACCCGCCACCCTTCGATGGCAAGCTGCCACAACTCGGCGCGCGAGACCCTGGCCAGGCCAATCTGGAATGACTGAAGCAGTGCCGCCGCACCCGAGGTCAGGCCGATCGCAAGAAACGCGCCGATCAACGACAGATGTCCGGCGCGCGCGAGCAGGGAGATCACGAGGGCTTGTCCCAGGTAGCTGATCGAATCGCCCGCGACACATTGCGCAATCCGCCGGTCGGCGATCAGGCCGCGCCGCAACGTTTCCTGAAGTTGCCCGAGCAACATCGCGAGGATGCCGACCATCGCGGTGGCGACGCTCAGCCCACTCGCAAGGGCCGTAAAGGCCATCCCGGCTCCCAGTACCGGCAGCAGCATCACCGTGAAGAGCAGGGCGGAGGTGGCCATCCGCTTGAGCCGTCCGGCTTCCGTCGTCGCCGCTCCACGGAGCGTGAGAGGGTAGATGACGAGTCCTGCCTGGAGGCTGTTGAGGAAGAGCATTGTCTCCAGCGTCAGGCCGAGGCCGCCGTATTGCGCCGGAGGAAGGTTCCGCGCCAGGAGATTGATCGTGGCGAAATTTCCGATGCTCGCGATCGCCTGGTCCGACAGCATCCAGAAGGCGCTGGAGCCGATCACCCGACGCAGTCGCCCGCTACAGCGACGGGTTGTGTCGCGATGCCGGTCGACGAGCGGGAGCTGGAGGGTGGATGCGATGCTGGTCATTTTTTTACGCCGCCCGCCGGGGCGTAAGCGTCAATTGGTGCAGGGGATGATCGACGGCGCCCAGGTCATACTTGTAACGCTGTTCCCCGCGAAGGAAATCGAAGACTCGCTCGCCACGGCTGATCGCATCGCGGATCGCCATCGCGAAGCTGACGACGCCCGGGCTCCAGGCCGACTGCGCCGGGTCATACCCCGCGCCCCAGGCGAGCGTGCCGACGGCGGAGCGAAAGCTGATGATGCCGGCGGCAGGCTTGCCAGCCAGGCGCAGGGTCTGCACGCGCATGATGCCGCGCCGCATCAACCCGTCGCTGGCGGATTCGAAGACGCGCCGGTAGATCCAGCGGCACTTGGTCCCCTTGGAGCCGCCGCTCGATTCCATGCACTGGAAGACGTGCTCGAGGCGAGCCGGCGCCTGATCGGCTGAGTCGCACGTGGCCAGCGTCGCGTCGGCCTGCGTCTCGGCCTTGCGGAGCTTGCGCCGGCACTCCTTGCGGTCGTGCGCGCTCAGCGATGCGAGGTAACCATCCCAGGTCGCGGGCAGCGCGACGCGGGCCACGTTGCCGGTGACCACGTCCTCCAGTCCATATCCTTCATCCGTCGCGATGCGACCGAGCGTGAATCGGCAGGCGGCGTCGTCGCGCACATTGTGCAGGACGACCGAACCGTTCGCGCAATCCGGCAGGCAGCGCAGCATCTCGAAGATGGCGCGCCAGGCAGTCTCCTCATGTGCGGGATCGACCAGGGGATCCAGGTAATCGCTGATCGTCGAACCGATCGTCTCCAGGCAGTTGCCGCCGCGCTGCTGCAATGGAAGGATCGCCAGCGCGCGCGATCCGCTGAACACGCCGATCAGGCGCATGCTCCCCACGCTCATGGCCTGGCGGAAGAGGGGCAACTGCCAGTCGGGCGTGTGGAAGGCGGTCGCCGTCTGGCAGCGCGATGCCAGCTCATGCCAGCTCGCGAGCGTCGCCTGCTCGTGCGGCCAGGCGCGAAAGCAGGTCATGCGCAAACCGCCCGGCGCAAAAACGTCCACCGGCGGCCGCTCCCGCCGGGGCAACCATGCCGCGAGCCTCGGCCAGGCGCATTCACGCGCGAACGTAATCCCTTTGCTCAAATTCATATGTGCCCTTCTCCCTCGTTCTGATCGGCTGATTTGCACGCCATGGCGAGGCCGCGCTCACAGGCGGGCCGCGCGGTCCACACACCGGCGGCGAGAAAAATCTCCAATACATCGGCAAGTGAGGCGGACCATTCGCATGATTTTCAGGCTGGGAAGGACAAACATGGGGGTAGGCGCCTACCCTTTAAAGCGCCTATTCCGTTTGGCATGGCAGGAGAAAGAACAAAGTATCGGACGTGCGGTGGTATCGGCGTTGCATGAGACAAGTCATGCGTCTTCGGGATCCGCACTTTCCGTCAGCAATTCAGACGGTCGCCCCTGGAGATGTTCGATGCCGTAGCAGTATCGCGGGGCAGAGTCGCCCCGCTGTGAGGCACGTGGTTCTCTGCCGGGAGTGAGGATGCAAACTAACACTCGAAATCGTGGCTTTGCTTCAATGGACGCGCAGAAACAGAAGGAGATCGCGCGCAAAGGTGGACGTGCGGCCCACGTTAAGGGGACCGCGCACGAGTTCACCTCCGAAGAGGCGCGGGCCGCCGGGAAAAAAGGTGGAGAGCGGGTCAGCCTGGACCGCAACCACATGTCCCGAATCGGAAGGCTCGGCGGAAAAAGCTCCGCCGGTCGACGCAGCCCATCCGCCGAAGAGGATCGCTCCGGGTCTGACCGGAACGATGGCTCACCGCTGAATTCCAATTCTCAGGGCGAATCTCGCCCCGGGCAGTAGGCCGTCTGGGCCTACGCACTGTGCCAAGGTCCATTGGGCGCCTTATTGATTCTGTAAGGAATCAGACGGAGGCGACGCGCAACCTGTCAGTCAAATCTGCGGTGTGGCAGATGGTTTTGACGTATGCCACTGGTGCGCCAGTGTCATCTTCCTCCATTCCTGTAATTTAATTTTCTTGTTGCGATGGGGGGGGCGGCGCCCACCTCTTCGTGCGATGTGGATGGGATCGTTCTACAATCCCCACCCGTGTCGGGTGAGCTTCAATTTATCGATTGGTTGCGATCGCAATCGGCCGGCTCCCGCGGGGTGGTCGTGCCGGTGGGCGATGACCTGGCGGCCCTCCGCTGGAACGCGGCTAACCTGCTTCTGATCGGCGCCGACCAGGTTCTGGACGGCGTGCACTTCGACGCCCGCATTCACTCGCCCCGGGCAATCGGTCGAAAGGCGATGAACCGCAACCTCTCAGACTGCGCCGCCATGGCTTGCCTGCCCGCCGCGGCGGTGACGACCGCCGCCCTGCCGCGTGGCTGCGGCCTCGACTACGCGCAAGAAATCTACCTCGGGATGCGCGAGGTGGCCGATCCGTTTGACTGCCCGATCGTCGGCGGTGACACCGGCTCGTGGAACGGCGCGCTCGCCTTGACTGTGACAATCCTTGGCCGAAACGCTGGCATCAAGCCTGTCGGCAGGGCAGGGGCGCAACCCGGCGATCGGGTTTATGTGAGCGGCTCCCTCGGCGGCAGCGACGCCGGACGACACATGACCTTCACGCCGCGCGTCGAGCTGGCGCGAACGATCGCGCGATCCCATCGCGTGACGGCGATGATTGACCTGAGCGACGGCCTCGCCCGGGACCTGCGCAACCTGTGCCAAAGCAGCGGAGTCGGAGCCGACATCGACGCCGATGCGATCCCCATCCACGATGACGCCCGTGACGGGGCGGCGCGCGATCCGCGGCGCAGTGCGCTCCAGCGCGCGGTAGGCGACGGAGAGGATTACGAACTGCTATGCACCAGCCCTGATGACCTGCGCCCAAACGGTCTGACACTGATCGGGGTCATCCCCCTTGGCGCGGAATTGC
Organism: Tepidisphaerales bacterium; assembly: GCA_038240605.1. Lineage (GTDB taxonomy): Bacteria > Planctomycetota > Phycisphaerae > Tepidisphaerales > Tepidisphaeraceae > JBBSDP01. The sequence continues at coordinate 3,708 of JBBSDP010000011.1, read as the reverse complement.
GCCTTCGGCGCGGCGACGGGTCGATGGAGCCGTTCCCATCCGGCGGATGGGAGCACGAGCTGTGATCGTCTCATGCGATCGAGTGACGCGTTCGCCGGAGGAGACGGAAGCGCTCGCCGCGGAACTGGCGGGACAGCTCCGGGGTGGCGAGTGCATCGCCCTCCATGGCGAGATGGGAGCAGGCAAGACTTGCTTTGTCCGCGGGCTGGTCGCGGGTTTGGACGCGGACCCGCGGATGGTCTCCAGCCCGACGTTCGTCCTGATCAACGTCTATCGCACCCCGCGGTTGACCGTCTTTCACCTCGATGCCTACCGCACCAGCGGCCCGGCGGATTTCGAGGCCATCGGGTTCGCCGAGCTGTTGGAAGAAGGAGGCGTGGTCATCCTGGAATGGCCGCAGCGCATCGCGTCGCTCCTCCCGCCCCAGCGGATCGACGTTCGGATTGAATCCGAGGGTGAATCCGAGCGCCGGATCCGCATCTCCCTGAAGGATTCGTAATTCGTAACTCCGCTGGGTCCAATTCTTGCTGTGATTTATAGCGCTGCCAGCGGCTTGAGCCCGCTAGACTTGGCTGCCGAAGCGCCAATGAATGGAGGTGCGATGCGACACGTTGGCAAATATCTGCTGCTGCTTCCGACATTGCTCGTTCTCATCGCGGCGGCCCCGGCCGCTGAAGTTGAGACGCGCGTGCATGACGGAGGCAAATTCTTCAAGCCCGAAACGATTCAGCAGGCCGATGCCATCCTCGAGCACGTCCAGAAGGCGTACGGCAAGGACGTGGTCGTCGAAACGTTCGAGTCTGTGCCGGAATCGCTCCGCACGCAGTTCGAGCAGGACCGTCGCGCCTTCTTCGAAAAATGGCTGCGCGAGCGGGCCAGGCATTATGGTGTCAACGGCGTGTTCATCCTGATCTGCCGCGAGCCGGGCCACCTCCAACTGGAGCCGGGCGATCAGACCCACACCAAGGCATTCACGTTCAAGGATCGCGACGAAGTTGTGAAATTGATCGCCGCCGCATTTCGTGAGAAGCACGTCGACGAAGGGCTCATCGAAGGGCTGAAGGAGATCTATCGGCGAATTGGGGCGAACCTGGGCACCGCTCCCGCCGGCCCGGCGAGCGATGCGACGACTGCGCCGACGACCCGGCCGACGACAGCGCCGGCCGCTTCGTGAACCAACGAGGAACCTCTGCGAGGTTTACCATGAAACGAATCACCTTCCTGCTCCCGTGGCTGCTACTGTTGTCGGTCACGCTCGCCCTGCCGGCACGCATCGCGTCTCCAAACGTCGCCGACCCTGCGCACATCTTCAGCGCCGATGCGATCCGACAGGCCGACGAGATCAATCGCGACCTTCGCGCGCGACACGGCTTGGATTTCAATGTCGAAACTTTCCCGGAAGTTCCCGCAGACCAACAAGCCGACCTTGAATCCAAGGGCAAAGACGCGTTCTTCAGCCAATGGGCGGATCAGCGGGCGCGAGAGACGGGAGCCAATGGGGTGTACGTCCTCATTTGCATGAAACCCGGGCATGTCCAATCGTGGGTCGGAAATAAGACTCAACAGAAGGCGTTCACGCTCGCGAATCGCGATCAACTCACCCAGGTCTTCCGCGACGCCTTTCGAAACAAGGAGTATGACCGCGGTCTCATCGATGCGTCTAGTTTCGTGCGCGATCGGATCAACGCCAATCTGGGAACGCGCGGCGCCGCCGCTGGCAACACAACGGCGCCGCCCGTTTTTGGCGGCGGTACTGGCGGTGGCGCGAGAAGTGGCGGTGGATTCCCCATCATGGGTTGGCTTTGCCTGATCGGCGGACTGGTCGTCGTGTTCCTCGTGATCCGCGCCATCGTCAGCCGACCGAGGATGGACGGCGGCGGGCCGGGCGGCTATCCGCCTCCGCCGGGCTATCAGGGTGGCGGTTACCCGGGCGGTGGTTATCCGGGCGGATACGGCGGCGGTGGCGGCGGCTTCGGCCGCGGGCTGATGGGTGGCCTGCTCGGCGGCGTCCTCGGAAGCGCGGGATACGATTGGCTGTCCGGCCGTCATGGCGGCGGGACGTCGACGCCGCCCGCAGGTGGGTACGATCCCAATACGGGGGCGGCATTGCCCGATGTTGATACTTCCGGATCCAGTTCCGGCGCCGACTTCGACAGCAGCGGCCCGTCCGGTGGTGGCGCCGACTTCGGCGGAGGGGGTGACTTCGGCGGCGGAGGCGGTGGTGACACTGGCGGCGGGGGGGGCGGAGCCGACTTCGGCGGCGGGGGAGGCGGGGACTCCGGCTCTTCAGACGGTGGCGATTTCTAATTCGACGCCAGCCACCTGGTGATGTGTTCGTCGTCGTCGCCGGGCCGCTGATCGTCTTCTGCTCTACTTGATCCCGATCACCATCGAATCGGGTCCGACCAGGTGCTCGACGCGCGTCTCCCGGAATCCGGCTTCCCGAAGCCAGCGGCAGCAGTCCGCGCCCGTGTAGTCGAAGCCGCCAGGCGTCTCGATCAGCATGTTCAGGCTCATCAGCAGGCCAAACGCATTGGTGCTTCGGTCGTCGTCGATGATCCCTTCGAACACGATGAACGCGCCGCCGGCCGGTAGGGCGGCGTGCGCCTTGGCGATCAGCATCTTCTTCTGATCCAGGTCCCAGTCTTGCAGGATGTGGCCCATCACCAGCACGTCAGCCGTCGGCAACGACTCGGTCATGAAGTTGCCGGGCTCGAAACGAAGCCGCTCGGCCAGCCCGAACGATCGCGCGTACTCTTCGAACACCGGCTTCACCACCGGCAGGTCATACCCGGCTCCCTGCAGGTGAGGGTGTGCCTTGGCAATTTGCACGGGCAACCCGCCCTGCGCGCAGCCGATGTCCACGAACGTCTTATATTTCTGCCAGGGGAATTTGGCGGCGATCGCCATGGCCGCTCCCAGGCTCAAACCCGTCATCGACGCGAGGAACTGGCGAAGGCGATCCGGATCGGAGTAGAGCGATTCGAACAGGTTCACCCCACCTTTGATCTCGTTTTGCGACTCGCCGGTTCGCAACGCGGTGGGGAGATGGCCCCAAAACCCATAGAGCCGGGCGTTGGCCATCTCCAGGATGCCGCCGACGTACGACGGCTTGTTTCGATCCAGAAACATCGCAGTTTCCGGCGTGTTGTCGTACAGGTCACCGGTGCGGCGAAGCATGCCCAGCGCTACCAGGGCGTCGAGGAAATCGGCAGCCGACCGTGGATGAAGTTGCAGGCGCTGTGCGAGCTGATCTCGCGTCAACGGCCCGCGCCCCAGTTCCGTGAACAGGCCGATCTCCACCGCGCTGAGCAGCGCCTTGGATCCCCAGAACGCCAAACCCAATTTCAGAATCTGATCCGGTGCGACTTTGCTTTCCATCTCTCACGTCTCCTTGAGCCAACGCACTGCGCAGGACAACCCGCGGCCTGCCCCGCATCATACAAGCGCTCATTTCAAGCGGCTACGAACCGTCGCGAAGTTGTGACGCTCACACAGGAATAAGGGGGTCACTCCTCCTTCTGCACAGGAATAAGGGGGTCACTCCTCCTTCTGAGATTTATAAGGAGGAGTGACCCCCTTATTCGGTGCCCGCTAGATCCGTTGGCAGCGCAGCGTGTCATGAGAAGCGCAGGTTTTGATCAGGGATCGTGCGACTGGAGCTTGACGACCCACTGCTGCTTGGAGGCGTCATTGTAGAAGCTGGCG
>JBBSDP010000010.1:0-107918 GCA_038240605.1 Tepidisphaerales bacterium | reverse complement strand
GCTGCCCGCAAGGAACGAGATGTTCGTGCCGTTGGCCGATGCGGTCACCCCGGTGCTGCCGGCGATGTTGTTCACCGCGGTCGCGATCTGGGCGAAGGTCGTGCTGCCGGCGAACGAGAGCTGCTGCGTCCCGTTGGTGCCAGCGATCTGCAGCGTCACCGCCGAACCGCCGAGCGCGGCGGCCGCGCCGGTGTGACTGACCTGCCCGAGGGTAGCGCTGTTCGTCACCTGGACGACGACCGCCTCCGCCTTATTACCCGGGAGGTTGGCCGAGTTGATATTGATGCTGCCGAACGCGGAAGTAGCGGCACCGCTGGTCGTGTAGGCGAAGTTTCCGTTGAGCAACTGGGTGCCCTGGAACGTCGTGCTGCCGGCGATGCGGTTGATCGTATTAAGGATCGAGTCAACCTGAAGCTGGTTGGCGGCGACCTGGTCGGCGCTGAGGCCGCCGGTATTCGCCGACTGGTTCACGAGGCCGGTCAGCTGGGTCAGCAGATTGCTGACCTCGTTGAGGCCGCCTTCGGCGGTCCCAATCACGTTGTTCGCGAGGCTCGCGTTGGTGATCGCGGTCTGGATGCCGGTCTTCTCGGCGTCCAATGCCTTGCTGGCGATGAGCCCGGAGGGGTTGTCGGCGCCGCTGTTGATCTGAAGGCCGGTGCTCAGACGCTGGAGGCTGGTGTTGAGCTGGCTCTGGTTCCTGGACAAGGCCCGCTGAGCGATCAGCGAGCTGACGTTGGTGTTAATTCTGCCCATTGCGTATGTCTTTCCGTGACTATTGGAATTCCCGACGCGCGAGGCGGCAGGCATCCCAAGGGTTGTTGTGACGCCGGATCTGCGGTCCGAGCGTCACGCGTTCATTCCGTTGATTCTGACTGCGACCTTCGCGCGACGACGTGGCTTCAGGATCGAAACCGCGTGGCCGGCGATACTTCATCGAACGTTGCCTCCTTTCCCGCAAGTCCTTTGCCGCGCCCGGACTTCCCCCGCCCGCACATCCAAACAACGGTTGCGAGATCGCGCGGGAAGCGCGGAACGAAGCAGCCGTCTCATCGACGCCCGGGATTGCCCAACTTGAGGGGTGGACGTGAGGCGACGACCGCAAAAGGTTATGGGGCAGTGCGATGGGCGCGGCGACTCGCGGGGAAGCCGATTGCGGCCTCTTATCGGACTGGGATGTTCGCCATATCGACTAATCAAAAAGGGCGGCCTGGTGGCCGCCCTCTTCGGTTGCGTCAATTGAACGTGCGATCATTTGAGCAGGGAGAGCACGTTCTGCGGCGTGGAGTTGGCCGTCGCGAGGACGCTCGTGCCGGCTTGGGTCAGGATCTGCGCGCGGGTCAGGTTGGAGGTTTCCGCGGCGAAATCGGCGTCGTTAATCGTGCTCTCGCTGCTGGTCACGTTTTCGAGCGCGACGTTCAGCGAGTTGCTGTTGGTGTCCAGCGTGTTTTTCTGGAACGCGCCGAGCCGGCCGCGAAGGACCGAAACCTGGCTGATCGCCAGCTCGATGATCTGGCTGGCGTTGGCCGCCTTGCCTCCGACGAGCGTGGAGCCGCCGCCCGTGACGACGTCGTTGAGGAAGCCGACGTTGTTGTCCCCCAGGTGACTGGCGGCGACCGACTGGATGCCGATGTTCACCTGCTGGTTGGAATTCACCTGGGCGCCAAGCTGGAACAGCGCGCCGCCCCCCGTGATCGCGAAGGACGTCTGGCCCGCGCCGAACGTCTTGTCCAGCGTGAGGTCCAGGTTCAGCGCGTTCGTATTCACGTGAAGGTTCAAACCGTCACCCACGGTGACCGCGCCGTTCACGGTGGCGACGGCGTCCTGGCCGACCACGCGGTTGCTGGCAGAGCCGACGCCGTTCACCGTCCCAAACGTTCCCTTCTGGGCATGCACCGACACGAAGCTCTTGGAGCCGTAGCCGGCGCTCTGGAACGTAAGTCCGGAGGTGATGTTGCCCGGCGTATTCAACTTGGCGGTGACGCCGGTCGAATCGCTGATGCCGTTAACGGCGTATGCGATCGCGGAGACGGTCGTGCCGCTGGTGAAGGTGAGGACCTGCGTACCCTGGTTGCCGGAGATCTCCAGTGTGACGGTATTCGCGACGGCACTGGTCTTGTACTGAAGGTCGGCGACGTTGGCCGAGGTGACCACGTTCACCTGCACCGGCACGTTGGCGTTGGCGCCGAAGCTCGCCTGCGAGACGTCCAGCGCCTTGATCTTCGCGGTGTTCACGCCGCTGGTCACATAATCGAGGCTGCCGTTGATCAGCGCCTGTCCCGCGAACGTCGTCGTGTTGGCGATGCGGGTGATGCTCTGAACGGCCGAGTCGACCTGTAGCTGATTTGCCGCCAGCTCATCAGCTGAGAGCGCGCCGGAGTTGGCCGACTGCACGATCAGCGACTTGATGTTGAGCAGCAGCGACCCGACTTCGTTTAGCGCACCTTCGGCGGTGGAGATGACGTTGACGGCGCGCGAGGAGTTGGAGACCGCCTGCTGGATGCCGGCGATCTCGCTCTTGAGCCCTTCGCTGGCGATCAGGCCCGCCGGGTCGTCGGCGCCGCTGTTGATGCGCACGCCGGTCGAGAGGCGCCGCAAAGACGTGTCCAACGCGCTGCGGGAATTCTGCAACCCGCGCTGGGCGATGAGTGACGCAACGTTCGTATTGATACGGGCCATACCAATCCTCCGTGATTGTTGATGGCATGTCGGGCGAAATTGCCCGGACTAGCTTTAATTTCTGGACCTGACTTCCCGAGGTCCAACGAGGCGGCGAGAAAGGACGCGTGGCGCTTCAGTTCCTACGCTGACGCGCGTCATCACTTCTTCGGATCCTTGCTGTCGCCAGGTCGGGGCGGCAGCTTTCCGAGGCCCGAGAGGTCTTCGGGCTTCACCTGCGCGGCGGCGCGGTTCTCACGACGGATGGCGTCGTACACTTCTTTACGATGGACGCTGATCTCCTTGGGGGCGTTGATCCCCAGACGCACTTTGTCGCCGCGGATATCTACCACGGTGACCTCGATGTCGTCGCCGATCATGATCGTCTCATCCCTCTGTCTGGACAGCACCAACATGTTGGCTCCTTCCTGGGTAAGGGGCCTGAAGGGTCATACGTCGACACAACTTCAAGCCCGCGCGGGCAACGCGCCGTCCGGGCGGTCCATCCGCCGTGTGTCCAAAGACAACACGGGCGTGATGCACGCACACGCTCGACAGGTCGCCCTACGGCTCGCGACTTCCGTGTCGCGAGGCATCTGCGGGCTTGCCATTCATACTAGCCCACGGACGCGATCCCGGGTGCGTAATTTCGACCGCTTCCACAGCCACGGTCTGATAAGAGACCGCGGCCTCCGTCCGCCAGCGCGGACGGCACGGAACTGCGGAATGCGGGATCGGCCAGGCGTTAACCTAGGCCGACTTTGCCAGCGGCACCTCACTGCTCAATCGCAGCAACGGCTGGCGGGTTGTCCACTTCTTTTCCGTCAGCACGACTTGCTGAGCGAGTCGGTTGGATGCGTTGACGATGATCGGGCCGAGCAGGTTGCCCGTCAGCCAGTCGCCCACCTTGTTGCAGATCACGAAGACCTGCAGAAACGCCGGGTCACTGACCTGAAGTTCCTGGTGCAGCTCGTCGCGCATCGGCACTTCGTAGTTCTTGAAGAAGGTGCTGGGATCGGTGACGACGAATGCCAGGTTGGGATCGTCCACGGACTGGAGCCAGAAGAAGTAGTTCTCGCTCCCGGTCTGGATCAGCGCGAAGCGCGTGTGGGACGGGAAGCCGAGCAAACCGTTGGGAAACGTCATGAGCCGTTCATCCTCAACGCTCATGACCCCGAACCGTGTGGTCTGGATGTCCATTCGAAACTCCGTTTCTGTTGCGGCGCGGAAGATCGGCCGGCCGCGGTCACCGCCCGCGGCCTCGTGCCACGGGAAACTGTCTGGGTCCTGCCCTGGGCTTGGTGCGATGCGTCCCCGCATCGCGTGCCCCGGCGAGCCGCCACAGCGCACTTCGCGCCGGAACCGCCCGTCCGCGCAACTTCTGCTGCGCGTTCCGCACTTTGAGTGCGTTTCCTGCAATCACAATGCAGGTTGCGTCTCGTACAGCAACCACCGTGCCAGCTCAACCGAGGAAATTCATCAGGTTGAGCTGGAGCGTTTTGGCCGCGGTCTGGAGCGTCGCCTGAAGCGCCGTCTGCAACGTCTGAAAGTCCGTGACCGCGGTTGTGAAATCCGTGTCCTGAAGCGTCGACAGCATCGAGTGCGTCGCGAGGTTCTCGTCGGCGAGCCGGTTCTTGCGGTTGTTCACTTCCTGCAAGTGCGCACCAACCGCCCCGCGCGTGTTGGCGACGCGGGCCTGGTCCGCCTGGAGCGCGCTGCCGGCGGCCGTGATTGCCGTCCGATCGTTGGCCTGTAGGGCCTTCTGAAGCGCGGTGAGGTCGGAGAACAGGCCGTCGACCGCGACGGCGTTCACATCTGCCCCTCTGATCGTGTTTCCGCGCGCGGGAACGGTCAGGCCTAGATCGGCGGCGGCGGTCGAGAAGTTCTGTGGCGTGACCGTAATCGTCCCCGCCCCGCCTGCGGTGTCCGCGAGCGTAATGCCGTTGCCGGTGGCGGCGAAGGCCGCGGTGACGCCGGTCACCCCGGCGGTCGTGGCCGCGGCGTTGATCGCGTTGATTACGTCCTGCACCGTCTGCTGACCCGACCCCAGGTCGACCATGAAGGTGGCGCCGGCGCTGTCGGTCACCTGGAAATCCGCGCCGGCAACCGTGCCGATCCCCTTGCCTCCGTTGAGCTGGCTCAACGGCGTGACCGGTCCAAAGCTCCGGACGCCCAGGTCGGCGGCGGTTGTCCCGCCATGCTCGGCGATCGTCATGGTCGCGCCCTGCGTGGAATTGCGAATATCGATTCCGTCACCGGTTGCGTTGATCGCGGCGGTCACGCCGATTCCCGCCCCGTTCACGGCATTCAGCAGATCCTCCACCGTGGTGGCAACTGACAGATTAATCGTTGCTGAATTGCCGCCGTTCGTGATCGTGAAGCCGTTGGTGGTATCGATGCCCGCGCCACCGCGAAGATCTGCCAGGGCAGTCAGGTCGGTCACGCGCGCTACCGGATTCGTGCCGACGAGCGGCTGGCCCGCGCCGGCGCCGGTCGTGCGCAGGATCCCCAGGCTCTGCGCCGTGTTTCCGCCGCCCACGTCCTGCACGGTGATGTTGTCCGTCCCGCTGGTGACGAGCTGCAGCCCATTCCCCGACAGGGTGAGCTGCGCGGAGATGTTGCCGAGTCCCGCCGCATTGATGTCATTGATCGCGTCGCCGAGGTTGGACGCGCCCGAAAGGTCCACGAGTTTCGTGGTCGTGCCGTTGCCGATCTGAATCGAGCCGAGTTTTACACCATTGCCGGTCGTGCCAATCAGGTCCGCGATGCGAGTTGTGGTTTGCAGGCGCGGCCCTAGGTTCGTAGAGCCGGTGACGCTGCCCGAGAGCGCGCCGAAGACATCTGTGGCGCTGACTGACGTGGGAACGCTCGCGCCGTTATCGATCTGGTTGTGGATGACGGTAGTCGATCCGTTGAACTGCACGCCGGCCGTTCCGACGACGAAGGGGGCGGCGTCGGACTTATCTCCCCCGAAGAGGTATTGGCCGTTGAACTGCTTATTCGCGACGCTGAGCAGCTGGTTGGAGAGGCTCTGGACGATCTGGGCGGCGCTGGCTCGCTGCGCGGGCGTCACATCGGAGCCCACGTTGGCCGAGGCGGTGGAGACCGCCTGCTGGACGAGGCTCGTCAGGTCATTCAGGGTCGAATCGACTTCCGAGAGCTGGCTGTTGGCGGCGTCGAGGTTGGTCGAGTAGCCGCTGCGCTGTTCCAGCGTCTTCTGCAACTGCATGATGATAGCGGCGGCGCCCGGGTTGTCACTGGGGACGTTGACCACCTTGCCCGTCGACAGCTCGGTTTCAAGCTTGTAGAGCTGCTGCTGGTTGTCCTGGATGCGCGCTTTCATCGAACCTGAGACGAGCAGGTTGCTGACGCGTGCGAGTTGGACACCAGAGATGGACATGGATTTAAGGACGTTAATTGCGTGTCGTGTGTACGTGTCCGCGTCTTCAGCGGACGAGCGCCATCAGCTCCTGCATCATTGTGTTAACCGTAGTGATCAACCGGGCCGCGCCCTGGTAAGCGGTCTGCTGCTTCATCAGGTTCACCATCTCCTCATCGAGGCTGACGCCGCTCGTTGACTCGTGCTGTGACTGAAGCGTTTGCTGCACCGCCTGTGAGGCCTGGGCCTGAGTGGTGGCGGCGGCGGTCTGGTTGCCGATGGTGTTGACGATGCGCTGGTACGATTCATCGAGGCTGTTGCCACCCAGCGCGGCGAGCGACTGCCCACCCAGCGCCGCGATGGTCACGGCAGTCTGGTTGTCCGTCGCGTTGCCGTTTCGGGCGGCCGCGATCAACTGTGGCTGATTCGAGACCGTCGCGTTGACTGCAATGTCCGAAGCGCCGGTCCCCGTAAAGAACGTGTTGATGCCCAGGGCGGCCAGGGTGCCGCTGGTGTCCTGGCTGAACGTGAAGTCGGACGTGCTCGATGTAGCGCTGATCGTCAGCTTGCCATTGGAGACGGTCGCACTCAATCCGTTGATCGTGCTCAGGGATGTCGCCAGTGAATTGAGGGTTGAATCGGTCGGTGCGCCGGTGAGCTGCACCGGCACGAGCGTACTCGTGACCAGGCCGGTTGACTTCTGCCGAACGTGAACCACGAAACTTCCGTTCACCGGCGTGAAAGGCAGGTTGGCGCCCGGGCTTTTCAGGGCTGCCGTCGGATCGGTGACGGGGTTGGTCGAGGTCGTGCTCGTGAACCCGGCCAGCCCCTGTCCGTTGGCGTGGATCTTGTTCAGCTCGAACACCAGGTTGTGGGCCAGCATGTTGACCTGCCCGATCACCGCGTTGATCTGCGTGCTCACCGAAGCGAGTGACCCCAGTTCGCCCGAGGTGACGTTCATCGTGGCGTTGTTCGACTTGAACGCGACCGACGTCGTGATCTGCCCGTTCGCGGACTGCTGCTTGATCGCGACGCCGTTGCTTTGAGTGCCGAAGACGAGCGGATTGGAGCCGACGTAAACGTTGACCACGCCATTTGGCTGCTGCACCGTCTGGACGTTCATCAGTCCCGACAATTTTTTGATGACGGCGTCGCGCTGGTCGCGCAGCGCGTTGGACTCTCCACCGCCCCCCCCCTCGGCGACGACGATCTGACCGTTGAGCGTGGCGATCTGGGAAGCCAGCGCGTCGGCGGCCTGTGTCTGCGTCTGCAAGGTCTGACCGACGTCCGACAGAAGGCCATTGAGCTGGGTATGGGTGGATTGAAAAGTCTTGGCGAGGCTGTCGCCGTTCTGAAGGACGACCTGCCGCAACCCCACATCCGCGGGTTTGTTGGCCAGGTTTGACCAGCCGTTGAAGAAGCTGCTCATCTGCGACGAGAGGTCGTTGCCACTCAGCGCGTTGAAGGTTGACTGCACGCGAGAGAGCCACTGCTGCGTGGTCACCGCGGATTGATTGTCGCTGATGCTGCTGTTGAGCCGTACCTGAAGCGCATCGTCCACCTGGCGCTTGACCGCGGTGAGGTCGACCCCGTTACCGATGAAAATGCCCGGCGTGAGCTGCTGATCCGAGGCGGTGGAAAGGCTGGAGATTTCGCGCGTGTAGTCAGCGTTGCCGGCGTTGGCGATGTTGTTGCCGGTGACCTGGATGGAGGCCTGTGCGGCCGCCAATCCCGATGCGCCGACGTTAAGTGCTCCGATGAGTGACATCCGCGCAACCTATCCAATGGCTTCGATGACACCGATCCGCCCCGCCACACGTGGAATCCCTGACCGCGTGTAGAGTCCCGCCTTGCCCACCGCGCCGGAGAAGAGGCGGAAGGCGGTGTTCAGGTGACCCAGGACGGCGCCGGCCAGCCGACCGCTCACCGTCGCTCGCGTCTCCACCGCCGAAATCACGGCCTGGAGATCGGCCCGCAGCGCGAGCAGCGCGGGCGCGCGCGGCGGCAGCAGGGCCGCGATGCGTTTGAGCGTCAATGGCTCTGGCGCCCGAAGCTCGCGAGCCAAACTGGTTAATGCGGCCCGACGCCTTTTCTCCAGCACGTTAACCCGCTGACGGCTCGTCTCTTGCAAGCCGGCCTCGTCAGCCATGCCCTTGACGTCGAATTTGGTCATCGCCTTCTGCTGCGTGTCGAGCAACACGAGGAGTCGACGGTACTCCTCGAGCAATTGCTGAAGGATCGACTCGAGTTCGGTAAGGTGACGCGACATGGTTGGGGAGCTTGGGGTTATCGCGACGGTCGTGAGCCCGCGCTCGGGCGCGGCGCGAACAGTGGATTGGGCTGTCCCTTCACAGGCGTCACTGCCGCAGCGGGCCGACGCGGCATGCCCCCGGTTTTCTTGTAAGCCGCGGTGGCCTCGATGCGGCGAACGATGCTGTTCACCAGTTTGCTCCCCGACGCACGCGCCATGTGATCGGCGAGACGCTGGTCCAACATGGCGTGAAAGGTCTCGCCGCCGCGCCCGCCGTCGAACATTTTCGAGCGAAACGGGCTCTCGTGCATGTGCTTGAGAAGCGTTCCGAAGAACGTTTGCGAGACCCATTTCTGGGCCTGGCCGACGAGCTTCTGGTGAGTCGTGTCGCCGCCGGCACCCAGGCCCGGCGCGATTGCAGGCCCGCGCAGGGCGGCTGCAGCGCTTGCGTGATGATTGGCGGCGTGGCTGATCAATGTTCCTCCAGGATCAGTTTCGCGTGCAGCTTCCCGGTCTTGTAGAGCTCTTCGACGATCGTGATTCGGTCTTCGGCGGGCACGCGAAGCTGTTCGAGTGCGTTTACGAGCTCTTGCAGTTTGGCGCCTCCCTGGTTCACAGTGTCGAGCGCCACGATTTGCTTGGTGCCGGCGATCGGGTTCCGCGGCGTCGGGACGGGCGGCGGGCTGACCGTCGTGATCGTCAGTCCCTTGTGGCTGATGACCACGGGACTGATCTCGACGTCGCCGGTGATGATGAGCGTGCCGGTCTTCTCGTTGATCTGAACGCGCGCTTCGGTGGGCAGCAGCGGCACGGGCAGGCGCTGCACGCGGCTGATGAAGCTGTCGGGGCGGTCGCGCTCGATCGGCGGGATGGTCACGACCACGTTCTTGGGATCGACCGCGGTCGCGAGCGTCTCGCCGCTCTGGCTTTCTGCGTCATTGATGATCTTGGCCATGGTGCTGGCCGTGGTCCAACTGGCGGAGGGGTCTTCGAGTACGAGCGTGAACTGGCCATTCTCGATGTACTTGGCCGGGAGGTCGGCTTCCATGACCGCGCCGCCCCGGACGACGCCCACGTTGGGATCACTGGGGTCTTCGATCGTGATCGGCCCTTCGGCCAGCGCGAAAATTCCTGAATTAGCGAGCGGTCCCTGGAGGGGCGTAACAAAGAGCCGCCCACCCTTGAGCGTGCTGGCGGCGCCAAGGCTCATGATGCGCACGTCGATGTGGTCGCCGTTTCGGACGCCGTTGCTTGGAATCGTCGCAACCAGACCGACCACCGCGACGTTCTGCACTTTGTTCAATTCGGTAATCGTCACCTTGTCCGCGAACTTGCCGAGCATGCCGGCGAGGGGACGGATGGCCGCGGCGAAGTCTCCGCCGTCGCCCGTCCCCTTCAGTCCGTAGACCAGTCCGAGCCCGGTCAGGACGTTGGTACGCTGCCCGTTGATCCGCGTGATGTCGGCGATTTTGACGCCGTAAACGCGAGCGCTTGAGGCGAGGACAAGGGCGAGAGCAAGGAGGTACTTCGTTCGCATGGGCATTGTTTGTCAGTTGTCAGTTGTCCGTTGTCAGTTGCGGGATTCACAACGGACAACTGACAACTGACAACTGACATCTTCACAACAACTGACAACTGACAACTGACATCCGCACAATCGTCAGAACGGATTCAGCAGGTCCAATAATTTGGGCAGGATTCCCCGTTGGGTGGCCCCGCGCATGTCGCCCTTGTGGTTCTTTTGCAGCTCCAGGTCGTAGAGCTGCGTGCTCAGGACGGTGTTGTCGGCGGCGATGTCATCGACGCGGCAGTTGCCGGTAAGGATGAACTGCTGTTCTTCCTCATCGGTCTTGATTCGCTTGCGCGCCTGGAGGACGAGCGTGCCGTTGGGCTTCACGTCGAGCACCTCGGCGGTAATCCTGGCCGTTAGGCTGTCGCTGCGATCGAGTTCGCCGTTACCCTTGAACGTCCGGATGCCGTTGATGTCGATGTCTGCCGGAGAAGTGTTGTTGGGGGTGAGGCCGCGGATGGCCAGGCTCTTGAGGTCGAAGCGGACGAACTGGTCCAGCTTGGCCGTCAGGTCCGCTTCTTTCTTGAAATTCTTCGTGCTCTTGGAGGCGATTTCGCTTTCTTCGCGGATCACGATGGTCACGAGGTCATGCTTCTTGAGGGTGTGCGGCTCCGGCTCGGGGACGGCAAACAGGCTCACCTGCGACAGCTTTGCCTGCGTGGGATCAGACTGCGCCGCCAGCGTCGCCTGAAGGAGCGAGCCGTTGGTCCGCTGCAACATGGCGCCGGCCTCCAGCGCGTTGTTGTTGGAGATCGGCTTGGCCGGCTGCGCCGCGTTGGACTTGGCCGTAGCGGGGCCGACGGAGTCGGCGCCCTTCTGCGCCCCGGCGGCAATCGCCGTCAGCGGAAGCATGGCTGTCACGATCAGCGAACGCCCAAGACTCATCGAACCTCCAATTCACGTGTTGCGCTCATGTCCTGGCCGTGATTCACGGTCCCGGCACTATTCCCGGAGCGACGCCACCTTGGCCGCCGGCTCCGCGCCGACGGTGGCCTCCTGCGGTCCGGTGATCACGACCTCGAAAACGTCGCGGGTCGCCTCGTTCTTGACCTTGATCGTCTGTCCAAATGAGCCCCCCTCCACCGCTCGGGCAACGGTCTTGATCTGCACGTTTCCCCTCGACAGCGTTACGGTCACGAACTGCCCGGTCCGCACGAGGGGAACCGCGTCCACCATTCGCGAGGTCAGGACGACGCCCGGCTTGAGGTCGCGCGACGCCTGCTGGCCCACCGCCTGGATCGAGGACAGCAATGGCTCATCCGGAAGATGGTCGCTGAGCATCCGCCTCTCTTGCACGTCGCTCGTCTGAAGGATCTGCTTGCACGACAGGGGACGGGTCAGGACCGCCTGCCGCTGCCACGCACGGGCAGTGGCGGTGACCCGCATCTTCCTGCTTTCCGAATCGGTCACGATCTGAACTTCCCACGACACCGGCCCCAGGTTGCGGATGTTGCGACCGTCCAGGTTGAACTTGAACTGTGGCTCCAGCAGGTTGAGGGCCTTTTGATCCGCGGGGTTGAAGCTGACCTGCAATTCCTCTTTCGGCAGGCCTAAGCGCACGGCCAGGTCCGCCGTCAGGAGCTCCTGAAGGCTGTGCACGGGCGAGTTGGTCTCTGGAGCTCCATTTGTCTGAGCGGCGTCGGCGGTCTCGGAGGGCGCCACGGGACGAGTCGTCGGGCGGCCGGCGGCATCGTGAACCGTCTCACCCGACGGCTGAGTCGCCGGCGGCTGAACGGCCGCATCGGCAGCGCCGTTGCCGCCACCCTGACGGGCGGCGATCCATTGATCCAGCGCCTGGCCCTCGTTGAACTCGACATCGGAACGGCTGACGGTACAGGCCACCGGCCCGGCAAATCGGATGAACGCGAGGTTGGCCCCGGCATCGTGCAGCGTCTGTCGGATCTCATCGACCGAGATGGTCTTGAACGCCACGCGAGGCCCGAACCGTGCGACCACCAAGTCCCCGACCTGCGCCATGGAGCGGGCATCGGCATCGGACCAGCGGCACACCTGCTTGATGCGAACTTCGGAGCCGTGAATGGTCGCTTCGGCACGCACTTCGAGCGTTGCGCCGGGCCGCAACCGGGACGGCTCGGGAACAAACTTCTCCGCGGCGATCGCCTCGGGCGCCGGCTCGGCCGGGACGGCGGGCACTTCCGCGCCGAACCCCCACTGATGCAGCAGCGTCTGCGTTGCCCAGACCAGGATCGTGAGGATCACCAGGATCTGAATCTTCTTGCGGGAGATGGGCCGTTGGCTGTTCATCGCGCGGTCCTCCATGACCGTCCGCACCGGGAGGGGCGGCGTTATTGGCGTTTCAGGTTGGCGATCGTCTGCAGCGCCTGGTCGGCGGTCTGGATCGACTGGCTGTTTAACTCGAAGGCGCGTTGCGTCTTGATCAACCCGACCAGTTCCTTCACTGGATCGACGTTGCTGGACTCGAGGAACCCGCCCAGCACCAGTCCCGCGCCGCTCTGTCCGGGCGAGGTATTGATCGCCGGGCCTGATGCATCTGTCGGGGTATAGATGCTTCCGCCCAGGAGCTTGAGGCCCTGCGGATTGACGAACTGCGCGAGCTGGAGCTGCCCCACCTTCTGCTTGGCGCTGCTGCCTGACTTGACCACCTGGATGGTCCCGTCCTGGCCGATGCTGATGTCGGTCGTGCCGTTGGGGATCGTGATGGGCGGGATCAACTTGTAGCCGTCACCCATGCCCAGCACGAGCTCGCCGGTGTTGTTGACGAAGAAATTGCCGTTGCGCGTGTAGCCGATGCCCCCCAGCGAATCGAGCACCTTGATGGCGAAGAACCCGTTGCCGGAGATTCCCACGTCCAGCGGTCGACCCGTGTTCTCCAGGCTTCCCTGCGTGAGGTCCAGCTGCGTATTGCTGATCCGCACGCCCAGGCCTACGAACGTGCCCGAGGGGGAGATCTCCCCGCCCTCGTTCTGCGTGCCCGGCTCCTTGAGCGTCTGGTACATCAGGTCTTCGAAGTTGACCCGGCTTCCCTTGAACGCGGTCGTTTCGGCGTTGGCCAGGTTGTTGGCGCTGACGTCGATGGCCGTCGAGAGCGCTCGAAGTCCCGAGGCCGCGGAATAGAGTGCGGTGATCGCCATGGTTCAGTCAGATTTATCGGACGGCGCTCCGGCGGAGCTTGAGTTGGGTTCAGGCGTTACACGAAATGGCTTTGGGACGTTGCTACGAAATCTTCCCGACATCCTGCACGAGGCGCTGGAGCATCTCATCCTGGCTGCGGATCATGTTCGCGTTGGCCTCGAGTTGGCGCTGGGCGTCCATGAGCTCCGCCAGCTCAGTGGTCGAATCAACGTTCGCTCGCTCGATGAACTCTCCTTGAACACTTCCGGTGGCTTTGCGCAATGGGCCGGCGGCTTCGGCGGACATGAGGTTGCCGCCGATCTTGGTCAGGCCGGCCCGGTTGGCGACGTCGAACAGACCCAGTTGGGCCACCGGGCGACCCGATTGGTTGATCGTTCCATCACGGGTGATCGACACCGACGAGTCGAGCTGGAGCTTGATGGGGTTTCCCTTGGGGTTAAGCACCTTCTCGCCGTGCGCGTTGGAGAGGATCAGCTCCCCGGCGGGGCTGACCATGAACTGACCATCGCGGGTGAGCCGGGTGTCGGCCCCCTGCTTCACGGCGAAGTACCCTTCGCCCTGGACCGCGACGTCGAGACTGCGGCCCGTCCGCTCCATCTCGCCCGGCCGTGAATCGACGAGCGTGGGGTTGACGAACATGCCGCCACCCACCTTCTCCAGTTGCGGATCGCTCCAGTCCTGCGGACGGCGGGATTCCTGGGCGGCGGTAAGGCGCTCGCGGAAGAGCGTGAGGTCGCGCTTGAATCCGACGGTTTCAGCGTTGGCGAGGTTGTTGGAGATCACGTCCTGCCGGTAGGAGTTGGCAAGGACGCCGGAGGCGGATAGGTAAAGTCCGTAAATCATGTCTGACGCCCGTAGAAGTCCGACGGAACTCACGGACTCACCGACACACCCGGGGGCCTCCCGCCGAGATCGGCGGGAGGCTCGTTCCGAGGCTCGCGACGGGCGCCCGGAGAGCGATCCGCCGCCGTGGCAGCACTTCGTCCGTGAAAAAGCGAGCGCCGGCTCCACCGGCTTGCCTTGCTGCCGAAATTGTCTGCTGTGAACCCGATGCGCGTAGCCGGCGCGGACCGAGCTTCCGCGCCGCCCAGTACAAGACGCGTGCCGCGATAATGCTCCGATGGTTCCTGCGAGCGCCCCGGTCCCTCGGGTTCGCCCGCTAAACATGGACCCAGTCAGGCATTAGCATACATCGTGAAAATCGCCAAATGCGGTGGGAGCGACCGCTACGAGGTATGTAGGGCAGCGTGATGCGAGGCAGATTCCGCCGACCTTCGGCAGAAGCGGCGCGAAGGGTTCTTCAGCACCGGCTCAGTTGTGGAGGCCACTAATCACAGCCTCGTCTTCACGAAGTCGTCCGCGTATGCCTCGCTATTTAGGAATCGGGCTATTCGCTTTAATAAAAGCCCGCAATGAACGACTTATCAAACGCCAGTTGAATAAGGCTCTCTGACGTTATCACTTATTAAACAAAAGTGGCGTTCCGTTTAACAACTCGCGTCCGATTCGCTTACCTCGCATTGCTCGGAGAACCCGTGATAAAGATTCCCTCACCGCTCAATCTCGTGGAAAAGAAGACCAAATCACGCCCGCCGCGGTGAAAGGTGTTTCGAAATGATTATTGACAATAAGTCCGTTATCGCATGACTTGCGAACCGGACGAGATCTTCTCCGGGACGATCGACGCGACCAGCGCTTCGCGCTCCGTTGGCGTCAGCGGCGCGAAGCTGAGGTGCAGGACCTTCTGGTCGATGCTGACGCCCGTGAGCCGTACCGGTAGATACTTCTTTTTGAAACTTTGATTCGCGTAAGGGACGAAAAGGGTTGGATCGGCGGGTTGGTCGTTCATCGCCTGGATGAACAGCTTGCCCATGACCGCGTTGACGAGGGACTCGTTGGCCGAGCCATCCGGGTTGATGCCGGCGCTTCGCTCGTAGAGGGGTAGATGCGCCTGGACGCTCGTCAGCAGGCGCGTTCGGTATCGGTCCCAAAAGGATTGCGGTAACGGCAGGTTGCCCGCTCGAACACTGACCAGCTTCAGGTCCAGCTTTCCTTCGCGAATGGCCGGAGCGAATTCGGCGCTCACGACGGCGTCCAGCTCCGTCGCGTTGGCCGCCAGCATCAGATGATTCTCGTGCAGGATCAATTGCGGCTCGCGAAAGAAACGGGCGTATCGGTCGCTGATGTGCTCCTGCTGGTCCCACTTGGCAAAGAATGCGTTTAACTCATCTTCGGTCAGCGAAAGTTCCAGCGTTCGATCGACAGTCGCGGCAGCCGGGCCATCCGGGTGACTGTTCGGAAAGCGCAGGGCCATTTGAGCGCGCTGCGTTTGGGTCGCCGTCGCGATGAGCTTCTGGTCGGCGCGGTTTGCGGCCTCGTTCCGCGCCGCGTCGTCCATCGCCAGCCGCTTGTACCACTGGGGGGTGCCGTGCAGCATCTTGTAGCCGGCGGCTGACGCGATCAGCAGGAGCACGATGACAAGCAGCAGAAAGATGAAAATCCGACGAATCCACTTCATGCCCAAACGCTCCAAGTTATCCTAGGCCCGCCTGACTCTACCTGAACGGTTCGTACAACCGTTACCCGCGACCCAGAGATCGTCATTTTCCTGTCGCCAGGCGGACTTTGATGCCCGCCGGCTGATGCGGCGCGGGTATGATTCGATCATGGCCGGGCTCGCCGCTATTGAAGCTCTTCCCGCTGAGATCTACCGGCGTCAGGCGCGCCGTCTGCGAGCCAGCTTCGCCAATGACGTCCCCCAGTTGCAAAACGCGCTGCACCGCCTCGCCCGCCACGAAGACGCCAGCCAGCCAGCCGGCTCGCGATCGGCGCGCGCAGCGGGTCGCCATGTGAAGGTGACCCGGGCGATTCAGCCGTTGGCCCATCGCATCGGCGGCGCGTTTGACTACTTCACGTCACAGGTCGAGGCGGAGGTTGACGGCGGAATTCTCTGCTATTCCCGACGACTCGCCCTGCTTCGGCTGGCTGAGCTGCTGAAGATCGACCGATTCCAGGCGAGTCTGATGATCGCCTCGGTGCAGCACACCCGCGAATCGACGGGGAAAACTCATACTTTCCGGTCCACCCCGCGGTCCGGTGCGTTTGGAATACAGCTCGCGAAAGTCCTCACATTTCTGCTCACCCAGGCCGCGATCGCCGTCGTTGCATGGCGCATGTTCCACGGCTGATCGCTCGCCACGCGTTCGTCTCACTCCTTCAGGATCCCTCAGCGAGTACTCAGGCAATTCGGCTTGAGGCCGGTTCCGTCTTGCGGCATTCGGCAAGGACGGCGTGCTCGCAGCCGTTGGGGTCGCGGAATAAGTGGGGACTCCAGAGTCGGTGGAGGCGCCACCCCTGGGACTCCAGCACGCCGGTACGAAATATGTCCCACTCGGTCGGATCGCCCGAGGCGGTGTAGCGCGTGCCGTCGCACAAAACTCCGACGGTGAACGATTCGGGCTGGTCGTTTTCCCGCAGCGCGACATCGACGCAAAAGCCTTCGTTACCCCAGTACAGGTCGCTGGGCACGCCGTGCCGGGCCGCGAGGCGGTCGGCGACGGAACGGGCGAGGCTCGACGGCGAGGCCGTGGGATGCTCGTGGACCGTCGATGCCGGCTCGCCGCCGGCCACGGGTGATCCGTTCCCGCCGTGTGGCTCGGCAGAAGCCCCCTCCCGCGGCGGCGTCTCATACAAGGGCGCGAGCTGTTCGGCGAAGCGCAGGTAAGCAAAGAGGAGCCATCCGCCGCCGGGCGTTTGATGATCTCCAAGTGGCGGCAGGTTGCGGTAGGCATCGGGCGGGATCGAGGTGACGACGTGGACGGCCTCGCGGGCGCGAGTTACCAGCACGTTGAGCCGACGGCCGCCTCCCGGCTGGGCGAGCGGGCCGAAACGGCGGTAAAAGCGACCGTTCACGTCCGGCCCATAGGTCGTGCTGATGATGATGTGATCGCGCTCATCGCCCTGAACGTTCTCCAGGTTCTTGACAAAAAGCCCTTCAAAAGAGCCAGCGCCTTCGCGCGTACGGGCCGCGGCGAGCTTGCCCGCGAAGCGCTCGTCCTCCATTGCCGCTTCTTCCAGCTTCTCGACGATGCAGTCCCGCTGCGGAAGATTGAAACAGGCGATTCCGATCGATGGCGGCTGCGCCCCGCGCAGCAACTCGCGGACGATCTCGACGACACGGCCCGCCTCCGGCTCGTTGCGCCGGTCATCGTACACGCCTTCAACCGGATGAAGCCGCAACGGCGGGACCAGGGCGCGGCGCGAGGGATGGGCGGGAATCGGCACGAGCCGTGAAGAATAAAAATGCTGATTACTGAAGGCGATCAGGTCGGCGTTGCGCGATCGGTAATGGACGTCCAGGTAACACTGGTTGATGTCCAGGCCGAGCGCCGCTTCGAGCAGGTCTTCCACCTCCCCCTGCTGCAATTCGAAGAGCTGCTGATCGGTCTCGGGCTCCTCGTCCTCACTGGCGGCAATCGCGGATTCAAAGAAACGGGTGGGCGGGAGCTGGCGCGGGTCGCCCGCGATGACGACGCGCGGGGCGCGGAGCAGCACCGGCAAGGCCTCTTCGAGCCGGCACTGGGATGCTTCGTCGAACACGACCAGATCAAAGATCGGCTCGCGCGGGAAGATCTGCGCGACGGTTTCCGGGCTGCACATCCAGACGGGGCAGAGATCAAAGAGCGGATCGCCATCCGGCGTGGACTTGCCAACGCCGACTACCTGGCGGAGCCGCATGGCGCGTTCACCGCGCGAGGTCAGCCGCCGGCGGAGGTCCGCGCCGAGTCCGTTGAGGCGCGAGCCCGTCGTCGCCAGCAGCCGCTCGCGCTGCCGCGAAAGCCAGCGGTGTTGGACCGCGTCGCGGACGAGCTGACGTCGTGATGTCTCCAGAGCACGGTAGCGCTCGAAGCTGGCGGCGATGCGCCGTCCGTCGGTGGATTGCAACGCCGGGTCGGCGGCCAGCCGGCGCGCAATCTCCCCCGCCAGGGCGTCGCGCCGCAGAGTGTTGATCCCGTCATCCGGCTCAGTCGCGGCGGTAACGAGTGCCTTCACCGGCCCGCGCAACGGCTCGGGGAGCGCGGCCAATCCATCGCGCAGGCGCAGCACGCCTTCGAGCGTGTCAACTCGATCGGATAACGCTGCGAAAGTCGCGGCGCCCAGCGAGCCGCCACGCAGAGCACCGGCAGTAGCCGCGGACCATTTCGCTTCGAAGGCGCCGGCCCGGGACATCGCCGCTTCGAGCTTGCCAAGGGCATCGGCCCGAGCGGCCGAACGGCGCAGTCCGTCGACCAGTTCGGATGCTTTGGCCGGGTCGCGCAGGGCGGCGGCAAACCGGTCGCTGAACAGCGCGAGCGACGGATCCGCCGCCACGCGCATCAGGAAATCGAGCATGGCCATGTGGTCCGAAAAACGGTGAAGAATCACATCATCCGCCGCAGGGGAAGTCGAATCGTTCGTCGGACCCGAGCCATCCAGCTCGCGGACAAGCTGCGCGACGACGATTCGCGCACGAAGGCCGGTCAGAAATCCATGGCAACGGCGGGCATTGTCCGGCGAGAGGGTCATCCCATATGCGTTGAGGACCTTCGCCGCTTCAGACTTCTGCTTGAACGCGAAGAACCCGGTCCACCGTTGGGCCGCATCGATATAGCTGGCCAGCGTCGCCAACTGCTGCCCGAACTGGGCCGTCGGGATGGCGCGATCAGTAACGCCCAGCGCCAACTCCGCGTCGAGTGGTGCTGATTGAACGGTCTGCACGAGTGGGGCGGCCGCCGTCAGCTTGGCACTGCTAGCGCCCAGCTCCCCCGCCGGCCGTCCGGCCCAGCGCGCGCGGACGGCGGGATCGGTGTCGCGTACGAGTGCCTCGAGCGGCTTCGCGATCGCATGGCGGGCAGCGGCTTGCGTCGCCAGCTCCATGCCCGACGCAAAGGGTGCAATCGCGGCGTGCGCGGTCGCGTCGGCGGCGCTGGCGGTGCTCGCGCAGACAGCGACCGCGCGACGGATCTCATCCATCGGGCGTGCGAGAAACTGACCCAGGCTTCCGCCGGCCGCGGTGGACCAGGGGTTGCTCGGAAGCTCGACGGAACGAGCCCGTTTCAGCAGCTCTTCAATCTCTTGGGCCTGACTTTCGACTAGCGTCAGCGGCAGCGCCGCGGCGGGCGCAGCTGGTGGCGCTTCAGACGGGCCGAGTTGAAGCCACTGGCCGACCAGATCGTGAAAGCTCAAGCCGTGATCGTCCGCGGGCTTGGAGAGGGCCTGGTGATATTGCGTCAGTTCGCCGTGGATTTTCTGAAGTTCGGCATCGGCCTTGGCGAGGCGGTCGGCGGCCTTGGGATCGCTCCTGGCTTCAGGCAATTCTTCGAGCTGCTGTCGCAGCGTTCGGTATAACTCGCGCTGGTCGCGCTGCGGGTCGTGAACCAGGGCGCAGAAGCGCCCGAGCTCCAGATGTGCGAGCCGGTTGGCGACGACATCGAGCGCGGTTCGCTTGTCGCAGACCATTAGCACGCGCTGCCCGCGGGCGAGGTGGTCGCCAATGATGTTGGTGATCGTCTGGCTCTTACCCGTGCCGGGCGGCCCGTGGATCACCAGCCCGCTGCACCCTCGGGCCAGCCGTACGGCGCGAGCCTGACATGGATCGGCGGCAGAAACGAAGCGGTCTTCGGAAAATTGTAATGGCCGCCCTGGCGCCGCCGATGCCGGCGGAGGAGGTGGCGCCGCCGCCTCTGCCGCGTCTTGCGCGGACATGGGCGCGCGCTCCAGCGAGACGCAGCGCTCGATGAAGCTTTGCACGGGTCCCGCGAGTTTCTCCCCCGCCGCCATCGCCTGCATGTCGCGCAAGAGCCCCTGATTGGCCATGGGGAACAAGCCAAGAACTGCCGAAGGCAAAATTGCCGGGCCGGCGTTCAGGTCATCACCGCGGGGAGCCGCGGTCAGCGAAATGACCGCGGGTTCTGAAGTGACTGGCTCTTTCTTCGGAGCCTCTGGCGCTCCCTCCGCGATGGCTTGCGGCGGTTCATCCTCGAGGGGCTGCGGCTTACCGGTGACATCGCAAATATTTTCTACGGTCGTCTCGATCGCGACTGGATCGACAGCGTTCGGAGCGGACGATGCGGTGGGGTGTGGCGACGCCGGAGCTTTCGACACGGCCATAGTCGGCGCGGGCTCTTCGAACATCTGCGGCATCGGGCAGTTGAACGTCTTCGCAACGTATCGCGTCACCTCCCGGAGCTCGCGCCACGTGTCGTGACCCTCTTCGTCGGCAAAGAGTTCAGTAGGCGCTTTGCCGCTCTGTTGCTCCAGCCATGCGAGCAACGCCGTGTTGGGTGATACCCGATCGATCCCCCCTTCCCGCGCCGACAGCTCGAGCGAGGGCGCCGCCCCCTGCTTGAGGAGCAGGCTCACGGGGATGAACGCGATCGGAGCGAGCACCCGGCGGGTGGCTGCCCCGTCTCGCGCGGCAAATGAGCCGGGCGGAAGGCTCAATAACGGGAATCCGATGCTGAGCACATGTACGCCGGTGTCCTGTTCGTAGGTCCGCGCGTCTTCCGCGATCGTGCGGAGCTTGGCGAGCACGGACCTCTGATCGAGCCACGGGCGGTCCGCCTCCGCTGCCTCGGCCGCTTCGGGGGTCTGGGGCGGGGCATTTGCCTGCGAAGCATCAGGCTTCGAGGGCTTGGGGCCAAACCGGCGCGGTTTTCCGACGCCGGCACTCGGCTTGGCCGGCGCAACGCGGGCGCGAAGTGTCGCCCCGCGCGCTTCCCCCAGTACGTCCCGCAACACGTCTTCGGGCGACCGGTCAGATAGCTTGGACAACTGCGTGAGATCGATTCGCTGACGGCTGGCGTGCGGACGACAGTTCAGATTGGGGCCGTTCACCATCGCGGCAAACAGGCGATCCAGCATTTTCGAAAGGATTCGATTGTTGCTCTGAGCCATCCGTGCTCCTGAATAAGTGCTGAGTGCCGAGCTGAATCCTGAATCAAGTGATGCGTCGGGTTACGGCAATTCCCAGCGGGCAATCACGTTCTCTTCCTTGGCGTCGGTGGAGCGCCAGGCGTAGACGGCTCGCGTCTTGGCGCTGAAACACAGGCCACTCGGCTTGAAGGGGAGCGGGTCGCCGAGTTTCGTCCAGTTGGCAGCGCCATCGGCGGAGACGTAGATCTGACTATCGACTGCCGCCAGCAGCTTGCCGCCGGTGATCTCGATGGGGTTGCTCTTGACCGGGCCGTCGAGTTTCTGCCAGGTCTGGCCGTGGTCCTTGCTCTTGACCAGGCCGGCATTCCAAAGCGTCTGCCAGTAAATCGCGCCATCGGAGGCGACGAGGGGCGGGCCGCTGGGGCCGGCATCGGAAACCTTCGTCCAGGACTTGCCGCCGTCGGTCGTGCGGAAGATGCCGAAGGCCAGGGAGTGTCCGTTCTCCTGCTTCCAACCGGCGGCGTTACAGAGGTAGGTGTTGGCGTCGAGGACGATCACGTCGCTTGAAAAGTTGGTCTTGTCGGGAAGCTTGTCCCCCACCTGCTGCCAGGTCTGGCCACCATCGACGGATTTTTGGATGCTGCGCTCGCGCTCGTGCAGGCCGGCCACAAGCGTCTTTCGCTGAGGATCGGTGATATCGATGCCCAGCCCGTCGACGTTCTCGATCGCCCCGAGGCGGTGGAAGGTCTGGCCGGCGTCGTTGGTCTGGAAGACGCCGGCCCCGTAGTTGCCGCTCTCCCAAAAGGTCTTGGGGTCCCTGGGGTCGAAAATGATCTGGTAGGGACGGTTCCGGATCGGAACGGCGTCCTTTTCCCCGAGCGGCTTCCAGGTCTTACCCCCGTCGGCGCTGGCCCAGAGCCCCCGCTCGCTGACCCCGGCGATCACGAACTCCGAATCCGGGACGGCCGCCATGGTGGTAATGCCCGCGAAGCCCCATTTATCGCCGCCAACGTTAGTGGTCACGTTGACCCAGGGGAGAGTCGTTGGCCGCGTCTCATCCGCGGCGAGGCCAAAACGGACGACGGCGCACAGGCCGACGAGCCCAAGGCCTCGGCATACGAGAGACGAACTGGCTCCAAACAAACGGCGCTGCATTCCGGCACTCCATGCCCCCCGGGCCCATGCGGTGGGGACCGAGCGGGAGGCGGCGTAGTCTATCCGTAAGACACGCGGGAAACGAACTCGTGGTCGATACCAGACAATCCCGCAACGTTCAGTGTGGAGATCAATACTCTGCTATCATTGAAGCGCCACCATGATTCGACCCGCCACCATTCATGACGTCCCCGCGATCGAGCAGGTCATCAACGCCCACGCGTCGCGCGGCCGTATGCTGTTCAAGAGTTATGCCCAGCTTTACGAAGACCTCCGCGACTTCGGCGTTTACGAAGAAGCGGGAGAGCTGGTCGGGTGCGCGGCCCTGACGATCCTCTGGGCAGACCTCGCCGAAGTACGTTCGCTGGCGGTCGACGAGGGACACATCGGCCGTGGGATTGGCCGGCAGTTGGTCAACTGGACGGTCGATGAGGCACGGCGACTGGGAATCCGCCGGCTGATGGCCCTGACTTACGAGCAGACCTTTTTCGAAAAGCTCGGGTTCGAAGTGGTCGCCAAGGAAACGCTTCCGCTGAAGGTTTGGAGTGATTGCGTTCGGTGTCCCAAGCGGAATGGATGTGACGAGATCGCCATGGTCCGAACGTTGGTCGACGTCCCCGAGCCGCACCAACCGGCCGCTGCCCCCACGCCGCGCGGCGTAAGCGTTCCCGTACTCGAGTTCAGCGACGATTGACCTTGCCTGACGTCGTCCCCATATATACCCCAGCTTTCGCTCAAATCGTCCGAAAGCGGATGGCGCGACTATTTTGGCCATTCGCGCCCCAAAGCGACCATCGATAAGCTTCCAACACTTCAACTCTTGACGGTCGTTGGAATGGCGCATGTCCGGACCAGGGTTGTCCCCTGACCGTTTGCAGACGAAAATCATGGCCGAGAGACCTCCTGTCATGATCGTGGAAGATGACCGTTCCAGCCGCATGGCGCTGGTTGCCCTGCTGCGTTTAAGCGGGATTCATGCCGTCCAGGCGTCAACCGTCGCCGAGGCGATGCAGTTGTTGTCCCCGGCCCCCCTCTGCCTGATCCTCGACCTCATGTTGCCCGACGGCAACGGCAGCACGATCCTCGAACACATCCGCCAGTCGAATCTGCCGATCCGCGTGGCGATCACCACGGGAGCGGCCAACTGGCGGAATATGCTTGACGCGCCGCGGCTCTCGCCCGACGCGGTATTCCAGAAGCCGGTTGATTTTGAAGAACTGAGCTCTTGGCTGCGGCAGTGCGTGACGTAGAGGGTGGCTGTGTCCGCATTCCCGCCTCGACTGGCTCGCCTTTGCGGCCTCAGGTCAACGTGGCTAAGATTCGGGGACATGATTCATGAAAATCTGCTGAACGCGATCGAAGGCCTTTCATCCCGGATCATTGCCATCCGGGACTCTCTTTGACTTCCCCACCAAACTTGCCCGGCGAAAAGAGCTGGAAGCCAGGATGGGCGAGCCGGGCTTCTGGGACCATCCTGAACAAGCCAAAGGTCTGGTCGCCGAAGTGAAGATCCTGAAAGGGATCATCGATCCGATCGAAGCTCTGCTGCGTGCCGTCGATGACGTCCGCGCCCTCTACCAACTGGGTGACGAGGCGGGAGACCCCGAATCCCTCGAGGAGGCCGACCGTACGTTGGCAGACCTGGAACGGCGCGGCGATCGCCTGGAGCTTCAGTCCCTGCTGGACGGGACGAACGATCCGCGAGGCTGCTTCCTTCAGATCCACGCCGGGGCCGGCGGCACCGAGGCTCAGGACTGGGCCGAGATGCTCCTGCGCATGTACCTCTACTTCTGCGAGCGGCGTGGCTGGGAGGTGAGCGAGGTCGATCGGACCTGGGGCGAGCAGGCAGGGATCAAAAACGTAACGCTCCTGGTGAAGGGAGAATACGCTTTCGGTTACCTCAAAAATGAGATGGGCGTGCACCGGCTGGTCCGGCCCAGCCCATTTAACGCCCAGGGGAAGCGGCAAACCAGTTTTGCGGCGGTCGACGCCGTCCCGGACTTCGAAGACGAAGGGGATTCCGACATCGAGATCCCCGAAGCGGACATGGATATTACGGCGTTCGTGCGCGCCTCGGGTCCCGGTGGACAAAATGTGAATAAGGTCGCGACCGCGGTCCGCATCGTTCACATTCCGACGGGCATCCAAGTCACCTGTTCGGTCGAGCGCAGCCAGCAGCAGAACCGCCGGCTCGCGATCGCCCTGTTGACCGGACGGCTGGAGATGATCGAGCAGGCGAAACGCGATGAAGAGCTGAAGAAATTGTACGGCGAAAAGGGACAGAACGCCTTCGGCAGCCAAATCCGCAGCTACGTGCTCGACGACCGCCGGGTGAAGGACCACCGCACGCTGGTCGAGACCAGCAACGTGGAAAGCGTGCTGGACCGCGGTGAGCTCGATCATTTCATCGACGCCGAGCTGCGGCGTCGGAAGCGAGAAAAAAAGTAGTTGTAAACGGCTATATTACAGCAGCTTGAGAATTATTATTGCTCCGGGGATTGAAGGTCCGATAATTCAAGCATTCAATGAGTTGATGGCGGGAAAGCCGGGAACTTTATGAGATACCTTTGACCGTGGTTCGGAAATCCCTAAACTGCGACGGCTCGCTCTGGACGGAAGGAGATCGACCGAGCTTCGATGTTGCCTTCGGGCGGTCGGGTTCGACCTGATCTTCAACCCTCGCACCTATGATCGTCGATTGTCACACGCACATATGGCAGTCGCCCGACCAGCTCGGGCAATTGGACTGGGGTAATACCCCCAGCGGTTCCCGCCGAAAGCCGACGCGGATTGCCGGGGAGAAACCAGTCTGGCGTTCGGTCCCCGCCGCCGATCCTGATCATCACTGGGCGCAGAGCCGGACGGTGGATAAGTCGATCGTCCTGGCGTTCAAGAGCCGTTACCTGCGGGCGGAGATCCCCAACCGATTCGTCGCCGATTACGTCAGTCGATTCCCTCAGAAACTGATCGGATTCGCGGGCATCGATCCGACCGAGCGCAGCGCTCCGGCGGAGGTCCGAGCCGCCAAACAAGACCTTCACCTCCAGGGCATCACGGTATCTCCTGCCAACCAGGACTTTCACCCGACTGATTCACGGGCGATGGAAGTATACGCTGAGGCGGAACAGCTCCAGATGCCGATCCTCTTCCACCCCAGCGGCCAGTTCACCGAACAGAGCAAACTGGAATATGGCCGGCCCTACCTGTTGGATGAGGTTGCCCGGACGTTTCCGAAGCTTCGGATGGTTATCGCCCAGCTCGGTCAGCCCTGGACGGATGAAACGATCTGCCTGCTCGGGAAGCATGCCCACGTGTACGCCGACGTAAGCGGGCTGCTCTCGCGCCCCTGGCAGGCTTACAACGCCCTGGTCCTGGCGTATCAGCACGGGGTGATTGACAAGCTCTTATTTGGCAGCGACTTCCCGTACACCAACGCCACCGTTTGCATCGAGGCATTGTACAGCATCAACCAGCTCGCCCAGGGGACGAACCTGCCCCTGGTTCCACGCGAGGCGCTGCGGGGTATCATCGAGCGGGACACGCTCGGGCTCCTCGGGCTGGAATGAATTCCCCACGTCCGTTATTTGGCGTTTTCGGAGAAAATCGGCCGGTCGACGGCTTTACCCGGCTCGCTCACTTACTTTGAAGGAACCCATCATGATCTTCCCCGCGCGCTCAAGCCTTCTGGCGTTCCCGCTTGTATTGGCCGCGATATGCTGCGGCGTCGGGTGCTCCGACAAGGCGGCCGGTCTCACCCTGACCTCCCTCAAAGACCACCGCAAGTTCGCCGAGACCTTTACGAACGCCTACGCCTCGCGCAACGATAACGGCGACCTTGACGTCGTTCTCGTCGACGACGCGACCGAGCGCGCCGTCGCCGCCGGCAAGCGCATTGAGCCGGTGCATCAGATCATGCACGTCCGCGTGCTCTGGCACCCCTCTCGCGACATGAAGGCCGACGATCCCGCCGCATCCAACGCTTCAATCCACTGGTACGTGATGGGCGCGAACCGTGGGGAGATGATCGAGTACCAGGGGACGGCGTTCATCAACGTGAGCCGCACGACGTTCACCGATCGCCTCAAGCTGTCGATCGTGAACGCCCGACTGAAACCCGTTATCACGCGGGGCGATTTGAAGGACCCCATCGGCCCTTCACGGGTTGAGGGAACGATCTACGCCCGCGATAACGTCCAGATCGTGAACCGCCTGCTGGCCGAGGTTCGCACCAGCGTCGCCGCCGCCGGCAACTGAGTCTGCTGCAGCGATCAATATTCGAAGCTGATTCCACCGCCGCCGTATAGTCCCGAATCCGCCCGAAGGCGGTTCTCGATGCCGTCGGTGTAGAACAGGTACCCCTTCAATCGCCATTGGCCGTAACGCCGCGGAATGTTGATCAGTGAATTGAGGTTGTAGCCGAGCGTCATGCCCGCCTCGAAGTGCTGCAACCCGGTATCGTGGTTATCCCCCGCTTCCCGAAAATACTTGTCGCTGATGACGTAAGCCGCCGCGGCCGACGGGGTCAGGGTAATGCCGGTGTCCTGGATCAGGAAATCGTGCTTGATCCCGGCTTCCACGTAAAACCCATGGTATAGCTCAAAATCGTACGCGCCGTAGATGTAGGGTGAAAAAATCGGCTTCTCGGTGCGAAAAATACGGGAGTCGTCGAGCGCGATGCTGGCCCAGACCTCCTGCGTGTCCTGCGCCCGCCGGCTCGGGAACAGGTAATTCTGATACCCGACCTCGATCGTCAGCGGCTTGATCGTCCACTTCAGCCCCGCGAATGGCCGCACTTCCTCGAACCGACTGACCGGATCGTTATTGAAGACGTTGACGAACAGACCAATGAACGGATGGGGAAGCTTGCCCAGGTCAAACTCGGAAATGCCTCTAAACTGAAGTGAGTTCTCCGTCGCCTTCCCATTGGTTGTCTGATCGACGCCGCGGTAGACGTACCGCGTCCAGTAAGACGCCTCCATCTTAAAGTTAACGCTGCCGGCGTTGTACCCTTCATCCGGCGTGGGAGCAGTCGGGGGCGGGTAAACGCTTTCCGGTTCGTCAAAGAGGGCAAGCCGGACTGGCGGGACGAGCGACGGGGTTTGCGCGTCGGCTTCCGATGGGTTGGCGCCTTCTGAAGCGGATATCGAAACTGGCGCCGACGCGGAAACCGATTGCGCGTGGGCCCGCTCGATCGACAGCACCGACAGTGCCGTCACTGCGACCCATACGCCAAACCGCCCGTATCCCATGCCGGCTCCTTCCGTTCCCGGGGCGAGACTGTACCGATCAACCGTACCGCCCGGCAAGGGACGTCCTCACTCATCATCCAACATCCGAAGCATAACCTTGCGGCACCCCGCGCTCACGGTTACATTCGCGCGCGACATGCAAATTACCGCCAAGACCCTCCTCGCCCTGCTGCTCATCGTCGTCACTCCCCTCGGTTGCAAACACAAACCCGGCGGCGGCAGTGGCAATGACATCATCGTCGGCGAATACGGCTCCATGACCGGAACCGAAGCAACTTTCGGCCAGAGCACCGACGAGGGGATCCAACTGGCCACCGACCAGGTCAACCAGGCAGGCGGGCTGCTCGGCAAACAGGTGAAGATCATCGCGCGCGATGATCAGGGGTCGCAGGACCAGGCAGTGTCGGTGGTGAAGGAGCTGATCAACCGCGAACACGCCGTCGCGATCCTGGGAGAGGTCGCCAGCACCAACAGCCTGGCCGGCGGCCAAGTCTGCGAGAAGGCCAAAGTGCCGATGATCTCCCCCTCCAGCACCAACCCCAAGGTGACCCAGGGCAAGCAGTTCGTTTACCGCGTCTGTTTCACTGACGACTTTCAGGCAAAGGGCGATGCGGATTTCGTCAGTCGTCGGGGATGGAAGAACGTGGCGGTCCTCACCGCCGCCGACAGCGACTACAGCAATGGTCTGGCAACCTTCTTCAAGGAAGAGTTCAAGTCGCACGGCTCGGTTGTCGCCGATGAGGAATACCGGAAGGACGACCGCGACTTCAAACCCCAGCTCACCCGCATCAAGGCCGCGTCGCCCGACGTGGTCTACGTGCCGGGCTATTACACGCAGGTGATCAACATCCTCAAGCAGGCGCGCGAGCTGGGACTCACCGTCCCGTTCGTCGGCGGGGACGGATGGGACAGCGAAGCAACCCTCAAGGCGCCCCAGGCTGACGGCTGCTTCTTCAGCAACCACTACTCGCCCGATGAGC
This sequence comes from Tepidisphaerales bacterium, assembly GCA_038240605.1. Classification (GTDB taxonomy): domain Bacteria; phylum Planctomycetota; class Phycisphaerae; order Tepidisphaerales; family Tepidisphaeraceae; genus JBBSDP01. The sequence goes on along the minus strand of JBBSDP010000010.1, from coordinate 79,651 downwards.
CACGCCTGGAAGTGCAGGAATTCGTCAAGGCGTATCGGGCGAAGTTCAACAAGATCCCCGACGCGATGGCCGTCACCGGCTATGACGCCGCCCGCGTGCTGTTCGACGCGATCAAGCGGGCCGGCTCGATCGATCCCATCGCGATCAGCGACGCGATCGCGCAGACGAAGAATTTTCCCGGCGCCAGCGGCACGATCACGGTCGATGCCCAGCACAACGCCCGCAAGCCTATCGTCATGCTGGAGATCCGCGGGGGGAAGACGACCATTGCCGATACCATCCCGCCTCAATAAGATCAGCCCCGCGTAACGCCCGGCGAGCGTCCGGCACAAGCTTTTCGCCGGATGGAACGCGACCGGGGATCGTCCATTTGCTCGCATGCAACTCCTCGTCCAGCAAGTCATCAACGGCCTCTCGATCGGAGCCGTTTACGCGCTGATCGCGCTCGGCTACACGATGGTGTACGGGGTGCTCCGCCTGATCAACTTCGCGCACGGCGATGTTTACATGGTCGGCGCGGTGATCGCCTTCTTCCTGGCCACCTGGTTTCAGCGGCTGGGCCTGCCGGTCTGGGTAAACCTTTCGCTGGTATTCCTGGGCGCTGCGATGGGATGTGCGGCCTTGGGCTTCATCATCGAACGCTTCGCGTATCGCCCGCTGCGCAACCGGCCGCGCCTGGTCTCGCTGATCACCGCGATCGGCGTATCGCTGTTCCTGGAAAACCTGTTCCAGCAGAAGATGGTCTTCGGCGCCCGGCCGCGTCAGTTTCCGCCGCTCATCGAGACGCGCACCGCGATCAGCTTTCACGTGGGTCACTCGCCGGTCGCGGTGAACATTACCAACCTGGACGTGATCAACTTCGTGCTGGTGATCGCGCTGATGATCGTGCTGAGCTGGGTGGTGCTGCGGACGCGGACCGGACTGGCCCTTCGCGCCGTCTCCTATCGCTTCGACACCGCCGCCCTGATGGGGATCAATACCGACCGGATCATCGCGTTCACGTTCATGCTCGGCTCGGCCCTGGCCGCGGTGGCCGGAGTGATCGATGCGATGCGCTACCAGGTCGATCCGCTCATGGGACTCGTCGCCGGGCTCAAGGCGTTCGTGGCCGCGGTCATCGGCGGCATCGGCAGCATCCCCGGCGCGGTGCTGGGCGGGCTGCTGATGGGGCTTATCGAATCGCTGCTGCGCGGCGTCATCCTCCCATCGGACTACAGCGGCTACGCCGACGGGGCCGCGTTCCTGGCTCTTATCCTCATCCTGCTGTTTCGGCCCAGCGGCATCCTCGGGAAATACGCACCGGAAAAAGTGTGATGGGCAACGCTGACGCCGACCATCCTGTCCGTGCCGGTCGCCTGCCCTCCTGGGTAATCAACCTCTTTCTGATCGTGCTGGTCGCCATCGCCTGGCCGCTGAGCCGTCTCTTCGATTCGCAGATCGATCCGTATTTCCTCGACCTGATCATCCGCATCGGCATCGCGATCATCCTGGCCGTCAGCCTCAACCTCATCAACGGGATCACCGGGCAATTCTCCCTCGGCCACGCCGGCTTCATGGCGATGGGCGCCTACACGTGCGGCGTGATCGCCAAGCATCACGCAATCACCGGCGGCGCCTCCGTTCCGTTTTTCCTGGGCGTGACACTGCTCTCTGGTGTCGTGGGCGCGCTGGCGGGCTTGTTGATTGGGATCCCCACGCTGCGGCTCCGGGGCGACTACCTGGCGATCGCCACGCTCGGCTTCGGCGAGATCATCTACGTTGTCCTGACCAAAATTCGGTCAATTGGCGGATGTGAGGTTGGCGGCGCCGCGGGCCTGCACGACATTCCCACGTTCACCAATTTCTTCTGGGTGTTTGCCTGGGGGATGATCTGCATCGTATTCATCTGGCGACTGGTTTACTCGGCGAAGGGGAAGGCCTTCTACGCGATCCGCGAAGACGAGATCGCCGCCGCCGCGATGGGGGTCGATACGACGTTTTACAAGGTGACCGCATTCGTGATCGGCGCCTTCTTTGCCGGCGTGGCCGGGGCATTGGCCGCGACCTGGTCGGGCAATCTCGCGCCCGGTTCCTTTCGTTTCATGCGATCGGTTGAGATCGTGGTCATGGTCGTGCTGGGCGGGTCCGGCAGCATCACCGGCTCGATCCTCGCTGCCGCCGTCCTGACCTGGCTGCCCGAGCAACTGCGCGCCGTCGAGCAATGGCGCATGGTGATTTATTCGCTGCTGCTGATCGTGATGATGCTCGTTCGCCCCGAGGGGTTGCTGGGCCGCCGTGAACTCTGGTGGACTCGCCGACGAGCCATCCCGCGTGCGACGGCGACCGTGGCGCCGCCATAAGGAGTTGGCGGCGCGAGTCATTCGATGGCCTTACTTGAGATCGTCAATCTCTCGGTCACGTTCGGCGGCCTGCGGGCGCTGTGCGGCTTCGATTTCACGCTCGATGCCGGAGATCTGGCTGCGCTGATCGGACCGAACGGCGCGGGGAAGACCACCGCGTTCAACGTCGTGACGGGCGTCTATCACCCCACCGCCGGCGACGTCCGTCTTCAGGGCCGTTCGATCGTGGGCCGAAAGCCGTTCCGCATCAACCGGCTCGGCATCGCCCGCACCTTTCAGAATATCCGCCTGTTCGCGGGGCTCACCGTGCTGGATAACGTGCTGGTCGGGTTCAACCGATCGCCGGGCGCGGGTTTCCTTGGCACGGTCATCGGCACACCGCGGCACGCCCGCGAGGAACTGGTTCACCAATCCGCGGCGATGACCCTGCTGGAGACATTCGGTCTGGACCAGCGCGCCGACGACCGCGCCGGCGCACTTCCATACGGCGACCAGCGCCGCCTCGAGATCGCCCGCGCCCTCGCCACCCGTCCCAGGATCCTCCTCCTCGACGAACCCGCAGCCGGCATGAACCCGCAGGAAAAAGTGGAGCTGATGGAACTCATCCACCTGATCCAGCGTCGCTTCGGCGTCGGGATCTGGCTGATCGAGCACGACATGCACCTGGTCATGAGCATCGCCCAGCGCATCACGGTCCTCGACCATGGCGAGGTGATCGCCGTCGGCGCCCCGGCTGAAATCCAGTGCAATCCGAAAGTGATCGAAGCCTATTTGGGCGAGCCGCTCACCACATCTGGATAGACGGACCGTGCAACCTGGGACCTCTCGGAAGCACCGTGTTCACGATAAGAACGTCTCTCCAAACTGGAAACCAATTCCGTCGCTTGAGAAACGCAGGTCCGGCATGGCGTGGTCGGATCGCGTTTTCTACTGGCTGATTTCGCTTGGCGGACTTGCGATCTCCGCACTGGGCCTTGCCATCATTCGAAAAAAGGCGGTCGAGTCGTCGAGCACCGGCGCGAGCCAGCGAAATGGCCAGGCGAACGCCAGCACGACGCCAACATGAGCGCGGTTCGGATAAAGAATAGTCCGAACTTCTCCCCCGGCAGACGAGATTCGCTCGGCCAGCCGTGACGTATTTCCTGGGTCCACCGTCTGATCTTTCAGTCCGTGTATAAGGAGCATCGGTTGCGCGGTTCCGTCGACGAAGTGAATCGGCTCCATGAGCGGGTTGGGTGCAGTGTCCGTTTCGGTCATGCCGAACACCGCTCGGTCGTCTTTCGCAGGCAGGAAGTCGTAAGGCCCGGAGAGCGCCACCGTTGCTCGGATCGCCGTTCGATCCACGCTGACGTCAGCGAGGTAGTGGGCATCGAGCGTCAGCAAGGCAGCAATATGGGCCCCCGCCGAATGACCCATGAGACAAATACGATTCCGGTCGCCACCGAATCGGGAAACGTTCTCGCGCGTCCAGCGGACCGCCAATGCACCGTCCTCGACGAACGACGGAAACCGGACCGCCGGATACAGGCGGTAATCCGGCAGGATGACTTCGAACCCGCGCGACGCCAGTGCCTGCGCGACGAACCGATAGTCCCCCTTCTTTCCCGTCTGCCAATCACCCCCGTAAAAGAAGACGACCACGGGCGACTTCGGCTTGCCGTACGTCGGACGATAAACGTCAAGCCGTTGCCGCGGGTCGGGTCCATAGGCGATATCGCGCGTCCGGGTGTACCCGCAGTGGGGAACGGTCGCGTTCAGCAGTTGAAAACGTGAACACCCGCCCAGCCAGAGCAACGCGGACGCGCAGGCGATCAGAAAAGCGGGAGAGCGCGAACGGTACCGTTGGAGGCGATCAGTCGATTTCATCCGCGGATATTATGCCGCTCGCGCCATTCGCGTTCAGGCGCGCTGCCGTTCGCGCCTCGTGTCGATCGCCACGAACCATTCGCTACCTTTGCGCGGGCGGGGGGAACGTCGACAGGACTTTCCCCTCGCGCGTGTCCCACACGCGGAGGATTCCGTCCTCGCCACCGGCCACCGCGATCTGTCCGTCGGGCGTGGTCGCGGAAGTGTAAAGGTAGCTCTTGCCGCCTGTATCGAGCTCGCGAGCGGCGGCGCCGGTGTCTTTTATCAGCCGGGCGGCGCCATCACCCGTGGTGATCAGGACCGTGTCGCTGTACCCGACGTAGTGGACGCTGGTGACTTCCAGTGGGAACGCGGGGAGGTTGGCGAGCTTTTGTTCTTCGCCATCGATCAGGTCCCAAGCCTTGAACAGATTGTCGGCGCCACCGGTCACGAGCATTCGCCCGTCGTAACGGAAATCGACGCCCAACACGTGACTGGCGTGTCCTTCAAAGGCGCGAACGAGCTTCCCGTCCGCGACGGAAAAGACCTTCATGAATTTGTCGGCGGAGCTGGACGCCAGGTTACGGCCGTCTCGGGAGAAGGCCAGCCCCATCACCGAATCGCTGTGGGCATCGCGCAATTCCTGGGCGAGCGAACCGTCAGCCGTTTTCCAGAGCTTCAGCTCACCGCTGCGCGAGGGAACGCCGCTCCCAGTGGCGAGCAAGGCGCCGTCGGGACTGAAGGCCAGGCATTCGACTCGGCCGGAAAAGGCCGGGACGGCGTCGGTGCCGCCAATCGTCCGCTCGAGTCGCCACCCGCCGCTCGTGTCCCAGACCTTCGTGGAGCCGTCGGCCGAAGCCGAGAGGATGGACCCATCCGCAACGGCAGCCAGTCCGAGGACCGAAGCCGTATGTCCATGAAGGGTAGCGGCCGGCGCGCCCGTATCGGCGCTCCAGGTTCGCACGGCTCCGTCCTGGCCGGCAGTGACGAGCGTGCCGCCGTCCGCCGTGAACGTCACCGCCATCACCGGCGTGCCCGCCTCGGCCAGCGCCTTGCGGGCGGCCTCGAGCTGCGCCTGGTCCTGCGTCACCGTCGCGTCAGCCGTCTTCTGGGCGGTCTTGGCGGCGTCAATGTCAGCCACCGCCTTCGCAAGATTAGTTTGAGCTGAGGTCATCGCCTTCACGAGCGATGTCATCGTCTGCTGCGCTCGTTCGAGACCTGAACTCGCTTCGACGTAAGCCGCCAGCTTTTGTGTCTGAGTGGACTCCAGTTCTCGTCGGCGGTTCGTCGCCGTGGCCAGCGCCGCTTCCGCCGCCCCCTTTTGATCGGCGGCCGCGCGGGCCGCGGCGGCGGCATCGGTCGCGGCCTTCTGTACCGCAACCAGATCAGCGGCGGCAGTCTTCGCCAGCTCCTTCGCGGCGGGCAATGCAGTCGGGGCAGCGGCCGTCTGTATTGCCGTTTGTGATGCGACGCGCGGCGCTTCCACCTTGGCCGCCATTGGTTCGGCGGCCTTGGCTGCGTCGACGGCGGCGCTATCAGCGGCCTGCTTCCTCGCCTTGGCCGCATCCACCGCCGTGGTCGCGTCGACCAGCGCCTTTTCGCCGTCAGTCTTGGCGGCGGTGCGTGCGTCGTTCGCCTTGGTGGCGTCAGCCAGCGCCTTGTCGGCTCGCTCACGCGCCCGCGTCACCCGCGCGATCGATTGCGTCTCCGATTCCTTCCGCCGGTTCGCGTCTTCCAGCTCGGTACGCCAGTGTGCCGCTTCGCCGGTTGCGTAGGCGAGCTTTCGCTCCGCCTCCTGAGCGGGCTGCAATGCCTCTCGGTCGGCCCGCGCGGTCACCGGTTCGCGTCCGTCTTCCATACCGAAGATGCGGGCGAACTTTCCCGCCCCGCCCGCCGCAACGCGCTTCCCGTCTGCACGAACCGCCACCGCGGCCACCGCGCCGCCCAGGTCCCACTGCTTCACGGCGGCGCCGGTCGTCGCATCCCAGAGGCGCACGGCGCCGTCGCCGCCGCCGCTCACGAATTGTGTCGGCACCGCGGGATTGGCGGCAAGACAGAGGACCGCAGTGGTCGAGGCGGCGATCGCTTTGAACGGGCCTTCAGGCTTGGCGCCGGCTGCGGGCTTGGCGCCCGCGGCTGACTTGACGCTGGCAGCCGGCTGCGTTGCTGGGGAAGGCGTGTTGTCGCCCGGGTGCAATGCGGGCCACACCCGCAGGCCGTTGTCAGTGGATGCCGTCACGAGCTGCCCGTTGCCGAGCACGGCGAGTGCCGTGAGTGGCGCGGGCGCTTCGGTATGAGCGAATTCGTTGCCCGCCGCGAGATCCCACAGGCGAATCGTGCGATCGGCTGAAGCCGAATAAAGCCGTGTGGCGTCGGCGGCAAACTGAAGGCCGACGATGCCATCGTGATGGCCCGTCAACTCTCCAGCCGGCTTGCCGGACGGAAGCTGATACAAGCGGATCACCTGATCGTCCCCCGCCACCGCGAGCAACCGACCATCCGAGCTGGTCGCGACCGCGCCGGCGGATTTGACGTGTGCGTCGACAAAGTTGAGCCGCACGGTCGGCTCGCGTCGCTGCCAGAGCTTCACCTCCCGAAAGCCGCCCGACGCGAGCGTGCGTCCATCGGGACTGAAGGCGAGGCTCTGCACGAGATCCTGATGCGCAATTCCCACCGCGCCCGATGGGCCGGGCAGCGACGGATCGGTTAGACGCGTCACGAGACGTTTGCCGGGAACATCGTAAATGAAAATCTGATTCGCCCGGCCGCAGGCGGCGTACTGGCCGTCAGGGCTGAGGGCGGACGCGAGGATTGGATTGAGCCCGAGCGGCAGCGCCTGCCAGACGATCGGCGCCGCCTTGATCGTGTCATCACCTTTCGCCCCCTGGGCGATCCAGAGCTTGATCAGGCCGAGCTGTTCGGAGGTCAGCGCCGCCGCCCCGACCTTGTTATTCTTCGGCGGCATGTAAGGCTTGTCCTGATGCGACGCGGCGATCAGCAGCAGGCTGTTCGCCGAATCGGCGGGCACGACCACCGCGCCCGAGTCGCCGCCCGTGCGGATGGACGTGGGGTTCTCCAGGACCAGGCTCCCCTTCGACTCCTTCTTGTTATGGCAGGCCAGGCAACTGGACCGAAGGATCGGCAGGATCTCCTCACCGAAGTCGACGGTATGCGGCCTGGCTTCGACGATCGGGATGATCGCGGGACGCATGGAGGGCGCTTTGTCGGCCGCTGTCGCGCCGGCTGCCAGGACGCACAGTAAGACGTGAAACATCCAGCGTCCGGCTGGTATCCGTCCCGTGGGGAGAGGTGTGTTCATATCACTGGTTAATAGTGAACCCTCACCGACACGTTGCGAGCTTCGGAAGGCAAGATTTCCAGCAATTCTCCCTGGTACAAGGGCCCAACGAATTCGCGGAAAGTTCTTTCAACATCGCTTTTGATATGTGCCTATAGATGGATGGAACCGTCGGGCCGCGGCCCGCGGGACACCTCGAAACTGCGGGAAACGGAACGCTCGACGGAGGCTTGTTCCGATGCACGAGAGGCAAACCAACATGCGACGCAGGGACGCGCTCGTGAACTTACTTCGTGGCCGACGTTCGCTGCGAATGGCCGCCCTGGGTCTTGCCATCGCAGGCGCCGTTGCGGTTCGTTTCTCCACCCTTCATGCCGCTGATGCGCCCGCAACGCCGAAGGCACATGTCGCTCAAGATCCCGGTCCGATCACCGCGCTGGACATCGCGGCCGGCAGCACGGACGAGGCGACGGCGGCGGGTGGCGCGACAGCACATCACGCGATGCTCCGCGGCCCCGATGCGCGAATGCAACTGGTCGTTACCGCGCGCTACGCCAGCGGCGAGGCGCGCGATCGGACGGCGGACGTCAGCTACAGCGTCTCCCCCGCCGGCATCGTTCGCGTCGATCCGAGCGGCGCTGTCGTTCCCCTCGCGGACGGCACGGCCACGGTGAACGCGTCGGCAGACGGCGGACGGCGCGCGTCGACCACGATCTCGGTCGAAAGCTTCGCCAACCCGCCGGCCGTCAATTTCCCCAATCAGATCGTCCCCATCTTCACCAAGCTCGGTTGCAACAGCGGCGCGTGCCACGGGAAGTCGGGTGGTCAGAACAACTTTCGCCTGTCGCTGCTCGGCTTCGAGCCGGCCAAGGACTACCGGTTTCTCGTCGAGGAATCGCGCGGACGCCGGATCTTCCCCGCCGCGCCCGACCAGAGCCTGCTCCTTCAGAAGCCGACGGCCATGATCGCGCACGGCGGCGGGGAGCGGATGAAGAAGGACAGCCCCGAGTACCGCATGATCTATCGCTGGATCAGCCAGGGGATGCCGTACGGCAAGGAGACCGATCCGGTCCTCGCGAGCGTGAGCGTCTTCCCGACGGTGCGCCGCATGGTCGACGACGGCAGTCAGCAGATCCTCGTCGTCGCGCACTACAGCGACGGCAGCTCCGAAGACATCACGCGCTCGGCGCGATACGACGTCAACGACAAAGACCTCGCCGAGGTCGCCGACTCCGGCCACGTGAAGATGACCGGCCGTCCGGGCGACGTGGCGGTGATGGTGCGCTACCAGGGACAAGTGGGCGTATTCCGTGCCACCGTGCCGGTCGGCGCGCCCGTCGATCACCTGCCGGCGGCGAAGAACGTCGTAGACGAAATGGCCTTTGCCAAGTTCAAGGACCTTGGGCTGCCCCCATCAGAGGCTTGCGACGACGCGACCTTCCTGCGACGGGTGACGCTCGACGTCGCCGGCCGGCTCCCAACCGCCGCCGAAGCCCGGGCATTCCAGGCAGACCCCACTGCGGCCAAGCGCGACGCCTGTATAGATCGCCTGCTGGCGAGCGGCGACTACGCCGACCTGTTCGCCGGCAAGTGGTGCTCGGTCCTGAAGAATCACCGCGAGCGCGAAACGTATCAGCGCGGCGACTATCTTTTCCACGATTGGGTGAGACAGAGCCTGCTGGAGAATAAGCCGTACGACCAGTTCGTTCGCGAACTCGTCACCGCGACGGGCGACCCGGCGCAGACTCCCGCGGTGAGTTGGTACCGGCAGGTGAAGGAGCCGACGGAACAGGTGGAAGATACCGCCCAACTCTTCCTCGGCGTCCGCATCGGGTGCGCCAAGTGTCACCATCATCCCTTCGAGCGCTGGAGCCAGCAGGACTATTACGGCATGGCGGCGTTCTTCTCGCAGGTGGGCCGAAAAGAAGGCGCCGCCTCCGATGAGTTCCGCATCTATCCCAAGCGCGGCGAAGCGGTCGCCCGCAACCCCAACGGCGGCGCGACGGTCAAGCCGACCGGACTCGGCGCCAAGGCGATGACGCTCACGCCCGACGAAGACCCGCGCGTCGCCCTGGCCAATTGGATGACGGCCCCGGAGAACCCGTTCTTCGCCAAGTCGCTGGTCAACCGTTACTGGAAGCACTTCTTCGGACGCGGCATCGTCGATCCCGAAGATGACATGCGCGAGACCAATCCGCCGACCAATCCCAAACTGCTGGCGGCCTTGGCGGAACATTTCGCGGCTTCACATTACGACCTCAAGGACCTGGTTCGCACGATCTGCCGCTCGCAGCTCTACCAGCTCTCCTCTGAACCGAATCAGTACAACGAAAAGGACCGCCAGAGCTACTCGCACTTCTACTCGCGCCGCCTCCCCGCCGAAGTGATGCTGGATGCGGTTGATCAGCTCAGCGATACGCGCACGCCGTTCAAGGGAATGCCGGTGGGCGGGCGGGCGGTTCAGTTGCCGGATATGGGCGGGGTCGATTCCAACTTCCTCCAGGTCTTCGGCCGCCCCGCCGGCACCAGCGCCTGCGAGTGCGAGCGAAACGGCGAGACCAGCCTCGCCCAGACGCTGCTCCTGCTCAATTCGGGGGATATCTACGACAAGCTGAGCGGCGGCTGCGCTTCCAAGCTGGCGGGTGTCGATCCAAAACGCAGCGATCGGGAGAAGATAGCCGATCTGTATTACGGGGCCTTCGGCCGTCCGCCGACGGAGAAGGAGGTGGCTACGGCCATCGCCTACATCGACCGCAACCACGAGGCCGATGCCAAGGCGCCCGAAAAGCTGGCAGCGGACCGGAAGGCCGCGTACGAGGACCTGCTCTGGGCGCTGCTTAACACAAAAGAATTTCTCTTTAACCATTGAAGACGCCGGTTCTATTTTCGGGGACGCGCACGGGAACCCCGTCCACCCCACAAGAAGGAGTCGAACATGTTGACCGTCTTTCAGCGGAACGCGAAAAAGTACTGTGACGGAGTGAGCCGGCGCAGCTTCCTGCGCATCGGCGCGATGGGTGTCGCCGGGCTGACCCTGGCGGACTTGCTCCGCCTCGAGGCCGAGGCGGGCGTGGTCTCGTCTGGCAAGGCGCTGATCAACATCTTCCTCGCCGGCGGCCCGTCCCACACGGACTTGTTCGACCTCAAGCCGGACGCCCCCAGCGAATTCCGCGGGGAGTTCAGCCCGATCAAGACCAACGTCAGCGGCATGGAGATCTGCGAGCTGATGCCCCGCCTGGCGAAGATGGCGGACAAGTTCAGCCTGATCCGCTCCATCACCAACACGTACGGCGACCACAGCTCGGTTCACACGCAGGCGGGCTACAGCAAAGATGAGCTCAAGCAGGTCGGCGGCCATCCCTCGCTGGGCTCGGTCGTCTCCAAGTTCGACGGCGGACGCGGCGAAGCGCCGTCGTTCGTCTCGCTGATGGGCGAAGTCAGCCCCGGCTTCCTGGGGCCGATCTACTCCCCCTATCAGCCCGACGGCAAGAGCCGCTCGACCCTCTCCCTCTCGCGCATCTCCGCGGACCGGCTCAAGGACCGCTCAAAGTTGCTGGCGCAACTGGACGACCTCAAACGCGACATCGATACCTCCGGCGCGATGGAGGCGATGGATTCATTCCAGCAGCGTGCCGTCGAGGTGGTGACGTCTGGCCGCCTGGCCGATGCGCTCGACCTGGAGAAGGAACGCCCCGACGTGCGCGGCCGCTACGCCGGCCCGGCCGGCCGCAGGCCCGACAGCGAGAACCTGCTCCTGGCCCGTCGCCTGATCGAGGCCGGCGTGCGCGTCGTCAGCACGCAATGGGGCGGCTGGGACACCCACAGCGATAACTTCAAGACGCTCCGCACGCAGGTCCCCTCCCTCGACTGCGCGCTCAGCGGCCTGATCACCGACCTCTCCGAACGCGGCATGCTCAAGGACGTCACCGTCGTCATGTGGGGCGAGTTCGGACGCACGCCGCGCGTCAACATGACCGCCGGCCGCGATCACTGGCCGCGCGTCATGCAGGCATTCGTCGCCGGCGGCGGAATGAAGAGCGGACAGGTCATCGGCGCCACGGACCGCTACGGCGGCGAAGCGGTCGATCGTCCGGTTCACCTTCGCGAAGTGTTCGCGACGCTCTATCAGAACCTGGGAATCGACCCAAAGCGCGCCCAGATCACCGATCCGGCCGGGCGGCCGCAGTATCTCGTCGACGGTCGCGAGGCGATCCGCGAGTTGGTCTAAATTATGTAACTGCCCGCGAGGATGGGCTTGGCTTTCCAGGGAAGAGGTGGGCCACGCCCATCCTGCGGCGTTGCCCCTGCCTGCGGGAACTGCGATGCAAATCCATGCCTTTGTTCGTTCACCGGTCATTCTTTTCGCGGCCGCATGCTTCTGCGCGGCCGCGTGCTTTTCATTGCCCGCCTCCGCCCAGACGCTGAATGCGCCCCGTCTCAGTGCGATCTTTCCGTTGGGCGGACAGGCCGGCACTGAGGTTGACCTGACGGTGATGGGCGATTCGCTGGAGGGAGATCAGCAATTGCTGTTTTCTTCCCCGTCGATCACCGCGTCGTCGCAGATCGCCAAACCCAGCCGATTCCAGCCGACCACCCGGCCGGTTGCCAACCACTTCACCGTCCGCGTCCCCGCCGACGCCCTGCCGGGCACATACTCCGTGCGGCTCATTGGAGCGCTGGGCATCTCAAACCCACGGAGCTTTGTGGTCGGCGCGCTGCCCGAGCTGGTCCAGCAGGGTAAGGCCCCTGCCGCCAGCGGCGCCGCCCCGGCAGCGGCCCCCGCGCCGGATGCGACGCCCGCCACGGCAACGCAGGTGCGCGTGAACAGCGTGATCAACGCCACGTTCAGTCCACAGGCTTCTGACACCTACCGCTTCACCGCCACGCGCGGCCAGCGCCTGATCCTCCACTGCACCGCCCGGCTCATCGATTCGCGCGCCGAGCCTCAATTGGCCCTTTACGACGCCGCCGGCACGGAGATCCGCCGGTTGCACGATGCCGTTCACGTCGATCCGACGCTCGACTTCACCGTCCCCACCGATGGCGAATATGTGGTTCGCGCCCATGACTTCGTCTACGGCGGCGGTCCGGATTTCGGTTATCGCCTGTCCATTTCCACCGCTCCGTGGATCGACTACGTCGACCCGCCGTTCGTGAGCACGGGCGTTACGGGCAAGCACACGCTTTATGGCCGCAACCTGCCCGGCTCCTCCACCGCATCGGTGGTGACGCCGGACGGTTCGCCCCTGGAAAAGCTCGAGGTAACCATCGCGCCGCCGGCGAAACTCACGGCACCAGTCGATACTTACCTTCAGCCGGGCGACGCAGGCGTCGACACTTTCAGCTATCGCTTCTCAGGCACGAGCGGAATCTCAAACCCGGTGCGGCTGGCGCTGGTCGACGGCCCGGTCATCCCCGAAGCCGACCGACACGACACCCCGGAAACCGCGCAGCCGCTGACATTGCCGGCGCAAGTCTCCGGGCAGTTCAACCCGCGCAATGATCGTGACTGGTACGCCTTCCAGGCCCGCAAGGGCGAAAAGTTTTGGATCGAACTGATCTCGCAACGGCTCGGGCTTCCGTGCGATCCGCGGATGACGATACAACAAGTCGTCAAAGACGCGGCCGGCAAAGTCACGGTGAAGGAAATCGCCGACGTTGACGATCCGGCCAAGGGTGACGATGGCGGCGGTGGCGGACAGGCACGCGGCCGGCTCGTCAACGATGATCCGGTGTATGCGTTCACCGCTCCGGAAGATGGCGAATACCGCCTGCTCGTGCAGGACCTCTACGCCGGCGCGCAGGGCGCGCCGTGGCTCCAGTACCTGCTGAGCATCCATCCCGCCCGGCCCGGGTTCCGCCTGCTGGCTTACACGGCCAGGCTCGGCGCCAACGATAACGCCGCGACCCCTTCCTCCACCGTGCTGCACAAAGGGGCCGACTCGGTGATCGACGTCGTCGTCCTGCGGCGCGACGGGTTCACCGGCGCAATCCAGATTTCCGCCGACGGACTGCCCGCGGGCGTGACCGCCTATCCCGGCGTCATCGCCCGTGGCGCTTCCGCCGGTTCCCTGGTACTGCGCGCGAGCGTCGATGCGGCCGACTGGGCAGGCGCGGTCCGCATTTGGGGCCGCACCGCAGTTGGCTCGACCGCTCCCGTCGATGACGCGAACCCATCCGATCCGTCGTCGCCGCATCCCGCTGAATCTACCGCCGTCACTGAATGCACCGCGCTGCCGGTCGAAGTCCTCTACAACACGCCCAATGGCGGGCAGATCGCCCCGATGCGCCTCGGCGCGGAGTATGGTTTGGCCGTCCGCGATGGGCTCTCCCTCCCGTTCACGATTGATACGGGCGAGGCGAAGGTGTGGCGCGTTCCCCGCGGCGGCAAGCTCCAGGTACCCGTGAAGATCGCGCGCAACGCGAAGTTCGTCATCGATGAAAAATACACGGGCGAGATCCGCTTCCCCGCGGTGGCGCAGGGACAGGTTCGGGCAGAGGCCGTCCTGATCGACCCCGGCGTCTCCGAGAAGGACCTGGTTGTCAACATCGATCCGGCGGCAGCCCCTGGCAGTTATGCCCTGGTGCTCCGGGCCGAAGCGCCCGCGAAGCTGTCGCGCAGCAGCGAAGTCGCGCGGCAGGCTACCGATGATTTCAAGCGGATTGACGCTATCGCGAAGGAGATCGCCGCGACGGCGCAAAAGGCCGCTCAGGAGCGTGATCGCACCGATCAGGTTCTCCAGCAGGCGACCGCGGCTCTCGCTCAGGCGAACCAGACGCAGGAGACGGCGAAACAGGCATCGGACGCCGCCACACTGAAAGCACAGGACGCGGCGAAGGCCCTGGCACACCTCCTCCCGCCGGCTGATGCGCCACCCGCTGCCAATCCCGGCGGCACCACCCGCCCCGCCGCGGTCATTGCCAAAGAAACCGAAGCCGCCAACAAGGCCAGGGCGGCCCGCACCGAGGCCGCACGAGTTTCAGATGAGGCCACAGCCAAGACCGCAGCTGCTTCGTCGGCACTGAAAACCGCAACGACAGCGGTTGCCACGGCGCAGGAGAGGCTCACCAGGGCCCAGGCGGCGCGCGACGCCGCCGTGACCTCCGACGCTGCGGCCAAGGAAGACGCCAAGGCCGCCGAGGAGGCGCGGCGCTTGGCCGAGGAACAGGCGCGGAAGGCGACGGAGTCGGGCAGGCCGCGCGATCTGCGCGTGCAGATCGCCGGGCCGCCGATCCGCCTCGAGGTCGTTCCCGCGCCCTTCGCGGTGAAGATCGATTCGGCGCCGCCCTCGGTCGAAGCGGGAGGAAAGCCCGTCGAGGTTTCGGCGGCGATCATGCCGGAATTCGGCTTCGCCGACGAAGTGAAGTTCGAGCTGGTCGCGCCGTCGGGCGCCAGCGGCGTGTCGCTACCCGAGAAGCACAACCTCATCGCCAAAGGTCAGACCGAGGGTCTCCTGTCGCTCCAGGCCGAAAAGGGCGCCAAGGCGGGAATCTTCACCTACACGCTTCGCGCCCATTACAAGTTCAACAATCGCGACCTGACGTTCGATCGTCCCATCCCGCTTCAGGTTGCGGCCGGCCTCGGCGCGCCGACGGCAAAGTAAAAGCCCACGCGCACGGGCACGCCACGGCCAATGCAATGTGAGGAGCGCTGACTTCACCGAGCACGCTGATTTCCCATCCGAGTTCGTGAAGCATTTCACCAGCGGATGTGAATTATTTTTGCCATTCCCGCAGCGCGCCGGCGTAAAATCTTTCCGATGTCACCACGTCCGAGCGAGTCGCCTGAACCGGGAGGTTTTCCGTGGCGGTGTTAGCCTCTTCAGATTCGTCGTCAGAGTCATCCTCGTCGCAAGATTCGCGCGAACTCAATGCAGCGACCGCGCTGCGTTATGCCTGGATCAGTTGGCTCACCTTCCTGATCGTGCCATTCTTCCTGTTCCTCTACGTGATCGTGACACTGAACGATGAGACGACGGGGCGCCAATTGGGCAACGCGCAAACGTGGTTCGTCGCCTCGATGGCTTATCTGGCGATCGTGGTCCCGCTGGCGATCTTCTGGCGAAGCAGCCTCTTTCGTCCATACTGGCAGGGTGAAACCGTTACCCCGAAAAACTACCTCAAGGGGATGATGGTCGTCTGGCTGTCTCTTGAGATCGGCGGGTTGATCAGCCTCGCCGGCTGCCTGTTGAACCATTCACTGCTCCCCAACCTGCTGCCGGCGCTGGTCGCGTTCATGCTCTTAACGCCCCTCTGGCCCAGCGGCCGGGCCATGACCCGACACGTGGGTAACCAGGACGATCCTGCGCTGTACGAAGAGCCCAGGTGAATCGGATCGCGCGATGCGGCGCGCGTCCGGGTTCACGACGCTCAGCTCAACCTCGTGGCGGCTTGTGCGCCGCAGCGTGACTCCTGCAATCAGCGCACCCCATGGATAGAATCAGGCGGTGCCTGAGATTCCACGCCGGCCGGCGATTTACCTTCTGCTCGCTTCGGTCCATGAGCCGCGGATCGTGCTGGCGGCGCTGACTCGCCTGCGCTGGTTGGCAGTGATCGGCCAGCTGACCGCCACGCTGGCGGCCATCCTGGTCCTGCACCTCCGGCTGCCGCTGGGCCCCATTGCGGCGATCATCTTCGCCACCGCGGCCTCCAACGTCGCGCTGACGCTGGGACTGAAGCTGGTTCGTCCGCCCGGGTGGCTCGTTGGCGCCGTGCTGTTGCTGGACGTGTGCCTGCTATCGGCGCTGCTCTATTTCACCGGCGGATCGCAGAACCCCTTCGCGTCGCTCTACCTCGTCCACGTTGCCATGGCGGTGATCGTGCTGGGGGCGGGGTGGACGTGGACCGTGGTGGCGACCGTAGCTGCCTGTTACGGCGTCCTCTTCCTCTGGTACCAGCCACTCTCGAGCGCACAGCCGCTTCCTCTCTGGGCCGCGCGGGCAGGTGATTGGACGGCACTGGTCCTGGTCTCGGTGCTGATCGCGACGTTCATCGGCCGCGTGATCCGCTCGCTTCGCCAGCGCGAGCGCGAGCTGGCCGAGGCGCACGAGCGGGCGGCAAACAACGAACAACTCGCCGCCCTCACCACCCTGGCGGCCGGCGCCGCCCACGAGCTGAACACGCCGCTGGGAACGATCGCCATTGTCGCCCGCGAGCTGGAGCTGAGTTGTGAACCCATGGCTGCGAGGACCGCCGCGGTCGCGGGCGATACGGCGGGTCGTCCCGCGGGAATGGCGTCTGCCGACACGCTGGCGCGTTCAGTCCGGGACGACGCACGACTGATTCGTCGTGAGGTTGATCGATGCCGCGCCATCCTTGGCCGGATGCGGCTGGACGTGGATGAAGACATCACGCACCGCTCGCAGGTGTCGCTTGCGCAGCTCGCATCCCGTCTGCGGCAGGACCTGCGCGACGAGGAAGCGGCACGTCTCCAGGTACGCTGCGTTCCCCCGACGCTGACGGCGATGCTCCCCCCGCGGGCGACCGAACAGGCCCTGCTGGTCCTCCTGCGCAACGCGTTCGATGCCAGCGGTTCCGAATCGCAGGTGTGGCTCGACATGGCACAGCGGGACGACGCCGTTCGATTCGAGGTACGCGATCGAGGGCCAGGGATCCCACAGGAGATGCTGCGCCGGGTCGGCGAGCCCTTCTTCACAACCAAGCAGCCGGGCAAGGGAATGGGGCTTGGACTGTTCCTCGTTCGCCTGGTGGCCGAGCGGTGCGGCGGGAGCTTCTCGCTGGAATCCCGCCCCGGCGAAGGAACGCGCTGCGTCCTGGAGATGCCCGTCGCCACATCCAGTCCGTCAGGCGAACCGAATAACTCGATCCACGAGACGAACGCACCGAGGCAGGTGTGATCGCGATCGGCGCAGGCGCGATGGCGGTCGCCGCCCATCGGAATAGAATGAGGCCGCATGTCTCTCGGCGATCATTCATCGGCGCGACGGTTTCTCGTGGTGGACGACGATGCGGCGTTCCGCGGACGGCTCGTCAAGGCGATCGAGGCCCGCGGTCTGCACGCCTATGGCGCCGACAGCCCTGAAGAAGCGGTCGTCCTAGCGCGTCGCCACGGGGCGCAGGCTGCTGTCGTGGACCTTCGCATGCCGGGCGGCTCAGGCCTGGACGTGGTGCGCGACCTGGTCTCGCTCGACCCGGCGATGCAGGTGGTCGTGCTCACCGGTTACGGGAGCATCGCAACAGCGGTCGAGGCGGTGCGCCGTGGCGCCATCAATTACCTGACCAAGCCGCTCGACGCCGACCAGATCCTCGCGGCCTTCAACCTCGGCGGCACGGCCGCGGCCCGCGTGCCCGCCGCCGCCGCTGAAGCCGCGGCTACGGCGACGATCCCATCGCTGGCGCGCGTCGAGTGGGAACACATCCAGCGAATCCTGCACGACTGCGACGGCAACATCTCGCGGGCCGCCCGACGCTTGGGGCTGCACCGGCGCTCCCTTCAACGAAAGCTCGGAAAACTGCCGCCGACGGAATAGCATGTTTCCTCGATAGGTCTATTTTGAGCAAGCCACTCTGATCGGGAGAGTGCGGGAATCCCATGAAGTACATCAGGTTACTTTTTCTCCGGCGCCTCGCCTCGGTCGCGATTTTGGGATGCGCCCTGGGCGCATCCGGTTGCAAACGCGCGGCCTCGCCGGCCGGGCCATCCGCGGCGGAATCGGTGGCGCAGGGGGACGCGTTTTTTCTTCAAGGAGACGTCGATACGGCGTTGCGCCGATATTCCGATGCCGTTCAGACGGATCCGAAATTCGTTGACGCCCGTGTGAAGCGCGCCCGCGCCTATGCCGAAGGCCGTCAATTTGAAGCGGCGCTGGCCGACCTGGGCGAGGCGATGACGCTTGCTCCCTCCGACCCGCAGCCCTGTCTCGAGCAGGCAATCGTTCGCGAGTCGATGGGCCAACTTCAGCAAGCGCTGTCCGACATCGCGCTGGCACTGGCGCGCAAAGCGGATCATCCGGGGGCATACTCGCTGCGCGCTGGAATTCAGGTCGAACTTGGTAACTTCGATGATGCGATTCATGACGCGGATGAAGCGATCAGGCTCCAGCCGCACCTGTCTGGCGCCTTCAACAATCGGGGCCTCGCTCACTTGCGCAAAGCGGAATTCTCAGCCGCCATTGCCGATTTTTCGCAGGCCCTGGAGTTGAACCACGACCAGGCCGATTCCCTGACCAATCGCGGGGTCGCGTACCAATCCCTCGGCCAGTTCAATAAGGCGATGAGTGATTGGAACGAGGCGATCCGCATTGTCCCGCAGGCGTTCGACGCCCGCTACGATCGCTCGTGCTATTACATCAAGTCGCGGCAGCTGGCGCAGGGCATTGCCGATCTTAATCTGCTGATTGGTCCGCGAGCGCAGCACCGTTCAGCGGCGTCTGACCCGCTGCTGGTCCACTTGTATCTGAAAAGGTCAGCGGCCAAGGCGTCAGGCCACGACATCGAAGGCGCACTCGCCGACTGCGACGCAGCGCTGGCGATCAATCCGAATGATCGAACCGCCAATAGTCTGAAGCGGGAGTTGCTTCTTTGCTCCTATAGGAGGAGAGTATGAAGCTCAAAGCATTGGCTGTTGCTGCCGCCCTTGTCGGTGGCGCGATCAGTTCGTTCAGTTCCGCGGCACCAATCCCATACATCGGAGTCAGTTTTCAAGGCAGAGACGGAGGCGGGAATACCGGTCCCACGATCCCGGCAGGCGACTCTGCCGGCGTCGTCCCGCAGATAAATTTCAACAACGTCGACGACAACGACAACAACAGCACCACCGGGTTCCTGAATGACGCAAGCGGTGCGGCGACGGGGGTCACCCTCGGTTATTCCGCCAACGATTCGTGGAACAGCATCAACGGAGGGATCCAAGCCAGCCCTACTGGCGATCAAGAGCTGCTCTATGGAGTCATCAAGATGAACGGAGTGACCGGCACGTTCACCTTCAATAACCTTCCCACCGGCACCTACAACCTTATCGAGTACACGACGGTGAACAACGCCGGCCCGACTGCCATCTCGACGGTCGGATCGACCTCTTATTACACCGGTGAGCAAGCAGGAAGCAACTCGACCCCGTACGTCCGGTCCACCAACACGAACCCGATCGGAACCTACGACGCAGGGAATTACATCCAGTTCGACAATGTTAGCCCAACCGCCGGGGTCCTTACCCTCACCGTCCAACATCTGGGCGGAGGAGGTGATGGTTTCGGCGTCGCTGGCTTTCAGCTCGTGCAGGTTCCTGAACCCGCCAGCCTCGGCTTGCTCGGTCTCGGTGCGATGGGCTTGATCGCCCGCCGTCGCCGCGCCTGAGTCAGAACGATTGCTTGATCTTCCAACGGAAATTGGGGCCGGACTCGAAAAAAGTCCGGCCCTCTTCCTTTTGCCTGGAAAGCGATATCGGTTCGAGGACGATAGACGGAGAGGCGCGCGTTGCCGGCGGTGATTTATGAGCGTGAACGCTTTGAAACCATTGGAAGGCAGATGGTTCCGCGGGACCCTGGCGTGCCTCGCAATCATACTGGGGCTGTTTTTCGGCTGTGACAGAACGGGGACCAAGGGCGGCGGTTCCGATGCTGGCGCCCCGCTCTTCAAGGAGGTCACCACCGAGAAGGGCTTGCCCGGCCCGACGCCGAACTGGCCCGACGGCACCTACGCGACGCCCGAAACGACAGCCGGCGGTGTGGCGTTTCTGGATTACGATAATGACGGCCAATTAGACATCCTGCAGATCTGTCACGGCCGGCCGGGGCATCTCGATGAAACCGTACCCAATCGGCTCTTCCATCAGGAAGTGAATGGTTCGTTCCGCGAAGTTCCCAACGCCGGGGGCTTGAAGAGCTTTGGCTATGCCCACGGCGTGGCGGTGGGGGACTACGACAACGACGGGTTCCCCGACGTATACATCACCGCGTTCGGGCACAACGCCCTGTATCACAACAACGGCAACGGAACTTTCACGGATGTGACGAAGCGAGCGGGATTGGCGCTTGACCAGCCGATATGGAGCTCATCCGCCACGTTCGTCGATTACGATCGCGACGGCTTGCTCGATCTGCTTGTCGTGCGCTTCGCGGAGTTCGATGCGGGCCGGGTCTGTCCCGGCGATGATGGCAAACGCGACTATTGCGGGCCATCCAACTTCAAGGGCATCGGTGTTTCGCTCTATCACAACAACGGCGACGGCACCTTTACCGATGTGACCCAGAAAGCCGGAGTCACTTATCCCGGCCGCGGGTGGGGCGTGGTCTGCGCCGATCTCACCGGCGACGGGTGGGTCGACTTTTACATCGCCAACGATGAGGAGCGGCAGAACCTCTACGTCAATCAGCACGACGGCACATTCAAGGATGAAGCCATCGAGCGGGGCGTCGCCTTCAGCGGCATGGGCAGGGCCGAGGCGGGAATGGGCGTCACGGTGGGCGACGTTCTCAACAACGGGCGATTGTCGCTCTTCATCACCCATTTCCGGAATGAGAAGAACACCTTGTACATGCCCAGGGAGGATGGCACGTTCGCCGACAAGTCGGCGGCGGGGGGGATGGCGCAGTTCGATCTTCCGTACACCGGGTGGGGCTGCGGGTGCTTCGACTTTGACAATGACGGGAATCTCGATGTTGCAGTGGTGAACGGGAGAGTCTCCCGCGGCACACCGCTGCCGGGCGCGCACCTGACGCCGTTCTGGAATTTGTATGCCGAGCCGAACCTGCTTTTCCGCGGGGACGGCAACGGCCACTTCAGTGATGTGACTTCCCGCGCCGGCGATTTTACCGCACACATCGAAAGCACTCGCGGGCTGGCCTTCGGGTCGATCTCGAATGATGGCCGGGTCGATCTCCTGACCAACAGCGTCGATAATACGCTGCACCTGTATAAGAACGTCGCCCCCGCCGACGGAAACCACTGGCTGATGCTGCGCGCCCTCACCGCAAAGCGCGATGCCTTGGGGGCGCAAGTCGAGATTTCCGCAGGCGGCCGCAAATGGACGCGCCCGATCTTTGCCGGCTACAGCTATTGCAGCAGCAACGACCCCCGCGCTCATTTCGGTTTGGGAAAGGCCGACAAGATCGATGCAAACGACATCCTCTGGCCCGACGGGAAGCGCGAACGTTTTCCCGGCGGCGCAGTCGATCGAGTCCTCACCATTACGCAGGGCAGTGGTCAACCCGCTGGCGAAAAATTGTGAACTACCCGTTCCGCCGCGTTTACCCCGCGTCGTCGCTCTGATGGGCGCTCTGACTCCTGCCCCGACGGCTCTTCGGCGCCGCTGGATGACGGACGCATGAACACCGCTCGCTTCGCGCGGCAGGTCTCTCTGGTTCACGTACGAGAACGTCCTGACCATTGCGTCTCCAACCACCCCACACGCTCTGCGGGTCGCTTTGACACGTTACCCTTCAGCTCCCGCAGCCTCCTCCGTTTCTTCTGGCGGAGGTCCGGGCTTCGCCCCTTGCCAGCAGGCTCGCCATCGTGTGTGGTCGAATCGAGTTTGCTTGCGCTACGGACTGGTCGTTCACCTCCTGTTGCTCTCTGTGACCATCCAAAGAGCAGCGATCAAGCGTCCGCAGCGGCGCGCGGTCCCTCTATAATATGTATAAAACTTTACAAATCGGCCGGTGGGCTGAGGCGCTAGCAGGAATTACAAAAATGCAGCCATTTCTTCGCACTTCCGTTGAATCAATGCAGCTAGCGCGACAGAAACAGAGCAGAGTCAGCCAGCCGAGCGGGAGAGCGCATCGGAGCCGCTGATCGGGGGCTCGGTATGGAGCCATTGGCCGGTGCGCAGGTCGAGGGTGGAGAAGACGGGCCCGCCGGCGCCGTCGGGCGGGGCGAGTCGGAAGACGGCGGTGTCGGAGCCGCTCGGGCCCCAGAAGAAGGAGACGTCGCGCTGTTCGGAGAGGGTGGTGGGGAGCGGCACCGCCTGCTGCGCCATCGGGGTAAAGAGGATCAACTGCGGCGGCGTTGCCGCGGCGGGCCGTGTGTCCGGGGTGGTCTCGCGAAGCAGCAGGATGAAGCGCCCGTCGGGGGAGGCCACGCGCGGCGCGTCGGTCGCGAGGCGCAGCGGGGATTCGCCGCGCATCTGGTCGTTGAAATACCGGCCGGGATGAAGGATCTCCCCTTCCCACTTCTTTCGCGACGCCGCGGGCAGGCCGCTTTGCTCGATGTACTCCCGCAGGGCATCGTTATGCCCGGAGACGCGGCCGGCGAGCGTCGGGTTCATGTCGTCCTTCGGCACCACCACCTGCGGCAGGCCCGTCTCTTCGTCGAAGCCGGGAGTGGCGCCCTCATCGCCGTAAATCTCGACGGTTGGACGTCCCTGGGCGAGTTCGGTCTGGAATTCCAAGCGGCCCTGGTCGTACGCCGTCTGGAGGCGGTCCAGCGGCTTCGGGACGGCGTGTTGCGAGGATGCGGCGCAGCCGCCCATTCCCGCGATGAAAAGCGTCAGGCATCCCTTTGCGTAGAACGAGCCGTGCGAAGCCATACGACAGAAGTATAGCCCAAGGGTTGCGCAGATGGGATGCCCCGGCCGCGAGGGAGGGTGGCCGCGATCTCAGTGCGCTTCAGGTTGGGGCACATGGGAGGGATCGTCCGGGGGCGCGGACGGTACTTGGGCTGAGGAACTCTCGCGTATCGTTGCGGTAAGATGGCTGGCATGACGGGCGTAGCTGAAACGTATCTTGGGATTGAAATTGGCGGCACCAAGCTGCAACTGGTCACCGGCGACGCCGATGGGCGAATCGCCCGCCGCTGGCGCGCTGCGGTTGAGCCCGCCGCGGGCGGCGGTGGCATCTGCCGCCAAATCTTGGCCGGTCTGGAAGAACTGCGTCGCGGAATCATGTTGCGGGCAATGGGAGTTGGCTTTGGCGGTCCAGTCGATTTCCAATGCGGCCGCATCCGCCGTTCGCACCAGATCGACGGATGGGAAGGCTTTGACCTGCGCGGATGGGTGGGCGAACAGACGGGATTGCCGGTGGCGCTCGACAACGACGCCAACGTCGCGGCGCTGGCCGAGGCGCGGGCGGGCGCGGGGCGCGCCGGGCCTGGTGCGTCGACTGACGCCGCTGATCCGCTCTTCTACGTCACGATGGGGAGCGGCGTGGGAGGCGGGCTCGTGAACGGCGGACGGATCTATCACGGCGCCCCGCCGGGGGAATCGGAGTTCGGCCACCTCCGGCTCGACCGCGCCGGCACGATCGTCGAATCGCGCTGCTCCGGCTGGGCGGTCGATGCGCGAATCCGCAAAGCGATCGGTGATCCCGGGATGACCGGTCCGCTGGCAACGCTCGTCGCTCAAAGCCCCGGCAACGAGGCGCGCCACCTGGCGGAAGCCAGTCGCCAAGGCGATGCCGCTGCGCGGCGCATCCTCACGGAGGTGGGTAACGATCTTGCGTTCGCGCTGTCGCACGTCGTCCATCTGGCGCATCCGCGGATGATCGTACTCGGCGGCGGCTTGGCGCTGGTGGGCGAGCCATTGCGGGCCGCGGTTGCGGCGGCACTGGCGGGCTACGTGATGGAGGCGTTTGCGCCGATGCCGGACGTGTGCCTGGCTGCGCTCCGCGAAGACGCCGTTCCAACCGGCGCGCTGATCCTCGCCTCAGCCCTGGGATGATCGAGGCGATATCACTGATCGCGGTCACAGGAACCGGGCGCGCGTTGCGCCGTTCGCGAATTTTCACCGCTGCTGCCGCCTGATCGTCATGTCGAAGTTCTTCACCATCGATCGGTACATCGCCGCCACCAGTCCCGTATACGCAGCGACGGCGACGAAGCTGACGACGAAGACCCAGATGCGCGCCCAGGCCAGCGTCTCCGGCTCGGTGCGGGGGAAGGCGCCTTCGGCGAACTCGTACGGGTCGATCTCCATCGTCATCACGGTGAAAGGGCTGAAGCTCCCGATGACGGGCCCGATGCCGCTCGCGTTGCTCGACTGGAGAAGGTTGAAGCCGCAGAAACCCAGGACCGTGCACAACCCCACCACGATCCCCACGCCGCTCATCACCGCGACGACCGTCTTACGGCAGCGCAGCGACATCTGCATGCCGACGATCGCCGCGAAGGCGGAGACGATGACCAGCGTCGCCGGGAGGATCAGCAGTGCCTCGGGGAAGACGATCCACTGGAAGGCAGCATCGTTCCAGTTGCCCGAATGGCGGAAGAGGTCGTAGACGACGAAGAACGTCGCGCTGAGGACCGGGACCGCCACGAGCGGCAGCACAAAGCTGACCAGCCCGCGCAGCTTCCCCCAGATGTAATAGCGGCTGGTGATCGGCGTGCTGAGCAGCAGGTCGAGCGTGCCGTCTTCCTTCTCGCGAGTCACGGTGCTGGCGGCGGCGTTGGTGACGATCAGCAGGATGACCGCAAACTCGATCGTCACCACGCCCAGCAGGTACTTGCGCGCATTGTCGGCGCTCAGCATGCGCGGCAGATCGCTGGCGGTGATCGACGTCCAGCCCGGGTTGGCCTTGTCGTTGTTGGGGACCGCGACCACGCTCAACTTTCCGCGCAAGGCATCAAGGGTGCTCTCCTTGCCATTGAGCAAATAGGAGGTGTAGGGCTGGATGGGAAGGGTCGTCGCGGTGCCGTCGAACGTGTAAACGGTGAGAAGCTGGTGATTCAGATCGACCGACTGCGTGTCGATGTACTGCGTGCTCTTGGGTGCCTCGATCGATGCGAAGAAGTAGACCAGCACCAGTGCCCCGGCGAGACCCAGCGCGATGAAGCTGTATCGCAGCATCGACGCGCGGAAGGCCGAGGCCTTGGTGCGGGCTTCACGCCAGGCGATCGGGTTGTTCCAGACCACACGCGGCTTGCGCGTGCGATCGCCGCGGGAGAGGCGGAACTTCTGCAGGAGCCAGGTCTTCGGCGACGTCGTCGACTGCGCGAGACGGCGCAGCAGCACGATCGACGGGGTCACCAGAACGAAACTGAGGAAGAACATCACGGTCGTGTAGAAACCGGCCGGATCGCTCAAGTACCACCCGACCGGCCATGCCTGCTGGCTGGGGGGAAGGTTGCCGAGAAGCGGCGGGTTGTACGCCGGATCGTGAAACGTCGCCCGCAGCGCCAGGAACGGCTGCAACCCCGTGAACCAGCTTATATGGCACGGCGTCTGGGTGTTGGTCTGGTGACCCGGGATCTGGAAATAGGGAACCTGGTCGAGCACGAACAGCCCCACCAGGTATACCACGACGAACAGGTAAAAGCTGAAGATCGTCCGGCGCGTGCCGACCTTGAAGACCGCGATGGCCGTCGCCAGCGCGCCGGTGACGAACGCGGTGGCGGCGGCGATGAAGAAGGAGCGGACGATGGCGCTGATCGCGACGCCGCCGAAGATCTGCGTGATCGAGAAGATCGGGATGCCGCTGACCAGCAGCGCTACCACGAAGAACAGCCGCGAGAGCAGTGAGCCCAAAACTACCTGCCCGTTGGTTAGCGGCGTTGTAAGAAGGATGTCGTACGTCTGACTGTCCTTTTCCTGGGTGATCGCACTAGCCGTGAAGATCGGTGCGAGAAGTGCCACCAGCCCAAGCTGCAAATAACTCATCCGCTGAAAGAGCACAGCGCTGGTCTTCGCCAAATCCGAGAGGCTGCTGCCGGAACCGGCCCCGCCGCCGATCAGCGAGAAGACCACGACCGTTATCAGCAGCCCGAGGTACCCGCAACGGATGAACAGGTCCCGCCGTCGCCGCCCCGCGGTCTCCACCACCCGAAGCAGGATCGGGTTGGCCGGAATCAGTCGCCAGGCATATTCAGCGAGACCAATCATTAGAGTTTAGAGTTTAGGGAAGAGGGATCATGGGAGGGTTCAGGGTTCAGGGTTCAGTCAGGAGCGGCGTTTGCATTACCTAAACCCCAAACTCTAAACTCCAAACTCTCTATTGGACCATCCCTTTTGTGAGTCGCATGAATGCGGTTTCCAGGTTGACTTCTTCTTCCTTCAGCAGCGTGAGACGGTAGCCGGCACTGATGAGCCGCTGGGGGACGAAGCTGTAGTCGGTGATCCCATCCTTCAGGGCGACCTCCATGTACCCGTTGTTGGCGGCGACGTTGGAGATGTTGGGGTCCTGGCTGAGCAGCGCTGCCGCCAACTCCTGATTTTCCGCGACGCCCACGTGCAGGACCGTCCCCGTTCGCGCACGGCGGACGATATCAGTCACCGGGCCGCTATAGAGCAGCTCGCCCTGCTCGATGACGCCGACCTTATTACAAAGGTCCGCCAGCTCAGGAAGAATGTGGGAGCTGATCAGGATCGTCTTTTCACGCCGCTGCAATTCCTTCAACAACTCGCGCATCTCGATGCGGGCGCGCGGGTCGAGGTTGCCGGCGGGTTCGTCCAGCAGCAGGACCTTGGGATCGTGGACCAGCACGCGTCCGATCGAAAGGCGCTGTTTCATTCCGCGTGAGAGGCCGTCCACGGGGGCGTCGCGCTTGTAGGCAAGGTCGGTCAGCTCCAGCACGTCGTTGACAATCTTCGTGCGGGCCGGGCCGTTGATGTTGTAGGCGGCGGCGAAGAATTCCAGGTACTCCTGGACCACCATGTCTTCGTAGGCGCCAAAATAATCCGGCACGTAGCCGATCAACGGACGGATCAGGCGGGACTGGTATCCGACGACGTAATCGCAGACGCGCGCCTCACCCCACGTCGGCTGAAGGAGCGTCGCGAGGATCTTGATCGTCGTGCTCTTTCCGGCGCCGTTGGGGCCGATAAAGCCGAAACAGTCCCCTTCCTCGATCTCGAGATTGAGGTTCGACAGCGCCACCAGCGTTCCGTAACGCTTGGTGAGGTTCACGGTCTTAATCATCACGTCGGCCATCGGCACCTGCTGCTGCGGAACGTGGATTCAGTTTAAAGTTAGCTTCGAACGATCCATCAGCCCGGCGGGTCCGCGTCATCCACCGGCTGCGTCGAGGGGGCTTGCTCCACACCGCTTCGATCCAGCGGGAGCACCGCCTGGTAAAGCCGCTTGCCTTCCCCCGTCATATCTTGTCCGTCCACCTTCAGCGGCAGCGGCAACGGCACGTCCCGCGATTCCGCCAGCACCACAAGCTGTCCCGCCGCCACCGCGCCGGATCGATTCAGGTCGCGACCACCCCGGCGGATCAGATCGAAGCAGTGTTCGACGAACTTCGCATCCCCCGACTTCCCCGCAGTCACCGGCGGCGGCAGCCGATCGACAAGGCTCATCACCGGGAAAGACGCCTGAACCGGCGACCCCGAGTCATCCCCGTTGTTCGCCGCGGCAGCGATCGCCTGATACCACACTCGCGGCCATAGCAGCGGTGCCAGCGTTCCCTTCACATTTCCCTTGATGCCGTCCGGCCGAGCATCGGTCAGGATTCCTTTGGCGGCATTGTACTCGGCATTGAGGTCCAGGGTTTGACCGTTTTTCCAGAATGGAACGTACAGCACCCAGTCGGCGGGCACGCCGGTCTGCGGGTGATTGAATGCGAAGTAGACGTTCCTCAGGTCCACGCCGGTCTGGTTGGTGAGCGAGCCGATAATGTATCCGTTGCGAGGGTCAGTCAGTTTCGCAAGCCCCAGGAAGCCCCCCGACATGTCTCCTACCCAGCGCGCCTCCACTTTCTTGAGCGTGCTGCGGAAGGGCATTTTTACCGCGATGGTCTGCTGCTCGGCGTCGTGGACTGGGATCGTGTAATCCTGGGCGGCGGGAAACTCGTTATCGCTCACGTCCTGCGGGTGAACGATGGAGGCAGTCACAGCGCTCACGGCGTCCGGCGCCGCACGATCGAGCTCGATCGTCTGATCTCCATCGCGGGGAACGTACAGACCGATGCGGCTGCGAATGCGCGTGTGCTCCCCCGCCGCCATCTGAACGACGCTGACGTGCTGCACCACCGGATTTCCGCGAAGGATCAGACGGACAAGCACGATGGTCAGCCCCGCCGCGATGATCGCCGCCGCGCCGAACGCGAACCAGCTCCAATGCTTGCGCGACCTGGCCGAGAGGTACAGGAAACTGCCCGGCCCGGCGACAATCCAGTAGACGATGAAAAAGAGAATCGCAATGCCCATCAGGCCGGCTCCTTTGCCCTCGAAGGTGATGCCGCTGAACAATGATTTGCCCAGGTCGCGGGGGTAACCGTTATTGACGCCGGTATCGAAGGCGGCTTTCGCATCTTTCATTTTGTTGTCGTCTTCGGCCCCGACGCGGGTCGCATTGTTCCAGCCGAAGACGTGGTCCCAGACGTAAGGCCATCCGATCGATGGATCCACGATCTTCCCGCGCGCGTCGCGGATTCCCTTGAGGGCAGGGTCCCCGAGGTCCTGTGCGACCCAGGTGACCGATCCGAGCCCGACGGCACGGCGCGCCAGCCACGGCGTGCGGGTGGGCTTGGGGCCGGGCCAATCGATCCAATCTTCAACCAGCGCCTTTTCTCCGGGGGTTGCCTTCGCGAATTTGAACGCGTTGCTCCCGGCGATGCGATCCCAGAAGACCCACGGCGCCCGTTCCCGCCGTCCGTTCGCGTTGCGCGGCGCGGCGAGGGTGGAAAGCGGCGCGAGCGACTTATGTTCGACCATCGTCACCTCGCGCGGATCGATGGGAAGCAGGTCGGCGAGCGCATCGATGTCGTGCGGCTGCGCGGGAGCGCAGACGACTAATTGCCCACCACCGCGGACGAATTGCTCGATCGCTTCCTTCCGGCGCGATCCGGCCTCGTCCAGCTTGTCCGCCCTGGCGGCAAGCCACAGGATCGCATCGACCGAGTCGTACCCGAGCACGTTTTCCGGCAGGTCGGCAATGCCGACCCGCACCATCACCACGTCTTCGGTCGTGCCCAGTGCGCCGTCGTATTCACGCCAGGCGGGCTGGCTGTCGCCTTCGGTCACGAAGAGGACGAGCTTCCTGCCACGGGAGTGCTCCATCTCCCCATAGGAGGGATCGAGGTTGCTCAGGGTGGTCAGCGAAAGCGGCAGCCGCATGAGCTGCTTGGCGTGGCCGCTCGAATCAGGCTTCGCGCACAGGTAGACCTTCAGGACCTTCTGGAGGTCCGCCAGCGAGCCGCCCGGCAACCCGCCTGTCGTTGGCTGCGGAAGAAAATAGACCCAATATTTCTCCTGCGTCGCGGCGTTGAGGGTGATGTCGCGGGTGAAGGTGACGGTGTCCTTGTCGAGGTCTTCCTGGACGACCTGGATCTGAAAGCTTTCAGTAGTCGGCAACTGTGAGGTGAGGTTAATCACCATCGGCGTCCACGCGTTGGGCCGATAGCAGGCGCCGAAGCCAAGCGATTCCACGAACCCCGTGACCTGAGCAGATGCGGTGGAGGACAGAATCGTCAGGATCAACCCCACCAGGAAGGAACGCATTACCAAAAATCTACGCCGGACGGAGAGGGCCGTCAACGCGGGCGGAGCGGCGTACCGCAAGGGCTCTGAAGCTGAATTTGTGGGTTTGCCCCCGCGCGCGCGCGTTCGTATGATCCGCCCGATGGCATTGGAGTTCGTCGGGAAACTCGGAGACTGGGCCACGCGCGTCCTGGCGGATTTCGGTGATTTCTTCATTTTCGTGGGGCGAACTTTCCGTTGGCTCTTTTCGGGGGGGCTGCGGCCGAAGAACCTGCGGCTGGTGTTACCGCAATTTTACGATGTGGGCGTGCGCTCGGTTCCGGTCATCGCGATCACCGGGGCGTTCATCGGCATGGTGATGGCCATCGAGACGGTGACGCAGTTCAAGGCGATCGGCCAGGAATACCGGCTCGGCACCGTCATCAACCTCTCCGTCGTGAAACAGATTGGTCCCGTGCTGGCAGCGGTCATGCTCGCCGGCCGCGTGGGCGGCGCCCTGACGGCGGAGCTGGCGACGATGAACGTCACCGAACAGCTTGATGCCCTGCGCGTGATGGGGACCGACCCGATCCTTTACCTGGTCGTTCCGCGGTTCATCGCCTGCGTCTTGCTCACGCCGATCTTGACGATCTACAGCGATTTTCTGGGAGTGCTGGGCGGGTGGTTCATCTCGGTCTTCTTCCTGAAGATCCCCAATGGGCCGTACTGGAGCTTCACCGCGCAGGGTGTGGATACCTGGCAGGTGATGGAGGGAATCATCAAGAGCGTCTTCTTCGGCGGGACGATCGGACTGATCGCCTGCTACAAGGGCTTCAACAGCGGCGCCGGTGCGAGCGGCGTGGGTCGGGCGTGCACCGAGAGCTTCGTCTCCAGCTTCATCGTCATCATCATCCTCAACTTCTTCTTCGCCCAGCTGCTCAAGACCGTGTACGTGACGCTGTACGGCATTCGCGGGATCTTTTGAGCACCTCATGCACATGATCGAACTGCGCAGCGTCTCAAAGGCGTTCGGGAAGCTGGTGGTCCTGGATGGCGTGAACCTGACGGTCGATCAGGGTGAATCGCTCGTCGTCATCGGCGCCAGCGGCAGTGGCAAGAGCGTCATGCTCAAGCACGTCGTTGGCCTGCTTTCCCCCGATCAGGGCGAGGTCTGGTTCGACGGCCAGCGCGTTGACACTTACTCCGAACGGGAGTGGGTACCGGTCCGCAAGCAGTTCGGGTTCCTCTTCCAGATGGGCGCGTTGTTCGACTCGATGATGGTCGAGGAGAACGTCGCGTTCCCGATCGTCGAGCACACGGATAAGCCGTCGGAGGAGGTCGACGAGCTCGTCGATCGCTGGCTCCGGCTCGTTGGTTTGCCGGACGTTCGCAAGAAGATGCCGGCGGAGCTGTCGGGCGGCCAGCGGAAGCGAGTGGCCCTCGCCCGCGCGATCGCGCTCGAGCCGCGCGTGGTCCTGTACGATGAACCGACTACTGGGCTCGATCCGGTTCGTGCAGACGTCATCAACGAGTTGATTCTGAAGCTTCGGGACGAACTGCACGTGACGAGCATCGTGGTCACTCACGACATGCACAGCGCGTTCAAGGTCGCGACCCGGATCGTGATGCTGCACAGCGGCAAGCTGATCTTTGACGGAACGCCGGAAGAAATGCGGCAGAGCCCGAATCCGATCGTCCAGCACTTCGTTCGGGGCGAAGCAGACGAGGCGGAGTTGGCGGCGCTGCGGCAGACGACGTAGTGGCAAACAACTTGGTGCTCCGTCCCGCGACCCTTCGACTTCGCTCAGGACAGGCAAGTCGCTGGGCTCTCTGCCGTTCACTCCTGTTCGACCTCAACTCTCTCGACGCGACCTTCCCGCAACCGGAATTGCCCGCTGATCCGCTCTCCATTGGCGAGGATGACGACCACCCGCGGCAAGCCGTCCGTGCCCAGCTCCAATGACCAGGTTCCCCCCACCGCTCGTGCGGCGGCGACGGCCTGGCCAGCAAGGGCCGGCGGAAGCCACTGGTCGCGAGGCAGCTTCAAGTTTCCTCGTTCCGCCGCCCGCGCCAGAAGGTCGAAGGAATCGAATCGCTGCCTCTGAATGGATGCCCGCCCGAGGAAACTGCTGAGCGTCGCAACGGATGCCCGTGCGAGAACGTTCGGCGTCGGATCGTCTCCCAGCGACAGCCAATACGTATTCCAATCACGCTCGATGGCGGGGATGTCCGGGAAGCAATGGTCTAAAGCTGCGGGTGGCCTCTCACCTGAAGCGATCCGCCGGACGAAATCGTCCAAGGCCAGACGATAGGCCGGCGAACTGCCGTGACGCAGGAACTGCACGAGCGACCAAACCTGGTCGTAATGGGCGAGACTGAATTCGCGGTTCCAATCGGTCTGGCTCATCGAGATCAATCGGGAGAGCGGGAGGAGGCTCCCGTCGGCGATCTCCTGCCGAAGCCGGCGAAGCCGCCAGGGAGGAATCATTCCGCAGACGTAGCCATCGCCGGTGAAGAGGCTCTCGCCAAAATACTCCGCCCATCCCTCGTCCGCCCATGGCGGCAGACGCCCTCCGATGACGGCGGCCGCGAACTGATGAAATCCCTCGTGTTGGACGACGTGCCAATCCCCCGGCGCTGCGACGGCCAGCAACGCATCACCCGTAAATGCACCCATCGACGCACGAGGCGCGCCGGTGGCGTAATAATCGCGGGGGTCGCCGTAGAGGTACAAGGGCAACTTTGGCATCGACCCAACGCTGGTCTTGAGGAGCGTCTGTCGCTCGTATTCCTCGATCATCCGGCCGAGGCGAACTTCGGCCTCACGTTCGGCTTCGAGTCCGAAATCGGTGTAGATCAAGTAATGCGGCGTCTGGTAAGCCCGCAACTTCGGCGGCGCGGCCGGTGCGCGGCACACGGTCCCACCCACTGCCAGGCACACCAAGAGAATGATGCGTCGATGCGTCATGGTTTCATGTCATTGTATTTCAGATTGCGCGCTCGGCCATCGGGAATCGACGGTCGCTGCCAGGAGCAACCAGCCCGCTCGTCGGATAACGGGCTTGCAACGCCGGGCGCGGGCGAATACAAGCGTTCGTCTTCGCACGGATGCGAAGCCCACCGGCAGGTGACCGAGCACCAAGCGGACGTATGATCGGCTATGAAGCCTCGTACCAGAAACACGATCGTCGGGCTGGTGGTCCTGCTGGCCCTGCTGGCGCTCAGTTGGATGATCCTGGCCTTCGCCGGTCGGGCAACCGCCATCTTCGTTCAGGCCGGGCACATCCGCATTTTGCTGACCGCCGAACGTGCGGACAACGTGAACGACGGCTCTGGCGTGTTTTACCGGGGCGTCAACGTCGGCCAGGTCTATTCGATCCGTCGTTCTCAGGATAATGAACACGTCATCATCGAGGCGGAGATCAATAATACGCCTCCCCTTCCGGCAAACCTTGATGGAGTGATTCGCGCACAGAGCGCCCTGGGTGGCTCCGCCGCCATTTACCTGGAGCCGGTGGGACCGCCCAAGCCAGAGCCTCTGAAGCCCGACGCCAACGTGCCGGCGCGGTATGAGGGGCTATCGATCATCCCGCAGGACATCCGGGAATTGGCGGCGGACATTCGCCAGCAACACTTCGTCGAGCACCTGGACGCGACCGTCGTGAGTATTCGAACGCAGGCGGAAAAGGCCGGGCAGGTGCTGGCATCCGTGCAGCAGATCGTCTCGGACCCGAAGATCCACCACGACATCCAGGCGGCGGCCGAAAACATCCGCACCGCCACCGAATCCGCCAACCGGATCGGAGTAAAGTTTGAGAAACTCAGCGACAAGCTCGACACGCTGGCCGATAACGCCAATGGAACGATCGGCGACGTGCGCGGCGTCGTGAAGAAGACCAGTGGCGACGTCGATCACCTGATGCAACGCGCGGACGACGACGTGCAGAAGCTGGGCGTGGTGCTCGAGCAATTCCAATCGGCGGCGACGAAGATCAACCAGGGCAAGGGCACGGCGGGGTTGCTGATCAACGATGCAAAGCTGTACGACAGCCTGGTGGACGTGAGCAAGACGTTGAACGCAACCGTCGCGGATCTTCAGCGCGTGATCCAGCAGTGGGAGCAGGAGGGCGTGCCGCTCAAGCTGCGATAGCAGAGGGTTCGCGCGACGCGCGCACAATTGTCCGCGTCGCCCCGACGGTGCCGAGGGAGCGGCCGCTCGCCATCATTCTGATGATCTACCTGCTGGTGGACCGATACCGCGCCTGGCTGCACTCCCACGGAGTGGGCTTCCTGCGCGTCTTCACGGTCCCGACCTTCCAGGTTTCGGTCGCGATCCTCCTGAGCTTCATCCTTTGCATCCTGCTGGGCCGGCCGGTCATCGAGTGGCTGCGCCGACAGAAGATCGGCGACCGCCCCGAGTTCGATCAGGACGACGTCAACAAGATGATGGCGACGAAGAAGGGAACGCCCACGATGGGCGGCGTGCTGATCATCAGCTCGATCGCGGTCACGACGCTGCTGCTCGCGAACCTCAACAATTTTTACGTGAAACTGGCGCTCCTCTGCCTGCTCTGGCTGGGCGCGGTGGGCGCGGCCGACGACTGGCTGAAGCTGACCGCCGCACGCCGTTCTGGAAATCGCCAGGGCCTTACCAGCCTCGAAAAGCTGCTGTTTCAGATCGGGCTGGGCCTGATCCTGAGCTGGTTCACGTTTAACTACGACAAGCACGCGGCCCACTACCTCTACTTCCCATTTTTCAAGTCCGCGAGCGTCCCGCTGGGGCTCGGCACGTTCGTCCTGATCTCCACCGTCGTGATGACTGGTTCCAGCAACGCCGTCAACCTGACCGACGGCCTGGACGGGCTGGCGGCGGGCTGCATGGCGATCGTGAGCTTCGCGTTCTGCATCCTCGCGTTGCTGGTCGGGACGTTCGCGTGGGCGACGGAACTGCTTCTGCCCTACGTACAGGCGACCGACCAGATGGCGGTCATCGCCGGAGCGATGGCCGGGGCATGTCTCGGCTTCCTCTGGTTCAACTGCAACCCGGCGGCGGTGTTCATGGGCGACACGGGATCGCTGGCGCTGGGCGGATTGATCGGCTACATCGCGATCGTGATTCGCCAGGAACTCGTGCTGTTCCTGGTCGGCGGGATCTTCGTCATCGAGGCGTTGAGCGTGATCCTTCAGGTCGGGTATTTCAAATACAGCCGCCGCAAATATGGTGAAGGCCGTCGCATCTTCCTGATGTCTCCGTTGCACCATCACTTCCAGCGAAAGGGATGGACGGAAACGCAGGTTGTGGTGAGATTCTGGCTGGTGGGCGCGATGCTGGCGGCGATGGCGCTGGCGACGGTGAAACTGCGGTGATCAATCCAAAAATGCTTCGGCGTGAGATTCGAGAAAGCGGACGATCTCCGCGCGATCGCGATCTCCGGTCGCCACGCCCAGCGTGAGACCGACCAACCCCTCTTCGTCTTCACGCATCGAAACGTCGTTCAGCTCCAGGAAAACCAAAGCTGCGGCAGTTCCGACACGCTTATTCCCGTCGAGGAACGCATGGTTCTGGACGAGGTGGAACAAATACGCCGCGGCCATCTCGAACAGACCTTTATTGAGGTACTCACCCCCGAACGTGGCCGCCGGCGCACTGACTGCTGATTGAAGCAGGCCGATATCGCGGACACCGAGGGTTCCGCCGTATCTGTCGATCTGATCCTGGTGGATCTCCAAGACCTCCTCGACGGAAAGTAGCCGCGGCGCGGTCATGCTGCCCTCGATTCCGTTATTCGGCCAGCCGCTTAAAGACCTTGGCGTGGCGCCGGTTGACCTTCTCCAACGCTGCGCGGAATTTGCTTCCCCGTTCCGGTGAAACGGGCGTGATGATCAGTCGGCGACCATCATCGGTTGAGATCTCAAGGGGCACCTTCGGGTCGATCTTCACCAACTCGAGAATCGCCTTATCCAATACGAGCGCGTGCGAATTCCCGTGTTTCGATAACGTTTTCACCATAAAGTCCCTTTACCAAAGGTCGACCATTGTAGGAACGCAATCGAGCAACGTAAAGCCGCGCG
Organism: Tepidisphaerales bacterium; assembly: GCA_038240605.1. GTDB lineage: Bacteria > Planctomycetota > Phycisphaerae > Tepidisphaerales > Tepidisphaeraceae > JBBSDP01. The sequence continues at coordinate 43,809 of JBBSDP010000010.1, read as the reverse complement.
ATTAGTCGCTATTTGGCTCATCATCCCCACCACCCCCACGGCGGTCCCTGGCCGTTGCAATGCCGCGCTTGGATTCGGCGATAAACGCGAGGATCTCGCGCACCTCCGGCACATCAGGCGATTCGGCGCGGATCGCGGCGACGGCGGCGGAAACCGTGGGATAGGTCTGGAGACTCTGGTAAGCCGAACGGATCGCGCGAATCGCCTCGCGACTGATGCCCGCCCGACGACATCCCACTGCGTTGTAGCCTTTGAGGCGCCCGTCCCAGAGTGCGCCGAACGGCGGGATGTCTTTCGCGAAGGGCTCGTTGCCGCCGATCATCGCCAGCCGGCCGATGCGAGAGAACTGGTGTCCGGTGCAACCTCCGCCGAGGAAGGCCTTGCTGCCGATCTGGCAATGACCGCCGAGCAATACGGCGTTGGCCATGATGACCTCGTCGGCCAGGACGCAATCGTGGCCAATGTGAACGCCCCCCATGATGAAGCAACCGTTGCCAAGGCGGGTGGCCCGTTCTTCGCCAGGATACAGGGCGCGATGAATGCTGGCGGTCTCGCGGACGGTCACGTTGTCCCCGATCACCAGCCACGTCGGTTCGGCATCGGACGCCTTAAACTTCAGATGCTGAGGGTCGAGCCCGAGGTACGCCGCAGGCCCCAGCGTGCAGCCACGGCCGATCCGCGTTGGACCGTGGATGACGGTGTGCTCGCGCACGAGCGTCCCCTCGCCGATGATCACGCGACCGCGGATCACCGCATATTCTGCGATGGTGACGTTTTCCGCGAGTTCAGCACGGCGATCGACGACTGCCGTGGGATGAATTCTGTCCATCCGCAAGCTCCTCCAAATTCGATTGGTGGTGGATCAGGGTAACCAGACATGCCGGGTTTGTCCGCTAAGCGGGCGACACTCCTCTGGCTGCCCTGCCCAACTCCAAGGCGCCGTTGATGCGCTTCAAGCCCCGCCCCGGCAACGTCCGATAATGATTCAATGGAATCATCGATTTACCGCATGCGCACGGGTGACGTGCTCACCATCTGCGTGATCGCGCTGCTGTGCCTGGGCGTGGTGATGGTGCAGTCCGCCTCGTCCACCGTCGCGGGAGGGCTGGGGGGAAGCTGGTCGGTCGTGGGAATGAAGCAAGTGAAGTTTGCCACGGCGGCGTTTGCCGCTTACCTGGCAATCGGACATTTCAACTACGCACGCCTCGCCAATCGAACCACTTCCCTGCTTCGCGCGCCGGTCATTTGGTGCGTGATCATTGCCGCCGCAAGCTGCCTGCTCGTGCTGGCGCCGGGGATCGGGTCTTCGGTCAACGGGGCCCGGCGGTGGATCAAGCTGGGGCCCATTCAGCTTCAGCCGTCGGAATTGGCCAAGTGGGCGACGGTGCTCTTCCTGGCTTACTGGCTGGCGGTTCGGCCAGTCGACATGAACCGCTTCGTCCGCGGCTTCATTCCGACCGTCATCCCGGTGGGCATCCTCTGCCTGTTGGTCGTGATTCAAGATTTCGGAACGGCCGCACTGATCGCGATCTGCGCGCTGACGATGCTGCTGGCGGGACGCGTGAAGTTGACACACCTGGCGATCGTCCTCCTCCCGGCGGGTGCGGCCGCGCTCTGGTTCATCGTCCACAAAGAATATCGGATGCGACGGATCGTCGCCTTCCTCCACCCCTACGACTCTCCGCAGGCGGAGGGATACCACATGATCCAGAGCCTGCTCAGCTTTTCGAGCGGCGGGATCTTCGGCCGGGGATTGGGGCGCGGCATTCAAAAACTGGGATATCTGCCGGAAGACACGACCGACTTCATCTTCGCAGTGATCTGCGAGGAACTCGGGCTCTTCGGCGCCCTGCTCACCATCGCGCTCTACATGGGCGTGCTCTACGTGGGTTGGCAGGTGATCAAGCAGAAGCGCGATGACTTTGGCCGCCTGCTCGTCTTCGGCATCGCCTCGATGATCGGCCTTCAAGCCGTGATCAACGTCGCTGTCGCTACGGTGAGCGTACCGCCCAAGGGGCTTTCGCTCCCGCTCATCAGCGCCGGCGGCACCGGGTTGATCATCGCATGTGCGGCGCTGGGGCTCCTCTACAGCGTGACGCGACACGTTCACGAGCCCGACGATGAAAATGCGCCGCTCGGCGAGACAATGGTCGGCGGATTTCCCCTCACGTCACGACCCATCGCGAAATTTGACTGCATCCCTCCGCAGTCGATCCAGTAGAGGTTGCCTTTAACGGTTCCTCTGTGGTCGTGCATCCTTCCAAGCGCTCGATGGAGCATGGCGACTTTATGGTTTTGGACTTCGATGAATGTCCAACGAGCGGGAGACCGGCAGAACGGCATCGCGACCCGCTTGCAATCAACAGCTATGGGTTTTCCCACGGGTTTATGATTTGCACGGCGGTGAAAGCGAAATCCGCCACGTTCCGGGTCATGATACCTAAACCATGGCGCATCGCGGTGGCTGCAATTAGACCATCGGCCGCGTGCAAGGCGCGGCCTTTATCGGCAGCTTGGGCGGCGAGATTGCCCCAAAGCCGGGCGATTTCTCCGTCAACAGGCAGCACGCGATCGGCAAAAAATAGCTCGGTTTTGGCCAGCCATTCCGCCAACTCCTCGCGTCGTTTTCCCTGTTCCAGGCGCGCAATGCCGAAAGCAACTTCGCCAACCGTGATAACGCTGATGTAAAGATCAGAATTTTCTGTCGCTTCGAGCCGTGCGCGAACAGCAGGGTGGCATTGAGTGCGGCGGGTTTCCGAAACCACATTGGTGTCGAGCAAAAATTTCACGGCTCCATTCCTCGCATCGGGGAGCGGTCGCGCGGTGGGAATTCCAGCCCGTCATTCCGGGGGCCATTCAGTAACCACTCCTTGAAAGTCGATCGCTCCCCTGTTAGCGCGCGATACGTACGTTCCGCGATCACTACGACCACTTCCCCGTGACGGCGAATCGTCTGCGGTCCCTCGGTTGTCGCCCTAGTCACCAGTTCGCTGAGTCTGTTCTTCGCTTCTGCAAGGCGCCATTCCATAATCAATACTCCATGGCTAGACCATACGGCTAGATTATCACGTCAGGGCCGCCGTCCGACAAGCATGGCGTGATTATCGGATACGATTTGCCCTATTCGAGCCCTGCGCGTCGGCGCGCCGATCACGCTAACCTGACGGCGGCGCAAACGATGGCGGAAACAACCAAGACGATTTTGCTGGCCGGCGGCGGGACCGGCGGCCATCTCTACCCCGGTATCGCAGTCGCGCAGGCGCTGGGCGAGCACGCCCCTCACCTGCGGCCCCTGTTCCTCTGTACCCAGCGCGAGATCGATCGCGTGATCCTCGAGCCAACCGGCTTCGAGTTCATCCCACAGCCCATCGTCCCGCCCGTGCGCAGCATCAGTGGCCTGTTACGATTCTGGAAAAGCTGGCGGGAAACCAAGGACCTGGTCCGGCAAGTGCTCCGCGACCGCTCCCCCGCCGCTGTGCTCGGAATGGGCGGATATGCCGCCGGTGTGGCGGTTCGAGCGGCGGCGGCGCGGAAGGTGCCGGCGGCCCTCCTTAATCCCGATGTGATCCCCGGCAAGGCCAACCAGTTCCTCATGGGACAGGTCCAGGCGGTCTGTTGCCAATTTGAGGCGACGCGGGCGCACGTCAGTTCCTCCAACCAGTCCAAGATCCGCATCACCGGCTGCCCGATCCGGGCCGAGCTCCGCAGCCTCCCGCCGCGCGATCAGGCCGCGGTACGGCTCAGCCTCGACCCCACCTTGCACACCCTGGTAATCACTGGCGCGTCCCTGGGCGCGCGGACGATCAACGAGGCGGCGATCGAGATGTTCCGCGGAGTAACGATGAATGGATGGCAGGTCCTGCACCTCTCCGGCCGCGAACATGCTGACTCAGTTCGATCCGGCTATCGCGACCTGGCCGTCGCAGCCCGGGTAATCGACTTCACCCCCGACATGTCCGACGTCTGGGCCGTCGCAGACCTCGCCATCAGCCGGTCGGGCGCAAGCAGTTGTGCGGAACTCACGGCGTGCGGCGTGCCATCGGTTCTGCTCCCCTACCCCTTCCACCGCGACATGCATCAGCGTCTCAACGCGAACGTGCTGGCGGAGGCGGGGGCCGCGATCCTGATCGATGACGAGAAGGACGCGCGCCGAAATGCCGACAAGCTTCGCCCCGCCGTCGAATCCCTCCTCCATGATGCCCCTGCCCGCCAATCGATGTCCGAGGCCGCGCGACGGCTCGCGATCCCCGATGCCGCCGACCGCGTCGCGGGGCTGATCACCGACCTGGCCACCTCTGGCCGATGAGAGAGACCTGCGCCCGAAGTGGCGCGCATACACGTAATACCTTCGCGCGCAAGCGGCGCATTCGTGCGGCTCGCGATCCGGCTGAAATTGAACTCCGAACAGGACTGGTGTACCATGCCCGAGGCAATGGATTCCGCCCTTCAACCGCGAATGGACTCGCGCCCCGGCAACGACGATCTCGTCGTCGCCGCTCCTGCTGCGGTCGATACTGCTTCCGCAAGCTGGTTTAACGGACGTCGCGTCCATTTCATCGGCATCGGCGGGTGTGGCATGAGCGGGCTGGCCCGCATGCTGCTCGACAGCGGCGCAATTGTCAGCGGCTCCGAGCCGCGGCCCAACCCACAGACGTTCGATCTCGCCGAACGCGGCGCGCGCATCTCCCGCGACCAGCAGGGAGAGCTGCTCTCTCACGAGGTTGACCTCGTCGTTCGCACGGCCGCCGTCCCCGACACCAACCGCGAGTTCCAGGCGGCCCGGGCCTACGGGCTTCGGCACATGAAGTACGCCGAGCTGCTGGGGCTGGTGATGCGTGAACGGTTCGGCGTCGCGATCTCCGGCACGCATGGTAAGTCCACGACGACCGCCATGACCGCCTTCGCCCTCTCGCGCTGCGGCATCGATGCCAGCTTCGTCGTCGGCGGTACCGTCCCACAACTGGGCGGCGGCAGCCATTCCGGACAATCACCCGCGTTCGTGGTCGAGGCGTGCGAGTTTGACCGTAGCTTTCATCACCTTTATCCGCGCGTTGCGATCATCACCAACATTGAGGAAGACCACCTCGACTGTTACAAGGACATCGATGAGATCGTCGAATCGTTCCGCACCTTCGCGCAGCGCGTCCCCAGCCACGGCCTGGTCCTCGCCAACGGCGATGACCCGCGCGTGGCGGAGGCGCTCGTCGGCGTCACCGCCCCGGTTCAGACGATCGCGCTGGGCAAGGATGCCAACTGGTGCACCACGATCTCCAACATCGATCACGGCTGCTACCAGGGACGAGTGACGTTCAACGGCGCCGACGCCGGAGAAATTCGCCTCTCCGTTCCCGGCGAACACAACTTGTTCAACGCGACTGTCGCCGTAGCAGCGTGCGCCGCCTGCGGCGCTGACACGGTCCGCGCCGCTCAATCGCTCACCGCGTTCACCGGCGTCGATCGACGGATGACGCACGTCGGCGTCTTCAATGGCGCGGACGTGGTTGACGATTACGGCCACCACCCCACCGAGGTCCGCGCCACGCTCGTGGCCCTGCGTGGCCGGTACCGGCCCAAACGGCTCTACTGCGTCTTCCAACCGCACCAGCACAGTCGCACGCGCTTCCTGCTGGAGGATTTTGCGGCCAGCTTCGCCGCCGCCGATGAGACGATCGTTCCCGATATTTACTTCGTGCGCGACAGCGAAGCGGAGCGGGCGCGGGTCAGCGGGGAGGACCTGGTCGACCGCATTATCCGCAACGGACAGCGCGCCAGACACCTCCCCCAGTTCGATCAGATCACCGCATATTTACGTGCCGCGGCCCGGCCGGGGGACTTGATTGTGACCATGGGCGCTGGCAACGTATGGGAGATCGGTCACGGGCTGGTCGGTAGCTGAAGCACGCTGACCGCAACGAACCGCGCGCGCGACATGCGCGACGCGAACCCAAGCGATGACGACATCGACGTCCATGCGGCTGACATCCATCAATCCCTTCGCCGGTCTCGAGGAGATCGTGAAGGAGCACGAGCCGCTCGCGCCTCACACGTGGTACCGCATCGGCGGGCCGGCCCGCTGGTACGTCCAGCCACGCACGACCGAAGAGCTCCAGGAAGCCGCCGTTCGCTGCGCCGAGAACCACGTGCCGATCTACGTCCTCGGACTGGGCGCTAACCTGCTCGTCGCCGATCAGGGCGTCAACGGAGCCGTCTTCCGGCTCGATGCCGAGCACTTCCGTCGCGTGCGCTACGAGAAGACCACCGTGGAAGTCGCTTCCGGCGTAGACCTTCAGAAGCTGCTGCTCCGTACGGTCCGCCAGGGACTGGCCGGCATTGAGTGTCTGGCCGGCATTCCTGGCACGATCGGCGGCGGGGTGCGCATGAATGCCGGCGGCAAGTTCGGCGACATCGGCGCCCTGATCACCCGCGTGCAGGTCATGGACGCATCCGGGTCGATCTTCGATCGAACCAAGGACGACCTGGTCTTCGATTACCGCTCGACCAACATCAGCGCCACGTTCATCCTCTCGGCGACGCTCGATCTGGAAGAGGAAAACCCCGACCAGATCATGGAACGCACCAAGCAGATCTGGATGTTCAAGAAGAACAGCCAGCCGCTCAACACCAAGAACGCCGGCTGCATCTTCAAGAATCCGCGCGGCCTCAGCGCCGGTGCATTGATCGACCAGGCGGCGCTCAAGGGCCTGCGCCTTGGCGGCGCCGAGGTGAGCCAGAAGCATGCCAACTTCATCATCGCCCACCCGGGCTGCCGCGCCGACGACGTGCTCAAGCTGATCAAGCTCGTCCAGGAAAAAGTCTACGACAAGCATCAGGTCCACCTGGAAACCGAAGTGAAATTCTGGACTTGAAAGCGAAAGGAATCGCGATGAACGTGACGGTGCTCTACGGCGGACCCAGCGCCGAACGCGAGGTCAGCCTGGTCAGCGGCAAAGCGGTCATCGACGGCCTCTCGTCCATGGGGCACGTCGTGTTCGACAGCGACGTGTCGCCCGATGACCTGTCCGGGCTGGACCACCCCTGCGACGTCGTCTTCCCGGTGCTGCACGGACAGTTCGGAGAGAGTGGCGAGTTACAGGAGATCCTCGAACAGCGGGAGCTCGCGTTCGTCGGTTCGGGCTCGCGCGCCTCGCGACTCGGCATGCACAAGGTGAACACCAAGATTGCCTGGCAGACGGCCGGGCTGCCGACCCCACGGTGGCTCGTGCTCGACAGGAAGTCGGGCGCCGCCGGGCTCTTCGCCCCCTGCGTCGTCAAAGCCATCGCTTCCGGAAGCAGTATCGACGTCTACCTCTGTCAGACGCTCGAGGAAGCCAACATCGCACTTGAAAAGGTGCTGAGCCGGCACAGCGCAGCTCTCGTCGAGCAATTCATTCATGGGACCGAGCTGACCGTCGGCATCCTCGAGGAAAATCCGCTCGATCCGATCCGCATCTCCACCACGCGGCAGTTCTACGACTTCGAGGCCAAGTACAAGGGCAACTTCACCGAGTACCACTTCGACCTGGCGTTGCCCGACCCGGTCGTCCAGCAGGTGCGCGAGCTCGCGCGACGGGCGCACGAGGTGGCCGGCTGCCGCGATCTTTCACGCGTGGACGTCATGCTCGACGAACAGCGCAACCCCTTCCTCCTGGAGATCAACACGCTCCCCGGCTTCACGCCCAAAAGCCTGTTGCCCAAGGCCGCCAAGCACGCCGGCATTGAGTTCGGACCGCTGGTCGATCGGCTGGTGCGTCGCGCCCACCAGCGCCGCCGTGTCGCCGCCTGATATCGCCCTGCTGCCGTTCCGCCAGTTTCGCGCGACGCTGCGCCGACTTCCCTCCAGTTCCTCCCGGCTTACGTCCGATAATGGGGCAGAGGGACGATCCATCCCTCCACCTGGAGGCTGCGCTCGCCGGTATGTCGCAGAAGAAGAAACCCAAGCCCGCCGTGCCCAGGACTTCAAATCGCGGTGACGATGTTCGTCCCGGGCGCCGCGCGGTTTTACATGCATGTGCGACGGTGCTGGTCCTCTGCGGCATCGCGGCAGGCGCACGGTCGATGAAACGTTACGTCGAGCGCGACGTCATCTCCTCAAACGAACCGTTGATCGTCGTCGTCAAGAACCGTCCGCGCTGGATGACCGATTCGGTCGTCGATCGAATCGTTGTCGCCGCCCGACCCGTCAGCAACCGCTCCGCCTTCGACCGTCAGTTGCTCGTGGACGCACGGCGGTCGCTCGAAGCCAACCCCTGGGTCATCCGCGTGAACCAGGTTCGCAGGGCCTACACCCACAAGCCTGGCGATACGCTCGAGATCGACTGCGAGTACCGCACCCCGGTGGCGCTGGTCCACTGGGGTACCTACTACTGGCTCATCGATCGCGAGGGCTTCAAGCTTCCCGAGCAATTTCCAGCGGCGAACGTGCCGCGTGAAATCATGGGAAGCGACGACCGTGTGAACCTGCGCGTCATCGAAGGCGTTCGCAGAGCGCCGCCCGAGGTCTCGCACAAGTGGCCGGGAGAAGACCTCGCCGCCGGACTTGAAATGATCGGCGTGCTCTTCAACCGCCCCTATACCGAAGACATCATCAAGATCAGCGTCACCAATTTCGGCGGGCGAATCGATCCCAGGGAGCCGCAGATCGTCCTCACGACACGGTTCAACACGAACATATACTGGGGACGCCTGCCGAGCGATAAGGACGCGTTCATCGAAGTGCGCCCTGAGCAAAAGCTGGAGTACCTGAAGACGGCGTTCGAGCGCTCCGGGCGTGCTGACATGAAGCAGCCGTGGCTGGACCTCCGATTCGATGGGATGCGCGTCGGTTCCGTCCCCGATCCGGCTCATGCCCAGCCCACCGCGCATCGATAGCCCTTGCCGATCAGCCATCGCTTGCCACCTCAACGATTCGCGCCACAATGAATCGCGTGGTGAGCCTGAACGCATCTCCTGAAATGCCTGCATCGCCGGCGAATCTGCCGTCGCTTCTGAAGCCCGATCTCCCGTTCACATTGCTCCTGTGGCTCCTGATCCAGTTGATTGCCATCTCCCTGGCGGCGGCGCGAGTTCCATTGTGGGCGAAATTTCCTCAGCCGGGGGAGATGCTCGCGTTGACGTTTCTCGTGACGGCCCAGCTCGGAGCCGCCAGCCTCTGTCTGCCCTTTCTGCTGGGTGATGCACGTCGGGCGGCGTGTGTGATCGCCACGGGTTGGCCGCTGGCGATCGTGGCCGGAGCGCTCTCGGCTGAATCGCTGGCGCGGACCGCCGCTGTCGAATTGTTCGTGAGCGGAACGCTCGCCGTGGGCGCGTTGTGGGCCAATACGGCGCGCGGCCTCGCGACGGAACGCATCATCACGGCCATCGCCGCGCTCTGGACCGTGGGCGGAGCAATATTGGTTTACCTGCGCGCGGAGTTCATGCCGGCGTCGACGCAATTGATCGGATCAGCGACCGGGCCGCTGGTTGCGGCGGTTCGCCTCGTGACAAGTTCGAATTCCCTGCCTGTCGATTTGTTGCTCGCGCTGGGCAGCTTGGCGATCGTTGGTGGCAGCCTACTTATCGCGCGTCGCGTCATCACGACGAAAACCCCACGCGCCACGGCGAAGTGCGCGTCGACTTCCGCCGAATCGCTCCTCCACTACTCCCCACCAATGTTTCCTCGCGAGAAACGGGAGTGAGCATCGCCGTGTGGACCGGTGCATCATCGCTCGCGCCAAGTTATCCACCGAAAGTGGGGCAAGAAGTGCGAGTTATCCACAACGACGGTCGCAGGTTCGGCTGATGTCCGGGGACAAACAAGAAAAATTCAAGCAATTGGGGCGCGCACAGGATTTTGTTCTTGAAAGAGTGGAGCGATGTGGTAGAAATTCCCTATCGCTTCATGTGAGTGGGAACAGAACCCTTGAAGCACCCACTCCTATATGGCTCATACGAACTCACCATCGACGACAAGAATAGATTGCTTGTCCCGGCGGAGATTCGACGAGCCATTGTTCCCGATCGTGACGGTGACGCAATGTTCATTATCGTCGGACTCAATCGGAAGCCCTGGTTCTATCCCGACCGGTATTACGAAGAACTTGTCTCGCAGCAGACACCTGAAATCGTTCCGGCTGACGAGGCGCTCGCATTCGATCACTTGAATTTTGCGACAGCGTATCGCGTGGAAACTGACAAACAAGGACGTGTTCTGATTCCGGACAAATTGTTGAAGCGAACCGGAACCGAACGAGACGTCACGATCATCGGTGCACGCGATCATTTGGAACTTTGGAATCGCAGTGAGTGGGATGCCCGATCTGAGGAGTTGGACCGACGGCGAAGTGAAGTCGCCAACAACGTCCGACAGGTCAGGCAGACGCCGTAAGGTGTCCCCTTCTCGGGGAGATGCAACATAAAAATGGACGACGTTCCCACCAGGGCGCGCCGTCGAAGCCCAATCCAAGGGAAGGATCGGCTTCTGCAAATCAGGGATGGTCTGAACACGACTCGCCGGGTGTCGGTGGCGCAAGCAAGGTCGCCTGCAGCCGACACGGCTGGCGCCGCAAAGGCATGGATGCCTTTTGTTTGCGGCGTGCGGTAACCGGTCAACGCCAGGGTTGGCGCGATGACAAGGATGGCATCGGGAGAGTCGTGTGTTGCGTGCGTCTTGGGCCGGCGGCCCGGGTTGTGAAGCCGCCCCACGACACACAATGGCGGTGCCTCGGCCTCCCCTCATGGCGTTCGTGCGATGGATCGCTCGAACGACAATGAGTGGAGGCCAGGTGCTCGCCGTCAGCCGAAGCGGCCGGCAACGCGTTCCCACGTGCCGGCCGGAATTTGAAAACTGAACGCTGTAGAGTCGTCCTACGGATGGGGCCCCCGAACTGGGATTCGGGGGGGAACGGAAGCCCGGCTCTGCCTTTTTTTCTCGCGCGGTTCCGCCGCCACTCTGACGCCCCGCGCGTGGGAACTACCAACGTTTGCCGCTGCTGACCTCTGGGAAGGTCATCGCGCCACATCTCTCACTCGATCGCGCAGAGGAATTGCTTCCTCCTCCGCCGCTGCATTGACCTACGGCCTGTGTCTGGGAGAATCGACCCGGACCCGGCAATTTCTCACCTGCACACCACGCCCCACACGCGAATACTATGCCAGTCGCGCCTGATGAAAACAACTTTTTTCCGATTTTCACCCCCTCATTTCCGCTTCCGCCCTCCGGTCATGACCCCGTCCTTCCCGCCGAGACGCTCCATTGGCTGGCGCCCCGGCCTGGCCAGGTCTTCATCGATTGCACGCTCGGCCGCGGCGGCCATAGCCGTTTACTGGCCTCGGCGCTCGGGCCGTCGGGGCTGCTCCTTGCCATTGACGCGGATCCGCGAAACCTTGAATTCGCACGCCAGTCCCTTGCAAATGTCCCATGTCCCATTCGCTACTTCCATGCAAATTTTGCCGAGCTGAACGATGTCCTGACCGCCGCCGCCATCCCATCCGTCAACGGGCTTCTGGCCGACCTGGGCCTGAGCACGAACCAGCTCTTCGACGCCCAGTACGGCTTGAGCTTTTCGCAGCCCATGCCGCTGGACATGCGCATCGACCCGCGCACCCGCCAGACGGCTGCCGATCTGGTCAACCGTCTTCCCGAAATCGATCTGGCCAACGTCCTATATCAACTGGCGCAGGAGCGTTATTCACGCGGAATTGCCAGAAAGATTGTACAGGCCCGCGCACTTTCGCCGATCAACACAACGGACCGGCTTGCCGAACTCGTACGTTCGGCGATCCCGGCGCGGGGTGGAGCCCCGCTGAAAATTGATTCCGCAACCCGCACGTTCCTGGCCCTGCGCATGGCCGTCAACCAGGAACTCCAGAACCTGAAGGCCCTGCTCGAACAGGGTCCTCGGATTTTGTCCCCCGCGGGACGAATGGCGGTCATCAGTTTTCAATCCACGGAAGATCGTCTGGTGAAGCAGGCGTTTCGGTCGGCGGAGCAGACCGGGCTTCTCGAGGTCCTGACCCCCAAGCCCCTCTCCCCCACTCCCGCCGAAACTGCCCGCAACCCCCGGTCTCGATCAGCAAAGCTCAGGGTCGCACAGCGGATAGGTGCAGTATGACGCGCGAAACCAAAATCGGATTGTTGGTCGGCCTCGCCTTCATCATCGTGATCGGGATCCTCCTCTCCGATCACGTGAAGAGCACCACCGAACCCATCCCCGCCGCGCTTCCCCAGGCCGCCGACTTCGTGCGCGAAGGCGTGCGCGCGCCCGGCGCCGCCGACGAAAGCTCGACGTACACCACCACCGTCGTCAACCCGCGGCAGCCCGTCACGCCGCGCCAGCCCGTCCCCACGCAGGTCGAGCTGACCGCGCCGCGCCCCACCGAATCCGAAGTCTCCGTTCGCGGTCCGAGCGGCGGCCAGCCGCCGGTCGTTATCCGCCGCACCAATAACACCCCGGCCCCCACCAGCCCGATCGCCTCTGACATCCCGTCTCCCAACGCCCCGCAGCCGACGGACAACCCGGCCCCGGACAATCGCGGCAACGGAAACATCCCCGATGCCCTGGCCGACGCCGCACGATCGCACGGCGAAGCCCTCGTCTCGACCGATCCAGCTCGCGCCGCCGCCACCGCCCGCAAGTACACCGCCGAAGCCGGCGACACGCTCAGCCACATGGCCGCCCGCTTCATGGGCGCGAACACCAAGGCGAATCGCGACGCCATCGTCCGCGCCAACCCCTCGCTTACGCAGAACCCCGATCGCATCATCGTCGGACATAGCTACGTCATCCCCACTCCCGAGACAGCCAGCGCCGCTCCGGCTCCGTCGCCAGCGCCGGCCCCCACCGCCCCCGCGCCGACCGAAGTTGCCGCCGCCCAGCCCGGCTACTGGTACACCGTCAAGCCCGGCGACAACCTCTGGAGCATCGCCGCCGACCAGCTTGGCTCCGGCACCGCCTCCGCCGCCATCAAGGACCTGAACAAGGACGTCCTCAAAGGCGGCGACGCCGTCCGCCCCAACATGCGCCTCCGCCTCCCCGCCAAGCCGATTGCTTCGGCGAATTGAAAAGTGCTGAGTGCTGAGTGCTGAGTGAACTCAACACGCCAATGAAACGCAGTACTCAGGATTTCTTATTCTCAGCACTCAGCACTTTTTCGCGATGATCAAACTCCTCCTATGTCTCCTGAGCGCAGCCGCCACGGCGGTCATCGTCCTGCAGCTTCGCTCGCAGCACGTCGAACTCGAGCACCAGAACACGGAGCTCCACGATCGCATCAAGAACCAGCAGGCGAAGCTCTGGAACCAGCAGCTCCAGATCGCCGTCTACACGGCTCCCAACGCGATCAGCCAAACCGTCGGCAACCAGCACCTTAAGATGGTTCCCCAGACCCCGCTCGTCGGCCAGGCCAGCTGGATCGCCCCCCACAAAAACCCCGACGCCGAATGAGCCGCCGCAGGCAGGGTTCAGGGTTCAGGGTTCAGGGTTTAGGGTTTAGGATTTGGGATAATGTCATCCGTCCTCGCTCCGGCGCGACATTCGCACGACATTTTCTCCATGTCGCGCGGCGGCCGAATTCCGATCACCCTCACCGACCACCCAACTTATCCGTCGCCGCCCGCGCGACATCCGCGCGATATGTCGCGCACTCCGCTTCTTCAGTAGGGCAGATCATTCCCGTCTGCCACGCAGCTGTGAGAGCATTGGTGGGGCAGATCATTCCTGTCTGCGATTCAACGTTTTCCCTCCGGCTCGCCCTCCACAAATTCGCGGCAGGATTTGTTCCAGAAGGCAGTTCAACATGGATTCGGAAAACGGCCGGTCGGAGGTTCGTAGTGGGGGCGCGATACAGACCCAGCCTAGCGACAGACGTGATGCGGGCGGAGTTCCGGGCGCAGTTCCTAGCTAGAATGCCCGGAGCGGCGATGACCGAAAGGCGAGCTGAATGTCCCACCCGCGCAGGTTTCGCGTCGCCGACGGTATCTACTGCGTCATGCGGCGGTCCTACTTCACTTGCTCGTACCTCGTCGAGACGGCGGATGCGGGCGTCGTCGCGATCAACGCGGGGATCATGCACGGTGGCCGAACTTTGGATAGGTACAGTGCTGCCAGACTACGGCGCGGTACAGTTGTGAACATGCGATCGAGACGACCGCGCATCATCCCTCCCGTTTACTTTCTTTCGGCGATCCTCGCGATGATCGCCCTTCATCGCTGGTTCCCGATACGCCAGATCTTCGCCGGCCCGTTGCGCTGCATCGGGCTGGCGCCGATCGCGTTGGGCCTGGCGTTCGGCGGATCGGCGGCCCGGCTTTTCTTCAGGCGACAGACCGCCATCAGACCCGGCGACACTTCCACGAGCCTCGTGACCGACGGGCCGTTCCGTTTCAGCCGGAACCCGATGTATGTGGGAATGCTCCTCCTCCTCGCCGGCGCGGCGATCTTCCTGGGGAGCATTTCGCCGTGGCTGGTGATACCGCTCTTTATCACGGCCATTTCTTTCCGGATCATTCCCGTCGAAGAAGCGATGCTCCGAGCGACGTTCGGTGAGCCGTACCGTGGTTATCAGCTCCGCGTCCGGCGATGGATCTGATGGGGGCTCGCAATGGCGTGGCGGGAGCAAAGCGTGAAAATGAAGGGGTTTGCACTCCGCGATAGGATTTCCGCATCGGTTACTGCAACCCGAACGGGCCTGAAACCCGATCTTCACACAAAAACCATATTGCCTGAGCAATCGTCCGCGAATTTGAAGTGTACAAGCTTGTGCTGTCACAACTTGTGCCCTCTCAAGGGCATCCTTTGTATTCTCGTTCATCCCACCGCGACACGTCAGTTTCATTCGCTGCCGTCGGTTCCCTCGCGCGGGGAGCTACGTCCGGCCGAATGCGGGCCCCGTGAGATCCTGGAATTGCCAGGGCGGAGCTTGTTCTGGCCTTCGGCCGCGGGTATCGCGCATCGTCGGGAATTGGTGCACCGAACGAAACGGTGCTGTTGAACGGTTTGTATGTCAAGGACGGCCGACCGTTCGAAGAAAGGCAACA
The DNA here is from genome assembly GCA_038240605.1 of Tepidisphaerales bacterium. Lineage (GTDB taxonomy): Bacteria > Planctomycetota > Phycisphaerae > Tepidisphaerales > Tepidisphaeraceae > JBBSDP01. Next base: position 28,796 of record JBBSDP010000010.1, on the reverse strand, counting down.
ATTGTCACGAGAACCCATCGTTGAGGATATCCAGGACTATGCCTTAAACATCGTCGATACGGTGCGTGAGCCGCTGTTGATCCTCGACACCACGTTGCGTGTCCGTTCCGCCAACCGTGCGTTCTACCAGACCTTTCAGGTCTCGCCCGACGAGACCGTGGGACGGCTCATCTATGAACTGGGCAACGGCCAGTGGGACATCCCTGACCTGCGCACGTTGCTCGAAGACATCGTTCCGAAAAGTTCCGTCTTCAACGACTTCGAACTGGAGCACACGTTCCCGGCGATCGGCCGGCGCGTGATGCTGCTCAACGCGCGCAAGCTCCAGGCGGGCCGCCACGGGGAACTGCTGGTGCTGGCGATGGAAGACGTAACCGCGCGAAAGCGGGCGGAAGAAGAGCTGCTCAAAGCCGGCGCACTGCAAAACGCCATTTTCAATAGCGCCAACTTCTCGAGCATCGCCACCGATGAAAAGGGGGTCATCCAGATCTTCAACGTCGGCGCCGAGCGCATGCTGGGCTATGACGGCGCTGAGGTGATGAACAAGATCACGCCGGCGGACATCTCCGACCCGCAGGAAGTCGTCACGCGCGCAAAGGCACTGAGCGCCGAACTCGGGACGACGATCACGCCGGGCTTTGAGGCACTGGTGTTCAAGGCCTCGCGCGGGATCGAGGACATTTACGAACTGACGTACATTCGCAAGGACGGCAGCCGTTTTCCGGCAATCGTGTCGGTGACAGCGCTCCGCGACGCGGAAGGCGGCATCATCGGGTACCTGCTGATCGGCACCGACAATACCGCGCGGAAGCAGGTGGAAGCGGAGCGGATGCTGCTCGACCAGGCCGTCCGCGATCAGCAGTTTTACACGCGCTCGCTGATCGAATCGAACATCGACGCACTGATCACCACCGACCCGCGTGGCATCATCACCGATGTCAACAAGCAGATGGAGGCGCTGACCGGCTGCACGCGCGATGAACTGATCGGCGCACCGTTCAAGGATTACTTCACCAACCCCGAACGTGCCGAGGCGGGCATCAAGCTGGTGCTCGGCGAAGGCAAAGTCACGGATTACGAACTCACCGCGCGGAACCGGGACGGGAAGGAAACGGTGGTGTCCTATAACGCATCGACCTTCCATGACCGCGACCGGAAATTGCGCGGCGTGTTCGCCGCCGCCCGCGACGTGACTGAGCGCAAGCGTTACGAGCAGTCACTCCAGCAAGCCAACCGCGCCAAGAGTGTCTTCCTCGCCAACATGTCGCACGAGATCCGCACCCCCATGAACGCGATTCTCGGGTTCTCCCAGCTCATGCTTCGCGACCCGCACCTGACGACCCAGCAATGCCAATACCTGGGGACGATCAACCGCAGCGGGGAGCATCTGCTCGCCCTGATCAACGACATCCTCGAGATGTCCAAGATCGAGGCGGGGCGCACGACCCTGAACCTCTCCACGTTCGACCTGCCGCAGTTGTTCAAAGACCTGGAAATGATGTTTCGCGTCCGGACGAATGAGAAAAAGTTATCCTTTTCCGTCGAGATGATCGGTCAGGTTCCGCAATACATCGTGGCCGACATCAACAAGTTGCGCCAGGTCTTCATCAATGTCCTGGGCAACGCGGTGAAGTTCACGGAGCAAGGCGGCGTCGGTTTGCGCGTCCGCGTGGACCGCACGACCGCGGATGGACCGCTTCTTCGAGTTGAGATCGAGGACACGGGCCCGGGCATTTCTTCTGACGAGCAAGTCAAATTATTCCGGCATTTTGAGCAGACCCAGACCGGGCAACAGGCGGGGACGGGAACGGGGCTGGGGTTGGCCATCAGCCGGGAATTTGTTCGCCTGATCGGCGGCACCATCACGGTCAGCAGCCAGGTGGGTAGAGGCAGCGTGTTCGTCATTGAGCTTCCTTTGAAAGAGGGGGAAGCCAGGGCAGTCAAAACCAGCGGCAAACCCCGCCATGTTCTGAAGCTCCAGCCCGGCCAGTCTACGTGCCGAGTGCTGGTGGCAGACGACGTCGAGGACAACCGACAACTGCTTGCCCAACTTCTGACCGGCGTTGGTTTCGAGGTTCGGCTGGCGACCAATGGAGCCGAAGCCGTTAAGCTTTTTGAGGAATGGCGGCCGTGTCTGATCCTGATGGATTTCCGCATGCCGGTCATGGACGGCTGCGAGGCCATCCGCCGGATACGCGCTCTGGGCGGCGGTCAGGAGCCTAAAGTGATCGCCGTGACTGCCAGTGCGCTGGACGAGAACCGCCTGGAACTGCTGGGGATCGGCGCCGACGATTTCATCAGCAAGCCGTTCAGAGAGGCGGAATTATTCCAGAAGATTCACGCCCACGTGGGCGTCGAATACGTTTACGCGGAGGACCCCACAGCCGTGGTTTCGGTGGCGACGGCCGATCTTCAACCGACGTCACTCGCTGGCCTATCTGGAGACCTGATCGACAGAATGCGCGACGCCGTTATCACGGCGGACCTGGACCAGTTGCTGGCAGCGATTCAAGAGGTTGAAGCCCGCGATCCACAGGTTGCCGGACAGTTACGCGCCCTGGCCGAAGGTTTTCAATATCAGGAACTTCTCGATTTATTCAGCGCGGGAGCCCCAATTGGATCCCCAGAAGTCTAACAATCGACCTGCCAGCATTCTGATCGTGGACGATACCCCAGCCAACCTCCAGGTGTTGGCCGGCATGCTGAAGGAGCGCGGGTACAGAGTTCGCCCCGTTCCCAGCGGGAAGCTGGCGTTGCTGGCGGCGAGACGCGATCCCCCCGACTTGATCCTCCTGGACATCAATATGCCGGAGATGAACGGCTACGAAGTATGCCAGCACCTCAAAGCAGATGACGCGCTCAGCGGCATCCCCATCATTTTCATCAGCGCGCTGACCGAGCAATTGGACAAGGTGAAGGCGTTTTCCACCGGCGGAGTGGACTACATCACCAAGCCGTTTCAAATGGAGGAATTGCACGCGCGTGTCCAGACGCATCTGAATCTCCACCGCCTCCAGATCGAGTTAATGGAAACGAACGCGCGATTGGAACGGTCCAACGATCGGATGTCCCAGGACCTGAAGGCGGCGGCAAAGATTCAAAAGTCGTTTCTTCCCGCCGCGACAACGAAGATCCCCGGCGCGGAGTTTGCCTGGGGTTACCAACCCTGTGACGAACTGGCTGGCGATGGTCTGCACATCATCCCGCTCGGGAAGGGGAAAGTTGGCATCTATATTCTGGATGTCAGCGGCCACGGCGTCTCAGCCGCCCTGTTGTCGGTGACACTCAGTCGACTTCTGTCGCCTCCGACCGATCCGTCTTCTATCCTGATCCTGGACCACAATGCCATCGATCGGCTCGACGTGACGCCGCCCGCCCAGGTTGCCGACCGCCTGAACAGGCTCTTCCCGTTTGACATGGCCACGGGGCAATTCGCCACGCTCATTTACGGGGTTCTGGACGTCTCGAATGGGGACTTTCGCTATGTCTGTGCGGGCCACGCCGGGCCGTTGCATCTCCGCGTCGCCGGCCCCCCGGTGATCCTCGAAAACCCCGGCTACCCCATCGGCTTTGCCGACGAGCCCTATGAGGAACGAACTCTTCATGTGGCGCCGGGTGAGCGACTTTATCTCTACTCCGACGGCCTTCCCGACGCGATGAACTCCAGCGGCGACCGCTTCGGCGATTCAGGGCTTCTACGGGCGGTCGAACGTGGAAAGACCGAACCTCTTCAGAACGGGATCACCACGTTGCTGGAGGAGATCGACCGGTGGCATGGAGGGGAGAGCCCGAACGACGACATCTCCATCATTGCTGTCGAGGTTTCTGTGTCGCGCGGTGGGCTCACGGCTTGACGATCAAGCGGCCGGACGGCAGGTTGGATGAGCCGAACGAAAGGGGGCGAAAGGAGCTGCGAGCGCTTGATTTACGTGCGCGCCACTCCCGACGGCGGCTTACGGCCGGCGCTGGGCCGACGTCTTGAGCCACACGATTTTTTCCTCGACCTGGGCCCGCGTGGCGACGCGAAGGGGATTTTCGTTACGGCAATGGAGCGATGAGATTCCCATACTTGGCAATTTCATATTCGCTGTTCATCGCACTGTCGCTGGTTAGAAATAAAGGTGACGCGAACCTTTATATAAAGGTTCGCGTCACCTTTATTTCTAGCCCGCCGTCGTTGCGTTGTTGCTGATGGGCCTTGTGTATGGCCGGCGGGATACTCGATCGATCGTGCTCGCCGTGCTGGCGGCGTTGCGGACGATTGCGCTATTTCCTGCGTAGAAATGTGAGATCGACTTCTTGCGGAGCACGCGCTCGTTCTTGGAAAATAATCGCGGATGGCTGGACCTCGACAAATCATGAACGCTACACTTGTGGCGATGGAGCAATGAGATTCCCATTCTTGGCAATTCAATATTCACTTTTCATCGTACTGTGGCTGGCGTACGCGGCCGTCTTTATCGACGTGAAGCTGCACGCCCCGCAACGGCGGATATCGGCCAAGCAGGTCGATGTGAACATGAAGGGCAAGACGCTGTACGTCACACATAAAAAGGCACTCTTGCTGCGAGGCCTTTTTTGTTGCGATGACCGTCGCCGGAGGGGTTACGCTCTTGGCAGATTATGCAGGGGCTCGGCGCCGACTACATGACAGGCGGGGATGGGGACCGAACCCACTCGATCCGTATGGGAGCAGACATGGAAGCCTCTCGCCTCGAATCGCGAATCAAGGAGGCGGAAGCGGCGGATAAGACCGCAACCGCGTGCGAGTTGCTCCGACTATACCTCGACCTGGGCGGATCGAAGTCTTACTTCCAATTCCTCTTTGCTGAACAGTTACGGATCCTCGGCCGGAGCGGAGAGGCGGAAACCATCTTCAAGGATCTCATGGCCCTCCTGCCTGCCAAGCATGCCTGGCGCGTGGCGTTGAGCCTCGGCCTGCTTTACCGCGATCGTGGCGAATTCGACAAGGCCCAGGCGACGTACGCCGAATGCGGGACGCTTCGAGGCGAATCAACGATTCCGTGGGTTTACCTCGGCGGCTTCTTGGCAAGCAAGGGCGACATCGCGGAGGCGGTAAAGGTTCTCACGCGCGGATTGGACGCTGAGGGGGATCGGGACGAAGTTTACCTGAATCTCGGCAATTGTGCCCGGGCGATGGGCGACTACCGGACGGCTATTCAACACTATTCCAAAGCGATCGGGATCTCGCCAGACTATGAGCTAGCCAGGAAGGCGCTCATGGATGTTCAAGAAGCTCTGGAGGTTCGTGAAGTGATAAGGGGAACAACAATGGCTTCATTGGAATCGGGGAAATAAAGGTGACGCGAACCTTTATATAAAGGTTCGCGTCACCTTTATTTGTATTTGTTCCGACGCTTGGGGGAGGAGCCTGCATTGTTTTTCAGGGCCAGCAGCGGTTGTTGGAAAAGTGTGGGGCGCTCAGCGCAGAGGGAGCGGGAGCAAGTGTGAGGGACGGGCGCGAGGGTTACGCCTGGCCCGTTTTGGCGCGTCTTATGGCGGCGTTGATTTCTTCGTTCACCAGCGTGGGGCGGGGGATGGTTTGCCAGACGCCGCAGGGGCGGGATTCGTCGGTGGGGAGGATTTCGATGGAGCCGAGGCGGAGCAGGCGCTCGCGGAAGGTGGGGACGAGGCGGGTGCGGGCGACCTTGCGGAGCGTGCAGTCGAAGATCTCGATGTTGAATACGCCGCTAAGGCGGACGATGCGCTGATCGGTGAGGATGTAGAGGCGTCCGACCCAGTTGAGCGAGCCCCACATCAGCCGGCCGGCGATGCAGAAGACGCCGGCCTCGATATAGGCTGACATGTGGGACTGAGCGCGCAGGTGCATGCCGATCAGGAGGATCAGAACGACCGCGGTAAAGCGCATCGAGGAGAGCGCGATGTACCAGCGCGACGGCTTGAGGATCAGCAGGATCAGTTCCCCGTCGCGGATCACATGGCGGGAAAGGAGTGTCGCCAGTGGTGTCGCGAGCGGCGTTGCGGTGGGAGAACCGACGACCGCCCCTTCGACCGCGTGCAAAAGGGGAAGCAGCAAAGAAGAGGTCGTGAGCGCGGCCGGACGAGCTGCCGGCGACAGGCGCACGAGCGGAAGCACGGGCGGCGATAGCGGTAGACGCTCGACATCGAAGCGGCGCAACTTCGCCTCGCGGGCTGGGGCGCGGTTCGACCTGGAACGGAACCGGCTGGGCAAGCTCTGTCGGTCGCCAATCACGAGGACCCCTTGATCACGTCTTGCTTCAGCGTAACAACATCGGGCAGATTTCGATAATAGTCGTTGAAATCCAGCCCATATCCAACGACGAAGACGTCGGGGATATCGAAACCGACATAATCCACTTTGACGTCGCGAGCCGAGGGGCGATCTTTCCGTAACAGCACACAGGTCCGCAGGCTTGTGGGATTAAGCGCCTCCAGCACCGGGATGACGAGGCGTAGCGTACTGCCGCTGTCCAGCACATCGTCGATGAGCAGGACCTGACGGCCTGTCAGGTCGCCGAGTTGCTGGGTCAGAAGCGTGGGGCCCTGGCTGGCGACGCTTCGGCCGGGATAACTGCTGACCGTGCAAAGGCCGATCCGCATGGCAATCGGCATCTGGCGGATCAAATCGGCGCAGAAGATCATCGCGCCGGTCAGCACCGGCACGATCGTCACCTGACCGGCGGACTCCGCAGCGCTGTGATCCGCCGTGATCTGGCGCGCCAGCTCGCCGACACGGCGGGCGATGCTTTGCTGGGGGATCAGGACTCGGTCGACGTCATTGTGCATGTTTTTTATAGTGCTGAGTGCTGGGTGCTGAGTGCTAAGTAGGAGCGGGGCCGTCTCTCCCTTCTCAGCACCCAGCACTTGGCACTTTCTTACTCTACTCCCTCGAATGACTGGATCGCCAGCCGACGGAGGCGACCGCGAATGTTGGTGAGTTGTTCGGGGGCTGCTGGATGTAGGGACCTGTCCGTGATTAGAATCCGCCGGCCTTTATGGGTTCCAGTTCCAACGGTCAATCTCATAAGCCGTCCTTAACATCCGTCCCGGCGGTTGTGGTTTCTGCCCCATTGCTTCGCCGGCCCTCGATGGTGGCGACATATAGCTGGATCATTGCCAAGAACGTAATCGGCTGGCTGTTGATCCTTGCCTCATGGGCGCTGGGGATCATCTCACCCGTTCCGATTGGTTTTTTGCTGTTTCTCGTCGGGTTCGGGCTGATCTGGTTCCCGGGCAAGCGGAGTATCACCGCCCGATTCCTGCGCGGCAGCCCCGTCCCGGCCGACAGCCGGGCATATAAGGCCACCCTGGCGACGATGACCCTGGTGGTCCCGACGATCCTTGTTATCTGGCTGTCCAAGGTCTTCCATAAGTCCCCCCACATCCCCAGGAGTCTGAATGACTACATGGGGTTGATCTTCGGGAGCCTCTATTTCATCGCCGGCCTGGTAACGCTCTTCTTCGGCACGCCAATCCGCGTCACGTTCAACCGGCTGCTGGAGCTTTTGCCTCGGGCTCGTCGGCAGTCGCGGCCTTGGCTGCGAAAGCGCGGGATCGATCTGCTGCCCCCCCGCCGTCGTTCGCGCCGGTCTGGCCCGGGCGGGAAGGTGACCCGCGCGCCGGATCCGGAGATCATTGAGATCGCGCCGCGTTATCAGACCCGCGCCCGCAACCTGTGGAGCCGGAGCCTGCCGTGGCTGCAGCGCATCGCGGCGATCGGGATCACGGTGGCGATCTTCGCCGGCATGTTCCGGCCGATGGTCCGCAACTGGTCACAGGTGCGAGGACGCGTGGGGCAGACGGATTGGACGCGTTTCTTCGTGGCGTCGGCGATGTTCTCGATCTTCCTGTTCGTCTTCCGCGTGCTGGCGTGGAAACGAATTCTCGCTGAGCTGGGATTCAGGCTGCCGCTGGCGGCGGCGACGCGCATCTGGACGGCTTCAGAGCTGGCGCGTTATCTGCCGGGCGTCATCTGGCAGGTGGTTGGGCGGGTTTACCTCGTGCGGCCGTACGGGGTGAGTGGAACTGTCTGCTCGACCAGCCAAGTGCTGGAATTGATTCTTTTCCTGCTGGCCAATGTGCTGGTCGCCGTCTCGTGTCTCGCCTGGTTTGGCTTCAAGCAGATGCACCACACTGCGCGCGGATGGCTCATCTGCGCCGTTGCGCTGGTGCCGGTGCTCCTGTTCCTGCTGCACCCGCGGGTGTTCTACGGCATCCTGAACGCAGTCCTGGCCAAACTCGGCAAGCCGCCGGTGGAGCGACGCCTGGCGTTTGGCGAGCTGGCCCGGCTGCTGGGATGGATGGTGCTGGGGCTCCTGTGGCAAAGCCTGGCCATCTGGCTGATCACCAGCGGGCCGCTGGGGTTGCAGTTCGCCAAATGGTGGGTGGTCGCCGGGGCGTATTGCCTGGCGTGGTGCGCGGGATTTCTTGCGGTCTGGGCGCCGGGCGGATTGGGTGTTCGCGAATTGGTCTTCGTGGCCGCCATGCGGGCGGCGCTTCCCGCGCCGGCACGGGCGCAGTTTGAGGATCCCAAGGTGCTCCTGGGATTTCTCGCCTTTCTCAGCGTGCTGCTCAGATTGTGGGCCACGGCGGGTGAGCTGATGCTCGCGGGGATCGCCTTTGGCGCGGACCGTCGTCGCCTGCCTGCCGCCCCCGCCGCCCCGCCTCGTTCGCCCGATCACGCGGCGCCGCTGACGCCGTTCAGCGGCAAAGCACTGTAGCGGACAAAACGCTTAGCGAGACAGAGTTGATCGGAGGTATGCTGCGCGACTGTAATTTGTCGCGATGTGGGAAGACGGTCACGAAATAGAGGAACATTAACAGCAGCATCCAGACCACGATCAGGACGCGAAGCAGAGCAAACAAGCGGCGTTGCGGACGCAGGGGTGGTCGAAACTGGGATTCGGCGGGGCCGGATGACGATCGCGGCTGGCGCGGCGGAATGGCGGCGGCGGCGGTCTTTCGCGATGTCATGGACGAGTACCGGAGGTTTGCGCGGGCACCGACAAGGGAATGCGGTAATCGCTCTCCAGGGCAGTCTTAAAGTCGAAGACGTTACGGAAGTCCTCGGGCGTATCCTCTTCGCTTTTCTGCATCTGGCCGGCGTCGATCATCGCGAAGACGATCCGGCCAAAATCATAGGTGCCGGTTACGTTCCAGCGACGTAGCACGGTTCGGGCAAGCCTGCCCCAATGGCTGATCGCCAAGTCGCGCAGCCCTTCGCAAAGCTGTTGCCCGCTGACGTGACGGTTTAGCTTGGCATCACCCGGTTTTCCATAGATGCGATTGACGGTATGGCTGAGCCCCTCCTGCACGAATTGGTATGCTTCGGCGGGGTAAAGCCCTACCTCCTCGACAAGCTGTTGCAGAGTTTTGGCGCTTGGCTGTTGTTGCGTCGGCTCTGGCGGCATGCACAGTATCTTAACGAGACGCTCGACGAACGCCAACGGGCGCATCTTCGGAAAAAATCGTCGCGCGTCGGTGTGGAAACGACCCTCTTCCGGCATCGCCGAACGCCTGCATCCGACCCGCCGTCTGGGGGCAATAACGCAAGCGCCGCAGGGAGTTATGCCGATGATTTGGGCTGGAATGGCCTCGGGAATCGATCCGGTGGAGGCGTGACAGGTTCGGCGGCTCAATGGGCTTCCCCCTCTACCGGTACACCGGCCTTTGGCTCTGAGGCTCAGGGTCGAAGACGAGAGGGCGGAGGTTAGGGACTTCTTTCGGCCTCCAGGTGAACTGCCCTCACCCCGAGCCTCTCCCAGACTACTGGGAGAAGGGGAAGGAAGATCGCCGCGGAAACTGTCATGCACCTCAACCCGGTAGGCGGCCGTTCCTACCGAATGGCGTGCGGACCGCCCGTCCGTATAATCCCCGCTCCCACTGAAGGAAATGTGAACATGCGTAAAGCAGTCCAGTCGACCGGCGGCGCACTGCTATCGCTGGTGGTCGCGGGATGCGGCCTCAAGGAGGCGCCGCCGTTTGACCCGCGTGACCTGCAGCGGGCTGAGCGAGCCCGAGCCGCCGGAACGCCCACGCTGCCCATGAAGCCGCTCCCCACCAGGCTGGAGCCGCTTCAACCGACAACGCGCGAGATCAATGCCGCCACCAACCCGACCGCCCCCTCGACCCGCCCGATCGTGGTTCGTCCGCTCGGCAACGAGCCGACAGTACGGCTTTCCCTCCAGGAGATCGTGCAGCGCTCGGTGGCCAACAGCGGTGAAGTGCGCGTTGCCGGCTATGACCCCGCGATCGCCGAGACGCGCATCATCGAAGCCCAGGCGCGCTTCGATCCGACCTTCTTCACCAACATCAACTACGAACACCAGGACATACAGTCCGCCGGCCAGCCGAACATCTTCGGCACGATCAACGACAGGAGGTTCGGGCGGATCACCCAGGTGCAGCGCGGCGACATCTACACGATCGAGCCGGGGATCAAGCAACTTCTCCCCAGCGGCGGCGAGGTGTCGATCAGCCAGCAGGTGCAGAGCTTTTACTTCAAGCCGCGCACGACGGTCGCGAACCCGTATTGGCAGAACCAGCTCAAGGTCCAGCTCACCCAGCCGCTGCTGCGCGACTTCGGTTACGAAGTGAACCAGGCGCGAATCACGATCGCCCGCAACGATCAGCGCGTGAGCCTGCTGGATTTCCGCAAAACGCTGGAGGACAACGTCGCGTCGATCGAGAAGGACTACTGGGACCTTGAGGAGGCGGAACAGGAAATCCGCATCCAGGAAGAGCTGCTCAACCGAACCCGCGACACCGCCGACATCCTCATCAAGCAGTTCATCAACGGTAAACAGGGCGTGTCGCGCGTGCAGACGTCGCAGGCGACCGCATCGATCCGCAGCCGTGAATCGGTCCTGATCGACGCGCGTCGCCGCCTCGGCGACCTGTCGGACGACATCAAACGCCGCATGAACGACCCGGAGTTCCCGGTCGCGGGCCCGGTCGTGCTCCTGCCGGCCAACGTGCCGGTGGAATCGCCGATCTCCTTCGACTTCAACGACGTCGTCAGCACCGCGATGGACAACCGCTTCGAGCTGGGCCAGCAGCAGCTTCGCATCAACTCGGCGGCGGTGGCGCAGGACGTGGCCCGCGTGAATACGCTTCCGAAGCTCGACGCGAAGATTGGCGCGGCGATAGAAGGCGTTGACGCAAACGAGTCGCACGCCGCTTCCAACCAGTTCACCGACTCCCACGTCGGCTTCTCGATTGGCCTGAATTTCGAGTTGCCGATCGGGAACCGCGAGGCGCTGGCGGTCCTCCGGCGTTCGCGGCTCCAGCGCATGCAGGCGATCGAGCAGTACCGCTTCCTGATCGACCAGGTGACGCAGGACGTAAAGACGGCCCTGCGCGACGTGAACGCGGGCTGGCTGCTGATGGGCTCGCGCCGGCAGGCCCGGTTCGCCGCGTCCGACACGCTCCTGGCGATCGAACAGCGCGAGGCGCAGGGCGAGGCGCTCGATCCGACCTTCGTGCAGCTCAAGCTGGATACCCAGGAGCGCCTGGCCGATTCCGAGCGTGAAGAGGCCCTGGCCATCGCGAACTACAACAAGGCGATTGCCCAGGTCGAGCGGGCCAAGGGAACGCTCCTGCGCTACAATAACGTCGTCATGCAGGAAGAGAACCTTCCGTCCGGTCGCCGGCCACGATAGCGCGGTTGGCCGTTGGCAATCACGGATTCGATATTTTCGCATTTCTTTTTCGGGTAAACTCGCGCCGTGCTCACGCTCCTGGTCCTGCAAGGCCCTGACAAGGGCCGCCGCTTCGAGTTGCCCGATTCGCCCGCGCTGGTGGGTCGCGACAGCCGGCAGCTTCCACTCACCGACAACACGGTGAGCCGCCGACATTGCGAGCTGTTGCCGGGCGACAAGGGGGATTGGATCCTGCGCGACCTGGGCAGCTCCAACGGCACTTACGTCAACGGCGCTCGCGTGGCCAGCCGCCAGGCGCTGAAGATCGGCGACCAGATCCGCGTCGGCCGGACGCTGATGGTCTTCGGCGCCGCGCCGGGCGTGACGCGCAGCAGCGGCGGGAACGTCAGCCTCAGCGGGGAAGAGAGCGGGATGGACAGCGCGATCGTTCACGCGGTCCCGTCGAGCGAGGATTCGATGGTGCTCGCGGTCCCCGAGCCGGCGGCCGCCGCCACGGCCAACCTCAAGATCCTCTATCAGCTCGGCGCGGCGTTGGGGAGCAGCTTCAACGTCGACCAGGTGCTGGAAGTGGTGATGGACCTGGTCTTCGAGCACGTGAAGGCGGACCGGGGCATCATCCTGCTGATCGACGAGAAGAGTAACGAAGTGATCCCCAAGGTCGTCCGCACGCGCGAGGACGCCGAATCCAAACCCGTCGAGACCTCCAGCGCCGACGGCGAACCGGTCCGCCCCGCCCCGGAAAAGATCCACGCGTCGCGCACGATCATCAACCACGTGATCTCGACCGCCGAAGGCGTGCTCTCCACCAACGCGATGGCGGACCAGCGATTCAGCAAGGGGAAGAGCGTTCACAACCTGGGGATTCGCTCGGCGCTGTGCGTGCCGATCAAGGCCCGCAAGCTGGTGGAAAACCAGAAAGCGGGAGACGACATCATCGGCGTCATTTACATCGACAGCTCCGTCAAGAATTACACGTATTCGCCAGACCAGCTTCGCCTGCTGAGCGCGATCGGCCTTCAGGCGGGCATGGCGATTCAGAACGCGAAGCTGTTTCAGGCGGGGCTGGCCGCCGAGCGCCTGGCCGCGGTGGGCGAGACGACGGCCGCCCTCTCCCACTCGATCAAGAACATCCTCCAGGCGCTGCGCGGCGGCGCGGACGTCGTGGAGATGGGGCTCAAGGGGAGCAACCTGGTTCAGGCGAGCAAGGGGTGGCGGATCGTCGAGCGCAACCTCGACAAGATATTGAACCTGACGATGAACCTCCTCGCCTACAGCAAGGCGCGCGAGCCGCAGATCGAGCTGGTCAACCCGCGCGTGCTGGTCGATGAATGCGTGGAGCTGGTGGCCCAGTCCGCCAATGAGAAAGGCGTGATGATCGTCGCCGACATCGACGAGCGCCACCCGGCGGTCCCGATGGACACCTCCGGCATGCACCAGGTGATCATGAACCTCCTGAGCAACGCCATGGACGCCGTCACGCCCAAGGAGGGGCTGATCCGCATCGAGTGCCGCTACGACGAGGAGAACCGCCAGTCGGTGACGGAAGTGATCGACAACGGCGTCGGCATCCCGCCGTCCATGATGCGGCACATGTTCGAGCTGTTCCACTCGACCAAGGGGAATCGCGGCACGGGCCTGGGCCTGGCGGTGGCCAAGAAGATCATCGAGGAGCACGAGGGCTCGATCAGCGTCCGCAGCACGCCCGGCGAAGGAACGACGTTCACCGTCCGCCTCCCCGTCTACCGCCCCGACTTCTCCGACCCCTCCCAGACGCACGGTCCGCCGAGATAATCAGAGCCGATGAGCCGTTCCTGACGCTTCACGGCCGGCAACTGCTGGCCAATCGGCATGCCCTTAGTGTGCAACCTGGGAAACGGATTATGGGAAGTCCGTTCGCGCGTCGGCGGTCGGATCGCACGCGTAATCTTCGTGGTGGAAGGTCAATCGATGGTGTTGCTCCACGGCTTCATTAAGAAGACGCAAAAGACGCCCGCGCACGACCTCCGGCTGGCGGCCAAACGTAAGAGAGAACTGATGTAGGTGAATCATGAAGAAGAAGCATCTGGGATCAAAATTCGACGACTTTCTTGAAGAGCAGCAAATGCTCGAAGATTGCCGCGCCGTCGCGATCAAGTTCAAGATCGCGCGTGAAGTGGAACGGGCGATGAGTCAACTAAACATCAGCAAGACGGAGATGGCCAGACGGCTGCAAACCAGCCGCACCGGAATCGACCGATTGCTGGATCCCGAGAACATGTCGATCACGCTCAATACGATGGCGAAGGTTGCCAACCTGCTGGGAAAGCGCATCGATTTTGCGCTACGCTGATTCCGCCCCCCGCACGGATATCGAATTGAAACCCAACGTCGGGCGCATAGACTTCCGGTTCGCACAATTTGGCCGCTTGCACACGGGAGCCCGCATGTCCATCGCCGGTACATCTGTCGAAACTTCGGTCGTTGAAGGTGGGGTGAAGATCCGACGTCGGCCGGAGGTGTACCTCGTCGGGAAGCAGATGACCGAGTCGGCGGAGATCGACCGTTTCCTCGGCGATCATGGCGTCGAGCAATGGTCGACCGACACGGAGGAAGCGGGCCAGAAGCTTACCGAAATCGCCGGGCGCATCTGCTACATGTCGTTCGCGAAGCCACGGCCGGGCGGCAACAGCGCGTACCTTCGCAACATCGTCGAGGTCGGGCACGGCAGCGTGCTGGAGCACGCGACGTTCAACCTGATCATCACCGGCGTGTCGCGCTCGTTCACGCACGAGCTGATCCGCCATCGGGCCGGCTGGGGCTATTCGCAGCTCAGCCAGCGTTACGTGGATGAATCGAAGTGCGAGTTCGTCGAGCCGCCGGTGATTGCCGCCGATCCGGAGCTGCACGCGCTGTTCGTCAAAACAGTGGCGGACTGCCAGCGCGCTTATATCGAGCTGACGAGTAAGCTGTCCGAGCGAATCGAGCGCGAGTTCCCCGAGCTCTCCAAGACCGATCGACGCAAGACGGCCCGGCAGGCCGCCCGGGCGGTTTTGCCCAACGCGACCGAGACCAAGATTTTCGTCACCGCCAACGCCCGGGCCCTGCGTCACTTCTTCTACCTGCGCGGCAACATTCACGCCGAAGACGAGATCCGCACCGTTGCCATCGCGATCTGGGAACTCGTTCGCCGGGAGGCGCCGAATTTCTTCTCGGATATTGAATTGAAACAGGAGAACGGCAAGGACGTACTGGTCACGCCGTTCGCGAAAGTGTGATCGGCGCCGACATCATGCGCGGCGAAACGTCACCGCGTCGAGTTTGAAACGTGAAGACGTGAAACGTGAAGATGCGGACGGAGGTTGAACGCTCAGCCCTCAGCACTCAGCACTACCACGCCTTCACATCCATTCCCATTGCTTCGGCGATCAATTCGGCGATGTGGACGACCTGTGTCGGCATGTTTTCGCGGTGACACATACCGGAGATGTTCATCGTGCAGCCGGCGTCGTTGCACACCAGCGTCCCGGCCTGGGTACGGGCGATGCACTGCACCTTGTCCTCGACGATCGCGCCGCTGATCGCCGGATACTTCACGGCGAAGGTCCCGCCGAAACCGCAGCACTGATCGGTCTTGTCCATCGGCTTGAAGTCGACGTTGCCGATCTGGCGGAGGAGCCGTACGCCCTCGTCGCGAACGCCGATGCCGCGCAGGTGGCAGGTGTAGTGGTAGGTGATCGGGCGGCTCTCCGGCAGCGCGAGCTTCGCAAAATCGACTTTCAGGACCTTGTGCAGGAACTCGACGAACTCGAACGTGCGCGATGAGACGTGATGCATCCGCTTCGCCCAGGCGGGATCGTCGTGGAGTAGCTGATGAAACTGCTCGCGCACCATCGCACAGCAGCTTCCGCTGGGCGTCACGATGTACTCGTACGGCTCAAAGACCTCGATGAACCGCGTCGCCAGCTCGCGCGCCTCGGGATGAAACCCATTGTTGAAGAACGGCTGTCCGCAGCAGGTCTGCGTTGACGGGAACAGTACGCGGCAGCCGAGCCGTTCGAGCACTTTCGTGACGGCGACGCCGACGTGGGGATAAAACTGGTCGGTCAGGCAGGTGACGAACAGTGCGACATCGTGCGGCATAGTTTTTCAACCCGTGCGGTCATCGGGCGACAACGCGGAGTACGTTAGGGTGGACGTGGGTCCTAAACAAGGCCTCTCATCCGACTGGCGATAGGCTCGTGCTGCGAGCGCCTGACTTCCACAATTTTGCCCGTCGCCCGGAATGCAAAGTCGCAGACGCAGTGGGCTGGCGGCCCCCTGCAACCCCCGCTCGGGGACGATTCCCCGAACCCCTGAAAGACAGCTACGCGATAAGGAAGCCGCGGCAGCATCGGTCCTGCCATGCTCGGCGAATACGCCTTCGCGTGGCATGCCCGACGCAACCGCGGACAAATGTCGATCGCTTCGCACAGGACCTTCGGACCCGATTTTTTCCTCGCTGTGAAAACGCGACCGCGAGGAAACAATATGGGGTGGTGGGAATGTGGTGGCAAAGGGCGAGGTTCCGATGCTGTCCTCAGTCGACGCCACGATTGCGATCGTGCCGGCGTATCCATCTCCGCACTTCACACTCCCCCCGCCCATGATTTTTTCCTCTCGCTCGCCCCCTCGGCGAGAGGAAAAAATCCCCTGGCCCGAAGGTCCTTCGCGGAGCGTTCCTCACCCGCCTGCGGCCGCAACGCGCGGGCCACGCGCAGGCGTAATCGCCGAGCATGGCTCGACCGTTGCTGCCGCGGCTTCCTTTTCGCGAAGCGGTCTTCAGGGGTTCGGGGGAACGCCCCCGAGCGGGGGTGCGGGGGCGGCAAGCCCCTGCATCTGCGAATTTCAAATTCATGCAACCCAATCGAATTCAGAATTCTCGTTGAGTCCGCACGCGGAACGCACTCTCAGTCACCGCGGCTTTTCGATCCATTGCAGCCGCTCCGGCAGCGCGGTTATGGTACGCGCCACGGACGAAGTGAAGGAGACAGGCCACGGCAAGGAGTGATTCCAATATGCCCGCGAAGGTTCAAATCGTCTTTTACAGTATGTATGGCCACATCTTCAGGCTCGCCGAGTCGGTGGCCGACGGCGCGCGCTCGACGGGCGCAACTGTCGAACTGTTGCAGGTGGAAGAGACGCTGCCGCAGGACGTGCTCGTCAAGATGCACGCCGTCGAGGCGAAGAAGGCCTTCGCGCACGTTCCAGCCGCTCGGGTCGATCACCTGGCCGACGCCGATGCGATCATCCTCGGCGCTCCGACGCGTTTTGGCGCGGTGATCTCGCAGATGCAGGGCTTTCTCGAGACGACCGGTCAGCTCTGGCAAAAGGGGGCCTTGGTCGGGAAGGTCGGCAGCGCGTTTACCTCGACGGCATCACAGCACGGCGGGCAGGAGACGACGATCGTCCACGCCCACACCTTCTTCCTCCACCAGGGAATGATCGTGGCGGGCGTCCCCTACTCCTGCCGGGAGTTGCTCAACCTCGATGAGATCACCGGCGGCTCGCCGTACGGAGCCTCGACAATCGCCGGATCGCGCGGGGAGCGCCAGCCGACCGCCAATGAACTAACTATCGCGCAGTTTCAGGGGAAACACGTCGCGGAAATCGCCAGCAAACTGGCGGCGAAGTAATCGCCCGCCACCCTCAACGGCCGCCTCGGGCGGCGGAGACATCATGGCCGAAGGACAAGGTCAACGCGTCACTTTCAAATGTCGCACCAACAGCTCGTGGCCCATCTTCGTCTGCGGGAACGTTCGCGAACTGGGCGGATGGTCCGCCGACGCCGCACTGGCGATGCAGAGCCAGGATACCCAGCCCAATGGGCACGACTGGTCTGGAACGGTGCTGCTTCAGCACGGCGTGACGGTCGAATACAAGTTCATCATGAAGACCGACCGGGGCGTGGTGTGGGAGATCGGGGAAAACCGGCGGTATACGGTAATCCCGGAAGATCACATGATTTCGGATGTCTTTCGGGACTGAGAGCGCGCGTTAAAGTCGATCGTGAACTGATCGCGGCCTCGTCGCACTCTGTGGCCCATTCGGACTAAAAGATTTAAGGTTCAGATTAGGATCGCGAGCGCAACGGACGCGATCCTAATCTTAATCCTAATCTTAATCCCTCTGCCTCTTCCGTCGCATTCCCGAGGGCCTACTTCTCTTCAGCCGCCTTCTTCGAATCCGGCTTGGGTTTCTCTCCCGGCGTTGCGGGCTTACCCGTTCCACCCACCTGAGCAAGATGCAACTGGCCCGCATCCGCGTCGAGGCGATAGGTGAAGTTGTTCAGGAAACTTCCCCCCAGCAGCGGCTGAGCGGCGATCAGCGACTCAGGCAGGACCGCGCATTCCACGTTTTCGATCGTGAACGTTCCCACCCGAACACTCTTGAGGATCATCTGCTTGCCCTCGACGACCTTTCCGTCGGCGAGCTGCATCCGCACCGTCCGGTCGTTGGGGCCGGGGACGAGTTCCAGCTCCTTGGCCATGTCCGCCGGAACGCAGACCATGCTGGCGCCGGAGTCGAGGATCATCGTCCGCGTGAGCTTTCCGTTGATCGTGACTTCCACTGACGGGACGTGGTTCTCCATCTGAACCGGCACGATGTCGGACTGGATGTCGGCGCGGAGCCGTTTGAGCTGCGACGCGATCTGCTTGAAATCGGCCGACGGGCCCAGCTTCATCTTGATCTTCGCGGTGGCGTTCACCTTTTCCAGGCCGCCCTTCACGTCCTCGTCGGCCGCCAGCTCTTCGTACTTCTTCTGCGCATCGTCCGCTTTGGCGGCGAGGTCGATCAGCTGGTTGACGTACTTCGTGCGCGTCTCCTCACCGAGGCCGTGGAGCTTGCCGTCGGCGGTGTTCTTGAATTCCAGCGCGTTGTTCATGTTGCTCGTCAGGATGTTCATCTTGGCGATGAGCTGGTTGTGGATCGTCGGATCGCTCTCCTTGAGATATTGCTCGTTTAGCTTGCGGCGTTCGAAGTCGATCTGGGCGATCGCGTTTTTCGCCATCTTCACCTGGTCCTCGTACTTACGGCGGACCTTGCTGTCCTCATCGACCTTGCGCTTCAAGGCGCGCATGTCCTTCATGCCGCTGTTCAGTTCCGTCTCGGCGGGAAGCACGTAGAGGTTGCCCTGCTTGGCCAGCCCCTTCTCCTTAAGCGGGTCGCTATCGGCCGACGCGGCATCCTCCGCCGCGCGAGCCATCGGAGCCAGCAGCGAAAGGGCCAGAAGGAGGCCCGACAACGTCAAAAATCGCTTCATGTTCAACCTCTCAATTCATAGCACAAAGACATGCGGGCGGCACCCCGACTGGCTTGCGCCGCGGTCGCACAGCTTATCGCCGACAGAAACCGGGTCAATCAAAATACGTGCTGCGAGCGCGGGAAGCCCTACCGTCGGACAATACCCCCGGAAGCTGGGAAAGTTGCGATGAGGGCGGGGCCCGCCGGCTACTTGGGCAATCCTCGGCGGTCGAGCTCGTAGATCCGCCGTTCGATCGCCCCCTGCCACCATGGGTTGACGTGAAAATTCCGCAGCTCCTGGCAGGCGTCCGCCGGGCTCATTTTCTCCGATATCCGGTAGGCCGCCACTGCATACCCAGTTCGGTCACGGCCCTGTTCGCAATGGATGAAGACCGGCTTGGGGTTCTCCTTGACCGCCCGCAGCACCCTGGCCACATCGAGCCGGTCGGCGTGCCAGGCGGATACGGGGATCCGAACGTAGGAAACCCCTTTGGGAATCACCTCGTATTCGTCCTCCATCCGCAGGTCGATCACCGTCTTCACGCCCAAGCCGGCCAGGGCCGTCAAACCCTCGGGCGTCGGCTCCGCTCCGCGCCAGACATCGCGGGTGATGATCCCAAAGTTCGGGACGCCGGGAACGGCGTCGTCCAGCGGATGCTGCGGCTTGTTCGGGATTGACGCGGGGATATGAAACGTCGTGCGCGTCGTGGTCTTGTCACCGGCGCTGTGGCTCGCGCAACCCGTTTGCACGGGGATCATTGCCGCCGCCAGGGCCATCCAATGGAATGTGTTGAACCGTCTGCTCACCAGGATGATCTCACGGAAGGGTACGCGGCCCCGCGACCGGCGGTTCAAACCGTGCGGACCGCAGGACCACCAGCAACGCCGGCAGGACGATCAGCACCAGCGGGAGCTGTACGATCAACCCCGCGATGATCGCGATCGCAAGCGGCTGAAGCATTCCCGAGCCTTGTCCGATTCCCATCGCCAGCGGCGCCAGCGCCAGGATCGCCGCCAGCGTCGTCATGACGATCGCCCGCATCCGGTAAGTCCCCGCCGCGATCAATCGTTCGAACGGAGTACGCTCCGTGACGGCGTCCGCGTACTCCGAATAGTAGAAGATCGCGACCTCGGTCACGTTTCCGACGATCATCACCATCCCCATCAGCGACGAGATGTTGAGCTGGGTGCCGGTCAGCCTCAGGCCGCCGAAGACCGCAACCATCGCTAGCAATGTCGTCAGCATGATTGCGATGGCGACCCGGAAACTTTCGTACAGGAACAGCAGCAGCAGGAACACGAGCACGCTGGCGGCGATGATCACCTTCAACAAACCCTGGAAATCGATTTGCTGCTGCTCGTACATCCCGCCGAGACGGTAGCGTATGCCGGCGGGGAGCAACCCGGGCTCGTCCAGCACCTTTTTCACGTCGCGGATCGTGGAGCCCAGGTCCCGGCTGCTCCGAGCCGTCACCGCGATCATGCGCTTCATGTCTTCGCGGGTGATCTCCGGTTGGCCGCTGTTCACGCTCACCTTCGCCACCCGCTTGAGCGGGAACAGGTGCCCGTCGGGGGCGCGAAGCTGAAGCTCGCCAATGTCGTTGGTCGTCTTCCGGCTTTCGTGCGGGATCCAGACGCGCACGCCCATGAGCTTTTCACGCTCCGCGACTTGAGTGGCAACCGTGCCGCCGAGCAGGTCCGCCAGCGACTTGGTGACCGCCGCCGGGTCGATCCCCTCGAGCGAGGCCTTCACCGGATCGATGTGTACGTCCAGCGAATCGCCGGCGGGGACGATGCCGCTGCGCGCCTCCTTCACGCCGTCGATCTTCTCCAGGGCGGTCTTGACCTTTTCCGCCAGGTCGTTGAGCTGCGCCTGGTCTTCGGAATAAAGGTTGACCACCACCGGCTGCGGCCGCCCGGTCAGGTCGCCGATCATGTCTTCCATGAGCTGGGCGGTCTCGATGTCGAGCCCCGGCACCGAACGGGCGATCTTCTGTTCGACCTCGTCGATCACTTCATGAATAGGCCGGCGTGGCGGGGGTTTGAGCCGCACGAAAAAATCGCCGGAGTTGGATTCCCCCAGCTCCACCCCGCCGAGGTTGTAGCCGGTGCGCCGCGAATAGGTCTGTACCTCGGGCAGGCCTGCCACGATCTGCTCCACCTGGCGGCAGAGGCGGTCGGTCTCCTTGAACGAGGTGCCGGGCGCCGCGCGGTAGTCGATGATGAATCCGCCCTCGTCAACCGAAGGCAGATCGCCGCTCGGAAGGCTCCGGTAGCTCAGGTACCCCGCGACCAGCAGCACGACCGCGATCGGCACGATCACCCACGCGTGCGGCAGCAGGTGGCGCATGAGCGACGCGTAGGCCCCGTGCGCACGTTCGGTGAACGCGCCTCCCTCGGGCCGAGCCGCGTCGCGCCCCTTCAGCCACGCGGCCGCCAGGACCGGGATCGCCAGCCAGGCGACGAGGAACGAGATGATCAGGCTGCTGGCCATCGACAGCGACAGCGAGGCGAAGAACGCCCCGGCCACGCCCACCATGAAGGCCGGCGGAATGTGGATCACGATCGTCGAGAGCGACGAGCCGGCCAGCGGCTTGCTGAACTCGTCGGCCGCGCGCAGCACGGTCGACTTCAGCTCTCCGCGCTGCTCGGCGCGGAGCCGGCGCACGATGTGCTCCGACATCACGATCGCATCGTCGATGACCAACCCCACGGCGGCCGCCATGCCGCCCAGGGTCATGATGTTGAAGCTCTGGTTCAGCACGGACAGCAGGAGGGCGGTGATGGTGAGAACCACCGGCACCGCCAGCGCGGCGATGAGCGTGATCTTCCAGTCGCGCAGGAACAGGAACAGCACCAGCGCCGCCAGCGCCACCCCGATCGCCACCGCATCGCGAACGCTGTGGGCCGATGCGACGATCAGGTCGCTCTGGTCATACCAACTGGTGATCTTCACGTCCCTGGGGAGTCGGACGGCTTCGGCGGCAAGCAGGTCGCGCACGCCCTGGGCGATTTTTACGGTGTTCCCGTCGGGCTGCTGATACACGTTGAACAGAACGGCGTCGTGGCCGTCGGCTGTCGCGCGCGCGTACACGGGCTCTGGCTCGCGCCGTACCTGCGCCACATCGCTGAGCCGTACGATTCCGCCGCCTGACGACCGCAGCACCGTGGCCGTGATGTCGGCCGTGCTGTTCAACCGCGCGTCCGTGACGACGAGATAGAGTTTTCCCCGATCCTCCAGACGCCCGACGGCCGTGAGGACGTTCGTCGCGGCCAGCGCCGTCGCGACATCCGCGGGTGCCATGTGGTGGGCGCTGAGGCGCACGGGATCAAGCTCGACGCGGAATTCCGCCCTCGCGCCCCCGGTCAGGTTCACGTTGGCGACGCCGTTCACGCCAGACAGGAGCGGGCGAAGCTGGTACTGGACGATATCGTGCAGTTCGGTGAGCGGACGCGTATCAGAGGTAATGCTGTAGGCGATGACGGGGAAAACGGTGGGGTCCATCCGCCTTACGTCAAACGTGGTCCCCGTCGGCAGCGACGTCAGCAGCTTGTTAACGCGCCCCTCCGCCTGGAGCAACTCGGAGGTGATGTCGGCGCCCCACTCAAACGTGAGCGTCACTTGCGCGCTGCCCCGGCCGGTAATCGATTGCACGCCCCGCACACCGGGAATCGAACGCAGCGCCTCCTCGACCGGACGCGTGATCTCGACCACCATCCGCTCGGCCGGCCGATCCCCGGCTTCAAGGCTGATCTGCACGCGCGGGAAATTAACGCGCGGGAACAACGAAACGGGGAGCGCCAGCGCGCCGAATATTCCACCCGCGACCAGTGCGCCGAGCAGAAAGAGGATGGACCGAGCGTGGCGAGTGGCCCAATGTGCGACCCTCACCGGGACCCTCCCGGTTGCGACGCCGAGGTCGAAGGACGCGATGCGGCGGAGTCGTTCGGCGGGCTGGGCGGCGCCGCCGCCGGTTCAGTTGCGGCGGGCTGAGTAGCGGGCTCCGGCACACTTGCCGACTCTGCCGTCGTCGGACCGGTCGTCGCGGGCTCAGTGGCCGCCGGCGCCGTAGTCGCTTGCTCCGAAGCTTCTGGCGTAACTTCCGCCGGCTGCGCCTGGACCTTCATGCCGTCTTCCAGCTCGTAACTTCCCAGTACGACAACCAGCTCTCCCTCGTGCAGGTCGTCCGCGATCACTTGCACTTCGCGATCATTTTCCAGACCTACTTTGACCGAATGCTTGACGGCTTTGCTGTCTTTGACCGCGAAGAGCGTGAACCCCCCTGCACCGTCGGACACCAATGCGTCACGGGGAACAAGCAGCCCTTCCGCCGAAACCCGGCTCAGCTTTGCGGCGACGAAATCCTCCAGGAGCAGTTTCGAGTCTTGAGGCAGCGTCACGAAGACATCGACAAGCCGTGCGGTCGGATCCACGCGCTGGCCGACGAGACGCACCTTGCCGTTGACCGCGCTGGCCGACGGGCTGCCCACCGTCATGAGCTGCACCGGCTGGCCGCGCTGAAGGTATCCGACACCTTCCGGCTCAATGCCGAGCCTGACCTCGATTCGGTTGGCGGTAATCACTTCCACCAGCGGCCCGCCCGCCGTCACGATTTGCCCCTCCTGCACGTCCACCTTCCCGACCACGCCGGTGTTCTGAGCCGCAAGTTTGGTGGCCGGCCCGACGCCGCGCGCGGTGAGGCTTTCCAGCTTCAACTGCGCCGCCTGGAGTGCCTGACGCGCCTGGTAAAGCTCCTGGTTGGTGGCAAGGTGGTCGTTGAACCGCTCCTGTATCTGCTTCAAATTCGTGGTGGCGGCCTCGACGTCGTTCTGAGCGGTCCGCAGGGCAAGCTGCGTGTCGGGGCTTGCCTCAACCTCGACCAGCGGCGCCCCCTTCTCCACCGGTTGTCCAGGCGTCGCGAACATGTGGCGCACGCGAATTTCGTACGGCACGGAGACGATCCTCATCTCTCCGGGCTGGGCGACCACGGAGCCGTAAGCCATCACCTCACTGGTGATGTGCGACCGTCGGATCGGCACTGTGCGGACGGTCGCGATCGGCTGCACTTTCGCCGCGGACGAATCCGTTTCCTCGGCCTCGGCGTGCGAACCACCGCCGGAGCGCCGGCCGAGCCAATACCCGCCCCCCGCCGCCGCCGCAACGAGCACGAGCGCCACGATCCATCGCACCGCCGAATTCACGGTTGGGCCTCCCTCGTCGTCGGATTCAGAATTGTTGCAGGATCGGTCGTCGGACGGGTTGCAGGATTCGCCGCCGGGTTGGTCGTCGGATTCGTCGTTAAATTCCTAGTTACGCCCATCGTCGGACCGGTGCCCGTTGCCGGCTGTGTCGAGATCCTCTCCCGCGTGGCCGGTTGCGTCGCAGGCACGCGGTCGTCGTCGGGCAGAAATCGCCCGGAGGCAATTTCCAAAGACACCCGATCCTCGATGAGCTGCTGCTTCAACTTCAGCACCGACAGCCGCTTCTGCGCCAGCGTGCCTACTGCGGTGTAATAGCTGAGCACGTCTGCGTTGCCGCGCTCGACCGATTGGCGGTACGTCTCCACCAGCCGCTCCAGGCTGGGCAGCGCCGCCTCCGCCGCGGCGATCTGCGCCGTCACCGCGGCAATGTCGTCCAGGGCCGTCACAATGTCGAAGCGGGCGGCGTACAGCCGGCTGACGTATTCGTCGAACAGCTTTTGCCGCGTCGCCCGCTCGGTGGCGATTCCGCCCTGGTTGCGGTCGAAGATGGGCAGGTCGGCGGTCACGTCGAGGGAGTCGGAGATGACGTTCGTATTGTCCCGCGCGTGCGAGTAGCCGAGGCCGATCTTGGGGAACTGCGCCAGGACCGCCGCCCGCAGCGCCTCCTCCTGGCTATCGTACCCGCGCCGCAAGGCGAGCAGATCCAGACGCCGTTCTTCCAGCCCGTTCAGCAATTCTTCCTTGGATGGCAGGTTCAGGCGCGAGGGCAGTCGCAAGTCCGGCCGCAGCTTTAGCCGCGTTTCTGGCGACAGTCCCATCGCCCGCGGCAGCACGAGGCGCTGCCGGCCGATCTGCTGCTGAATTCCCAGCACCACCAGGTGCGCATCCAGGCTGGCCGACTCCGCCGCCGCCAGGTCGAGCAGGACCCTTTCATGGCGCGCGAAGGCGTTGGCGGTCAACTTCAGGTTCTGCGCCAGCCGGTCGTCCACCTCCCGGGCCTGCGCGAGCTGCGCCTCGAGCGCCACCTGGTCGTAGACTGCGGTCTTGGCCGCTTCGGCCGTCTGCCATTCGCCCCACGCCACGTCCAGGTAGACCGATGTCGCCTGTGCCCGAGCGGCGTTTTGTTTGGCGCGATGGGTGATGAGCGAAGTGATGTCCCAGGAGAGGCCAAACCCATAGGGGCTGACCGCGCCGGTCGTCACGCCGCCCGTCACCCATCCGTAGTTCAGGGTCAACTGCGGGTTGGGGAGCAGGCCGGCCTGAAGGAGCTGGGCATCGGCCAGGTGCCGGCGGTTGCGGTCGGCGCGCAGCGTCGGATTGAGCAAGACCGCCAGCACACCCGCCGAATCAGGCGACAGGCCGGAATCCAGGTCCAGCTCGACCGGATGAAGGATCGGGTGACGAATCTGCTGCGCCTCGAGGCGCAACGATTCAGCCGAGGGAGACGTCGATGCCTTCCGCAGCGCATCGTCGCTCAGCGGCATCGGCTGATAGCGGGCACATCCCGCGAGCCACAGCACAACAAGCGTGCTCGCGACCGCCGCGCGCGTTGCATTTTCGGCGGCAAAGGTTCTGCCCCCTCTCCCAGTACTCTGGGAGAGGGTTGGGGTGAGGGCCGGTACTCGCGCTGGTCGTGCAATGCCCTCGCCCTCGCCTTGGGCCGATGAAAATGTCGCCGTGGATTCCAGCGGTTTTATTGCACCGGGCGAATCAGAACTCTCTTTCAGAGCCGCGACTGTAAGGGAGCGGTGTTCGCAGTTCTCCGCACACCGCTCCCTCACGGTCGCGGCTCTGACGTGTGACGGCGCGGCAGCGGCTATGGAGTGAGAAATCGCAGGCCGCATGAACTATGCCCTGGCGAAACCGGTGAGACTGGGAAATCCGGACGTCTCCTCGTCGCCGCGGGTGGGCATCGGGCTCCCTTCAGGTTGCGGCTTGTAGCTTAGTGGCCGGACATTACAGCAATATGATCGGAGAGTCGACGCGCGTCATCATCTCCCCGTAACCTTCCACGGGCTATGCTCCTGTACAAAGGAATCGTACCGTGAGAGTGCTTTTCGTCGAAGATTCTGAACGCCTCCAACGCTGGGTCGGGCGGGGACTGCGGTCGGCCGGCTTCACGGTCGACATCAGCGGCAACGGCAGCGAAGGTCTCGGGTTCGCCCAGTCCAGCGACTACGACGTCATCATCCTCGACCTCATGCTCCCGGGCCTCGGCGGCATGAGAATCCTCGAGCGGCTGCGCAGCGCAAGCTGCAAGGCCGCGGTCCTGATCCTCACCGCACGTGACGCCGTCGAAGATCGCGTTCGCGGCCTCGAGGCCGGCGCCGACGATTACATCGTGAAGCCGTTCGCGTTTGCCGAACTCCTGGCGCGTATCCGCTCGGTCATGCGCCGCCGCCACCACATTCCGAGCTTGCGCGTCGAAGTCGGACCGCTCGTCATCGATACCGTTGGGCGCAAGGTGTCGCTCGACGGCTTCCCTGTCGAGCTCACGACGCGCGAGTACGCTCTCCTGGAGTACCTCGCGTTACGGCTGGATGTGGTGGTCTCCCGCACGGAGATCGAAACGCACCTTTACGACGCGAGCACCGAGATCATGAGCAACGTGGTGGATACGCTCGTCTGCGCCCTGCGGCGTAAGATCGACCTGCCGGCCGGCCGCCGTTCGTTCATCCGCACCGCGCGCGGCGTGGGTTACGTACTGGAGGCATGCGATGGGGCCGAGGCAACATCATGAGATCGATCCGCTCCCAGCTCACGCTCGCGCTGCTCGGCACGGTGCTGGGACTCGCAGCCGTTTGCGGCAGCGGATTCTACGCCTGGACGCGCCATGCCCTCCTGGCGCGCTTCGACGCCGCCCTGCTCGCCAAGGCCCGCGCCCTGGGTGCGCTGGTGCAATGGGATCGCGATCACCTGGAGGTGAGCCCGGCCGAGCAGCTCATGCCGGAGTTTGGCGCGGTCCGCCATCCTCAATATTTCCAGATCCGCCGGGCTGACGGCGCAGTGGTGGTGCGGTCTCCATCAATGGGCGATCGAGACCTCCCGTCAGCCGCGGGCGCGGACGAAACCGGCAGCTTCCGCGACCTCACGCTTCCCGACGGCCGGCCCGGCCGCACCGTCGCCATCCAGTTTCGACCCACCGTTGAAGAAGAAGCTGGCGACGCCGAAATACATCGTCCCGCATCGTCCCAGGCAGGCGGCGACAGGCGCGGTGCCCGGCTTGAGCCCCAGCCGCTGACGCTCGTCCTCGCCGAGGATCAGTCGGATCTTCTCCAGATGCTCCGCACGCTGCGCTGGTCGCTGATCGCCGCCGGCCTGGTCCTGGCCGGCGCCATCGTGGCCGCGGTGACCCTGGTCGTGCGCTCCGGCTTGAGCCCGTTGATGCGCCTGGCCGCGCAGGTCCGCACCATCGACGTCTCGTCCCTCTCCACGCGTATTCGCGATGAAAACATGTCCGCGGAGCTGTCGCCGATCGCCCAGCGCCTCAACGAGCTGCTGGCCCGGCTCGGTGCGGCGTTCGCCCGCGAGAAGCGCTTCACTAATGATGCCGCCCACGAGCTGCGTACTCCGATCGCCGAGCTGTGGGCGCTGGCGGAGGTTGGCCTGAGCTATCCCGGCGATCCCGCGACTACGCGACAGAGCTTCGAGGACGCGATGGAGATCGCCAGGCAGATGGACGCCATCGTCTCCACGCTCCTGGCCGTCGCTCGAGCCGAGGCCGGCCCGCCGATGCTCGCGAAAGATCCAGTGGACCTTGTGGTGCTCGTTCGCGAGACCTGGCATCCCCTGACGGGCACCGCTGCCGGGAAAGAAATCCAGGTGGACTGGGACCTGCCCCCCACCGCCGTCGCGCGAGCCGACGGACGGCTGCTGACGATCATCATCCGCAACCTGCTGAGCAACGCCGTCGATCACACGCCCGCCGGCGGTTGCCTGCACATCGACGGCCGCGTGAATGCCGGCTTTATCGAGCTGGGCGTGACCAACACCAACACGAGCCTGACCCCCGCCGACCTCCCCCACCTCGGCGAGCCGTTCTGGCGCAAGAACGCCTCGCGCTCCGACACGCACCGCGGCCTGGGCCTCGCCCTTGCCCTCGCCTATTCCAAGCAGATGGGGCTCGATCTGCATTTCGATCTCCCTCAGCCCGACCGCTTCCGCGCATTCGTACAGGTCCCGTTTTCCGGCCCCCTGGTCGCCCCGCCGCAACTCCCGCGCCCGATCGCCCGCCGTCCCGCCTCGACGCCATCGACCTTCCCCGAAATCCCCCGCCACGTCATCGCCCCCGGCTCCTCATCCGCGCAATAACTGGAGAGAACCCACGGTAGCCAACTCATTTCGATTGCGATCAACGCGCGCAAGCAACCCTCGGTCATGTATTGAAGGCAGCGAACCTCGGTCGGAGATTCGATGCGGGGGCGCCCTTTGATTTGGCTAATACCTTACGGGAGGTCTCGCTACGGTATAGGAGAAATTAAATACGGTAGAGACGGAGACATGAACTTGAACTCCGAAGTTCGCACGAACTTAAGCACCCGTCCAGAAACTATTTCGTGAATCAGCGCGTCTGATGTAGTATCGCGTTCACTCCAAGGAAGGAGTTTGGACATGGCCACGGAGCGGCCGATTCACGAGTGTGGTTGCGCGGGCTGTCGGGCGGGTGACGTC
>JBBSDP010000009.1:0-112638 GCA_038240605.1 Tepidisphaerales bacterium | reverse complement strand
TCGCCCGGCCGAACTGCGTCGGGCGATCGGGATGATCCTCATCCCGGTAGATCGAGTGACGGTCCACATACAGCGACCGCGGCAAGCCCTGGCGCTTGACCCAGCGGCGGAACACGTCAAACGCCGCCTCCGTCGATTCCGCCGGATACAGACGGGCGTACGTCCGGTTGGTTGCGTCGTCGATCATCACCATCAGCACGCATTTGCCGCGGCGACCCTCGAACCAGTCGTGATGGCTCCCGTCCATCTGCACCAACGATCCCAGGCACGCCCGACGCTCGCGACGCCTCCGATGACGGCCGCGACGACGCTTCCGCCGCCACAACCCGCGGGCTTTCAAAAGCGAACTCAGCGTGTCGGGACTCAGCACCAGCTCGTCCTCGGCAAGCTTCTCGCACGCCAGCGTCGGACCAAAATCCGCGTAACGCTCCTGGTGCAACTTGAGCACCTGGTCTCGAACGTCATCAGACAACCTCCGGTTGCTCGGCCGACCCCGAAGCCGATGCACCAAACCCGCGTCACCCAATTCGTTGAAACGCTTCCACACCCGCCGGGCCTGACGCTCGGATAATCCCGCCAGCCCAGCGGCTGCCACGACCGTCAATTCACCACGCTTCACACGGCCAAAGGCCTCCAGACGCACACGCTCAATTGCGGACATTCGAAGAGCTCCCATCAAATCCGTTTAGCACGGATCAAGGGGTGACACTTCTATTTCGGGTAAGGGGTGACATTTCTACTCCGGTACAACAAGACGCGCTTCCTCGGCTAGACTTGACCTGTGGATCCTGATACCATCCCCGCCCCGCTCTATTTGGAGCGGGTGTTTTTTTCCGAAGGAAGACGATGGCTTACAAGTTCAAGCCGAACAAGAGCGTGGCCAAGCGGTTCGAGGTCAGCAAGACCGGCAAGCTCAAACGGCATCACTCGTTCACCTCCCACCTGATGAGCGCGCGTCCCGCCGGCAAGCGCCGCAAGCTCCGCCGGCCGGCGATCCTGTTCGAGGGCCATGCCCGCAACATGCGCAAGCTGATGGGGATCGAGAAGAAGCGCCCGGCCGAGGTCGCGCACGAGCGCGCTTTGGCCGAGACCGCCAAGGCCAAAGCAGCAAAATAATCCTGTGCGGGGCTTCGTTTGCCCCGCCTTCAAGCGCCGGCGCGTTGCCGGCGCAGCCAAGCCCGCTCCGTTGAATTGATTTTCCGGACCGAGTGCCTCTGGCTCCGTTTACCTCGAGGAGTTTTCCATGCCGCGTACCAAGGGCGGACCCGCCCATGCCCGCAAGCGCAAACGTGTTCTGAAACGAGCCAGTGGCTTCGTCGGTGGACCGGGAACGATCTACCGCCAGGCCATCGAGTTCACCCGAAAGGCCGGCGCTTACGCCACCCGCGACCGCCGGCAGCGAAAGCGACACTTCCGCCAGCTCTGGATCACCCGCCTCAGCGCAGCACTTCGCGCCCGCGGCATCCCCTACAACCGGTTCATTCCCGCGCTGATCGAGGCCGGCATCGAGCTGAATCGAAAGATGCTCAGCGAGTTGGCGATCAGCGACACGGCGAGTTTCGACGCGATTGTCGAAAAGGCCCGCCCGCACTTGAAGATCCTCGCGCCGACTGCAGCGAAGGCATAAGCCTGACTACGACGCCGCACGCTGCATGTAACCCGTGCGGGTCGCCAATGCGGCGGCGACGGATTCAAGCTGGACGCCGCGCGAGGCTTTGAGAAGGACCAAGTCCCCGTCGTTGAGCAGGCCGGGGAGTTCGGCGCCGGCTTCGGCGGCGTTGTGGAAGCGGTGGAGTTTGTTGGCGGGGAAGCCGGCCTGGAGGGCGGCGTCGGCGATCAACTGGCCGCCGGAACCGACGCAGGCGAGCAGGTCGAGCTTGCCGTCGGTGGCCGCGAAGGCGCCGATCTCCCGGTGATAGCGTTCGCTCGACCGGCCCAGCTCGCGCATCTCCCCCAGCACCGCCACGCGACGCCCAGTGGTCGAAAGTGCGGCGACAGTTTCAATGGCGGCGCGCATCGAGTTGGGGTTGGCGTTGTAGGCGTCGTTGAGGACCGTGACCCCGTCCACTTGCTGGAGTTGGAGCCGCATCTCCGCCCCGGCGGAGCCCGCGAGGCTCTCGACGATCGCCGCCTCGTTCACGCCCAGCTTGCGCCCGACCGCGATCGCGGCCAGGGCGTTGCAGGCGGAGTGCCGGCCCAGCATGGGGACGAAGACCCGGCGTCGGCTGCCGTTAAGGCTGAACTCGACGCCGCGATCGGTGCAGACCACGTCGGTGGCGAACAGGTCGTTGGTCTCCTTGAAGCCGAACGTGAGACGCTGGCAGGGGAAGTCGGAGACGAGGCTGAGAAGTTCGGCGTCGTCGCCATTCACGACCAGCAGACCCTTGGGATTGAGGCCGGAGATGATGCTGGCGTTTTCCCGCCGTACGCCCATCAGGTCGTCGAGTCCCTCGAGGTGCTCGGCGCCGCAGTTGGTGATGACCGCCACATCAGGCAGGGCCATGTCGCTGAGGACCTTGATCTCGCCGTGATGATTGGTGCCCATCTCCAGCACGAGGTAATCCTGCCGCGGGTCGGCGGGGAAGATCGTGAGCGGCACGCCAATGTCGTTGTTGTAGCTCTTGGGGGAGATCGAACCGCGCCGCTGGCCGTGCAGGGCGGCGTCGATCAGGAGCTTGGTGCTGGTCTTGCCATTGCTGCCCGCGACCGCGATCACCTTGCAGCGTTTGAGCTGCTGCCGCACGTAGCGGGCCAGCTTGCCCATCGCACGGCGGGTATCCTCAACCTGGATCATGATCACGTTCGGCAGTGGGCTGGCGGGCGGTTCCTCGACCAGCGCCGCCACGGCGCCGCCGGCCGCGGCGTCAGGCAGATAACGATGCCCATCGTGCTTCTCGCCACGAATTGCGATGAAGAGGCAGGAGGGCTCCATGCTGCGAGAGTTGTGACAGACGGCGGTGATGGGCGGCGCGTCTGAAGGGATCGGCGACAAGGCCTTGCCGCCTACTGCTTGCCGGATCTGTCGAATCGTGAGTGCGTTCATTGATTGTCAGTTGTCAGTGGTCCGTTGTCAGTGGTCCGTTGTCAGTTGTTCGTGGCGGATGGAGTCGCCAGTAGACAGAAGCCAGTCGGACGAAGCGGGCAACTGACAACGGACCACTGACATCCTCAGGACGACTGACAATCCTTAAACTTCGGCGTAACGTTCCTGTAGCACTCGGCCGGCTTCTTCGACATCGTCGAAGCGGCGTTTTTCGGTGCCGATGATCTGGTAATTCTCGTGTCCCTTGCCGGCCAGCAGGACGACATCGCCAGCCGAAGCATCGTTCAGGATGCGGGCGATCGCAGCGCGACGGTCCGGCTCAACGGTTACTTCGTTTCGCGCGTCCGCGGAAAACCCCGTGCAAATCTCGTCGATGATCGAGCCGGCATCTTCGGTGCGCGGGTTGTCGCTGGTGACGTAGATCGCGTCGGCGAGGCGCTCGGCGGTCCGCGCCATGCGCGGGCGCTTGGTCCGGTCGCGATCGCCGCCGCAACCGAAGAGCACGCGCAGCTTGCCGCGGGTGAGCGGGCGCAGGGCGGCGAGGACGTTTTCCATCGCATCGTCGGTGTGGGCGTAGTCCGCGAGGACCGCGAACGGCTGGCCGGCCCGCACCGCCTGAAGCCGGCCGGGAGCGCCCTGGGCATCGCGCAGGCCGGCGGCGATCTGGTGAACGGAGAGGCCGAACGCTTCGCCCGCCAGCGCCGCCGCCGCCAGGGCGTTCTCGATGTTGTGCTTGCCGATGAGCTGCATGTTCACCTCCGCCTGCCCGTCAGGCGTGATGAGGATGAAATGCGTGCCGGTGGAGTTGACGGCGGGAAAGCGAGCCCGGTAATCGGCCCCCGCGCCAAAGCCGTAGCGGATCACCCGCGCGCGACAGGATTGGATCATGCGCGCCGCGTAAGGATCGTCATCATTCACTGCCGCCACCGCCGATTCATCCAGGCCGGCGAAAAGGCGCGCCTTGGCGTCGGCGTACTGGTCCATCGTCTTGTGATAGTCGAGGTGGTCGCCGGTCAGGTTGGTAAACGCCGCTCCCGCGAAGTTGATCCCGGCGGCGCGGCCCTGGTCCAGCGCGTGGCTGGAAACTTCCACAGCGCATGCCCGGCAGCCGTTGTCGCGCATCGCCGCCAGCAGGCCGGCCAGGTCGGTGGCGGAGGGGGTGGTCATTTCCGCCTCACGGCGGGTGCGGCCATCGTCGATCTCGACGGTGCCGATCATCCCGCAGCGCGAGCCGAACTTGCCCAGCAGGTGACGCAGGAGGTAGGTCGTCGTCGTCTTGCCGTTGGTCCCGGTGATCCCCAGCACCCGCACGGAATCAGAAGGGCGGCCGTGAAAGAGGTGTGCGAGCTGCGAGGCCGCCGTGTTGGGGTCAGGCACGACCACTTGCGGCAGGGGGGATTCCGTCGAACGGCTGGCGACCACGGCGGCCACCGCACCGCGGCTGCGGGCGTCTTCCAGGAAGGTCACCCCATCCGCTCGGGTTCCCGGGCGGGCGATGAACAGCTCCGCGGGCCGAAGCCGGCGCGAGTCCTCGCAAATGCCGGTGACTTCCAGATTCGGAAGCCCATGCAGCGAAATCCGCGAATCGTACTGTTGAAGAAGACGGTGGAGAAGCATGGGGACATCCCTTTCCCGTCTGCCCGGCAGGCGGCGTCCCTGCCGCACCGGCGCAGCGTAACAACCGGTTGACGTTGATTCAATATATCGGCGGTTGGGGCCATGCATCGAGCAGGAAAATCGCACGGACGTGTTGCCGCGGGACACGGTCATGTCCGAGACCGGCTCATCTCGGCGCGTGCGGAGTATCTGGTCCGGGTGTTCATGGCGCTCCCTCGGGCAGGCGCGGGCGGAGGCGAATGTGCAGGGAGTCCACGATTACCAAACGACCCGGAAGGCCCGCGATGACAAGCGGTTCCTCCAGCAACCGCTCGATCATTCCCAAAACGTCGGCGACGGTGGCGCCGGGCGGTCGATCACCACGATGCCGGTGTATTCCAAGGGCGGGTAGACCCGGATATCCGCGAAATCGAAGTCGGCGCTGGCCAGCACCAATCCACCGCACTTCGCATGTCGGGCGATGATCGGATCGGGAGCGGCGCCGAGCCCGATGTCACGCACGTCCGTGGCCTCGTGTCCGTGCCGGCGGATCAATCCGACGCACGTACGCGGAAGACTCGCGTCAACCAGGAATTTCATGCTCAGGCGCCCTTTCGCCTTGAGGCCGGCAGAAACGTCAGCCGGGACAGCTCGTCGTTGGCGAATGCGACCGCGGCGCGAATGTCATCGTCTGTCAGGTCATATTCGCGGCGAATCGTCTCGAAGCTGTCGCCCCCCGAAAGGTGTCAGAGCACGACGGACACGGGCGTACGCGTATTGGCGATCACGGGCTTGCCATGACAGATCTGAGGATCAATGACAATTCGTTCGTCCATGTGGGGAATTGTACCACACGCTGTAGCTTGCTGAATATGTTGAGGCCAAATGATTCAGGGAATTCCGGTGGATAAGATGGCGCAGGAGTTGAAGGTCATCGCCGATTTTTACGACCTGACATTATGGTTGATTCAGCATACGGAGAAATTTCCCAGGCATCACCGCTATAGCCTCGGGCTGGCGATCGAAACTCGTCTCCAGGGCGTTCTGGCGATGCTTTTGCGCGCCAAATACACCCATGACAAGCGGGTGTTTCTGGAAGAGGCGAATTTAGAACTGGAAATCCTCCGCTTTCAAGTGCGACTGGCCAAGGACCTCAGTCCAATCCTTCCCCCTCGCGTCGACGGCTCGCGGCCGCCGGCCGAATTCACGCGGTGAGATCGGGCGGCGCTGGTAGGCATCGGCCGAACGCCCCGCCCGATCTTTTGCTATATCAGCTCAATTCCCTGTGCGCCAAGGTACACCTCTGAATTCGGCACGATCGTGACGCTTGGCGAAAGGTCGTGGAGCTCCTCTTCATTTTCCGCATACAACGGCGAGATTTCGATCTTTGCGGCGGGCTCGCCATCGCGCAGCGGAATTTTCACGCCCGCGGCGCTCAACCAGCGCGCTGCCCGGCGGACCTGGTCGCGACGGCAGGAGACGGCGCTATCGACGCCCTCGGCGTTCTTGACCGGCGAAAACTCCTCCGCGCGGTCCGTCTCGTACACCATGGCATTCTTCGCCAGGGGGATCGCGTCAAAGACGAATTGCTCGAGCTTGACGGCGTTGGGCTTGTCGGGCTTGACGAGCGCGCCCGTCGCGTCGACGTACGGGACTTTCTTTTCGGCGCGGTGCCAGGGGAGGCGCAGGTTGCCATCGGCCGTCAAACGCTCGATGAACGAAACGTCCAGGACGTGGATCGCGATCGAGCCGGCGTTGAAGCGCAGGGAGCCGTCCGGGTTCGTCTGCCTGGCCAGTTCCTCGGGCAGGTCGCTGTACTCGATGACCTGCACGGACCCGTCGCCGAAGACGAAGTTGCCGACCTTCTCCAGCGGGCCGGCCTTGGGGATCGTCTTGCTGCTCATCTCGCTGCCGGCGATCGCGTGCAAGCCGATGAACAGCGGATCGATGCAGTGGACCAATGGGTTATCGACCTGGAAGTAGGAGAGGTGTTCCACGCCCCGGCGGCGCATGTCCGCCAGCGCGCCACTCTTGCGCAACGCGCGCAGGCTCCCGCCGTGCCCGTCGGGCGAGAGGGCGAGCGAGTCGAGGGCGGCCAGGAGCATGTCGCCGCCGTCGTTGAACGCCGGGATCATTCCCTGCTGGAAGAAGATGACGTCTTCCGATTCGTAACCGAAATAATCGTGTTGTTTGAAAAACGCGCGCGTGGCGTCGTCGTTCACGTCGCTGGTCATGATGTACCAGGGGACGCGGCGCTCGAAGATTCGCTCCTGCGCAAGCAATTGCTCGGCGAAGACCTGGAAGAGGGGCTTGGCCCGGATGGGGGTGATCGGATATTCGCCCTTGGGCCCATCGAAGCCGAGGCGCGTCCCCTGCCCGCCGGCCACCAGGAACGCGGCGACCTTCCCCGCCCGCAGCAATGAATCGCCTTGTTCACGAGCCTGGTTGTAAAGTGCCTTCTGGTTGGGCTCCGGCGTCCTTGGGAACACTTTCACGGGCGCCAGGTTGGCAGGCAATGTCATGTGCGGCTTTTGCTTCACATACTCATCCACCAGTTTCGCGAGGGCCGGCGCATCGAGCGCCGACAACTGCCGAGTAAGCTGTTCCTTCCCCTTTTCATCGAGCTTGTCGTAGAAACGGAAGACGCCGGACTGCCCGATCGCTCCCAGACTCTGCCGCAACGCATTCACGTCCATCGCACGCTCCCGTTGTTCGTCGGGTCATTTTGAGCGAGGGGGAGGGACGAATCAATCGCGGGATCGATCGCTTTCGCGATAGGGATATCTCGGAGCCGGGTGTGGCGTGTACCCCGGCGTATAGGGCGGAGGCGGTTGTTGCGGGCCGTTGCCGTAATAGGGGATCTGCTGCTGAGGAGGACGCGGCGGCGGCGGAGTCGACTGCGTTGGAAACAACCGGCCCCACAGGCAGCAACCAGCCAGCAGGATCAGCCCAATCGTTCCACAGCCGAATTGACGGCCACTCCGCGGTTGCACGACCGGCAACCGCAGGAGCGGACGCGGCTGCGCGTAGGGAAGGAACGGCGGCGGCGAGGTCGGCGGGCGCGCGACTTCACGAAATGGACCGGGCGGAAGCGCTGCGCCGCAGCGCGTGCAGAACGCCGCACCCACCGGCATCATCTTGTTGCAACGCGTACACGTCGCCATGACACGCTCCGTTACGACATTCTATAGAGCGGTGCGAGCGAAGCGGCGTTCTAAAATGGCCGGCGTTCTCAACCGGGTCCGTTTGCCTTCGATGGCTTGGGTTGGACGATTTCCTCGTGTTCGGTGCTGACGGTGAGACCGTCAGAGTCGATCAGGTTCAGGTAGTGGACGGTTGCGTCCTGGGGCAGCGTGGCCGTCGCGTTCTTCCCGTCGGCTGACACCGCGGCGGGAATCGTTTCCCACAAGCGTTTCTGCCATTCACCCTGGGCACGGGTGAAATTGAGCTCGGCCCGGACGACGGTTCGCACGGCCTCGAACGTGGCCCAGACGGCCTGCCCGTCACGGCCCTGGGCGAGCACTTTCGTCAACGGCTTTCCATGGTTAACGATCGAATCGGCAAAGGCGTGAATCTCCTCGGGGTTTTCCCCCGCGCCGCCATGGCCGTGCGGCATGCGGACTTTGGTGCACAAGGTACGCGGGGCGTTGGGGAGCCGGTACGACTTCGCCAGCGAGTCCATGGGGTAGGCGAAGTCGTTGGTGCCGTCGACCCAGAGGACCGGAATCTTCACCTCCTTCAGGTAGACGCCCGGGTCCCATTGCGAGAGCCAGCGCGCCGATTTTTCTGGGCCCATCTTCTTGAATTCGCCGAGCCAGACCGAGTTGTCGCCCAGGAAGCCGCAACCGTAGACCGGGACGGCGAACTTGAATCGTGAATCGACGCCGGCCGTGATGCAGGTGAGATAACCGCCCCAGGAGATGCCGGTAAGACCAATGCGATCGGCATCGACTTCCGGCATCGAACGGAGCAATGAGTCGGCAAGGATCACATCCGCAACGGCGTGATACGTCCACTGGTCGGTTGCCGGTTCATCGATCGCATCAAATCCACCCCAGCCAGCAGGGCCACCCTGCGGATCGCGTTCCCAGTGTCCATACGTTCCGCGCGCGAGCTGACCGCAATTGTCCATGGCGATGGCCGCATAACCCCGCGATGTCCAAAGCCGCACCCACGCGTCGAAGGCCGTCCCACCGCCGCCATGGACGAGCACGATTCCCGGCGCCTTCACGCCCGGCTTCGGAGCTGGCAGTCCATACCAGGCGAAGACGCGCGTGGGGCGTCCGCGAAACGGCAGCCCATTGTAATAAATCGCCCGGACACCCTCGGCATTAAAGCCGGGCGCGTCTTCAAATTTGGGCGCCTGGAAAACCGCCGGATCCCACTTTTGCGCAGCCGCCGGCGCCGTTGATACGGCCGCCAGCAACATCGCGACGCCCGACAGCAGCAGGCGGCAAGCGTTCGGTGATCGCATCATGGCCGCCATGCTATCCGAACCATCGCCTACGGGCGTTCCAGCTTCCATTGGAGGCAAAGGTCTGATGCGGCCTGGGGCCACTCCGGTTCAGTAACGTCGGGAGGCGCTGCTGACCGTAGCGAGCCGCAACCGTGAGGGAGCGTTTTTTTGCGGCGTTGCGCGCATCGCTCCCTGACGGTCGCGGCTCGCTACCGTTAGCAGTACCCCCGCCTGCCCACTGAATCGTGATCCTGAAGAGCGGGGCGAAAGCTCATGTGAAACTCCGCGGTGAACAGGATTTTAGAATATCGTTCAATGCATCGGGCGGCTTAGATTATATCCCTTTGCCGCCGGAGCAGATCAGCAGGCCAAGCGCTCCGCTGAATGGCCTCCAGCTGAGGTTATCAGACGTTCGCGACAAGCTGGCGGGACGAGCGGTGGAAAAGTTGACCAGTCGTCTGGATGAACGGTCACGAGCGACCGTTCCAGCGCCACCGCCAGCCCGTGCGGCGAGGAGCCCTGGCGGGGGCAGGCCAGGTTCGCGTGCGGCCGCGCCGGATTGGCTAACACATTATCCACAGGCTAGGGCCGATAAAGTACAACTTAAGTCGCTGTCGTTAAGTGGTTTGAATAAAGGTCGGATAAGTTATCCACATTGCGCCACCCCTCATCATCACGACTGTGATACTAAAGCTTTATATAAGGGAACCGGAGTGATACATTGCCCCATCGCCTTTTTTCATTGGCGAAAGGCAATCCCGAGGCGTGTAGGAAAGGGTCGTCATGAAAGTGATTTGCAACCGTGGGGCGCTGCTTGAAGCGCTGACCGTCGCCGGAAACGTCGTCGCCTCCCGAACCCCCAAGCCCATCCTCCAGTGCGTGAAGCTCACCGCCGCGGATGATCGGCTGACGATTGCCGCCACGGATCTGGAAGTCGCGATCCGCTATGCCGACACCCAGGTGCAGATCGAGCAGCAGGGGGAGACGCTCGTCCCGGCCGACAAGTTGCGCGACATCGTCCGCGAGTGCGTGGATGACACGCTCGCCATCGAGGTGAGCGGCGACAACGCCAACATCCGCGGGCAGGATTCCCACTTCAAGATCTTCACGCAGAAGGCCGCCGATTTCCCGCCCGTCCCGGATTTTGAAGGGGAAGCGGATTTCGAGATTCCTGCCGGCCAGCTCAAGCAGCTTATCGGCCAGACGCTCTTCGCCGCGGCACGGGAGAGCACCCGTTATGCTTTCAACGGCGTGCTGCTCAGCGTCAAATCAAAGAAGATCAACCTCGTCAGCACCGACGGCCGCCGTCTGGCCATGGCCAAGGGTGACCTCGGCTCGGACAAGCTCCCCAAGGAGGGGGCAAAGGCGATCGTGCCGGCGAAGGCGCTCACCCTGCTGGAAAAGCTGCTGGACGATCCCGAGGAATCGGTGGCGGTGAAGCTGCGGGAGAACCAGGTGATCTTCCACACGCCCAGCGCCACGTTGACGAGTAACCTTGTGGAAGGAACGTTCCCGCCGTTCGAGGACGTCATTCCCAAGGACACCGACAAAAAGATGACCGCCGGCACCGCCGACTTCCTCAGCGCGATCCGACGGGCAGCATTGCTGACGACCGAGGAAAGCCGCGGTGTACGGCTCCAGTTCTCCAAGAAGGGCCTGGTGCTGACGAGCCGATCCCCCGAAGCCGGCGAAGCGACGATTAACTTCCCCTGCAAATATGAGGGAACCGACGTGGAGATCGGCTTCAATCCCACGTTCGTGACCGACGCCCTGCGCGTCGTGGACAGCGATGATATTTCTCTGGAGCTGACCGCCCCCAACCGCCCGGGATTGCTCAAGGGCGGCCCGAATTTTCTGTACGTGATCATGCCGGTGAACTTGCAGTAGAGGCCGATCCGCTAGCGATGGGGACGTGACACCGGGTGACGGTCGCGATGGGCCTGACACGAGCCGAGGCTGAACGTCTCAAGCTGCCGCGTTAAGCCGCAACGCGTTCGCAACGGGAGGAGCCACAAGTGCGACCCACTTCCGCGGCGTTGTCAAAGGCCGAGTTGGCGCGTCTCACGCGCGTGAAGCGGCCGTCCCCGCCGCCATTGGTGGCGCTGGGGCCGGAGATGGTTTCGTTCTTCAAGAACTCCGTCGAGAAGCGGCAGGGGAAGCTGACCAGGATCGCTGGCTCCTGGACGCAGCTCGTGCCGGAGCTCATCAGCGATCACTGCGCGCTCGAGTCGTACAACCGCGGAACGCTCACCGTCGTCGTCGACACCGCATCACACCTCTACGAGTTGAAGCAGCTCCTGCTCGCCGGCTTGCAACAGCAGCTCCTGCTCGCCTGCCAGACCTCCGGCCTGCGAAAGATCGCGCTGAAGCGCGGTCGGTGGTACGACGGGCCTGATGACGGCTCGTACCGAACGATCCGTTTCGACCGGTAGCCGGTTATCAGGCCAGGTAGGCGTCTGCGGCGGCACGCATGTAGGTTAGCTCGAGATCCACGTTTGATGTGCCGCAGGAGTTCGGCCATCCACAGGAGATGAACACCTTCCCATCCCGCGGTTTCCGACCAATCGTGCAGCGTCATGAAACTGTTCTACTCCGTCCCGCGCCGCGCTGCCAGATCAGAACGCTTCAACTCTTCCGCGATTCCAGCTCCTGCCAGCGCGCATACAGCTCGGAAACGAGCGTCTGCGCCGTATCCACCTGCGTGCAGATCTTCCGCAGCTTCACGTGATCGGCGAGCGTCGCCGGGTCCTCCATCGATCGCTGTAGTTCGTGGAGCCCTTCCTCGGCCACCATCACCTTCTCTTCCATCTGCTCCAGCTCGCGCTGCTCCGACCAGGTGAGACGCCTGGTGGTGCTGGCGATGGGTCGCGCACTGCTTGCGGACTCGGCCTTAGTTGACGCACTCTTCGCCGCCGTGGCGGCTTCCGCCTCCGCTTCACGCGCGGCGTCCCACTGGCTGAAGTCCACGAATCGCCGGGCATTGCCTTGCCCGTCCAGAGCGAGCAATTCCGAGCTGATGCGGTCGAGCAGGTAGCGGTCGTGGGTAACGAGGACCAGCGCGCCGCCGAATTCGAGCAGGCTTTCTTCGAGGATTTCCAGGGTGGGAATATCCAAATCGTTACCCGGCTCATCGAGAATCAGCAGGTCGGCCGGCTGCCGCATCATATGGGCCAGAAGGATGCGCGACTGCTCGCCGCCCGAGAGGTCCGACACGGGCATGTCGAGCTGGTCGAGGCGGAAGAGGAACCGCCGCGCCCACGCCGACACGTGCATCGATTCCCCGCGCCAGTAGACGGTATCGCCGGTGGGGGAGAGCGCTTGGCGCAGCGTCTGCGAGCGATCGAGCTGCTGCCGCGACTGATCGAAGAAGACGGTCCGCAACCCATCTGCCCGCCAGACCTCGCCGGCATTGGCTTGAAGCTCGCCCGTCAGCAGCCGGATGAGCGTGGTCTTCCCCGACCCGTTGGGCCCGAGCAGGCCGAGCTTCATGCCGGGCGATAAGACGAGGTTCAGGTGGATGAAGAGGGGCCGATCGCCCAGCGTCTTGGCGACATCCTTGAGCACGAGCAGCTTGCGCGTCTGCCGCTCGGTGGCGTTGAACTCCAGCGCGACCGATCCCCGGCCGGCGTTGCGCTCCTTCAGCGCCGCCAGGTCTTCCATCATCCGCCCGGCCTGCTGGATGCGCCCCTTGGCCTTGGTCGTGCGCGCCTTGGCGCCGCGCCGCAGCCACTCCACTTCCCGCCGTACACGGCTCGCGACCGCCTGCTGTTCGGCCACCTGAGCCGAAAGGTATTCATCGCGCTTCTGGAGAAAGTCGCTGTAGGTTCCCTGGATGCTCAGGTAGCCGTCGGCGTAGGAGCGGTTGAGCTCCACGGCGCGGTGGGTCACGTTCTCCAGGAAATACCGGTCGTGGCTCACCAGCACGAACGCAAACGACGCCGAGGAGAGCAGCTTTTCCAGCCAGAGAATCCCTTCGACGTCCAGGTGGTTGGTCGGCTCATCGAGCAGGAGCAGATCCGGCGCGCCGATCAGCGCCCGCGCGATCGCCAGCCGCTTGCGCCACCCGCCGGACAACGATTCGACCGGCACATCCGTCCGATCGAAGCCAATCTTCCCCAGCATCAGCTCTGCCTTGATGGCCTGTTCGTGTTCCTCATCCGTTCCGCTTCGCTGCGCGTCCAGCAGGGCGTGCATCGGCGTAGCGCCTTCGGGAAAAACATCCTGCTGCGGCAGGTAGGCGAGCGATAGGTTGCGACGCGTCGT
The DNA here is from genome assembly GCA_038240605.1 of Tepidisphaerales bacterium. Classification (GTDB taxonomy): domain Bacteria; phylum Planctomycetota; class Phycisphaerae; order Tepidisphaerales; family Tepidisphaeraceae; genus JBBSDP01. The sequence continues at coordinate 99,280 of JBBSDP010000009.1, read as the reverse complement.
AAACGAGCCGGAGTCCGGCGTCTCAAGCCCGGCGATGATCTTCAACAGCGTTGACTTGCCCGACCCATTGGGACCGATCAGCCCCGTTCGCTCCGTATCGTCGAAGCTGATGGAGATGTCCTTGAATAACGTGCGCGTCGCGAAGGACTTGGTCAGGTGATCGCAGGTCAGCAGGAGAGCCATGGCCAGTGGAGTGTAGTGGCTCTACCTGGGTTGGTCATGGGTTCAAGACCGACTCGACGCAACGTTGCGATCCGCTTCCGCATCATTGGCGAGGGCGCGAGCTGCGCGCAATGTTCACCGAAGCCTGGCTCAATCCAAGCGCGCGGCAGAATACGATCATCGAGGATCGACCATCGGCAAGCCGGATCGGCGAAGGAGCAACGATGCAGCAACGCGAGGATCATTCACAGGCAACCGTTTTGTCGGTCGCGGCGGAGGAGGAGATCGGGCTCGATAAGGAAGTGATCTAGCTAGGCGGACTTAATGGTGCGGCGTCCTCCGCGCGGCACACGCTTGCGGCCGAAGGCGTCGGTTACCGTCATCACCTTCGATTCGCGATTGGGATCGCTTGCGGAGTGGAAGAGATCAGAATCGCCGTTGCCTGCGTCGGGCGGACCCTTCTCCAGCGCGTGGGCGAGCCGCTTGCGGGCGTAACCCACATACTCGGCGGACTGGTCGATCCCCACGTAACGGCGGTCCAAGAGGGCGGCGGAAACCACCGTGGTGCCTGAGCCGTTGAACGGATCGAGCACGATGTCGCCGGCGTTCGAGCTGGCGCGGATGACCCGATCGAGCACGCCGATCGGCATCTGGCAGCCGTGCCATCCTTCGCGTTCCTTGAAGGTGCCGCAGACCCGGCTCACGTTCCAGGTATCGCTTTCCGGCGCGAAGAACGGCTCAGGGGCCACCTGCGGCCGCAGGTACCAGACATCGTCCGGAAGCTTCCCCTTGGGGTTGGCGCGGGCATCGTTGTAAGTCGTCTGACGGGCGCTGGCAACGCGGATTGAGTCAGGGTTGAAGGTGAATTCCTTCTCGTCCTTCGTGAAGTAGAGCACGTGCGTGTGGCTACGGGCGAACTTGTTCTTCGGCTGCTGGCCGAACGTGTAGTGCCAGATGATCCAGTTCCGCAGGTGAAATCCAATCTCACGCCGGGCGATCACGCACAGGTCGGCGGCGTAGTCGTCGCCGATCGCCAGGTAAAAGCTGCCGGTGGGTTTGAGCGACCGGTGAACCGCGCTCATCCAGTCCTTGCTGAAGCGCAGGTAATCCTCGGTCTTCAGGCGGTCTTCGTAGCCGTGATACAGGTAACCGATGTTGAAGGGTGGATCGGCGAAGACCAGGTCCACCCACCCCTCGGGTCCGTTGTTGAGGACCTCGATGGAGTTTCCCTGAACGATCTGGTTGGTTTGGGGCATGCCGGGCGCATTGTATAGGGCGGGCCGGATCGCTCCAACAATATCGGACCTTTGAGACAGTCGTTTGGTCTTGAGCGGCTTGAGACCCTTCTGAAATGCACGCGCGCGTCGGTTCATCCAGGCCTCAAATCCGTGGGCAGGCAGCTCATCGGCGGCGCGATGCATCGGGCCGCTCAAGCCCTATAATCGGTCCCCCATGGCCGAAGGCATGAACGGAGCGGTGCTGCGTCTATTGGACGCCAACGCCAACCGCGCGCGCGAAGCGCTGCGGGTGCTCGAGGACTATGCCCGCTTCGTGCTGGACGACGCCGCGCTCAGCGCCGCCCTCAAAGCCCTGCGCCACCAGCTCGCCGACGCCTTGCGAGGAGTGCTGTCGGACGCGGTCCTCTGGCGCGACACCCCGGGCGACGTCGGGACGGCCAACAAGACCGCCTCCGAGCTGAAGCGCCAGGATCTGGCAGGCGTGGTGACGGCCGCAGGCAAACGCCTCGGCGAGGCGCTGCGATCGATCGAAGAATATCTCAAGGTCGTTTCCCCCGCCGATTCCCCACATATCGAAGGCGCACGCTACACCTTCTATGCGCTGGAACAGCAGATCCTTCGCACGCTGCGTCCCACGGCGGGGCGTTTTGATGCCGTCCGGCTCTACGTCCTGATCACGGAATCCGTTTGTCACCACCCCTGGGAACACGTGGCGGAACAAGCCCTGCTCGGCGGCGCCGATTGCCTCCAGCTCCGCGAAAAAGAGCTGGAATCAGGCGAACTGCTCCGGCGAGCGCGTCTCCTCGCGCAACTATGCCGCCGGCACGGCGCCCTTTGCATCATCAACGACCGTCCCGACATCGCCCTCCTGAGCAACGCCGACGGCGTTCACCTCGGCCAGGATGACCTGCCGGCTATCGACGCTCGCCGGATCCTCGGCTCGGACAAGCTCATCGGGGTCAGCACGCATCACGTTGAGCAGGCCCGCGCCGCCCGGCGCGACGGCGCCGATTACATCGGCATCGGACCCTGCTTCGTCAGCGGCACCAAGCAGCGCGACTTCGTGGCTGGCCTCGATACGGTGCGCGAAGTGGTCGAGGCGGCCGCACTGCCCGCGGTTGCAATTGCTGGAATCACCGAGGCCAATGTCGATGAGGTCCTCCAGACCGGCGTTCGTGCCGTCGCCGTCACCGCCGCGGTCTGCGCCGCCGAAAATCCACGAAAAGCGGCGGAACGATTGCGGAAGAGAATTGAAGTAAGGATGGGTTTGATCTGTCGAGAATCATGAAAGGGATCAAGGGAGTCGCAGCGCGCCTCCTCAATCAGCAGCAAGGGACGCGCGGTCTCGTGTGGCAGGAGGAAAGCTTCGACCGAATCGTTCGCGACCAGGATGAACTGGATCAGAAGCTCAAGTACATGCTGGAGAACCCGCTGAGGCGTGACCTGGTGACGGACCCATGGGAATATGACGGATGGTATTACGGCGGCCAGGATTGACCGGATGGAAAGTTCGGGTTGAATGCGTTGATGGCAGACAGGAATGTCTGCCCTGATAGAGCGATGACGATGACAGACAGGAATGTCTGTCCTACGGGAAATGGATGTCCACCGAGTCGATCACCGAACCTGATGCCGCACCCGCGCCTCAGTCGGAAGGCAAATCCTTCGTTCGCCACGCGAAGCTGATCGGCTCGCTGACGCTGGTCAGCCGGATCATCGGGCTGGCGCGGGAGGTGGTCGCGGGGCACTATCTCGGGACCGGCCTGGTCGCGTCGGCGTTCACGGTCGCATTCACGATCCCCAATCTTTTCCGCAAGCTCTTTGGAGAGGGCGCGTTGTCCGCCGCATTCATTCCGCTGTATGCGCAGGCGGTCAAAGCAGAAGAGGGTTCAGGGTTCAGGGTTCCGGGTTCAAAGCAAGAGCGTCCCGCCTCACTGAACCCCGAACCCCGAACGCTGAACCGTACCAGTGCGTCCGACTTCGCCGTCGCCAGCGTCAACCTCCTTTGCCTGATCCTCCTGGGCCTGACCATCCTGGGTGAATTCAGCCTGTTCCTCTGGGCACGGCTCGACCCGGGCATGCGGCCGGATCGACTGCTGACGTTTCGCCTCACGGCGATCATGCTTCCGTACGTCTTGCTGATCTGCGGGACTGCATTTCTCGGCGCGATCCTCCAGGTCCACCGGCGATTCGCCGCGCCGGCGGCGGCGCCGATCCTGCTCAACGTCTGTCACATCGTCGTCGTCTTCGTTGGCGCCCGGATCCTGCACCTGCGGCACGGCACCGACCCGGCACTGGTCGTGGGATTGCAGACGCGCCTCGCCTACTGGCTGGCGGTGTTCGTGCTCGTCGCCGGCGTGTTGCAGCTCTGCGTGCTGCTGCCTGGGCTGCGCGCAGTGGGGTTTCGGTTTCGGCCGGTCTTGCACTTCTGGACGCCGACGGTGCGAAAGATGTTGCGTCTGACGCTGCCGGTGGCGCTGGGCGCGGGCGTGCTTCAGCTTTCCGTACTGCTCGACAAGGCGCTCTCCGTCGCCCTGATGGCGGGGCCGGGGCGCGATGGGAAGTGGATCGATCACTTCACGTTCTTCGGACACGTCGTCCGTTACCCGATGGAACTCGGTGCGCCCGCCCGGCTCAACGTGGCGCAGTTCCTGTATCAGTTTCCGCTCGGCGTCTTCGCGATCGCGCTGGCGACGGCGATCTTCCCCGGTCTCAGCGCCGACGCCCTCGACCACGACAAGGGCCGATTCAAGGGCGTCCTGCGCGATGGCATCGAGGCGACGCTCTGGGAGAGCATCCCTGCCAGCCTGGGCCTGATCCTCGTGCGCGTGCCCGCCGTCCGGCTGCTGTTCCTGCACGGCCAGATCGGGCCGCACGACGCCGACCTGATCTCCCAATCCGTCCTCTACTATTCCGGCGCGATCTGGGCCTTCAGCCTGCTGCAAATTCTCAATCGCGCGTATTACGCGATGCACGACACGCTCACGCCGTTGCTGATGTCGGTGCTGAACATCATGCTGAACCTGGTGATCGAGATCCCGCTGCTCTGGTGGCTGGGGGAGGCGGGAATGGCGGTGGGCACGCTGGCCAGCTTCGCGATCCAGGCGGTGCTGACGGTCTGGCTGCTGGATCGCCGCGTCGGCGGACTGGGGCTGGGCCGCATCGCCGTCCCGGTGGTAAAGATGTGCTTCGCGACGGCGGTGATGGGGGGCGCATGCATAGTGGTGCAGCATGCGCCGGGCTACCCGCACGGCGCGACGCGTCTCACGTGGCTATTGCAAGTGATCGTGCTGATGACGGTCGGTGCCGCGACCTACTTCGCCGCCTGTGCGGTGCTGGGCGTGCAAACCCTTCAACAGCTTTTCCCCCGACCAGGCCGCAAACCCGGAGTTTGACGCAACGTGACGTAAGACGCTATCTTACTTCGTATGATCACCAAGGTTTCGACGAAAGGGCAGTTCGTACTTCCTGCAAAAATCAGAAGGCAGGATCGCGTGGAACCCGGCCAGGAATTCGACCTCGAACGAATCGACCGCGGTAAGTATCAGCTCACGCGAAAGGCGCGAAGGCCCAATGAGGGGCTGGTCAAGCTCCTGCTTGCCTGCCCGTCCAAAGGCTGGTTCCATAGACATGAAAAGCTTCATCATCTTTGCGCTCCTGGCGGGCCTCGGTGCGGCGGCGTTCTTCACGCGTCCTTCACAGGCTGATTTCCAGAAGTTCCTCGTGACGAAGGCGACGAACGACGACCATAACATTTTTTCCAAAGGATGGGATGAGATGCGCGCCAAAGGCTTCGCCAACAGTTGCACGTACAACGATCGCTACCTCTGGGTGAACGTGCAGAAGAACGGCAACACCCTCTACACCGGCGCGTTCGGCCACTTTTTCGACACGGGCGCCGTCGCTGACGAAGTGAAGAAATACAGCCCGCACTGATGCGTCGCTCACCAAGGAGACACAGTGGGCACGGAGAGCAAAATCGAAAAGAAAAATGCTGACGCGGGGACACGGGGACGCGGAGAATTCAAACTTGAATTCCTTTGGTATTCTCTGCGCTCTCAGTGTCTTTGTGGTGGTGAACCATCTTCATCTTGTGTTGTGATTTGAGCGTTCGCTGGACGTACCAGGGCATCCAGAGGGCGCAGCGGCCGGTGACCGCGACGATCGTGCCGAGCACGATTCCGGTCAGACCCAAATTCGTGTAACGCACCAGCGCCCAGCTCACGACGACGTTGGTAATGCCTGCCACCAGCACGGCGATCGTGAACGGCTTGACCCGTCCCATCCCCAGCAGCACCGAACGGCCGACGGCACTGCTTCCGCCGATCACCGTGTGAATCAGGACCAGCGGAAGGATCGCGCGCGACGGGTCCATGGCGTTGCCCAGCCACAGGCGAAAGATCCACGGCGAGAGGAGGGCGATGCAGAGCGCCGCCGTCGTCAGCAACGCCAGGCTCGCCAGCGTGCCGCGCACGTAGTAGCGGCGGATCGCGTCCACGTCTTCCGCCGCATCGGCCAGGGCGGTGCGCGGCAGGAGCACGCTTGCGAGGCCCGTCACGAGTACCAGCAACCCGGCGTCGATCTGCACCGCGGGCGCGTAGACCGATGCGGCGAACGGCCCAAGAAAGTGGCCGATCAGCAGGTAATCGGTGGGCGAGTAGAGATAGTCCGCGAGCTGCGCGAACCAGATCAGGATGCCCAGTGAGAAAATTCGCCGAATGATCCCGCCGTCCAGCCAGCGCAGGACGAGGTGCCCCGGCTTGCCGTCGAGGCGGTTCACTTCGAAGTACCGCATGCCCAGCAGGCCGGCGCTCGCGAGGAGGTAAGCCATTCCGACCGCGTAAAGTCCGTTGTCGTCTGCGAGCCACCATGCAAAGAGGACCCACAGGAATTCCGATCCGGACAGAAGCCAGTTATCCAGGGCGATGCGCCCGCGCGTTTGCAGCATTGCTCCCGCCGCGTCGCTGAAGAGCCGGATCACCGTTCCCAGGCCGATCAGGAAAATCAGCCTGGCCCCTTCGCCGATCAGTCGGTCCGGGACACGGAAGATTCGATCGAAATTTTCGGCGTAGATCAGCGTGACCACCAGGCCAATGCAGGCGGCCAGCGCCGCGACGATCAGCCCATTCGTAAAGACCACGCGCTCGCGCGGCGCGGCCGAGGGCGCGCCCCGATACGCGAGGGTGGCATTGTCGAGCGGAAGCACCGGAAGGGCGGATGAAGCGGCCACTGAATTGCCCGCGCGCGTGGACTCCGCCAGCAGCCGGATCATCGCCGGCGCCAGGCCCAGCGATGTGTAATTCAGGATCCCGATCGTGCCGCGCACGACCGCGAGCAACCCGAAATCAAACGGTCCTGCCGTTCGGTAAACCCACGCCGACAGCAGCGCCCAGCTCCCGATCCGCGCCACTGCGTAGACGTAGGCGCTGGCGATCTCCCGCGACAGCGAGCGGGAGTCTGCGGCCGGGGCCGGCGCGGCGGTCACCATGGGCGGGAGTGTATCGGGACGCCGATCAAGCAGCGATGCGGCGCGGCTCTGCGGTTTCGGAGAGATCGACGCGGGCAACGCCCGGCGTCCTGCATCGCGCGATCGACGCGCCTGCCAGAAGAACGAGTGCGGGCACAGTCAGGTTGAAGCGCGTCTGTCCGGAAAATCCGGGATTGAAGGCGGTGACTACGAACAGGACGACCCACGCGGCCAGCAACCATCGATCCGCCCGCGTTGCCGCGGCATGGCCGCGCGCGATCCAGTCGGCCGCGAACAGGACCGCCGGCACTGCCAGGAGTGTGAGGTCGTAGTCCATGTAGTACGGCATGAGCAGCGGCATGCAGGCGATGGCGGCGGTGATGAGGCGGTCACGAGCGCGTCCAGACGCCGGCCCGTTAGAAGATTGCCGAGCGCGCGATGCATCGACCGCCGCCAGCGTCAGGGCAAACGCGGTCGCCGCCGAGCACGAGCGCGTCAGCAGCTTCACGATCAGCGCCGTTTCCCCTCCGCCGTGGCCCTGAATGAGCAGCCGCCAGAACCCCATGAACGTGACCTGCCGGCCCCAGTTGTAATGTGAATCGGTCTGTAGCCCGTGCAGGATTGGGGAGAGCTTGTGAAGGAGATCCCCCAGCGTTCCCGGCAGGACCAGCAGGTTGATCGCCAGCAGGACCACGCCGCTGACCGCGATGCCCGCCAGTGCCTGCCAGCCGAGGAAGCCGATTAGCACGACCGCGAACACGGCCGCAAGTTGTGGCTTGAAGAAGAGCAACCCAGCAAAGAGGCCGGCGGCAAACAGGCGTTCACTTCGCCAGCAGGTGACTGCGGCGCACAGCAGGAAGAGGGACAAAAACGTGTTCTGCTGATGACATAGCGCTTGCCAGAACGGCATGCTCGTCAGGAACAGCAACGGGATCAGAATCCCATGTTCCCAAAACGTAGCACGGGCGCCTCGCCCATGTCCCAGGACGTCAGTTTCAACCGGCCGAAGCATCCGAATCAGCATCCAGACGGAAGCGATCAGCAGCGACATGTTGAACGCGAGAAAGCAGGCGGCCGCGGTGCGATACGGCAATGCCGACAGCGGCGCGAACATCAGCGCGAAGAAGGGGGGGTTGAGCCACGGCCCATAGCGCGAATCCATTTGCAGGTCGGCATCGCGCGCCGTCCGTGCCTCGATCGCCTGAATCGCCGGCAGGTCGTACAACTCCCGCGCGTGTCCCGTCCGCACCAACTCGCCGGCGGCGTAGGATGGGAGCAGATCGTGCCCCTGAGAAAGTCGGCGATCATGAGAATTCAAACGCTGAACCACCGCGGCAATCACGACGATGGCGACGAACGTTGCCAACCCCAGGCCCGCCAGCCGAAGTCGGTGGGCAACCCGGCGGCTTGCACGTCCCGTCAGGTTGTCGTCAGGGGCTTTCATGGCACGGCCGGCGCGAACGCTTAGGCAGCAACTGCAAGCGTCTCCGTTTGCGGCGCTTTGTTGACCCGGTTCGACGTGCGGGATTCGGCCGCTCGCGCCACCAGCAGGCTGGCAACTCCCGCCAGCAGCGGCACGGTCAGGTTCAGGCGCGTGTGGGTGGCGACGTCCGGGTTGATCATGAGCCAGCCGTACCAGCAGGCCCAGAGACCCATCACCCAACGATCGCGGCGGGAGCCGGTATTCGCTGCACCTGACAGAGTGTTCCGTGACCGCAAGCGTTCCGCGGCGAAGAGCACCGCCGGCACCGCCAGCAACAGTTGGTCGTAGTCAAAGAAGAAGGGCATGACCAGCGGCGTGCAGACGATCGTCGCCGCGACGATCCGATCGAACCGCGTCCCATCGCGCGGCATCGAACGCGCGGAATGTCGTGATCGCACCGCCGCCCAGAGCAGGGCAACACCCAGCACGCCCGACGTGAGCAGCGTCAATACGCGGACCGATCCGGCCGGATCGCCCGCGCCCGTCCCCTGGAGGAGTAGCCGCCAGAATGCCTTGAGCGTGACGTGCCGTTCCCAGAGATACGGCGTCTGGTCGATCACGAAATGCAGGTTGGCCGGCATCTTGTGCAGCCACAGCCCCAGCGTGCCCGGCAACGTAATCAGCGTGACGACGCCCAGCAGCCCCGCCGTCACGAACATGCCCACCAGCGGCCGCCACCCGAGCGTCACCACCAGCACCGCGATGAGGATCGCGCCAAGCTGCGGCTTGTAGAGGAGCAGTCCCGCCAGCAATCCCGCGAGCAGGCCGCGCTCCGCGCGCCATGCCAGCACCACCAGCGTCAGCAGCAGCAGCGACGTACACGTGTTCTGGGCATGGCTCAACGCATGGATGAAGGGCGTCGACAACACAAGGAGCACGGGAACGAGGCCCCAAAACTTGAATGTTGAACGTTGAACGTTGAGGGTTGAACGTTGAGTATCTGATGTCTTCGTGAGCGGGTCGGGCGAACGTGCGACGTCCAACGCCCAACGTTCAACTTTCAATGAATGAGGACGCGTCTGTCGGGCGAGCACTCTACACAGCAGAGCGGTTGCCAGGGCGGCGCAGGCGACGTTGAGCCAGAGCCACAGACGCAGGGCCGTGAGGTACGGCAGTTTCGAGAGGGGGACGAAGATCCAGGCGTAGAACGGCGGGTTCCAGTAGGGGCCGATCGCGCTGCCCAGGTCCACGCCGTTCTGTTGCGCCAGGTCGTGCTGGAAATGCTGGACGGACTTCAAGTCGTAGAGTTCTTTACTGCGTCCTTCACGAACGAAGGTGCCGCCGGTGTAGAAGGCGATGAAGTCGAGGCCAATCGTCTTGGTTTCGCCAGGCTTGGAGGCGATGCAGTAGCCAGTCGCGATGGTGGCGATGAACAGGGCCACGCACGCGGCGCCGATCCAGAGCCGTTGTGCGACCGTTCCGTTGAGCAGGAGCGAAATTGGTCCCGTGCGCGATGAGATGCCGTTGCTATCGGTCGCGGGAAGGGGGGTGCTTTGAAGGGATGGTTGCCCGCTCAACAATACTCCAGGGGCGCGCCGCTGACAGCGTCGCCTCTTGTCCTCTTATCGGCAACGGGGGTTGATCGATGACTTGACGGCGGCAGACGCTGTGTCGGAGACCCCCGAGCCCCGACGCGAGCGGAAACTTCGCCAGGTTTGCATGACCGAATGCAACGTTTTTGCCGCGCCGCGCATGAGGAACTGACACGCCGCTCCCGCTTGACAGGCTGGGGGCGTGGATTTACCACTCAACGCTCGTCTTGGCGTAGAGTAGCGGCACTGAGGCATGGCGTCGGGATGGAGTCAGCGAGAACCCGGACGCGCGCGACACCAGGAGGGAGGACGCGCCGTATCATGCCTTTGGCTCATCCCTGGCGAGTCGGAGCGGCGGGACTGATCAACGGTTGAGGTCGCGCGGAGGTTAATCAGTGATTTCTGTCAGTCAGCTCACCAAATCGTATGGCCCCGTATTGGCCGTCGATCACATTAGTTTCGAGGTCGGCAAGGGTCAGATCGTCGGATTCCTCGGCCCCAACGGCGCCGGCAAATCCACGACGCTGCGCATGCTGACCTGCTATCTGCCGCCGACGAGCGGTGGGGCGACGATCAACGGGTTCGACATCTTTCACCAGTCCGAGCAGGTTCGCCAGGCGCTGGGCTACCTGCCGGAAAATGTCCCACTCTATACCGAGATGAAGGTCGAGGAATACCTCGATTTCCGCGGCCGGCTCCGCAAGATGGATCGCCAGACACGCCGGCAACGCATCGATTACGTGATCGACCGCGTCTGGCTCAAGAGCGTGCGCAACCGCGTGATTGGTCACTTGTCGAAGGGGTTCCGCCAGCGCGTCGGGCTCGCCGACGCCCTGCTGCACAACCCCGCGGTGCTGATCCTCGACGAGCCGACCGTGGGCCTGGATCCCACGCAGATCCGCGAGACGCGACGGCTCATCAAGGACCTCGGCGGGCAGCACACGATGCTTCTCTCCACCCACATCCTGCCGGAGGTCGAGGCGAGCTGCGATCGGGCGATCATTATTGCCGGTGGACGGATCGTCGCGCAGGGCTCTCCCGAAGAGCTGCGGGCGAGCCGTCGGCTGGCGGCGCGCGTGCTGGTGGAATGCCGCGGCCCCGCCGAACAGGTGAAGAACGTGCTCTCGCGCGTCAGCGGGGTACGGAAGGTGGAGGTCCTGGAGAATGGCGACAGCCAGCACTTCGTCACCGCCGCGGTCGAGCCCAAGGCGTCACACGATATTCGCGAAGAAGTGGCTCGCACGGTGATCGGCAACGGCTGGCCGCTTCGCGAGATCCGCCTGGAACACGCAACGCTGGAGGAATTCTTCGTGCAGGTTACCGCCAATCAAGCCATGGCCAAGACCGCTGAATCGGCCGCGACGGGCGCGGGCGTCGGAGGTGAGGCATGAGCAGCGCTCACGTCATCGCCCGACGGGAACTCGGAAGTTACTTCTATTCGCCGATCGCCTACGTGGCGATGGCGTTGTTCCTCGTCGCGACCGGCGTCACGTTCTTCATCGACTTCCAGCCGGGCCAGCCCGCCGCCATGCGGCACATCTTTGACTGGATGATCTGGTTCCTGGTGCTGATCGTCCCGATCCTCAGCATGAGCCTGCTCGCGCAGGAGTGGGCGAGCGGCACGATGGAAACGCTGATGACCGCGCCGATCGCCGAGTCGGACGTCGTCCTCGGCAAGTTTTTCGGCTCGCTCGGGCTTCTCGCGGTCTTGCTGACCCCGACGCTCATCTATGTCGTGATGCTCTCGATCTACGGCCACCCCGATGTCGGGCCGATCCTCAGCGGTTACCTCGGGGTCATCCTGGTCGGGGCGCTGTTCATCTCGGTCGGGCTCTTTTGTTCGTCGCTGACGCGCAGCCAGATCGTGGCGGCGGTGACGTCGGCGGCCATCCTCGCCCTGATCACGATCCTGCCCTATTACGTCGGGAGCGTGGCCAACCTGCCGCGCGCCGCCCGCATCACGATCGATCAGGCCGTCTTCAAGCGTTACACCGACTTCAGCAAGGGTGTGCTGGACACCGGCAACATCGTCTTCTTCGTCCTGGCCACGTTCGTGTTCCTCTTCGTCACGGTGAAAGTGTTGGAATCGAGGCGTTGGAAATGACCGACCAAGCCGCTCCCGTTCAAGCCGGCTTCACGCCGGAGACCCAATCGCAACGCTGGGTGAAATATGGCGCCAACGTGGCGCTGGCGATCATCCTGATCGTCGTGATCTCGGCGCTGCTCGTTTACATCGCGCAGCGCCACGATGCACGAATCGACACGACATCGAACGGCGTCTACAGCCTCAAGCCGCAGACGCTCACGGTCATCAAGGAGATCCCCAAGAGCCCCAACGGCGGCCCGGGTATCACGCTGGTCAGCCTCTACACGCGCACGAACCGCGCGACCGCCGCCGCCGCCGCCGCGCGTGCCTCGGGCGATGACTCTGAGCCGCAGATCGCCAACCCGTTGGACGAATCGCAGACCGTTGCCGACCTGCTCGAGGAGTATCACCGCAAGGGCATCAACACTGACCTGATCGTGATCGACCCGGTCAACGAAAGCGACAAGCTCGCCAAGCTGCACGACCGCCTCGTGCACGATTACGGCAACTCGATCAAGGGATACCAGGATTTCCTCGCGGAGTGGGACAAGCGCTACAAGCAGATGTCCCAGACGCTGACCGATCAGTCGGCCGCGATTGCGAAACTCACCGGGGCATCCGCCCTTGGCGGGGATGACGGGGCGGAAATTCCGGGGCTGGAGAGCAACGTCGTCCGCTACATCAAGACGGCGCAGCTCCGCTCGCTCACCGAGACGCACGACGCCGTCGAGCAGGAACGCGGCCGCAAGTATCCGGACTGGAAGGCCGCGACCAACGCGGTCGTCGATCAGATGACGGCGTTCGGCAAGAACGCCGAGGCGATCGGCAACCTCTTCGAGAAATACAAGGACAACAAGCAGGTCCCCGAGCCGGTCCGCAAGTACATGGCCAGCAGCGCGCCGGTCTACCAGCAGCTCAAGAAGGATTCCGACGAGATCATCGATCATTCGAGAAAGCTTGGCGAGCTGCGCGTCGACCAGCTCGAACAGGCGCTGAAGGTGGAGAACCCGATCCTCGTACTCGGGCCGACCGACTGGCGCATCCTCTCCCACAGCCAGGTCTGGCCGACCGATACCGAGCTGAAGAATCTGGTGAACGGCACGCTCCGCCCGCGCTTTGCCGGCGAGCAGCAGGTCACCGCCGCCATCTACTCCCTCATCAACAACAAGAAGCCGAAGCTGGTCTTCATCCGTCCCGGCGGGCCGCCGTTGACGACCCCCGGCATCCCGCTCTTCCAGGCACCCGGCCCCTTCGCCGAGATCGCCGAGCGGATGCGGCAGTACAACTTCGACGTGCTGGAGAAGGACCTCTCGGGCCAGTGGGCGATGCAGCAGCGGATGCAGCAGCAAATGCCGCCCGGACCACCCGATCCCACCGACGAAGAGATGAAGGACGCGGTCTGGGTCGTGCTCGATGCGCCGGCCGGCCAGGAAGGGATGCCGCCGCCGCAGATCGGGCCGAAGCTCAAGGATCACCTCGACCACGGCGGCTCCGCGCTGGTCCTCTTCTTTCCGCAGGCCGATTCGCTGAAGTCGGTCATGGATCCCTGGGGCATCGAACTGCATCCGGAGGCGGCGGGGGTCCACCAGCCGATCCAGCTCGGCGCCGGCAGCCCCACTGACAACATCGAGCGCGTCGAGGCGCAGCAGCCGTTCATCTTCTTCGTCCGCGAGTATGGCGACCACGCGATCACCCGCCCGCTGAAGAACCTGGAATCGGTGATGGTGCAGCCGCTCGTCGTTCGCACCAGCGAGCGCGCCGGCTATACCGTCCGCCCGCTGATCCCGCTGGACAAGGCATTGCCCGGCGTGCCGGTCTGGGGCGCCGTCCAGGACTTCGAGGGCGTGCTCCGCGGCGAGGTGACCCCGACGTTTCACAAGGGGACCGACCTGGCTGCGCCCATCGACACCGGCGCCGCATCAGAGAAGAAGGGGGGCGGCCGCCTGGTCGTCTTCGGCAATGCGATTTTCGTCACGCAATACCTCCGCGTGCCGGACATGGCCGCGTCGCAGAAGGCGCGGCACTTCGTCGCCCAGTTCCCAGGCAACGGCGAACTGGCCGCCAACAGCTTCTTCTGGCTGGCGCACCTGGACCCCATGATCTCGATCAGCCCCGCCGCCATGGACGTCAGCCGTATCGACAACATGAGCGCTGCCGCGCTCGGCTTCTGGCGCTATGGCGTGCTGCTGGTCATCCTCCCCCTTTGCGTCGTTGCCGCCGGGCTGTTCGTCTACATGGGGCGGCGAAGCTAATTGTCCTCCGAGGCGAATCAAGCCGAACCGCAATGAATTTCAAAACCACCATCGTCCTGCTCATCGTCCTCGCCGGGATCGGCGCGTACCTCTTCGTCACGCGGCCAAAGTCCGAGACGACGACGCCTGAAAAATCCCTCGCCGACGCGAAGAAGCTGATCGACGTCAAGCCCGAAGACGTGCAGCGCCTCTCGATCGTGCCGGCGTCTGGCAAGCCGGTCACGTTCGAGCGCTCCGGCGCCGACTGGAAGATGGTCGAGCCGTTCCAGTCCATGGCCGAAAATTACCAGGTGGACGACCTCGTCCGCGACGTCGTCGCCATTCAGACCCGAGGCGAGCTGGATGCGGACAAGAAGGCATCGCTCGGCCTCGATCACCCGTCGTACACGATCCAGATCACCACGAAGGACGGCAAGACCACGAAGGTCATGGCCGGCGACAAGCCGCAGATCGGAGACAGCCTCGCCGTCATGCTCGAAGGGCGCGACAAGCCGCAGATCGTGAACAGCTCGATCTATGCGAAGCTGGAGAAGAAGCCGGATTCCTACCGGCGGACGCGCCTCGTCACGCTCTCGACCGATCAGGTGCGGCAGCTCTCGCTGACGCACAAGGATCAGACGCTCCGGCTCATCAAGCCAGCCGCCGACTGGGAAGTCGTCGAGCCGCGGAAGATGCCGGCTGACTCGGCGGCGGTGTCGGACGTGCTCTTCGGGCTCAGCGGCCTGACCGCTCACAAGTTCCCCGAAGGTTACACCGCGCAGGACACCGGCCTGGTGAAGCCCAAAGCCGTTGTGGAATTCAGCACGGAGGCCCCGGCCACCCAGCCCACGACCGCTTCGACATCGCCGACCACGCGTCCCGCCGGCACACGGCTCAAACTCGGTGACTATGCCGACGTTCCTCGCACGGAGATCTTCGCCCAGGTCGATGACGGACCGATCGCCACTGTTCCCGCCTCGACCCTCGATACGTTCAACAAGACCGCGCTGGACCTCCGCGACAAGAAGGTGATGGACGTCGATTCAGACCGAGTCGAAAGCATCAGCGTTCACATCGATCGCCCATCAACGACCCAGCCGACCACGAAGCCCGCCGAGCAGCGCACGTTCACGATTGCCCGGCGGAAGGAAAGCCGCATCCTCGGCCCCGTGCTCCCGGCGCCGCCCGTGTCGCCGACGACTGCGCCCGCGAGCGCACCCACGACCGCACCCACGACGCAACCCACTCCCTCGCACCCGACTCCCTCGGCCGCCGGGCCATCGACTGAGCCCGCCGCCAGTCCCGCGGCCGCGCCCACGACTGTTCCGACGACGCGACCGACGACAGAGCCGGCCACGCAACCGCTGACCGCCTCCACGCCCGCCACGCGCCCGCTGTCGCTTCCAGAGGTGCCGCCGTTCCCGGCCCAGCCGGCGTCGAAGTGGGTGTTTCGCAGCGGCGGTGAGGGAGATGCCGAAGAAGGGCAGGTGAAGACGTTGCTCGACGCATTCCATCCCCTGAAGGCCGAGAAGTACCTGGAAAAGCTCGCCACCACTCAGCCCGCCGGCACCTTCACGCTGACGATCACCGCCGGCCCCGGACCCAACAGCGGGCCGGCGGAGTACAGCATTCGCTTCGTCGATCCGGGTGGAGATGCCAAGCTGATCGCGATCTACAACGACCTCGTCTTCGAGGTCGACCGCGCGATCCTCAAAGACCTCGAAGGCGACTTCAAGACGAAGAAAATCGAGCCCCCGTCGCCCCCGTCGTTTCCCGGCGGCGGCGGCCCAGGCTCCTTCCTCCCGCCCGGCCATCCGTGAGAAGTTGAAACCGCCAAGACGCCAAAGCGCCAAGAAAGCAGGGGAACATTCCTGCACGCTTGGCGTCCTGGCGGCAAATTCTGATTTTGTCTTATGCCGATTCAGTCTTGGCGGCGGAGGCGACCCACTTCTGGGCGGCGAGCGCGCAGAAGTCTTCGGTGGCTTCGATCTGGGCGTCGGTGGCGGCGTTGGGGAGTGAGACGCGCAGCGCTTTGCGGTTCCAGCCCAGCATGTTCTTCATGTGAGCGGGTGGGTTGGGGCTGTTGGTGGCGGAGAGGGATTCGATCAGGAGCGTTCCACCCTTCTTGCCGGCCAGTCCGTACTCGCGCGGGCCTTCTTCGTCGGTGGTGGCGGCGCCTCGTGGCGGCGGGAGGAGCACGCCCATCTTCTGGGCTTCGGCCAGCGTATCGGGAAGGTAGACGTGGACCGCGCCGTCGCGCACGTCTTCCAGGGCGAACGCCTGCATGCGATATTTCCCGTCGGCGACGAAGAACTGCATCGCCCCCTCGCCGACCATCTGGATCGCCAGCGGCGCCAGCGTTCCCAGCGAGCAGGCCATCCGACGCCACACCTGTCCGTGCCGCGGGTCACCTTCGGCGTCGCACGCCGTCAGGTGACGCTCGATGTGCGCGCGGTCCTTCAGTCGGACCTTCTCCAGCAGGGAATCGAGGCCGGTCGGTTTTTGCAGAACAGAACGTGCCGCCTTGAGCGCGGCCGCAGCATTTTTCGGCATACGAGAAGCTCCAGATCGCTCGCGCGGCTTGTGCGGACCGCACATCGTCGCGGGTTCCGCGCAAGCGTTACGTTGAGGCGGTTATGATACTCGCCCCGGGCGTTTTCCGAAAGCCGTTGACTGCCGCGCCTAAACCCCCGGCAGCGCTCGCCGCACCCACCCGCGGCAAGAAATAATTAGCCCTGTCGCAGCGTTGGTGGATGTACAGATGTGGAACGTTCAGTACGCATTCCGGCTCGGCCGCCAGGCAATCCCGGGGACCGCCTGTCTGGTGGCCTGCGTGGGGTTCGCGTGCGCGGCTTCGTATACTGGGCGGTCGCAACCTCAGCAGCCATCAACGTCGCTTTCGGTAAACGGATCCCCGGCATCATTGCCAAATCGGACGGCGCTTCCATTCGAGTTGGGTGACGATCGAGCGGTGGTGTTGATCTTCATCGGCATCGAGTGTCCGATCTCCAATGCGTATGCGCCGGAAGTCAACCGACTCCGCGCTGCGTACGAGAATCGCCGCGTGAAGTTTTACCTGGTGGACGTCGACGTCGACGTCACTGCCGCCGAGGCCCGGAAACATGCGGAGGCGTACGGCCTCACCTGTCCCGTGATTCTCGATCCGCGGCACGAACTTGCACAGGCGCTTAGCATCCGCGTCACGCCCGAAGCGGCGGTGTTGGGGGGCGCCGGAGCGCTGCTCTACCACGGCCGGATTGACGATCTCTACGTTTCGCTGGGCCACCGTCGCTTTGAGCCGCGCTCGCATGACCTGCGCGACGCCATCGAAGCCGTCCTCGATGGACGTCCCGTGCCCAATCCGGTGACGCCGGCCGTCGGTTGTTCGATCAGCACGTGATGAGGGAATCCTGATGCCAAACGTTTTCAAGATGAGCCTGGGCGGCGTCGCGGCCATTGCGGCGATGATGGTCGCGCTCTCCACGGGCGGCGCACGCTACGCCAGCGGGGCAAGCGTACCCGACGCCACTCCCAAGACGCCGGCCGCGCCGGTGTCCGCTGTTGGGTCCGTGACTTTCAATCATAACGTGGCGCCGATCCTCTTCAGCCAGTGCGCCTCGTGTCATCGCCCCGGCGAGGTCGCGCCGTTTTCACTGCTCACCTATTCCGAGGCGCGCAAGCACGCGAAGGAGATCGCGGAGCTCACCGCCGATCGGACGATGCCGCCCTGGAAGGCGAAGGTCGGCTTTGGCGACCTGGCCGGCGTGCGACAACTGACCAATGCGCAGATCGCCACGATCACGGCCTGGGTGAAGGCGGGGCGGCCCGAAGGGGATCCAGCCGACTTGCCCGCCGCGCCCAAGTTCGCCTCCGGCTGGACACTCGGCGAGCCGGACCTGGTAGTAAAGATGCCGCAGCCGTTCACGCTGCCCGCCGACGCCTCGCGCGATGTCTACCGCGTATTCGTGATCCCGCTGAACCTGGATGAGACGAAGTACGTCTCCGCCATCGAGTTTCGCCCCAGCAACCCGCGCATCGTCCACCACTCGCTCTTCTACCTGGATGGCTCGGGTGCCGCCCGCGGCCTGGAAGAGCGCAGCCCCGATAAACCCGGCTACGCGCGCGTCGGCGGCCCGGGCTTCGTGCCGTCCGGCGGATTGGGCGGATGGGCGCCGGGCGCGCTGCCCCATTTCCTGTCTGATGGCGTTGGCCGGAAGGTGCCGAAGAATTCGGACCTGATCCTTCACACGCACTTCCATCCCACAGGTAAGCCGGAGGTGGAGCAGTCGATGGTGGGGCTTTATTTCCACAAGTTGCCGCCGCAGAAGCTGCTGATCACGATCCCCAAGGGGACGCACCGCATCGACATCCCCGCCGGCGACGCCAACTACCACATCAGCGATTCGTTCATCGTTCCTTCCGACGTCCGCCTCACCGGGATCATTCCGCACGCCCACCTGCTCTGCAAAGAGATCAAGGTGACCGCGACGTTCCCCAACGGCACCGAGCAGCCGCTCATCTGGATCCCCAGGTGGGACTGGCAGGAGCAGTACCAGTATGTGAAGCCCATGGAGATCCCGCGCGGCACGCGCGTGAACCTCGAGTACCGCTACGACAATTCCGCCGACAACCCGCGCAACCCCACTACGCCGCCAAGGGAAGTGCGCTGGGGCGAGCAGACGGCCGACGAGATGGCATTGGTCTTCTTCCAGCTTGAAGTGGATCGCTCCGCGCAAGCAGGATTGCTCGGCCGCGCCCTACGCGACCGAATCCGCCAACGCGCCGGCGGCGCTCGATCGGGGGAAAAAGCGAAGCCGGAGTGAGCGATGAAGGCCCTTTTCAGTAGGACAGGCATTCTGCCTGCCTTGGTAGGGCAGATCATTGCCTTCTTTGGTGGGGCAGACATTCCTGTCTGCCACGCGGCCGTGAGTACGGGTGTACTCGCCCACCGAACGGACGCGTTCTCCTCGTACACAAATGTCGAGTGCGTGCCGCCTCGGGAGGCGGGTCCACCTCCGCTTCCCAACACGCGGCCGACAAGAATGTCCGCCCTACTGGAAAGGTAGCCGACAGGAATGTCGGACACTTCTTCAGCTTGCTCAGGCCTTTGCGCAATCTATACTGAACGCCTTAGCCGACGGCCCGTTGCTGGGAGTGGTCGTGCTCCCTGTCTTCTGCGCCGCTGGCCGAATTTCTGACGGATCGCGCGAGAGCGAGAGGAACCCTATCCCATGCCCCGTTACACCACCGCGGACATTCGAAACGTTCTCCTGGCCGGACAGGGCGGGTCCGGAAAGACCACCTTGGCCGATGCGCTGCTCTTCAAGAGCGGCACTGTCAACCGCCGTGGATCGGTCCTCGACGGCTCGAGCTTCAGTGACTTCGAGAAGGAAGAAAAGGAACACGGCCACTCGATCTTCTCCTCGATCCTCCACGCTGATCACCAGGGCAAGCGCATCAACCTGATCGACACGCCGGGCTCGCCCGATCTGGTCGGAGCGGCGATCGCCTGCCTGCCGGCGGTCGAGACGGTGCTCGTCGTCATTAACGCGCAGCACGGGATCGAGGTCGTGACCCGGCGGATCATGGAAGCCGCCCGAAGCCGCAACCTCCCCCGCGCGATCGTGATCAACAAGATCGACATGCCTGAGGTGGACCTGGAACGGTTGGTCGCGCAGATCCAGGAAATGTTCGGCCACGAATGCCTGCCGATCAACCTGCCGTCGAGCGGCGGCAAAAAGATCGTCGAGTGCCTGCTCAACAAACAAGGCGACAGCGATTTCTCCGCGGTCGAAACGGCGCATACCGCGATCCTCGACCAGATCGTCGAGATGGACGAAGGGCTCATGGAGAAATACCTGGGTGGCGAAGAGCCCAACTACGAGGCCCTGCACGCCCCCTTCGAGCGGGCGATGGACGAGGGGCACGTCGTGCCGATCCTCTTTGCCGACGCCCGGAACGATGTGGGTATCGCCGAGCTGCTCGACGCGATCGCCCGCCATTTCCCCAGCCCCGAAGAGGGGAACCCGCGCCCGTTCCTCAGTGGCGAGGGGACGGCGGAACGTCCGTTCGAATACCACAACGACCCGGCCAAGCCGTTGCTCGCCCACGTCTTCAAGGTGACGACGGACCCGTTCGTCGGCAAGCTGGCGATCTTCCGCGTGCACCAGGGGAAAGCGGCGGGGAACACGCAGGTTTACATCGGCCACTCCAAGAAATCGCTCAAGCTCGGGCACGTCTTCCACCTCCAGGGGAAGGAGCACCGCGAGGCGGACGCGATCCTCGCCGGGGATATCGGCGCCGTCGCCAAAATCGACGAGATCCACACCGGCGATGTGCTTCACGACGATCACGCGCTGGATTCAGTTCACCTCAAGCCACTGACTTATCCGACGCCGATGTTCGGTCTCGCCGTCACGCCCAAGGCGCGGGGAGACGAGCAGAAGATCTCCGGCGCCCTCGCGAAGCTGGCCGAGGAAGACCCGACGTTCAAGTGGGGACACGATCGCCAGACACACGAGGTCGTGATCAACGGGCTGGGCGAGCTGCACCTGCGGCTGATCCTCGAGAAGCTCGGTAACCGCGGGCTTCACGTCGACACCAAGCCCCCCAAGATCGCCTACCGCGAGACGATCCTCGCCAACGCCGAAGGACATCACCGACACAAGAAGCAGACCGGCGGCGCCGGCCAGTTCGGCGAGGTCTTCCTGCGCATCGAACCCACGGAGCGCGGCAAGGGATTCGAGTTCGCCGATGAAATTTTCGGCGGCACCATCCCGGGCCAGTACGTCCCCGCCATCGAGAAGGGCGTGCGCGAAGTAGTCGAGAACGGGGTAATCGCCGGTTACCCGGTGCAGGACGTGAAGGTGATCGTCTACGACGGCAAGCATCACCCTGTGGACAGCAAGGAAGTCGCGTTCAAGACCGCGGGCAAGTTCGCCTTCAAGGATGCGTTCCTCAAGGCGCACCCGGTCCTGCTCGAGCCGATCGTCAACATGGAGGTCACCGTTCCCGAGGGGAACGTCGGCACGATCACCGGCGATCTCTCCGGCAAACGCGGCCGGATCCAGGGCACCGATATCCTCCCCGGCGGAATGGCGCAGGTGAAGGCGAAGGTCCCGCTCTCGGAAGTCATGCAATACCAGTCGCAGCTCAAGAGCGTGACCGGCGGACAAGGTTCGTTCGTGATGGAACTGAGCCACTATGAGCCCGTCCCCCCACAGGTGCAGCAACAGGTGATGTCGCAATACAAGCCGAAGGTGGAAGAGGAATGATTGCGGCCGCTCTCGCTCGCGCGCAACGAACTCTGCCGCCCGATTCCCGGTAAGCACTCTTAAGATGTCAACCAATCGCCGCCGTAAAACCAGCCTGCTCGGATGTCTTTCCCTCATCGCCGGCGTTGTCGCCCTGCTGGCGACACGGGTATCGTTGGGTGGCGTGGGCCCGGTCACGATCGGCGTGGTAGGCGCGGCGATCGGCCTCCTCGGGTTTCTCGGCGCGATCTTGATCGGTCACGCCGGTCGCGTGCTGCCGATCGTCGCGACGATCGTCTGCCTGGCGGCGGCCGGATACGGGTTGATGCTCTCAGGACGTGCCGATGGCGTCGGGCCGCGCGTCACCGGATGGATTAATTCCTGGCGCGCGGACGGCGCGCCCGCCGGCGCGACGAACGGAAATGGCACGACGGGCGGCGGCGCAACCGCGTCGGGCCATCGGCCATCTCCCCCAGACGGCGTATCAGGTGGCGGCCCGAGCGATTCGGGCGGATCGGTCGGCCACGGGTCGATCTTCGACGTGAACGCGCCCGGCACGCCCGAATCTTCGATCCCCAAGAACAACAACCTCGCGCCGTCGAATCCGATTCCCGGCACGTCGGCGCCGCTCCGTCCTGATCCGTCAACGCTGGCCGCGCTGCGCACGCGGGCCGAAACGGCGCAGGCCGCGGTTCAAACGGCGAAGGCAAAACTCGATGCGGTGCAAAAATCCATCGTGGCGGGTTTGTCTTCCCAGCCGGCATATCAATCCGCCAAATCGGAGGTGACTGCTGCCGAGACGGGCCTCGCTGCGGTGCGCGACACCAGTGGTCCCGGCAGCGAGACGCTGGTGGCCGCCAGCAAGCGCGTGCTCGATGCCAAGACTGCGCTACAGAAGGTGATCGCGTCGGCCTCGTCTACCGATCCCACCGTCACCGCCGCCCAGCGTGAACTGTCAGATGCCCAGCACGCGCTGGCCTCGATCAAATCCGAGCAGGAAGCGCTGTTGAAGAAGCCGCGATAAGTTGCGCGGTCACGGCGTGGCGACGACCAGCAACGTTTCCAGATGCTTGTTCGCTTCCGCCGGTTCGGTCGCCGGCTTTCGCAACGGTCGGACGTTCACCGCGCAATATTTCAAGGACGGCTGCTTGCTGAGGGGATCGACAGCGTCGCTGGTGACCTCATTGGGTGATGCGCCCTCCCCCCACAAATTGCCCCAGTGCATCGGCATGAAGACCGTGCCGGCGGCGATCCGCTCGTCAATGCGGACCACGCTGCGGGCGGCGCCGCGCCGACTTTGAATTTCCACGGGCTCGCCGTCAACGAGTGCAAGTTCCAGGGCATCGTCGGGATGAATCTGGAGGTAGGGGGCGGGATCGAGGCGATTCAGTTGCGCGACGAGCCCGGTCTTCGTCCGCATGTGCCACTGGTTGAGCGTGCGTCCGGTCGTGAGCACCAGCGGAAACTCGCGGCAGGGGGATTCCTCACGCGGCAGGTGGGGCCGGGCCAGCAGGCGTGCCTTGCCGGAGGGAGTGGGAAAGACGTGGTCGGTATATCGCCGTTCGACTTCCTGCCCGAGCGCCGGATGCGGCCAGAGTTGCGGACCCCGCTCGCGAAGCATGGCATGATGCATGCCGCTCTGATCGTTGGGCCGGCCGGCGGTGACGCGGGCGAACTCGTCGAAGATTTCCGCCGCATTCTGAAACTTCAACCCGCGCGTGAATCCCATTTCCGCCGCCACCTGTCGAACCCACCACCAGTCGGGCATCGCCTCGCCGGGCGCGGGCACCACCTGCTCCATCAACGTCACGCGCCGTTCGCTGTTGCAAAACGTGCCGTCCTGTTCGAAGTTGACCGCGGCGGGCAGCACCACGTGCGCCAGCTTCGCCGTCTCGGTCGGAAAATAGGCGTCCTGCACCACCACCAGCTCGGCCGACGCAATCGACCGGCGAACCTTCTCGAGGTTGGGCATCGTGGCGGCGGGATTTGAGCCGATGATCCAGAGCGCTTTCAGTTCGCCCGCCTCCGGCGCTTCAAACATCCGCACGACATCGTGGCCCGGCTCAGGGCGGATCGTTCCCGGCGAAAGGCCCCACGCCGATTCCATCTGCCGGCGGTCGTCTGCATTGTCCACCCGTCGAAAACCCGGCAGCGTGTGGCTCATATAGCCGCAATCGCGCCCGCCCATCGCGTTGGGCTGGCCGGTCAGGCTGAACGGGCCGGCGCCGGGCTTGCCGATACGGCCCGTTGCCAGGTGAAGGTTGATGATCGCATTGGCGGTGTGCGTTCCCGCCACGCTCTGATTCACCCCCATCGTCCAAAAAGTGATCAGGCGCTCGGCCCCGGCGAGCATGCGAGCGGCCGCGTGAATCTGTGACTCGGCCAGGCCGGTATCGGTGGCCACCCGGGCCGGAGGATATTCATCGAGCAGACGGCTCAGTTCAGCCCACCCTTCGGTATGCGCCTCGACGAACGCGCGGTCCACCTTTCCCCAATCGCGAAACAGGCGCAGAAGCCCGTTGAGTAGAGACAGATCACTGCCCGGGCGAAGCGGCAGGTGCAGCGTGGCGGCCTCGGCAGTGGCGGTTCGACGCGGGTCGAGCACCACGCACCGCGCCTTGCCCTTGTTGATCCGCGCGACAATGCGCTCGAAGGTCACCGGATGGCAGTCAGCCGCGTTGGATCCAACGAAAAGGAATGCGTCCGCCAGCTCGATGTCGGCATAAACGGTTGGCGGCCCGTCGCTCCCCAGGGAGAGCGACATCGCCGTCGCCGCGCTGGACATGCACAGACGGCTGTTGCTGTCCACGTGGTTGGTCCGCAGATACGCCTTGGCGAACTTGTTGGCGATGTACTGCGATTCGGGGGTGAGCTGCCCGGAGAGGTAAAACCCGATCGCCCCCGGCCCGTGCGACTGGAGGATCTTCTCCAGCCCGCGGGCGACGTGTTGGATGGCCGCGGGAACAGGCGTGATCGCGAAGGCGTCGCCGCTTCGCTCGCGGGTCATGGGATGCCGCAGGCGCGAGCTGACGTTCAGCGTCCGCGCCACGCTCCCGCCCTTGGAGCAGACGCGGCCGAAGTTGGCGGGGTGTTTCGGGTCGCCGCGCACGCGCAGCACGCGCTCCCCGTCGGTCGTGGCGATCAGCCCACATCCCACGCCGCAGTATGGACACAGCGTCTTGACATCTTTGCGCATGAAGGTTGGTTCGGCGTCTTTCGCGCGGCGCGATCAATACACGTCACGCAGGTAGCGTTTTGATTTGGCCAGTTGCGCCACGTAGGCCTTGGCCTCATCCGCGGTCATCTTTCCGTGTTCCGCCAGGATGGCCTTGAGCGCCTCGTCGACGTCATTGGCCATGCGCTTGGCGTCGCCGCAGACGCAAAAGTGCGCCCCGGCCTGAATCCAGGACCACAGCTCGCTCCCGTTCTCGATCATGCGCTGCTGCACGTAGACCTTCGCGGCACTGTCGCGCGAAAAGGCGGTATCGAGCCGGGTGAGCGATCCGTCGCGCCGGTGCTGCTCGAGCTCCTCGCGATACAGGAAGTCGAAGTCCGACCGCTGATCGCCGAAGAAGAGCCAGTTGCGCCCCTTCGCGCCCATCGCCTTGCGTTCTTCGAGGAACGCGCGGAACGGTGCGATGCCCGTGCCCGGCCCGACCATGATCAGCGGTGCGTCGGGATTCTCCGGCACGGAAAACCCATGCGATTGCTGCACGAAGACGCGCACCTTCTGTCCCGGGCGCATCCGCTCCGCGAAGAATGTCGATGCCACGCCCTTGCACTGCCGCCCGCGCCCGTTGAGGTAACGAACCGTGGCGACCGTGAGGTGAACTTCGTCGGGGTGCGCCTTCATCGACGAGGAGATCGAATAGAGCCGTGGCTGGATCGGCGACAGGGCGGTGATGAATTCTTCGGGTTCCGGCTGGGCCGAGGGAAATCGCTGAAGCAGGTCGAGGACCTCCTCGCCGTCCGAGCACCCGTCCGCGGCAAGCAATTCTTTGAGCTGGGCCGATTCGATCGGATCGGTCGCGGAATTGATAAGCAGCTCGAGCATCAGATCGGTGGGCTTGCCAAGCGAATAGTGCTTGAGCAGCGCCTCGTGCAGCGTGACGCGTACGCCGCCCGGCGTGTCGACGCTTTCCGCTCCGCTGGCGTTGAGGGCTTCGAGGATCCAGCCGATTGTGTCAGGGCAATTCTCCGGCAGCACGCCGAGGCTGTCGCCGACGCGGTAACTCACCCCGCTCCCCTTGAGGTCCAGCGCCACGAAGCGCGTCTCCTTGGCGGAGCCGGGCTTACTCAGGTTCTCGCACTTGAGCAGGCGGGCGGGAAAGGGATTGTGCCGGCCGAACTTGGCCGCGGGGGCCGCGGCCGTCTTGACGCGTACGTCCGCGACGGGAACCACGGTTCCGCCGCCGGCCGCGACGAGTTCCTTGAGCTTTCGGGAGGTGTCACGGCCACCCGGCGCACACTTGGTCAGGTCCTTTTCCTCGCCGATGGCAATCGCCTCGGAATAGGTCTTGCAGAGGTAGCCGCAGGCGCCGCAGTCGAGCTGCGCCATGGCCGCCATCATCACGCGCTCGCGCGGCTTTCCTTCCGCCAGCTTGAGGCGCTCGTCCATGCCGAGTGCCGAGTCGTGCCATGGGTAGTCTTCCTCCTCTTCGACGACGGGTGACGCGGGCGCAACAGCCACGGATGTGGCGGCGGACACGCCGGGGGACGCTTGCGCAGTGGCGGCACGCCCGAAGATGCCGGCGAAAAATCCGTTCAGCCAGGCGCGCTGTGACGGCGTGAACGGCGCCGAGTCAGGAAGCATGGGGATTGAAATGGCACTCATCGATATCTCCGAAATAGGACTCTGCTCCGCATCGCATCACCGAGCGCGGTCAGCTCGTGACCGCCGGTTCTTCGAACAGCAGCGCAAGCTGCTCACTGGAATGACGCCGGATAAATTCGCGAAACGTTTGGTCAGGAGCATTACGGTGCTCGAGGTAAGACCGGAGGATCCGTTCAAACAGGAGCGGAACGTCGGTGGCGGGAACGCCGTGAAACACCTCCCGGCCAACACCCTGCTCGGCCCCGTACCCGCCGCCCACGAATACGTGGTATCCCTCGACCAGGTCATCGCCTACCTCCACCTGCGTGCCGAGCATTCCCAGGTCGCCCATGTAATGCTGCGCGCAGGAATGGTGACAGCCGGTGAAGTGAATGTTGACGGCCGCGTCGAGCTTCAGCCGTGGTTCGAGATACGCGGCGGCTTCCATCGCGTGCTGCTTGGTGTGCGCGGCGGCGTACTTGCAGCCGGCGGCGCCGGTGCAGGCCACCAGCCCGGCGCGGACGCTCGTCGCGCTGTAACCCAGTCCGAGCGTTTCGATCTCAGCCTTGACGGCGTCGATTCGCTCCGCGGGGATATCGGAGATGAGCAGGTTCTGCCAGACCGTCAGTCGGATCGAACCGCTTCCGTGCCGGTCGGCGATATCCGCCAGCCCGCGCATTTGATCGACGCGCATCCGCCCGACCGGCAGGGTCACCCCGACGTACCAGAACCCCGCCGGCGATTGCGGGTGAAAGCCGATGTGCCCGTGCTTATCGACCGGCAGGCGCGGCTCGCACTGCTCCAGCCCCAAGCGCCGAAGCGGGGCGGGCATAAGCCGTTCGGTCTCCACGATGAACTTGGCATGCCCCCAGCGGTCCAGGACGTATTTGAGACGCGCCTTCTTGCGGTCGGTCCGATCGCCCTCGGCGATGAAAACGCGCACGACTGCCGCCGCCACCGGCACGCACTCGTCGGCCGTGAGAAGCAACCCGCTGTCGCGGGCAAAATCCTGGTGGCCGGTAATTCCCCCCAGCGCCATGCGGAAGTAGACGCCGGGCGCGACGGGCTTGCCGTCGGCATCGATCTTCCCCTCGCCGACGCGGACGGCGGAGAACCCGATGTCGTTCGTGTCCTCGACCGCGGAAATCGTGCCGCCCCCGTCGAAGGCAATGTTGAACTTTCGCGGCAACCCGTACATCTCACGGTGATTGAGGATGTAGTGGTGCATCTGCTGGCTCAGCGGCCGCGTGTCATACAGTTCCTGCGGGTCGATGCCGGCGGTGGGGCAGCCCGTGATATTGCGGATGTTGTCGGCGCCCGAGCCACGGTTGACGATCCCCGCTTCGTGGAGGGCCTCGACCACGCGAACCGCATCTTGCGCCTTGATCTGCCGAACCTGGAGGTTCGAGCGGGTGGTGACGTCCGCGTACCCGCCGCCCCACGACTCGGCGATGTCCGCCACGCGCCGCAGTTGAAAGCTCGGCAGGATGCCGCCGGCAAAGCGCAACCGGCACATGTAGGCGTCCTGCGCTGGCGCGACGTAAAACAGCCCCTGATATTTGAAAGCCAGGACGTCCGTCCCCTTGGGAAAACGTCCTTCGGCGGCGTGGCGGGCCAGGTCATCCCACTGGTCCAGCGGGAAGCGCTTTCGCTTGGCGACTTCCTCGGGCACCAGCTTTCCACCCGCGGCGGTCTGCTGATCCTGCGCCTGGAAATGGATTGCTTCGGGGCAGGTGAGCGTCGCTGCCGCGGCCGCGCCGGATGCAGAGGCCGAGCCGATGCCAGCGCCGTGCAAACTGAGCCCCAGCGTGCCGGCAAATGTCGGAAGCAGTTGCAGGACCCCGCTGCCGGCGACGAAGCCGTGGAGGTAATTCTTTTGCTCTTCGGTCAGGTCCGCGTCGTTCATAACACACCGATCGCGATCACAATTGAGTTCCGGATCACGCAGGCGACAACAGGGAGATCAGGCAAGGGCCGGCTGTTCGTCGAGCGGGGTGCCGGCGCGAGCGCCCCGCGGCGCGGTCAACGGTTCAGAATCGGGCTCGACACGGACAAGGAGCGTGAAGAGCGAACAGGCGCTGGCGATCACGCCAAGAATGAGCAATGAGCCCGCCCAGTGGCCGGATCCTTTGAAAAGGAACCCCGAGAGCATCGCCCCAACGTTTCCGCCCGCGCCGACAATCCCCGCGACCGAACCCACCGCCTTGCGGTTGATGAAAGGGATCAGGGCGTAGGTCGAGCCGCATGACATGTGCACGAAGAGCCCGAAGACGATCAACATCGTGACCGCCAGCGGCAACGTCGCCGACTGCGAGAAGATCACGAGCATGATTCCCTCGACCAGCAGCAGCACTCCCAGGACGGCGCCGCGGCTCGCCAGCCCGAACCGGGCCGCCGACACGTCGCTCAGCCAGCCGCCCAGCGAACGCGCGAAGATCGCCAGCATGCCGAACGCCCCGACGATCAAGCCGCCGGCCTTTAACCCCACGTGGAAAGAATCGGTGAAATAGAGGGCGGCGACGTTATGGATGGTGATCTCGATGCCGAAGCTGGCGCCGTAAATCGCCGCCAGCGCCCAGACGCGCTTGTCTCGGCATGCCTCGAGAAACGCGCTCCCCTTCTTGCCGCTGATCTCTGTTCCCTTCGCACGAAGGTCGGCGAAGTTCCCCTGCGGCGTATCCTGCGTGAAGCGGTAGTAGCCGATCGCGCACAGCAGCATGGCCGCGCCGGGCACGATCATCGCGACCCGCCAGCCGAGGGCAGGACCGGTCTCAAGGGCGACGAACGCGCCGAAGATGAGCGGCATGAGGATCTGCGTCGCGCCGCCGCCCATGTTGCCCCAGCCGGCGGTGGTGGCGTTGGCGGTGCCGACGATGTTGGGGGCGAACATCAGTGACGTGTGATATTGCGTGATGACGAACGACGCTCCGATCGCCCCGATCGCCAGGCGGAAGAACAGGAAACTCTGATAACTGTGCGCGAAACCAATTCCGATGACCGGGATCGCCCCGAGGATTAGCAGCCAGGTGTAGGTGATCCTCGGCCCGACCCGGTCGCAGATCCACCCGATCAACATTCGCGCCACGATCGTGATCGAGACCGAAGCGATGAGGATGTTGCCGATCTGCACGGGCGAGAGCTTCAACTCCTTGCGCACCACCGGCATCAGCGGCGCGATCCCGAACCACGCGAAGAAGCAGAGGAAGAACGCGAGCCACGACATGTGGAACGCGCGCATTTGAGGAGACTTGAAATCAAACAGCGAAATACGTGTTGCTCTTCCGTCTTGACTCATCGTCGTGATTACATCCCGTGCCGCGAGCGCGCGGCTGGTGATTCGCGCCGGCGGCGGAGGGGCTTTAGCAACGTGCGTGCCCGTTCTAAATCGAGCTGGGTCGATGGGTTGGGATGAAGACAGGGGCGCCGGCGATTGTGCGGCGTCAGGCGCTGGGCGCCGGCTCGTACCAGAGGCCGTGGCGCAGGGGCAGCGGGGGGAGGTCGGCGACGGGGCACTGAATGTTCAGCGAGCTGGCCGCATCGCGATAAGCGGCGGTTTCAGTACAACGCCGGGCGATTCCCAGCACGTCCAGGTCGGGACTGAGGTGGCCCCAGCGGATCATTTGCTCGATCAGCCACGCCGCATGACGCACGCTGGGGAACGACGCCGACGGCGAAAAACTGCGAAACGGTTGCGTTAGAACATGGGAGTTGCGACCTGGGGGGCCGTCAGTTGGAGGCTCTCGCGCAGCAGCGCCTTGGGCAGCCCAAAATAGCGCGGGCCGGAGAGGATCTCCGCCAGTGGATCCAGGTGGTCCGCGTTCTCGCAGTAGGCACAGCCGCGCAAGGTCGCGCGTACCAGCCCGCGGGCGGCGGCGGGATTCTGCTCATGCCAGCGGCGCGTAACCGCCAGCACTTTTTCCGGATGGCTCGGCAACACGTCGGTCGTGAACGCAACGATGCTTCCCCAGCCCGCCCGCATGGCCACGGTGTTCCACGGTTCACCCACGCAGAACCCGTCGATGAATCCCTTGCCCAGCTGCTCGGGCATCTGCTGTGGTGGGAGAACGCACAGGCGCACGTCCTCGTCCGGCTCGGCCCCGCCCCCCGACAGCCAGTCGCGCAACAGGTAATGGTGCATCGAGCAGCCGAAAACGTGGGCAAACAGGGGACGCGAGGTCGGGTCCGCGCCGTTCGTCCGCGCGAGCCATCGCGCCAGGCTCGCGGCAGAATTCACGCCCGCCGAGGTAATCCGGCGGCTGATCGTGATCGCGTTTCCTCCGCTCCCCAGGGCGGCGATGCTGACGAGGGGCTCGACAAAATGGTCCGCGCCGATCTGGCTGAGGATCGGCATGCCCAGCAGCGCGTGTGATGCGTGAAGCTGGCCGAACGTGAGCTTGTCGCGCACGTTACCCCAGCCGATCTGCTGATCGAGGTGGACGGTCAGGCCTTCTTCAGTGAAATAACCAAGCTCCGCGGCAACGATCAACGGCGCCGCGTCGAGTACGGGAGTAAAGCCAATACGGATGTCACCCCGGCTGACAGCAGGGGAACGGGCAATCGATGCGGGCACGCCTGACCTGCCTGGCACCGCTCCACAGAATGCCCGACTGTGAACTCCGCGTAACCCACCCCTGCGCGGCACAGTCGGACCGACGCAACGATCCACAATCCTCTTCCTGCCGCGTCGTGAGTGCATCATAACCGAATAGCGGCCGTGAAAACAATTCATTATTCCGATAGGATCGATTCATCTTTTCGATGGAGCCTGCGTGATCGATGTGCACCAGCTGCGCGTGTTTGCCGCCGTTGCCGAAAACTTAAGCTTCACCCGGGCGGCCGAGCAACTGAGCCTGAGCCAGTCTGCCGTCAGCCACCAGGTTGCCCGCCTCGAACAAGGGGTCGGCGTCACATTGCTGCTGCGGCAGGGCCGGGCCGTCTCCCTCACGCCGGCCGGCCAGGAAATGCTGGTCCGCGCCAAGCGGCTGGTGGCCGGTCTGGAGGAAACCAGGTCCGCGGTCCAGCAGGCCGCCCGGCCGCAACTGGGCCGGATGCGGATTGGCGCGACATCGACCGCGTGTCAGTTCATCATCCCCGAGGCCCTGCGTGAATTTCGCGAGTGCTTTGCGGATTACTCGCTCTCGATCACCCCGGCCGATTCGCCCCAGATCTCAGCGCTCCTGCGTTCGCAATCGATCGATCTGGGATTGCTGGTGCGGACCGAGCGCGAACCGGACGTGACCTATCGTTCGCTCTTCGAGGACGAGTTGCAGTTCCTCCTCAGCCCGCTGCACCCGTGGTCGCGCGCTGGCGCGGTGAAGCGCGATGAGCTGGCCGATCAGCGACTGGTCCTCTATCACCGCAACAGCGCGACCTTCCGGATTATCGAGCGATACTTTCAGAAGATGGGCGCCCCGCTGCGCGACTGGATCGAGCTGGGGGACATCGGCGCGATCAAGGAACTCGTCAAACTGGGCCTGGGCGTGAGCATCACCGCCGAGTGGGTGGCGCGACCCGAAGTACGCGCCAGGTCGTTGACGTTACTTCCCGCCCCCGGAGCACGGCTGCGGCGCACGTGGTGCGTCGCCTACCCCGCCGGAAAACATCTCTCCGTTGCCGAGCAGACGTTCATTGGATTGTGCCAGTCGGTGGGAGGACAACTGACGAGCAAGAAATAGGATTTGTTGAAGGCCACGCGGCGCGGAGATAGAATCAAACCGCGTGGGGAGGACCATTCCCGATGATTAGTTTTCGTTTCAATCTTGACCGCGCCGCCCAGGCAATCGCATACATTCTGGCCAGGATAGGGCCGACTGATAAGGTCAAGCTGACGAAGCTGGTTTATCTCGCGGACCGCGAGCATTTTCTTGTTCATGGATATCCGATCACGGGGGACGACCAATATGCGATGAAGAAGGGCCCCGTTCCCTCCTCAACGCTGGACGCGCTGGATGGGGATTATCCCGAGGTGCAGGAAAAGCTCTTTCGCTTCATTCACATTGATGATTTCCGAATTTCCCTCAAGCTATCGCCTGGCACGGACGCGTTGTCGGCGGAGGAATGCGAAACGCTTGAAGAAATCGTTCGCAGGCACGGCTCGAAGGATAAGTGGGCCATCGTCAATGAGACGCATGAGCTTCCCGAGTTCGAGCAAACCTTTGTTCCCGGCACCTCCATCCGCATCCCGTACGAGAGGATCGCAAAGGTCGGCGGGTGTGAAGCGAGGTATCGAAAGAACCGGGTCGTGATTTCGCCTGAAGCGGCCGAGCGGATGGACTGCCCCTTCCCGTCCGGCTTTGGGCTTTGACCGATGCAGCCTTTCGAGATTTTCAATGCGACCCATCCCTGGAAAAACTGCGCGGACGAAAGGCCATGGGTTGTTATTGAGCTAAGGCCACATGGGATTGTTGGGTGCTTTCCGGTTTCCGGCGAATGCTATGATGGACGATGCTTCCCAATTCCCGACACGAATCCCGATTTCGCCGCCACGGGCTTGAAGAAATCATCGTTCGTTCACGATGAATACATCATCGAACTCCGCTTCATCGAGTTTCGAAACAGGCGGGGTGAGATCGTCCGGGATTTGCTGAACGAGTTTCGGCAATTCACGGGGCTCTAACTGTTATTAGACCTCGTCCCGCCTCTTCTCATGTGAAGGATTACTGAATTTAGGACTTGAATTCTTATCTCGCCTGCTCGACCACCGTCAACCCATCCACCTTCACGTTCGACAAAGGCTGCGGCGCTTTGGGCAGGCCGGGCCAGGTCACTTCAACCAAGTCGGCCTTCTCCGCGGTCCCGAGTCCGATCGTCACCGGCAGTTCCGACTGAGAGAGGTAGCTGCGCGTCGGCATCACCTGCCGCCAGAGCGTACGGCCGCCCACCGTCGCCTTGATCCAGGCGCCGATCGCATCGCGGTTGGTGGTGACGCCGTTGCCGATCAGCTTGAAGCGCAGGTAATGGTGGCCGAGCGACTGGTCGTTGCGGAGGAGCAGCGGAGCGCCGGCGACCTGGGTGAGGACGACGTCCAGATCGCCGTCTCCATCGATGTCGGCGAAGGCGCTGCCGCGGCCGACGATCGGCTTGAAAAGGTCATCGCCCGCCTTGTCGGCGCTGACGGAGACGAATCCGGTGTGCTTCGAGCCGCCGTTCCAGAAAAGCTGTGCGGGCTGGGCGTAGCGCTGGCTGGCCTCGAGCTTGTTGATCTCCTGCTCGAGGTGGCCGTTGGCCGTGAGCAGGTCGAGCCAGCCGTCCAGGTCGTAGTCGAAGAAGAAGAGGCCGAACTTCAGCGACAGACGGCTGGGGGACCCGACGCCTTCGGCGATCGCGTCATCGCTGAACTGGAGCGGGTCGCCGTGGGAGACGTACATCGCCAGCATCTCGTTGGCGAAGTTGCCGATGCCGATCGCGATGGCGGGATCGTTGTGGAGGCGGGCGGTATCGATGCCCATGGCGCCGCGCGGGTTGCCGTACGGGTCGAAGGCGACGCCGCTGCGCGTGCCGATTTCCTCGAAGGTTCCGTCTCCCTTGTTGTGAAAGACGAAGTTCTGGACGGTGTCGTTGGCGACGACGAGGTCCATGAACCCGTCGCCATCAAGGTCGATCGGCGCGACCGACAGCGACTTGCCGACCGGGACGTGCGTGTCCTTGTTGCGCACCTGGATGCCGGCTTTTTCCGAGACATTGGTGAAATGCCCGCCACCGTCGTTGTGGTAGAGGCGGCAGAACGCGCCCTGGAAGTTGGTGGGGGGACCGTAAGCGCGGTGCTCGCCATCGATCGTGTAGTGAACGTTGAAATCGATGGGCTTGGACCACTTCACGTAATTGCAGACAAACAGGTCGAGCTTGCCATCGTTGTCGTAATCGACGAAGGCGGCGCCGGTGCTCCAGTCATCGGCCGCGCCGCCGACGCCCGCCTCGCGCGTCACATCCTTGAATTTACCGTCTCCCTCGTTGTGGAAGAGGTGGCACCCGCCGACGCCGGTGATGAGGATGTCCACCTTCCCGTCGTTGTCGTAGTCCCCGACGGCCACGCCCATCCCGTAGATCGGCACGTCCAGCCCCGAGCCGGCAGTGACGTCCGTGAAGTGGCCGTGGCCGTCGTTGTGGTAGAGGGCGAGCGTAGTCGGCTTTCGGGTCGCCAGGTCCGGATCGTCCGGCCACCAGGTGCCGTTCGCGAAGAGCAGGTCGGGGCGGCCATCGTTGTCGTAATCGAGGAACGCCACGCCGGGGCCCATCGTCTCCGGCAGCAGCTTCTCCCCGCGGGCGCCGTTGTTGTGAACGAAGGTGATGCCGGCGTCGCGAGTGATATCCGTGAAGCGCGCCGCGGGCGCGTCGACGTCGGCGCGCGGCCGGGTGGCCGGCGCGATTAATTTCGTGATTTTCGAGGGTGGCGCCGCGGGGGGACGGCTCAACACCTTCCAGGTCACGACGGCGCCCGCCGCGATGATCACCAGCGCGACGAGCGACCACTGAAACGCCCGCCCGATCACCGCATCATCAGCATGCACGGTCTCTTCGCCTTCGTGCGGATCGAGGGGAGGCTTTTCGGTGAGGTTGCTCATGGAAATTTCTGTTTGAACCGCCAAGGCGCCAAGACGCCAAGATTCATCAGGAGAAGATGACTCGTTTGATGCCGTCTTTCAGCAGGGGGACGTTGAAGTTGATGAGGAGGCCAAGTTTCAGGCCGTGGGCTTTCAGGTACGAGATCAGTTGCGCTTTGTGAATCGGGGCAAAGGATTCGCAGGTCTTGAGTTCAACAATGAGGCAACCCTCCACCAGCAGGTCGAGGAAACATTCACCGGCCTCTACGCCCTTGTAGAACACTCGAGTTTGTACTTGCCGGGTAAACGCAATCCCTCGCAGCTTCAGCTCGGCGCGCAACGCGCGTTCATACACAGATTCCAGAAAGCCGGGCCCAAGGATTCGATGCACCTCAATTGCCGCGCCGATCGCCGCGTGCGCCAGCGCATCTATACGCTCATCAGGCTCAACCCAACCTGCCTCTTCTTCACTTGGCGTCTTTGCGTCTTGGCGGTTGTCACGCATTTTCAATTCCCCGAGATAGTATTCGCCGCCGCGTTCACGGAGGCCGGGAGTCCCGGCGCGCCGGGGCGATGCAGGTCGTAGATCACGGTGGCCTGGGCGGCGTGGTCGGCGGCTGGGTTGTTCTGGCGGGCGATCGCGATCGCACGGTCGCGGGCGTTGTCGTCGGGGCGGTAGCGCTCGTGGAGGAGGCGGTGGGCCTCCGCCTGCTGCGCGTCACCCAACTGCTGATAGATCAGCGCCAGGCTATAGTGAGCCGTCACGTTCTCCGAATCGATCTTCAGCGTCCGCTCGAACTGGTCGCGGGCCTGCTGGAGGAACTGCTCGCGCGCCGCCTTCCCCTCCTCGCCGCGCTCCATCTTCGAACGCTCGAACAGGGCGCGGCCCAGTTCGTTGATCACTTCGTAGTCTTTCGTGAAGTCGAAGTCGCGCTGGTGAAGCTCGGGGTAGTCGTCCTCGAGGATACTGCGGAACTCGCGGATCGCATCGTCGAGCTGGCCGTTCTGCTCGTCCACCAGCCCCGCCAGCCAGGCGATCGTCCAGCGCGGGGCCGGCGGGTCAAATCCGATCGATGCCCGTTGTAGTGCCGACACGGCGTCGCCGAGCCGGCCTTCCTTGATGTAGACGCGCGCCAGGTTCAGCGGCCCGTCCACACGTTTGAGCCTGGCGACGTGCTCGAAGGCTGCCGCCGCCTGGATCAATTCTCCCTTCTCGCTTCCGCTGCTCCCCTCGAGAAACAGGCCGATGCCGTAATCATTCCAGCGCTGCCATTCGGGGAAGGGAGGCGGCGCGCCGGGCTTGGTCGTCGGTGATGCGGGCGCCGCGGATACGACTACCGCAACCGCCGCGGGCGCGGCGGGCGCGGTGGTCGGGGCAGCGCGGGCGGCCGCGATCGGGAAGACGACGTGATCGGCGGCCATGTTCACCACCGGCAGGTCGTTCACGTGGTCCTTGCCGAATACGTACTGCATGTACTTCGTGTCGAACTTGCGATAGCGAACCTTCACGTCCACCGCCAGCGGCCCGGCCTGGTCGGCGGGGACGTGGAGCCGGTAGTGGACCACGTTGCCGGCGCCGGGTGGAACCTGGTGATTGTAGAGCGGCGTGAAGATGTCCTGCGGGTTACGGCGATCGATGCGATTGCCGTCCCGGTCGAGCATGTAGACGTTGATGAAGTGCGACCAGGGGTCCACCTCGTTCAACGCGCCCATCGCGCCGCTGCGGCCGATCACCTTGTCGTCGGCAGCGCCGGCCACCTGCATGTCCACCCACACCTCGTTGGAATCGACCGTTCCCTGCGTGAGCGGGTGACCGACCTTCAGCGTGCGGATCACCACCTCCAGCAGGTAATCCTTGCCCGGTACGAGCGTCGGGATCGTCGGGCGAACGACGTCGAACGCACCGGCGATCGACGCGTCATCCCGCACGCCGAACACTTCAACCCGGATGTTGTCCTTAAGGAACGCGCGCTCGGCCTCGAGCGTTTCGTTATCGCCACGGATCGCCGCCAGGCCGGTGTTGGAGCCGGGGAACAGGTGGTTGTGCACCATCAACTGGTTCGACTTCTCAGGATCGAAATACTTGGCGCCAAAATCATCGTCCGCGGCTTTCGTGGGCATGTGGCATTGCGAGCAGTTCGTCTTCGCCTTGGGCGGATAATAAAAGGCCCGCGCGTTGTGACCTGAGACGCCGCTCAGCAGATAAGAGTCGTAGTGGTTCTGGCCGCGCAGGAATTCCTTGTAGTGATTCAGCTCGGCGGGAATGCTCACCTTGTGGCACGTCGAGCAGAACTCGGCGGTCTTGTGCAACGGCTTGAGGAACGTCTTCTTGTGCAGCTCGGGCTTGGCCTTGATCAGCTGGCGGTTGAGGAACTGGAGGAAGTGGTTATCGCTGAAGGCGAAGGGGTAATGGAGCGGCTCCTCGATCGTGTAGTCGGCGTTGCCGACGGTGCTGTGCACGTCGACGATCGAATGGCAGGCGGTGCAGGTGATGCCCGACTGCGCGGTGGGATCCCTCTCCAGGTCGTAGTGCGGATCATCAAACGCGCCGCTGAAGAAGGGGACGACGTCGTGGCAGCCGGCACACCAGCGCGATGCCTTGACGTTCCCGTCGCGCTTGAGCGAGACCTCGCGCGTCTCGCGCACGCTGAAGAGGTACGCCTTGTTGTTAAACGAGCTGAAATGGTGGGCGCTGTGGAACCAGTTCTGATAGTTGTCCTTGTGGCATTGAAGGCAATACTCGTTGTTCATCAGTACCCTGGCGGGGATGAAGTTCCCGCTGGCGGTGCGGGCCAGTGACGGAAGGAAGTAACGGGCGCCTTCTTTGGGACCCTGCACGTTCCAGCGGCGCGGGTCCTGCGTGTTGAACCAGACCATCAGGACGACGACCGCCGCCACCGCTCCGCTCCACTTGAGGCCCACCCGCCACTTAATCCGCGGCCCGGCCAGGCGGTGCAGCGTGTAGAGCCAGATCACGAACAGGGGCGCGATCACATGCGCCCAGTAGACCGCCGAGCGCGCCCCCGGGCTCTTGATCCGCGGCAACGCGACGCGCATCGCGCCGATGCTGAACGGCTCCAGCCGCATCAGCGCAATCCCCGTCCCCAGCAGGGCCAGGCAGACCGTGAAGAGCAGGTAGCCCACGCGCACGGCGCGGTGGTTGGGGCGGTTGAACGTGTTGTAGATGTGAACGATGCCGAAGATGAGGAACGGTAGCACGAGCAGCAAGCCCAGCGCCAGGTGAGCCAGGAACATGAACTGGTAAAAGTAGTTCTCGTAAGCGACGTCGCGGTGGTGCATCCGCGCGACCCACTCCATGAACGTGACGGAGACGAGGTAAACCGAGTTGGCGCTGAGGAAGGCGGTGAGGCCGAAGATCACGAAGAGCAGGACGCGCAGCCGGGGACCCACCGCGCGGACGTACTTGCGACGCTTGGACGGACGCTGTTCCGTCGAGGTAACCGGCAACGTCATGAAATCTACGCCTCCTGGGTGCCGCGCGCCGCCGAGCATGACAGACGGGAACGCTAACTTGCGAGACAACCGAATCGCCCGGACGGGATGGGTCTATTGATGAACATCATACGATGTGACATAGACAATACAAGTTCAATTCCGAAACGTCGCGCGCACACGCTCAGGGTTTACGCAATCGCTGTAGCGCCTGCGCGCGGGCGCGTTCGGCTTCATAGTCTGCGACCTTCTCTATGATGACCCGCATCGCCGCCGACATTGCCCGTTCGTAGGCTCGCGCGAACGCTCCGGAACCGGCTTTTGCGACCGCGTCGAGGATCTCCGCCTCGGCCTGCGGCGGGAGTTGATCGGCCCCCTGAATCGAATCTCTCGCGATTTTCGCGATGATTTGCGCTGCATTGACGGCAATCGCCGACGCGGGATCGCTCGCTTCGCGGGCCTTCAGCTCCTCCCACGTCTTGACCAGCGCCATGGCGTAAGTCCCTTCAGGCTAACCAGCGAACGCGCTCTCACAAAAGTTAAAAAAATGAGCCTCAAAAATTAATTTTATCTCGCATGACTCTTTTTATTTCAGTTGTGAGGCTATGTAACCGTTGAATGACCGTCTCCGTTCGTTTCAATAGCGTGTGAACCTATACCAGTATTCACATCACAAACCAAGCCGGAACGTTCCACGGCAACACGATTCTCAACTTGTGTGAGTCACGGGCTTGATTGCGGTACCGATGGCCGGCTCAGGCAGAAACCGAAGCCGTCGGTGTCGAAGCGGCAGACGGGCGGCGCTCGGACATCAACTCCAGGGCCATCCCGGCGACGCGGTCGGATGCGCCGGGCCGATCCAGGGACGCAACCAGTTCCGCCAGCCGGGCGCGTTGTTCGGCAAGCTTCGCAGGATCGCGCAGTTGCTGGAGCGCGAGCTTTGCCAGCGGCTCATCGGACCCGTACCACGGGATGACTTCAGGCACGATATGGTGTGCGGTCCCCAGCGATCGAGAAGGCGTTACGCCGCTCGCCAGCACGTTCACGAGCGCGAACGTGCCGGTGTTGACGAGCCAGCGGCCCAGCCCATGCCAGAGGAGGGGGCTCATCCGGTAGACGACGATCATCGGCACGCCGAACGCGGCGACATGGAGCGTGGCCGTCCCCGAGACGGTCAGACACAGGTCGCAGCGCGGAACGAACTGGTCGAAGGCGTTCAGGCCCACTTCCATCGCACGGGCCGACGGTTGTTCGGCAAGCAGACGGCGGACGACGGGATCGGTCGCCGAGGTAGTGGGCACGAGAAAAGAAACCGCGGGCAGTTCCGCCCGGATCCGCCGCGCCACTTCCAGGAGATGCGAAAAGTTATGTTCCGCTTCGGACTTGCGGGATCCGGGCAGCAGGCCAACGACCGGCGCATGGGCCGCATCGCGAGGGGCGTCAGACGGACGGCGGTCGCGGGGAAGCTGGTCGAAGAGGGGATGTCCGACGAAGGTCGCATTGACGCCGTGCCCGCGAAAGTAGGCCTCCTCGAAGGGGAGGATGCAGGCGAGGCGATCGACGGAGGCGCGGAGTTTTTTCATCCGCCCCTCGCGCCATCCCCAGAGCTGCGGGGCCACGTAGTAGAGCACGGGAATGTTCGCGGCTCGGGCGGCCCTGGCGAAGTGGAAATTCATCGCGGGCGAATCGACGCAGATCTGGAGGTCGGGCGGATGCTCGCGAAAGTATTTGCGCGTCCAGCGGAGGATGCCGTACACCTCCACCGCGCGGAGCGCGCCGCGCCATCCCATCGCGGCCTTGCCGACCGTTTCCCGGTGCAGGTGCGCGCCCGCCGCGGCCATTGCCGGGCCGCCAAGTCCCTCGATGATGAGCGACGGGTCGAGGCGGCGCAGGCTTTGGATCAAATGGCCGGCGTGCTTGTCCCCGCTCACCTCCGCCGCCGTGACAAACACCCGCTTGGCCATCGCGCGTAGTGCAACGTGAGCGAATAAACGTGTCAAGGCAAAGCCGCCCGCGACCGGTTCGCAAACCGGAAATGGAACCGCCAAGGCGCGAAGACGCCAAGCATTACCATGGAATGGGAGATTCGCAGGGAAGACAAGTCAATTGCGGTGAATTGAACTGAATAAGATTTCAGTTTGCGCGATCTTAGGGTCTCCGCAATGCATCACCGTTTTCCTGGCGGTCTCGGCGGCTTGGCGGTTCAATCTCTTTCACTCAAGCCGTCAGTTCGGCGCGAAGATGTGGTTGGGGTCGTCGAGGTAGAGGCGGGAATTAAACTCGACGTGCCCGTCGACGAAGGACATGTTGCCGCGCGCGTCGAACCGGGTGATGTCCTTGCGCACTTCATGGCGGTCGGAGAGGACGTCGGAGTTGACGCCGACCACCGGGGCCCAGTAAGGGTCGTTGATCGTCCGCTCGTCCTCATCGATCATCAGGACCTTCTCCGATGCGTTATGGACATCGGTGACCTTCATGCCTTTGGTGCCACGGCTGCCGCCGTTAAAGATGAATGCGTTCCCGGAATAACTGAAATAGTAAATGTTCCCCGCGTGATAATTGCCGACGGCGGTATGTGCTTCCCAATTGTCCGAGGGGCACCGAAAGATATCGGGGATCACCGGCCGGCCCAGGTAGGGCACGAGTGCGGACCCATTGAGATTGGTATAGGGGGTGCCGCTCTGGCACCAGTAGATCCAGTCCCACGCCTGCCCGGTCGGCGCTTCGCCGCCGCCGGGGAACATGCCCCGGTTCTCGTTGCAGTACATGATGACGGCGGTGTCGATCTGGCGCAGATTGCTGGCGCACTGGATTTGTTTGGCCTGTTCGCGTGCGCGGTTGAGCGACGGCAAGAGCAGCGCGATCAGCACGGCGATCAGGCCGACGACTACCAGCAGCTCGACAAGGGTAAAGCCGTTCGACGAAGCCATGCGTGGAAAGACGACGTGCCGGTGACTTTTCACCTTTTCATTAAATCGAATGTCAGCCATCAGGACCTTTTAAGAGATATGCGCACAGAGGCATCTTATCCCTATCGGCTGATGAAAGTCCAATATAATTTCGCGCACTTCATCAGCGCGCGGGCAGGGTTATACTGCCGGCGTGAGCGACGCCTCCCCGAGCGGTTTCACGCCTCCGCCGGCAGACGATCAGCCGCGAATTCTCATCGCCGAGGATGACCCCAGCGGCCGTGACATGCTCGTGCGCCGCCTCACCCGCCGTGGCTGTGTGGTGGAAGCGGTTGCGGACGGGGGGGCGTGCATGGCGCGGATCGAGCAGCCTCCGGCGCCCGACCTGCTGCTGCTGGACGTCCAGATGCCGGGGGTGATGGGGCTGGAGGTGCTGCGGCGGGTTCGGCTCCGCTTCAGCCACGATGCGCTGCCGGTCATCCTCGTGACGGCCTTAGGCGATTCCGAAGATGTGGTGCGCGGGCTGGAAGCCGGGGCGAACGATTATGTCGTGAAGCCGATTCACCTCCCCGTGCTCCTGGCGCGCATGGAGGTGGGATTGCGGATCCGGCGGAGCGTACGGCTGCTCATGGAAGCCGATCGCCAGCGCGTATTGATCGCGGCGCTGGGCGAGGCATGTCACCAGCTCAGCCAGCCGTCCCAGGCGGTGATGTTCACGCTCGAATCGCTCATCCGCCATCCGCCCGCGGATGCCGCCGAGCTGGCGATGGAACTGGGGGCGGTGCTGAACTGGACGGCGCAAGTGGCGGACGTCGTCCACCGTCTTCAGGAAGTGGGCACGCTCCGGCCACTCCCCTACACACAACGAATGGAACTCCTCGACCGCGGCACCCCCGCCACTGAAGGCCAGCGCCCCACCGCGGATCGACATGTCACGTAACAAGGGCTTGCTTCCACTAATGCTGCGCGCGGTTGCTATCGGGAGAATGGTGGGCCGAGCCGACCCTCCCCAGCGTAATGACGCGGTCCGCAGCGGTGGCGGGAAAGGATTCGCTCAGACCATCGGGCCAGAGGACGCGGATGGAATCGACGCGATCGGCGGCGCCCAGGCCAAAGTGGACGCGCGGATCACTGGCGCACAGGTAACTGCCGCCGGAATCGACCCAGCCCACCTGCCTTCGTCCGCCTGCCTCGATCGTGATTTGCGCGCCGATCGCGTCGCGCCCGCCGTGTGATGGCTCGATTGCCCGGACCAGCAGCGAGTGGCCGCGCTGCGGCGCGACGTTACGCAGCAACCGGGCAGGGCCGCCGGCGGTGGTCATCAGCAGGTCTACTCCTCCATCGTTGTCGATGTCTCCGTGCGCCAGGCCACGGCCCACGTTGGGCGTCCGGCAGAAGTCGGGGTTGGCGTCGGAAACGTCGTGGAATTGTCCGTCGTTTGTGCGATGTGACAGCAACAGGTTGCGCTCCGCATAAGGCTGCCAGAAGGGAGACAAGGTCGCCACCGAACGATCCGGCTGATTCGTCTCGGCCCGCACCACGCGGCCGTTGACGATGGCAAGATCGAGCGCGCCGCTATTTTCAAAATCCGCCATCACGACACCAAACCCGGTCGCATGCCGGGTGTTGGCTATGCCATAGGCGCTCGTCTGGTCGGCGAAGATTCCCCCTGATCCTTGTATCCAAAGCGCGTTCGACTCTTCGGTCAGATGCGTGACGAAGATCGTGAGTGCACCTTTTGCCAAGTCCCCACGCGCAATCCCCATGTTCCCGCGCACCTGCCCGGTGGCGTCGAACGCAACGCCGCGGCGTTCGGCTTCATCCACGAACGTGCCATCGTGCCGATTGATCCACAGCCGATTTGGCCTGCCATCGTTGGCGACGAAGATATCGGGCCAGCCATCGCCGTCGGCGTCGAGACAGAGCACTCCGAGACCGGGGCCGGGAATCGTCGAAAGGCCAGAGGAGACGGTGACGTCCTGGAAGTGGGGGATCGGGGGAGGGTTCAGGGTTTGGCCTTCGGCTCTGAGGCTCAGGCTCGAAGAGGGTTCAGGGCTCATTGGGAGGCTTGCCTGCGTCTGTTCGATGTTCGACGTTCGATGTTGAATGTTCGACGTTCGCGTTTCCGGAAATTCGAACACCGAACATCGAACGTCGAACATCGAACGTCCAACGGAGAGGTCGGATCCGATACTGAACCCTGAACCCCGAACCCTGCCCCCCCCTCTGAACCCTGAACCCTGAACCCCCAACCCTGCCGTGTTGTGATAAAGCCTCGTGACGCTCCCCGGAAACACAGATGGACCACAATAGTCCGGCTTCCCCGCGCGATCGGTGCAGACGCGCTGCGGGTCGTAGGCGACGTATTGCGTGACGACCAGATCGAGCCAGCCGTCGCGGTCGTAGTCGAAGAACGCGGCGCTGGTGTACCAGGGGAGCGGGAATTGCCGCACCTCGGCGTCGCCCGCCAATCCCGATTCGACGGTCACATCCCGAAACGTTCCGTTTCCCTCGTTCAGGAAAAGGCGAAGCCGGCCGTACTCGGTGACGAGCACGTCGGGCAGGCCATCGTTGTTCACATCGGCGACAGCTACCCCCATTCCCCAGCCGGATACATCGAGCCCGGAGCCGGCGCTCACCTCCCTGAACGTGCCGTCGGGCAGCTGATGAAAGAGCTGGTTCCTGGGTCCAGCAGGGCCGGCGTTTTGCACGAGGTAAGCATCGAGGCGGCCATCGTTGTCGTAGTCGAACAGCGCGCAGCCGGAGCCCATGATTTCCGGGAGTGCGTATCGCCCCGCGGGGCCGGTGTCATGGGTGAAATGGATTCCCGCGCGGTCGGTATCATCGATGAAGATGGGCGATAGCACTGTCGCGGCGGGCTTCGAAGTCGGCGTAGGTTTACGGCACCCGATCGCGATGCTCGAGAGGAGGGTGATGCCGATCGCCAAAGGGCCGTGTGTCCAATTCACCGAAGGTGATTCCGTCCAGGGCAATCAGGCATTTCCAGCGAGGGCGTGGCGAGTTCTCAACCCTTCTTCGTCCTGGCCTGGGCGATGAGGGTCGCCAATACGCCTTCGGTTTCGGAAGCCAGTCCGGCGGTGAGATAGAGCGCGTTGTGATGTTTGCCGGCACCCGCTGCCAGGCCCCAGATGCCGCGAATCTGGATCTGCTGGCCGCTGGTGCCCTGCATCACGGCGACGAGGGCGCCGGCGCGGTTGAAGGCGTCGATCGTGCCGTCACCGAAGTTCGCGACGAGGATCGTGTTGCCGAGCGTTCCGAAGCCGGCCGGCGACTTGGCCAGGCCCCATGGGGAATTGAACGGCCGCGTGCCTCCCAGCGCCGTCGCCTGGGGGGCGAGTCGCTGCATCAGGATCCCCTTCGTGCTGAAGACGTCCACGTAGCCGTTGCCGGC
Organism: Tepidisphaerales bacterium; assembly: GCA_038240605.1. Lineage (GTDB taxonomy): Bacteria > Planctomycetota > Phycisphaerae > Tepidisphaerales > Tepidisphaeraceae > JBBSDP01. The sequence continues at coordinate 54,701 of JBBSDP010000009.1, read as the reverse complement.
GCCGGCCAGGTCATCATGCTTCGCGGTGTCCTGCATCGCGTAGGTCACGTAGACCTTGTTGGCAATGACCTGCACGTTGAAAGGCGCGAAGCCGACGGGGATCGACTGATCGCGGAATTTGGCGGCGGTGGAGACCGGTTGGAATTTGCTGTCGTAAACGTCGACGGTCGCATTGTGGAAATTGGCGGCGAGGATTTGCGCGCTCTTGCCCGATCCGAGCACCGCGAGCCCCTTGTAGACCGCGCCGTTGGTCGATGCGTCGACCCCCGTAAGCGCGGAGGTGGCATTCACCGACGTGTTGATGCCTGCGATCGTCCCGTTTTCCGTGGCGACGAGGTAAGTCGCCGGAGCCGAGGTTCCGCCCGATGTGATCTTGAAGGCTGACTTGGCGGTGTTGAGGACGAGGCCAGTCGGGGCGGCGGCACTCGTGGAGCCCACGGGGGCGGGGACCGTGATGGCCGCCGACGTCGGAGCGCCGGCCGCATCGTACGAGCTCACCACGCCGGTCCCGTTGGCGGCGACCGCGAAACCGCCGTTCGAGGGGTTGGGGGCAATGCCCCAGGCGTTGATCAGTTTCGGGTCGGTGTGCGGCGCGGTGAGGACGCCATCGGTCACCAGAGGGGCGGCGGTGAACAGCGTGGGCGTGCTGGCGAACAGTTCGCGCCGTTCCAGCCGTTCGATCACCGCGACCGATCGGCGCACGCTGGATTGCCCTGGCAAATTGACCCTCGTCATACCGGTTGTCTCCTGCTGCCCCGCGAAATTCATAGGAAAGACGCGGAGATTTTACCGCTCGCGAAGATAAGTGCCAAATTGTGCGGGCGAGTGAGGCGAACGTTTACAGCCCATTGAAGCCTTCTTTAGTGGGGCAGATCATTCTTTAGGAATGTCCGCCCTGCTGAACGCCTTCGCTTTCGCCGCGCAACCGACAGGCGAATCTCCGCCACACGGTAAAACCGGAACATTTCAAGCCTGGGCAGGATCGGGTCCGATAAAGCGAACATGTCCTTCGATGCAGTGGTGACCAATCCGGGCAGATTGCGGATCCTGACGGCCCTGGCGGTGGAGGAACGACAGGAGTTCGTCCACCTGCGCCGCACGACGCAACTCACCGATGGCAACCTCGCCGCCCACGCCAAACGGCTCCAGACCGCGGGCCTAGTCGAGATCGACAAGCAATTCCGCGAAGGCAAGCCGGTCACGAGCTTCGTCCTTACGCCCGCGGGTCGTACCGCGCTGGAATCGCACGTTCGGCGTCTGCTGGCCGCCATCAGCCACCGAAGGCTCACCCCATCGGAACCCGCCGAGACCGTGCGCGAGACGAAGAAAACGCCTGCCCCCGAGGAAGTCTTCGCCACCGCCAGCGCCACCCTCGATGAATGGGTCGACTGAACTCCCGAAGGAGAAGTGACCCCCTTATTGGCGGATAATCTGCCAATCCCCCGAACCCGCCCGCCGGCCCCGCGAAGGCGCGAAGAAATTTACACCACGGTTTTTTTCGCACCTTTGATCTTCGCGCGGCCACCCGCTTTTGTATTCTTGTTTCAGAGCCGCGCGCGTCAGCAAGCGGTGTTCTCGGTCGGACAAATACCGCCCTCACGGTCGCGACCCTGCAAGCGATCGCGTCGTGTGCTTCATCTTTACTGCGGTGCCCCTACAATTGCCCGCATGTCCCAGGAAAAGTCATGGCAGGCGCGGATCGGCGAAGCGACCGACAAGCTCGCCCAATCGTTCGTTGAATCGATCAGCTACGACCGAAGGCTCTACAAGCACGACATCGCCGGGAGCATCGCCCACGCGACCATGCTGGCGAAGGTGGGGCTGATCTCGGATCAGGAGCGCGGTCAGATCATCGAAGGTCTCACGGGCATTGAACGCGACATCAAGGCAGGAAACTTCACGTTCGACGAAAGTCTCGAAGACATTCACATGGTGATCGAGGCGGCGCTGATCGAGCGGATCGGGGAGCCGGGGCGAAAGTTGCATACGGGGAGGAGTCGGAACGATCAGGTGGCGACGGACCTGCTCCTCTGGATCGATGCGGCGGGGGAGGAGTTGGGGGAGACGATGGAGCTGCTCGGCATCGCTTTTCTGCATCTTGCGGACCGGTCGCGGGACGTTGTGATGCCATCGTTCACTCACCTTCAGCGGGCGCAACCGATATGCGCCGGCGCAGAGTCGATGGCCTGGTACTGGATGTTCTCACGCGACCGCATCGCGATGTTGAACACCGCGGACAACGATAGCGAAGAGAGCCCCCTCGGCAGCGGCGCGATCGCCGGATCCTCGTTGCCGCTCGACGCGCAACTCACGGCATCTTTGCTCGACTTCGCTTCAGCCCCGTACAACAGCATCTATTCGACCGCGTCGAGGGATACGGCCGCGCGCTTCCTGTTCGATCTGGCAATGATTTCCATGCACCTCTCCCGCTGGGCCGAGCAGTGGATCATCTACATGTCCACCGAGTTCGGCTTCATCAAGATTGCCGACCGCTACACGACCAGCAGCTCGATGATGCCGCAGAAGCGCAACCCGGACATGCTCGAGCTGATCCGCGGTCGTTGCGGAAACGTCTATGGCGATCTCTTCGCCCTCATGACGATCCTCAAGGGCTTGCCGATCGGCTACAACCGCGATTTACAGGAAGACAAGCGCATCATCTTCCGCGCCTACGACATGGTCAGCAGTTGCCTGACGATGGCCGCCGCGATCGTCAGCAGCGCGAGCTACGACAAGGAACGGATCGAGCCCACGCTCGATCGTGGCTTCCTCGACGCGACCAGCCTGGCGGAATATTTCGTCACGAAAGGGATCCCGTTTCGCACGGCGCATCAGATAGTCGGTTCGCTGGTCGCACGGTGTGAGCGGGAGAAGAAATCAGCCCTGGCGCAACTTACCGTGGCGGACTTCGTCGAAGCCGCGAAGGGGGCGGGAGCCCGCGCGGACGGGATCGGGGAGGATGCGTTCGAAGCACTGGGCGCACGAAACGTCGTGATGCGCTACCAGAGTGCCGGCGCAGCGGGTGGAGCGCCGTTCCTCAAGTGCCTGGCTGAGTGGAAAAAGCGGCTTTCGGAAATCAGCAGGGGTTAGATGATTGACTTAATTTATAAATCCATATAAATTTATGAGACTTATTAACCAAGGGTAAAAAGTGCCCAAGCCGTTCAAGAATCCATTTCGCCCGGGTGCCGGACACATGCCACCCTATCTGGCCGGTCGTGTGTCGGAAATCGTCGAATTCAAACGTTTGCTTGAACAGGACGTGATTTTGGAAAATCTGGTGCTGACGGGTCTCCGAGGCGTTGGCAAGACGGTTCTTTTGGAAACTTTTAAGCCCTACGCGATCGAAGCGGGCTGGCTTTGGATTGGAACGGATTTATCCGAGTCTTCGAGTGTGACTGAGGAGAATCTGTCGGTTCGCCTTTTGGCCGACCTCGCGGTCGTAACATCGCAGCTGGTCATTCATGAAGAAGAAGTGCGCGGCTTCGGCCTGCAAAAGCAAAAGGAGATCGTTCGGCACACCTTGGAATACAGCGTGCTCGAATCGATCTTTCAGACAACTCCTGGTCTGGTGGCCGACAAGTTAAAACGCGTCCTGGAAGTAGTATGGCATCACCTGAAGGAAACTGGAAAACGGGGGATCATCTTTGCCTACGACGAGGCTCAAAACCTGGCGGACCATGCGTCCGACAAGCAATATCCTTTGTCGTTATTGCTCGACGTTTTCCAGTCGATTCAAAAGAAGGAGATTCCGTTCATGCTCGCGCTGACGGGGCTTCCCACGCTGTTTCCCAAGCTCGTGGAAGCGCGAACGTTTTCCGAGCGAATGTTTCACGTAATTCATATCGATCGTCTAAACGAAGTGGATAGCCGCAAGGCAATTACAGAACCTGTTAAGAAGGATGCATGCCCCGTTTCGTTCTCTGAGACATCCGTGGCGAACATCGTCAGGGAATCCGGCGGCTATCCTTATTTCATTCAGTTTCTTTGCCGGGAAACTTACGATATTTTCATTCAGCGTATCGACGCCGGAGAGGCGACACCATCGGTCGATCTCCGAGGTATCGTGCGGAAACTGGATGCGGACTTTTTCGAAGGTCGATGGTCAAGGGCAACCGATCGGCAGCGTGACCTGTTGAACGTGATCGCCGCTCTAGAATCGGCGGAAGCGGAATTTACGGTGGCGGAGATCGTCGATTTTTCAGAACGTGACCCCGAAAGCAGCTTCAGCGCCAGCCATGTGAATCAGATGCTGGCAAAACTGTGTGACATGGGGCTAATTTACAAGAATCGACACGGAAGATATTCGTTTGCCGTTCCTTTGTTGGGACAATTCATTCGACGTCGTCGCGCCGGAAGCTCGATTAAACCGAAGGGGCTTTTCGATTGAGCGATCGCATTTGGATCAGCACATGCGGGCATCTGGGTCAACTGGTGCGGTATGCCGATGACTTTGTCATCCTCTGCCGATCGGCGGCCCAGGGGCAAACGGCGCTGACACAGGCGCGACAGATTCTTCAGGGACTGCGTCTTGAGCTGCATCCGACCAAGACGCGGCTGGTTGAACTGGGACTTGGCAAGGGAGGCTTCGACTTCCTCGGCTGTCACCTGCGGATCGTGCGTTCTCACTTCAAGAGACGCCACTATCTTTTCCGGTGGCCGTCGCGGCGGGCTATGAAGTCCGTTCGAGCCAAGGTACACGATTTAACCAGTTCGCGCCGCTGGGCGGGCTTCAAGGACATCCGCGAAGTGATCGGGGAACTCAATCCCCTGCTTCGCGGCTGGGGCAATTACTTCCGTACAGGCAACGCGCACGGCTTGTATCAGTTACTCGGCACCCTCTGTTATTCCGGAGGTCGCGCATGTCGCACGTGAAAACCATCGGTAAGCCGTATGCGGGAAATCCGCACGTACGGTTTGAACGGGGTCCTCAGGAAACGGAGCTAACAGGCCATCGCGCCTGAGGACTACCAATGACCCGACGTGCCCTTGGCTTTGCCTCCACGCTGCTGCTGATGCTCGCGTTGGTGACATGCGTGCTCTGGGCGCAAAGCTACCGCTCGTCGGCCAAGCTGGCGTTCGATGAGCCGGGTACGTTGTGGACGATCGCCTCCTCCAACGGCGAGCTGGTCGTCGCCGCCGATGACTGGGGCGGGCGTCCCAAATCGCTCGGTTTGGCGGCAGGCGAAACGGATCTGAGGAGCTGGCGCGATTTTGATACTCGCCTTCGCGCGACCATCAAGGCGGGCGTCCATGGCGGGCAGCGCGGATTCACAATTCAGTCGGGCCGCGGTGCCAATGGCGAGATCCAATGGAGGCTGTGGGCCGTCCCCTATTGGGCGCTGGCGGTTGTGCTCGCGGCGCCGGCGCTGATTCGGCTGCTGGCGCGAGGGACGAAGCGGCCGCCCACTACGGAGTCGTCGACGTCGTGAGGGCATTGCGGGCGAAGCAGAGGTCCTCGACGATTCGCCCGCCGATCAGGTGTTCCTGGATGATGCGTTCGGCATTCTCCAGGGTGACGTTTCGATACCACGCTCCCTCCGGGTAAACCACGCAGATCGGGCCGTCGGTGCAGATGCGCAGGCATTGGCACTTGGTGCGGTAGCAGGGGCCGTCCGGGCCGGCGAGGTTTAGCGCCTTCAGGCGTTTCTTGAGGTATTCCCAAGTCCGCTCGCCCAGCGCTGGGTCGATGCAGTCGGGGCCGAGGCAGATGAACAGGTGACGGGCGAGCTTCCCCACGCCGAACTTCGCGGCCATCGCCGCCGGCGGAACGTGCTCGGGATTGGGCATCGCAGGTCAATCCCAGCGGAAGACGCCCTTGCCCCAGGCGTAGATGTACGCGAGCAGCAGGATCGCCACGAAAATGAGGATCTCGGCGAGCAGCAGTCCGGCGTCCAGTCCCGTGTGCGACTTGTTCTGGAGCGAAGGGGCGAAGATGGTTGCCCACGGATAGAGAAAGACGATTTCCACGTCGAAGACCAGGAAGATCATCGCCACGATATAGAAACGAACGTTGAACCGACGGCGTGCATCGCCGACCGGCACCATGCCGCTCTCGTAAGTGACTTCCTTGCCGGGCCCGGTGCGCGAAGGACCGATGATCAGCGACAGCGCGAGGTTGCCGACAGCAAAACCGATCGCGATCACAATCATGAGGACGATCGGCGCCCAGTTTGACACGGGCTCGTCCACCTGGCCGAGCATCGGCAGCATGTTCAGGTTCATCGCGGGGATACTCTAAGACCCATCCGCACAAATGCAATGGATGCATCAAGCCCGACCGGCTGCGGCGTTCCGTTCTGGATTTCCCTCTCCCGGTACTCCGGGAGAGGGCAGGGTGAGCGCCCCTTTGCGCGTCACGCCTCGAACGATGCTTCGACCGTCAGGGGGTCGTTCGCGCTCAGCTTCAGATCGTGCAGCCGGAGCCCGGCGATCGGCAGCCCGCTCAGCGGGAACCGCTGTCCATTCCACTTCTGCACATGCGGCCGCAACGCCGCGCACGCCACCTCGCCCGCGATCCCTTCCCCCTGGCAACGCAGGTCATGGAGGACCGCGTTGAGATGGTCATCGACCTCCATGCGGCCGCCGGCACGGACAACCGCGCTGATGAACATCTTGCGGGCCTTGACCTTCACCTGCGCCTCGATCTCACGATCGCCCCGTTGCGAGAGCTTGAGTTCGGTGGAGGTCACGCTCACGCCCTGTGACTCGGCGGCGAGCGTGATGCCGCGGCGCACCAGCGACTCCAGGTCCGCGCGCCCGATCCGCGCGTTGAACCGTCCCTCGCGCGCGGCGCTGGGGAGCAGGACCGCGCGCTGACGGGAATCGACGGCAAAATCGAAACGCGCATCGCTCGCCGTCAGGCTCAATTCGACCGGCGCCTCTTCGATGATCAACGGCCGCGCCACCAGTGCGAGCCTTCGCGCCGAAAATAGCGGCCTGCGATCGCGGACCTGAAGGTCCGGCGGCGCGGGAGGCCGCTCGACGCTCCGCGCGCCGCTCAGGTCGACCCGCATCTCCTCGAGCTGGGGCCAGGCGCCGCCGACCAGGCGGACGGGCGTTGCACCGGTCGGGAAGATGAGCCAGGGCCGCAATCCGTTGACGATCGATTCGACCAGTTCCGGGCCGGACGTGGGAACGCGCGTGTCGCCAAGTGGGAACATGTAGCCTCCGTGTCGGCATCTTAGGCCAACGGCCACGAAGGCGGGGAGAGAGGCAGGGTGGGCTTTGCCCGCCGCTCGAATTTGAGTGGTGGGCCGAGCCCGCCCTGCGTGGAAGACGCGCCCGACCTGTCCCGTATTTCCCCGGCGTGCGCGCATCTCTACAATGTTCCGCACGCGCATGGCCCACGACACCTACGAATCTCCCCTCGCCACCCGAAACGCCAGTCCCGAGATGCTCCGGCTGTTCTCGCCACGGCAAAAGTTCGGCCTGTGGCGAAGGCTCTGGCTGGAATTGGCCCGCGCCCAGCGCGAGCTGGGCCTGGATCGGATCGGCCCCGAGGCGTTGCGGCAGATGGAAGCCGCGGTGGACCAGATCGACTTCGCCCGCGCCGCGGACTGGGAGAAACGGCTCCGCCACGATGTGATGGCGCACGTCCACACGTTCGAAGAGGCGGCGCCCGCGGCCAAGGGGATCATTCACCTGGGCGCGACCTCGCAGTTCGTCGTCGACAATGCCGATCTCATCATCATGCGCGACGGCATGCGCCTGCTGGCCGAACGGCTCGCCGCCGCCATCGATGCCCTCGGCACGTTCGCGGTCAAGTGGAAGGATTTGCCGACGCTCGGCTACACGCACTTCCAGCCGGCACAGCTCACGACCGTCGGCAAGCGGGCCACGCTCTGGGCGCAGGATTTCGTGCTCGACCTGGAGGAACTGGAACATCGGATCGCCACGCTTCGCTTTCGCGGCGTTAAGGGGACGACCGGCACGCAGGCTTCATTCCTCTCGCTCTTCGACCGCGATCACGCCAAGGTCGAGCACCTGGATCGGATGGTCACGGAACGTTTCGGGTTCGAGCGATCGTTCACGGTCACCGGCCAGACCTATCCGCGGAAGGTGGACGCGCAGGTCGGGTGCGACCTTGCGGGGATCGCCGCCAGCGTCCACAAGTTCTGCAACGACGTGCGGCTCCTGGCCGGCATGAAGCAGATCGAGGAACCGCTCGAGGCCGAACAGGTCGGCTCGAGCGCGATGGCGTACAAGCGAAACCCGATGCGGTGCGAGCGCGCGACCGGCTTGGCGCGTTTCGCGATCAGCCTGGCGAGCTCGCCGCTCCAGACCGCCGCCGAGCAATGGTTCGAGCGGACGCTCGACGATTCCTCAAACAAGCGTCTTAGTTTGCCGGAGGCATTCCTCGCGATCGATGGGTGCCTGCAGATCGTCATCGACGTCGCGCGCGGATTGGTGGTATACCCCAGGACGATCCAGGCGGCGGTCCGCGCGGAACTGCCGTTCATGGCAACTGAAGAGATCCTCATGGCGGGCGTGCGCGCGGGCGGAGATCGACAGGCGCTGCACGAGGCGCTACGTCGCCATTCGCTCGCCGCCTCCGCAGAGGTCAAACAGGAGGGGCGATCGAACGATCTGCTTCAGCGACTGCGACAGGATGCAAGTTTTGCGGTGGCCGATTGGGACAAAATCCTCGATCCGACTCGATTTATCGGACGGGCGGTGGTGCAGGTTGACCAGTTTGTCGCCGAATGCGTCGAGCCCGTGCGGGCGCAATATCGAGGCAAACTTGGCCAACCGACGGATCTGCGTGTTTAACGGAAATTGGCAAAAAAAAGGACAATGCCGCGGAATATTATTGACTGAGAAAAAACTCGCTGGTAGATTGGGTTTTGACGCTTCAGCGGATTGTAGTGATGGGCTCGCAAGATGGCGCGGGAACTGTAGGGAATTCGTGTTGGAGATTCCTTGTTCTCCGAAAATCGCTTTCGGGGGCTGATGCGACTCGGTCCAAGGGCTTGCGGAAAGGATGGAGAGAATGCTTAAGACGTATATTCGAGAGTTGGTAGTGGGGGCCGTATTGCTCACGGGAGCTTCCGCCAGCATGGGGGCGTCGGGTCCGATTTTGACGTTCGCGCCGCAGACGACTTCCGGCGTGGCGAATCCACCGGAATTGCAGTGGTCACCCAACCCCACTCTGACGCTTCACGCGGGGCCGGGGGCAACGGGCAACGGCGATGGCGCGTTGCTCGCCGCGGGTCTTGCTCCGGGGATCACCATCAATACGCCGGTTTCCATCGCGCCGCTTGCCAGCTTGGGCGAACAGAATAACGGTGACGGTTCGACGACGTTTTACGACGTTTCCCTCGTGCTGACTGGATTGGCGCCGGACGCGCGGGCTGCGGTGTTCGGTCCGATCGACTTCCAGTCGCTCGGCGCCGGGACCTTCGCTTTCTACGGCAGCAAGGTGGGCGGCGGCCCGGGCGTGCTGCTCCTTTCCGGGAACCTTGGCAACACGGCGGCCAATGGATTGGACCTCCAGTCGACCGGGTCGCACAACACGCTCGTCGATAACTCCGTGACCTATACGGGTGGTTTGATCTACACGAAACTGCTTGCCTTGGGCGGTACCGCAACCGGAACCGAAAGTATTTCGCTGCTAAACATCAACCCCGGCTTGTCGATTAACCCTGGCACCGGCTTTCTAAACAATTTCACCGCCGATGCAACAGGCTTGTTCACGGCGGCCTCGGTGCCGGAGCCCGCATTGGGTCTGGTTGTGATCGGCGGCGCACTGGTCACTGCGTTGCGTCGTCAGCGCCGCGCCGTGGCGTGAGGTCGGGTGACTGGAGGCCAATCCGCGGACTCCCTGCCAACCAGCCGGGTTTTTATGCGGTTGAGCAGCGAATAATATTCTTGACCCCCATCGTTTAGCGGGGTATTTTATCCTGCTCGCTCGGAAGTTATCGCTTTTTTGCGAGGGTACCTGACGGGTGTAGTGTGCAGTTTTCGTCCCATCGTGCCCGCTGGCACCGCGACACATGTGAAAGGATGGAGACAAATGCTCGGTGTTCTTAAAGCGGGTGGGGCAGCGTTGCTGGCGGGCTTTCTGGCGACAAACGCCATGGCGGTTCAGCCGGTTATTCTTACATTTGACGCACAGACAAATCCTCCCGCCGCAAACCCGACGGAGCTTCACTACACCGGTGGGGCATTCGGTTCGCTCCAGTCCGGCCCGGGTTCGATCGGCAACGGTGATGGCGCTGCGCTCGGCGTCGGCCTCGCGCCGGGACTCAACGTCACCACGCCCGTGACGTTGGCGCCGGGGATTTTGGGTGAACAGAACAACACGGACGGCTCGACCTCATTTTTCGATGTGACCCTTCTGTTGGGCGGCCTGCAACCAAGCGGCCCGACGACGGGCAACGCCTTCTTTGTCTCGCAGCCACTCGGGACCGGCACCTTCGGTTTCTACTCCAGCGCTCTGGGGGGTGGACCGGGCACACCACTGCTTTTGGGAACCTTTTCAAACGCGTTCATCAGCGGCGGCGTTGGGTCCAGCAGCGCTGGGGTAATCAGCGCTACGATCACCTACACAGGCGGGGTAATCTATAGTCAAGTTCTGGCGCAGAGAGGCGGGAATCTGGGTTCCGAGTCGATCAGCTTGAGTCAGGTGAGCCCGGGGCTCGCACGTGATGTCGGTGGCTTTCTCACACCCTTTGATGCCAATGCCAATGGGCAGTTCAGCATTTCCAGCATCCCGGAACCGGGTTCCCTCAGTCTCCTGGGCCTTGGCGCGATCGGCTTGCTCCGGCGCCGCCGCGCCTGATCTTGCCGCTCTCTAAACTCGTCATCCCTAACCGCCCGGCAAACGCCGGGCGGTTTTTGGTGGTGTGGCAAACGCATTGCAGGCGGTTTGCCGGTTTTGCCGAAACAGACCGAGTGCCACGCGATATCCCCGTCGGTAACGGCAGCCTGCTGATCAACTTCGATCAGCAATACCAGATCCGCGATCTCTTCTTCCCGCACGTCGGGCAGGAGAATCACGCCGGCGCCGGCCCGTGCCGCTTCGGCATCTACACCGACGTGCCCGGCGCCAACAAGGGTGAACTGTTCTGGACCAGCGATCGCGGCTGGCAGATTCGCCAGCGCTATCTGCGCGACACCCTCACGACCAGTGTCAGCCTCGATCACCCGTCGCTCAAGCTTGCCCTCTACTGCAACGACACCGTCGATTTCCACCGCAACATCCTGGTCCGCCGCATCAAGGTCAAGAACCTCGCCAGCCACGAGCGCACCGTGCGCGTGATGCACCACCAGGATTTCAACATGTTCGGGGCGAAGATCGGCGACACCGCCTATTACGACCCGGAGCTGCGCTCGCTCGTCCACTATCGCGCCAAGCGCTACGTGCTGGTCAGCTTCTACGCCAACGGCGAGCAGTGCATCGACGAGTACGCGACCGGAACCAGCGGCTTCCACGGCGCGGAGGGAACCTGGCGCGACGCCGAGGACGGCCACCTCCAGGGCAACCCCATCGCCCAGGGCTCGGTCGATTCCTGCATCGCCCATCATCTCCTGCTCCCGCCCGACGGCGAGCAGACGCTCTACATGGTGATCATCGCCGGCCACTCGCGCGACGAACTGCTCGAGCTGCACAAGTGGCTGCTGAAGATGACCCCGCAGGGCGTGATCGATCGCACCAGCAGCTACTGGCGCCTCTGGGTGGGGGGGACCAACATCAACTTCGGCAACCTCCCCCCTAAGGTCGTCGAGATGTTCAAGCGCTCGCTGCTGGTCCTGCGGACGCAGATCGACAATGGCGGCGCCATCCTCGCCGCCAATGACTCGGACATCATGCAGTTCTCGCGCGACACGTACTCGTACATGTGGCCGCGCGACGGGGCGCTGGTCGCCAACTCGCTGGACATGGCCGGCTTCCCGGACATCGCCCGCTCGTTCTACAAGTTCTGTTCAGACGTGCTGACCGAAGAGGGGTACTTCTATCACAAGTACAACCCGGACGGCTCCCCCGCCTCGAGCTGGCACCCGTGGGTGCTTAAGGGCAACCGGGCGATGCCCATCCAGGAAGATGAGACTGCGCTCGTGGTTTGGGCCCTCTGGCGGCATTACTTCCGTTACCGCGATATCGAGTTCATTCGCCCGCTCTGGGTCGACGTGGTGCAGAAGGCCGCGGATTTCATGGCCCGCTACCGCGACCCGCGCACCGGCCTCCCGCTCCCCAGCTACGACCTGTGGGAAGAGCGATGGGGCATCCACGCCTTCACCGTCGCCACCGTGTACGGCGGGCTCAAGGCGGCGCACAACTTTGCCGTCTGCTTCGGCGATCGCGTCAAGGCGGAGGTCTATGCCAAGGCCGCCAAGGAAGTGAAGGAAGGCGCGGCCAAGTACCTCTTCAGCGAACGGCTCAACCGCTTCGTCCGCCGTCTCGTCTCACGGGATGCGCCCAAGCCCCCGGACAGCGGCGACTACCAGGAAACCGCGCCCCTCAGCTCCGATCCGCGCACCGAGGACCTCTTCGAGGTCGATGAGACGATCGACGCTTCGCTCTACGCGATCTTCAAGTTCCACCTTTTCGAAGCCGACGACCCGCGCGTCGTTTCCACCATGCGCGCCGTCGAGCAGAAGCTGTGGGTCAAGACGCGCGTCGGCGGCCTCGCCCGCTACGAGAACGATTACTACCACCGCGTCAGCAACGACATCGCCTCGGTGCCGGGCAACCCCTGGTTCATCTGCACGCTCTGGCTCGCCGACTATTACATCTCCCGCGCCAAGACCGTCGCCGACCTGAAGACCGCCATCCCCATCTTCGAGTGGGCCGCGTCACACGCGCTGGAGAGCGGCGTCCTCGCCGAACAGGTCCACCCCTACACCAACGCGCCGCTGAGCGTCAGCCCGCTCACCTGGTCGCACGCGACGGTGGTCAGCACCGCGATCAAGTACCTCGAGAAGCTCGAACAGCTCCAGCTCTGCACGACATGCAACCAGCCGGTCTACCGCCTGCGCCGACGTGGGACTGTTGAGGTGCAGGCGCAGGCGCACTTCGATCGTCTCGATGCTGAGTTTGAGGTCGATGACGGCCGCGAAACCGCCAGCCCGATCGGGCAGATCACCCGCGAGGCAACCTCAGCCGGCGCCCCCGCGCTTCGCGCCACCCTGGCAATCGATACCCGCGACTGCATCGGCTGCGACGTCTGCGTCGCCCACTGCGCCCAGGGCGTGCTGCGCATGATCGACGGCAAAGCCCTCGTGGACCTGCGCCACCTCAACCAGTGCGACCTCGATGGCGAGTGCGTGGAAGTCTGCCCCACCAACGTCGTCACCCTCACCATCCGCCCCATGACCGCCCCCGCCACCGCACAACCCCCCGCCGATGCGGCGTAACGCCGCCCGGAGACGGCGAGGTAGGGTGGGCTAGGCCCACCACTCGACTCGGGCGGTGGGCCGAGCCCACCCTACGTTCGATCCGTCCGCCCAGCCAATTCCCGGCATCGCTCAAACCACTGCTGGATGATCGGCATCTCCTTTTCCGGCACCACGCCAACGTTCACCAGCGATTCCCACAGCCCCAGAGCGACGATGTCCAGCGGCGCATCGGCAGGCGTGGCATCCAGCGCGTCCTCCAGCGTCCGCCCGATCTTCCGATTCTCCAGGTATCCCACCACTTCGTCGGTAAAGTCCTTCATCAGGTCGTGCACGTTGCGCACCTGCTCGACCGTCGGCGCGTGAAACGAAACGTGAAGCCCTCGGTGCCACAAAGCCGCCTGCGCCACGAAGGAGCGCCAGATGTCCGTCATCCGAAAGCTGACATGGCAGGGGAGGTAAAGCAGCGGGAACACGTCGGCAAAGAAGACCGTGTTCTGCGAGTTGAACGGAACCCAGCAATTCCGATCCAGCACGACCGGCGGCTCATTCTTGCGGAAGAAGAACTCTCCCTGCGTCGTCAGGCGGAAGATTGCGTCCACATCCGGATCGTTGTCCGCCAGGAATTGCTGGATCGGGCATTCACGCGGAGCGCCCAGCGCCGACATCGAGCCCACCGAGTTGATCGCGTCGAGCGGCAGGCCGCGCGGCCAGATCTGCACGGTATCGATGAAATGCTTGTAAACGTTCACCCATCCCGGCCCGGCCAGCAATCGTCCGCCGACCTGGCGCGCGATGCCATGCCCGAACGTGTCGTAGGGGATGTTGTCATCATCAGTATCGACGATGAGCTGGGCGCCGTTGGCGATCGCGTGGAGGTAGCCGAGGTTCTTTCGGCAGTAGTGTCGGTAGGGGATCAGGTCGGCATACGCGCCGAACTGCTGCTTCTGCGCTTCCACCGACAGGAAATCGACGCCGGGACATGCCCAGTCGGCCGGCGTCTTGGTGTCGCCGACAACGACCGCGGACCATCCCTGCCGGCACAGGTCGGAGACCACCTCCAGTGCGCGGGTGGGCCGGTTGATCGACGTAATCACGATCCAGCGGTCTGGCTTCATGGTCCCTTTCGTGGATGAAGGTGATCGGATCCCCACCTCAGCCACATGCGCTCGGGGCCGTGGTGGTTGTGTTGCGATTACCCCGCAGCCTTCTGAAATTGGGAACTGTCGGGCGTGACCGGGCCGGCGGATGGACTCGCGGGGCCATCGGCGACCTTACGGCCCATCTTCAGCTCGCGCCAGACGAGCTTCAGCTCGGCGATGCCGGTGGGGAGGGAGGCGAAGTTCGTCTCGCCGCACACGCGATGTCCCTCGTGGGTAGGGAAGTCGGTGATCGGGATGCCCAGCTTCAGCGCGCGGATCACCATCTGGTAATCCATCGTCAGGTCCTTGCTCGTCAGCCGCATGCGGTCCCAGGCGTCGCGGGAGACGCCGCGGAAGCCGTTGGTGACGTCGGTGGTGCGGTTGCCGCCGTGGGCGAAGATGACGTTGGCCAACATGGCAAAGCCGATGTTCGCCCACTTGCGCCACTTGAGGACGCGCACGTCGTCCTCGTTCACCGCCCCTTTGATCATGCGTGACGCAACGACAAAATCATGCCCGGCGCGGAGCAGCTCGGCCATCTTCGGCAGGTCGGCCGGGTCTTCGTTGCCGTCGGGATGGAAGAAGATGAACGAGTCGGTCGTGACGCGCGGACGGCCCTCGATCATCGCCGCGCCCAGCCCGCGCTCCACCTGGCAATGCGAGGGGATGCCGTACGATTCGAGGGCAGCGACGGTGCCGTCCTTCGAGTTGCCGTCCATCGCAAACGTCTGATCGAAAATGGATAACGGGATTTTCGGGACGATCTCGCGGATGCCGATTTCCTCGTTCCGCACGATCAACACCAGCGCCACCGTTCGCGGACGAGCGACAGATGGTGTAGTGTCCGTCTTCATGGTAGAAGAGTGCCGGATGGTACATGTCGGTCAGGGGCATTGCAACAAATCCAAACCGCCCGCGAGCGTGACGGCGATGCAGTCGCGTGTGGCTCGATTGAGGTTCAAGAAATGACGGCTGTCGCGACCGCCGAATTACCGCCGCTGGGCGAAGCGCAGCCGCAACCGCCGCGCGGGTTGCCCGCCGCTCGCGACTTCGCCGTGGGCGCGCTGGCAGGCCTGGTGGCCTACTTTGCACTCGGATTCGATCACGTCTTCCGGCCGCATTACATCGGCTGGCTTTTCTTCTTCACCGGCAAGGAGCCGTACTACGACCCCACGACTTACTTTCTCGGCTGGCACTACTTCCGTCATGCCCCCTGGACGCTGCCGATTGGGTTGAACCGCGATTACGGAATGGAGTTCGGAGGGTCGATCGTCTACTCCGACTCCACGCCCATCCTGGCGTTCCTGTTCAAGCCGTTCGCGCGCTGGATGGCGCCGGTCTATCAGTACCAGGGAATCTGGATCCTGATCTGCTTCCTGCTCCAGGGTGCCTTCGCCTCGCTGCTGGCGTCGCGCTTCGTCCGCCACATTGCTTCGAAGATTCTGATCGCCGGGTTCTTCGTCCTCTCGCCGCTCATGCTCGAGCGCGCGTGGACCGAGTACGCCCACATGGGCCAGTGGCTCCTTCTCTGGGCGATCTACCTTTACCTGGGCGAACGGCGTCGCCCGGTGCGCTGGGTCTGGGCGGTGCTGGCCATCCTCGCCGTCACCACCAATTTTTACTACGTGCCGATGGTGCTGATGATATGGGCGGCGGACGTCGTGAAGGCCTGGTGGCTGGAACGCCGGCCGTGGCGCTGGCTCGCGGCCGAAGGGGGGATGTTGTTCTGCGTCACGCTCTTTTCCATGTGGATGAGCGGATATTTCGCGATCTCCCTGAAGAACGCGCAGACCGACGACTTCGGCAAGTTCGCCACGAACCTGCTTGGGCCGATCGATCCATGGGGTTCGTCCCTCTTCTTCCAGTCCCCGCTCCCCAAGAGCCCCTTCTGGCTCGGGGAAGGATACTGTTACTTCGGACTGGGGATGCTGATCCTGGCCGCGGGCGCGTTCATCGAGTGGCTCAAGCGTCCGACGTCGCGCCGCGCGATGCTCCGATTGCTCCCGCTGATCGTTGTGCTGCTTGGCCTGGCCTTCTTCTCGCTCTCCAATCGCATCGCGTTCGGCGCCCGCGTGCTCGAGCTTCCCAATTTCTGGTGGAAGCTCGGCGACATCTTCCGCGCCTCCGGCCGCATGATGTGGCCGGCGTACTACGGGCTGTGGCTGGCCATCTTTTACCTGACGATCCGCAATCTCAAGCCGTGGCGAGCCGCGCTGGTGCTGGCGGTCGCGCTCTGCATCCAGGTCATCGACCTCTCGCCCAATGCCACGTCCGTACGCAACCGCTACGTCACCTACCGAGAATGGCGCACGCCGTTGCGCGACCCGTTCTGGGCCAGCGCTGTGCACAAGTACCGGCGGATCGTGGTGGTGCCGTCAGGCCACCCCTTCGCCTACGCGCCGATCGCGTTTCTCGCCTCCAGCAACGGAATGCCGACCAACGGCGCTTCATTGGCGCGTTATCCGTCCGGCGACATCATTGGCCCGATCAGCGATCGCCGCGCCCGTTCCCTGATCGACAACAAGCCCGATCCCGACACGCTCTACATCGTGCCGCCCGATGACGCCTTCAAAGATTGGACGCGCAACCTGACTCGCGTTCACGGCGTCGGCCAGGTCAACGGCTACAACGTGGTTGCCCCCAACTGGTTTGCCGATGGCCACGCGCCGGTGCCAGGCAGCATTCAGCCGGGCGCGGTGCCGTGAGTGGGCGATCTGTTTGACGCTGGCGTCATTGCCCTTCATCATCATGCCCGGCGCGTACGCGGGTAGGAGCTCGTTCGCAACGCATCCATGGCAGTTTCCTTCAAACGAGACGGGATCGAGCAGTCCGGGCATTCGATCGACCCGATCGGTGCGTTTTCGTGCGTCCTGCGGCATCGCCAATTGCTCGATCAACTCGTCCGCCGGGACATCCTCGGGCGGTATCGCGGATCGTTCATGGGCTTGCTCTGGTCGTTCGTCCAGCCGCTGCTGATGCTGGCGATCTACACGGTGGTCTTTGGCTACTTCCTCAAGGCGCGCTGGGCCGGCACCAGCAGCAGCCTGGAATTCTCCCTCGTCCTTTTCTCAGGCCTGATCCTCTTTAATTTCCTGACCGAGTGCCTGAGTCGGGCGCCCGCGATCATCCTCGCCAATCCCAACTACGTGCGCAAGATCGTCTTCCCGCTGGAGATCCTCCCGTGGGTCACGGTCGGCGCGGCACTGTTCCACACGTCACTTAGTCTGGTCGCATGGATGGTCTTCGACCTGCTCGTGCACCATTCGCTGCACTGGACGCTCATCTATCTCCCGCTGTTGCTCTTCCCGCTCATGCTCGTCGCGGTTGGGCTCTGCTGGTTCCTCAGCGCGACCGGCGTCTATATCCGCGATGTGGGCCAGGTGGTGGGATTGGTCGTGCAGGCGCTGATGTTCCTCTCGCCCCTGTTCTATCCAGTCAAAGACGTCCCTCCGCGCTTCCAGAAAATCCTCATGGCCAACCCGCTCTCGTTCGTGATCGAACAGGCACGGCGGATCATGGTGCAGGGGCAATCGCCCGATTTTCGCGGCCTGGCGGTCTACTGGCTGGCGAGCGCCGCGGTGGCGTGGCTGGGGTACATGTGGTTCCAGCACGCCCGCGATGGCTTCGCCGACGTGCTTTGAAAGACGTGCGGCGCACATACGAGAACCATGAGCCAGGGCGACCTTGCCATCCGCGCGACTGACCTGAGCAAGTGCTATCACTTGTACGATGCGCCGCGCGACCGTCTCAAGCAATCGCTCTTCGGCAACTGGCGGCAGTTTTACCGCGAGTTCTGGGCGCTCAAGGACGTCTCCTTCGAGGTGCGCAAGGGGGAAGCCGTCGGCATCATCGGCCGCAACGGCAGCGGCAAGAGCACGCTCCTACAGTTGATCACCGGCACGCTCAAGCCCACCAGCGGCGATGTCGAGGTCAGCGGCCGCACCGCCGCGCTGCTCGAGCTGGGGTCCGGATTCAACCCCGAGTTCAGCGGCCGCGAGAACGTCTACCTCAACGGCGCTTTGCTGGGCCTGAGCCGTGATGAAATCGATGCCCGCTTTGAGGCGATCGCCGCCTTCGCCGACATCGACCAGTTCATGGATCAGCCGGTCAAGAGTTACTCCAGCGGCATGCTCGTCCGGCTCGCCTTCGCGGTGCAGGTGCAGATCGAGCCGGACATCCTGATCGTGGACGAGGCGCTCGCCGTCGGCGATGCGCTCTTCCAGAAGCGCTGCTTCCAGCAGATCGAGCGCCTGATCGCCAACGGCACGTCGCTGCTGTTCGTCAGCCACGACCAGGAGGCGATGCGCACGCTCACGAACCACGCGATCCTCCTCGACCACGGCCACGTCAAGGCCCGCGGCACCTCCGCTGAAGTGCTGCTCGAGTACCGCCGTCAGTTACACGAGGAGGAGACCGCATACTTCCAGAAAATGAACCGCGACCTCTCGCGCCGCACGCCCGCGGCGGCCGTGCCCAACGGCGGGGGCACCGCGGCTGCGGCCGCCGCGCCGCTCAGCGCCACTTCCGACCGGCTCTCGTTCGGCGATCGGGATGCGGAGGTGATCTCCACCGTCGTGCTCAACGGGAAGGGGGAGCCGTGCTCGGTCTTCCATCCGATGGAGCGCGCCTGCGTGCGCGTCGAATGCATTGTGCACAAGGCGATGGAGCACCTGAACGTCGGCCTGCGCCTGCGCAACAAGGAAGGGATCAAGGTCTACTCCTGGGGAACGCTCAACCAGGACATCTCCATTCGCAACGGGCTGGCCAAAGGCGAAATTTTCTGGGAAAAATCGTTCGCCGTGGGCGAGCGGATCGTCGTCGATTTCGTCTTCGAGTGCCGCCTCGGCACTAACCTCTTCGAGGTGCAGGCGGCCATCAGCCAGGAGGGAAAGCCGTATTATGCGGA
Organism: Tepidisphaerales bacterium; assembly: GCA_038240605.1. Lineage (GTDB taxonomy): Bacteria > Planctomycetota > Phycisphaerae > Tepidisphaerales > Tepidisphaeraceae > JBBSDP01. Next base: position 35,315 of record JBBSDP010000009.1, on the reverse strand, counting down.
GCAGCGCATGCTTCACTGGCGCGACGAGGCGGCCTTCTTCCACGTGATCGTGAAGGACCGGGAATATTTCTTCGGCGGCGCCTTCGACATCCAGATGCAGGCTCGGTTTGAACAGAAAACATGACGCTCAAACGTGACGCTCAAACGTGGCACGGGCGCATCGCCCGTGCGATGTACTCAGAGCACGGGCGAGGCGCCCGTACCACGAATAAGCGCTACGCCCTGACAAAAACGTAAATGAATGACATGGCCCACGACGCGCAGCCCGCAAGTAAACGATCGCCGGCCGATGCGGGGGCCATCGTCAGCGCAATCGAGGCCACCGCACTGGCCCGGCAGATCCTCGACGCCTGCGGCCCCGGCCGAACGCTGCACGTTGGCAGCGGCGGAGGACAGCTCGTAGCCGCGCTCTGCCGTGCGGGTATCGATGCCAGCGGCGTGGACTCGGATAGCTTGCTCATCGCCACCGCTACCAAACGCCTGCCAGGTCGATTTCAACAGGCGAGTCCGCTCCACCTGCCGTTCGCCGGCGCACGCTTCGAAACCGTCGTCGCCACGGGGCTTTTGCAGGACCTCCCGTCGGATGAAGTCGACAGCGCGTTGCGCGAGTTGGCACGGGTCACCCGTCGCGCTGTCTTCATCCGTGTTCCCGCGCCCCCGGGCGGTGGCCGTCACCCGGCGGCCGCGCGTGGCACGTGGGAACGAAAGCTCCTGGACGCTGGACTCCGCAAGCATCCGCGCTGCTTTCAGGTCTCTCCCTGCGAATCCCTGAATGATGAGCCGGAGCAGTTAATCCTGCTCATGGAACGCACCCCCGATGCCCCCGTTTCAGCTACCCCGTTGGACGCGCTTCGCGCCAGCGGCCGCGGCTCCGATGCATCCCTCCTCCGCTATCACCTCGCCGCCCAGCACGTCCGCCCTGGCGACCGCGTCCTCGACCTCGCCTGCGGAGCCGGCTCCGGCGCGCACCTGCTGCGGCACGCGTCGCCCGCCGCACGCGTGCTCGGCCTCGAAGCGCGACGTGAGATGATCGACTACGCGACGAGCCAGTTCCCCGATCCCACCGGCGTCTTGAATTTCAAGCACGCCGACCCGCTGACGGGCCTGGCGGAGACGGAAAATCACTCGATCGAGCTGGTCATCGCCTTCGATCTCGAAACGGCACTTCGCGACGATCCATCATTGCTGAAGGAAATCCGCCGGGTACTCGTTCCCGGCGGACGGCTGATCCTCTCAACGCCGTCCCGCGCCCAGGAAGATGAATTTCCATCCGCATTCACGGCGGACGACGTTCGCGCACTGCTCTCGGGCGATCTGCTTCCGGAATCGTTGTACGCGTTGAACGCCGACCGAGCCGAAATGCGCTTTGTGGAATGGTCCTCTTCATCGAGTCCGCGAGGACAATCGTGGATCGCGACCGCCATTCGCGACCCGCTCGAAGGCAGCGGGGATATCCCCTATCAGGAATCCGTCTTCGCCAACCTGAGACCGGCAGCGAACATCTCGACGGATTACATGCGCTGGTATCGCAATCCGTGGATCGTCCATTCGCTGGTACACGTCGGCTACCGAACCCGATCACCGGCGCTGCTGGCCGAACTGGCCGAGCGGCTGCGCGACGACAGTCCGCCGGACAGCGCCGATTGCGGAGCGGCGTTGTGCATCCTCGCCTATCGAAAGCTCGAAGACCGCGCGCCCGCGAGCGACTGGGCAGCGCTTCAGGTCGAAATCGAAGCGTATCTCAAGCTCGCGCCCACCAACCCACATGTACTGCGCTGGCAGATCTCCCTCACCTTCATCCTCGCGCGACTCCACGTTCAGGCGGGATCGCTCGCCGAGGCGCGCGGCTTCTTTCAGGCCTGCGCGGCGATGGACCCGTTCCCGTTCGGCGTACACTTGGCGACCAAGGCCGCCGATGCCGCATTCTGGTCCGGCTGGCTCGCCCTGGCCGCGGGCGACACCGCCGCCGCGGGAGCAGCATGGACGCAGGGGATCGACTTCGGCCGCCGGCTCACCACGCGCCCGCTCGACGAGGTCCTGATGAACCCCGCCGACCCAAACCGCTTCGACCACGGCGACGGCATGCGCGAGTTCGTCCTGGCGCTCGAGAGCGTCACCCAGTGCGCCAACGGGCTGCACCTGCTCAACCGCCAGCGACAAGGCATCGCCGTGAACTGGTCAGACGTCCACAAGACCTTCCGCGATCGCGGCGACCGCCTGGCCATTGATCTGCGCCACGCCCAGTCCGTCGCCACCGTGCTCACCACGGACCTTGCCACGGCGCGCCGCCAGCTCATCGAACGCACCACCGAGCTGGACGCATCCCGCCAGGGCCTGCGCCAGCTGACCGAATCGCTCGACCTCACCCGCCGTGAACTGGTCGGCCGCACTGACGATCTCGACCAGACACGCCAGGTGCTTGAGGACCGCTCCCAGGCGCTGACGGCTGAGCTGGACTCCGCCCGAAATGACCTGCTTGCCCGCAACACCGAGTTGGACGCCGCCCGACAGGATCTTTCGGACCGCACGGCCGAGGTAGACGCGGCGAGACAGGACTTGATCCAGCGAACCACGGAGCTGGACCTCGCTCGCCAGGACCTGATCCAGCGCACCAAGGACCTCGACGCCACCCGCCAGGAGCTGATCCATCGAACGGTGGAAGTGGACGCCGCCCGAAAAGAGTTGACCGAACGCACCGCGGAGCTGGTCGATGCGAAGAAGCGCCGGTGGTTCTGACGACGTGTACGTCATCCATGCGCGCCCGTTAACCGAGGCCGAGAAACGCCAGGAACGGAGACGAAAGTCATGACAGGCATTGATCCCGCGCAGATGTCCAAAGTCCAATTGAACCGTCTGGGGGCGGAAGCACGCACGGTATCCCTGGAAAGCACACGCCCGTTGACCCCAAACGCGCGCCGTGCGCTGGCCCGCGCCGCCACCAAAGGTGGATGTCCTCGTATTGGAACGGGCGCGAAGCGGATCAACGTCACCGTCGAACAATCGCTGCTGAATAAAGCCGATGCCTGCGCCCGCCGACACGGCTTGACCCGTGCCGCGGTTGTTCGAAGCGCGTAGGCGCGGCGCGAGTGAATGGCATTCGTTCGCGTCAAATCCATTTCGGATATCACACTCTGGCTCGTCGAATCGGTGAGATCCGGGGTGCTACTTCTCAATCAAATCCACTTCCCGCTCCGTTCGATGTTCCACCGGCTGGCCGACAGTGATGACGACGCTGCGGTCCTTCAACACCGCATCGGCCAGGTCCGGTACGCCCTTGGGATAGCTGGCATGGACGGCGTGCGGCGTGACAGCCGCTCCATTCACTGTCACACGCCCGAACGTCACCGTGACTTTGGGGATATCGCTCGTCGGCCTGCGCGCGCCGTAGATCTCGATGAAACTGGCCACGCTGTGCGCAAGCGTCAGGTCTTCGCCCGCAAACCGCAGCGCGCCGACGAATATATTCTCGTCCTTCTCGTGCGAGTAGACGAACGCGCCGACCCAGGTGAACGGCTTGCCGTCAATCATCTCCTTGTCCATGCGCACGATGCGGTAGGTATAGGTTCCCTTCTTCCATTCGTACCGGCAGCGCACGCTGACGAAATCCCCCTCGTGCCCCGAGCTCTGGCAAAACCCGCCGACCGAGGTTCGGATGGCGTCCAGGCTCCGCTCTCCCCACATCGACATCAGAAACCCCGGCCCGATTTTGCGCACGCGCGGATCGCGCTTCGTGGCCGCGTCCGCCCGCGTCTGGATGCCGCCGTAGAACGGCGTCTTCCCCAGGTGACCGAGGCCAATGGGCGCGATGTAGAGGGACACGTCGTCCGGCACCTCGTCCGCGATCGTGACATCAACGCTGTAACTCTCAAACCGCGCGTCGGCTCCCAGGTCCCACCAAAGGTCAACGAGATGCCAGGGCATGGGCCCGATCTCATCGGCGGGCTTCTTTTCGTCGGCGATCAGCGTTGGAGTCAGGCAACAGACCAGCAGAAGGGCGACGATGGCGTGTTTCATGTGATCCCCGGTGCAAGATTCAACCCCGACCGATTGTAAACGCAATCGCGTCAATATTTCCGACCGCCACCTGACCGCATTACCTGATACGTTCGTGATGGTGATGTTGGCGCCGGGGACGAGTGTAATGCCCACCTGTGCCGGCGAGCCATACAGTCGCCGCTGCTGGTGCGCCCGCGCTCGGGAAAGAAATAAAGGTGACGCGAACCTTTATTCTTTATCCGTCGGGCTTTAGGCTCTGCACATGCCACGCATCGCCCGCAAAGCGCCCGGCGGATGGGTTTACCATGTGATGAACCGTGCCAATGGCAAGCTGCGACTCTTCAAGAAAGACGCCGACTTCCTGGCTTTCGAGGAAGTATTGCGGATGGCGCACGAGCGGACCCCCATTCGCATCCTCGGCTGGTGCCTCATGATCAATCATTGGCACTTCATCCTGTGGCCTCGCCACGACGGGGAGCTTACGCAGTTCACGCGCTGGCTCACGTTGACGCATGCCCAGCGATGGAAACACGCGCACGACGCCGTCGGCCACGGGCACTTGTACCAGGGGCGGTTCAAGAGTTTTCCCATCCAGCAGGATCCCCATTTGTTGACGGCATTGCGGTACGTCGAGCGAAACGCCCTGCGCGCCGGCCGGGTCGAGCGGGCGGAGCAGTGGCGGTGGGGGAGTGCCTTCGTACGCCTGGATCCAACCCATCATCTCCATCCGCTGTTGAGCGAATGGCCGATGGAGCGACCTGGAAACTGGCTGACGCTGTTGAACACGCCGCAGACGCTGGTTGAAGAGCGGCAGCTCAGTGAGCACATCGAGCGGAGCCGTCCGCTGGGGAGCACCGCATGGACCATCCGCGCCGCGTCGTCCGTCGCCGCCGAGCAAAGCCTGCGTCCGCGCGGGCGGCCGGTGGGATGGCGGAAGGCGAAAAAAGGCTTCAAACGGAAATAAAGGTTCGCGTCACCTTTATTTGGAAAGGCGCGAGGTGCGCGTTCTCTCGCTCACCCTGCCAGGTCCGTAACAATCGCCGTGCCGGCGGTGTTGATGGCGTTCAGGTCTGTGTTCAGGGTAACGGGGATGCGGGCTGAATCGATCTTCCACCTGTTGATGTCTGCGACGGTGAGCGCATCCGCGGCGTTTGCACTGGCGAGGGCGTTAAGGGCGATTTGCGCGGCCGTGTTTGCGTCGGCCGCTTCGGACGCGACCGTCTGCCGGCTGGCGTTGTCGGCCTGCAATTTTGCGATATCCAACTTTAGCTTCGACTGCGTGGCGGAAGTGGTCGGGTGTTTGAGAAGTATCTTCGCGTCGGCAGCGATCGCCCGCGAGTCCTTTGTCAGGGCAGCATTGAGCAACTGAACATCTGTTTTCAGTTTGACGAGCTTGGTCCGCTCGTCCTTCGTGAGAGTACTGAGAAGCAATTTGTCCGACTGCGAGGCCTTGAGGCGATTCAAGTCGGTCGCGAGGATTTTGGCATCCACGACCGCTGACTTTAGAGCGGCTGCCGAATCTGCGACCAGCGTCTTCAGATCCTCCTGGAGGTTTTGTTCGTCGAGGGAGAGGGTGCCGAAAATCGCGAACTGATCGAAATTCGCCGTCGCGAGCGCGGTCGGAGCGGTTTGCGACGCCACCGCAATTCCAACCAGCGCCGTGGCGGGGAGAACGATCGTGTTCCGGGCCAGCTCGGTGAAGCTGACGCCGTCGCTCGATACGGACGCGCTGACGGTTGTCCCGCTGCGCGTGATCTTCAAGTATTCCCCCATCGTTCCGGCCTGGCCGGGATTCAGGTTGCCGGCGCTGATCCCGTCGAGGGTGCGGTCGTTGACGAACACGGATCCGTCATCGCGGGCGCCGAGAAACAGGTTTGCCGCCGAAGGGCTTAGCGAAGAGCGGATGTCCAGACCGGCCAGCGAGTGGCCGCCGTTGGCACTGTCGTTCAGCACGCGGACGATGAACGATCCATTTCCGGTGAACGGCTCATAGACGAAATGAAATGCATCGGCCGCGCCAAAAAGATCGTTGCCGGCGCCCACCACCGTGAACGACTTCGATTGTGCGACATAATTCGCCGAGCCGCCGGCGGGCGTGCCGATGTCGGCACTGAGAAGTGGGGCCGGAACCGCCGACAGCAACCTTCGCGATTCCATCGCCTCGCAGGGAGCGAATCGAGAGGATGGAACGTGGGAACGTGCACCTGAGACGAGCATGGCGGATTTCTTGTCCATCCCAGTCCATTCTCCGTTCGCGGCGAAACCAGGTTTGGCGAATTCCTGAGACCTCCCTGGAGCTATGGCGGGTTCCGAAGGGTTCAGGAAAAGGATGACGCGCACTAATATCGACCATCCACTGCGTTTATGGCCACCCTGGAGCGGGGCGGCAGCCGAATATTCAAGAGGATCAGAAGGAAAGTGACACGACCGCCGGAGGACCCAGATGAAAGTACGACAGCTTCAGGTTGTCCTGGAAAACGCGTTTGCGGGCTGGTGGGAGGATAAGGCCCCACGGCTTGGCGCAGCGTTGGCGTACTACACCGTGCTGGCGCTCGCCCCGGTTGTGGTACTGCTGCTGCCGGTGACCGGCAAAATATTCGGGCGAGACGTGGCGGCCGACCAGATCGTCGGGGAGTTTGCAAATCTGGTCGGCAAAGTCGGGGCTGAGGCGGTGCGAACCGTTCTCTCGACGTCTGTCGGCATCGGCTCGCCGAGCCGTCTGGCGACATCGCTCAGCGTTGTCGTGCTGGTCTTCGCCGCGTCGGGGGTGTTCGCGCAGCTCCAGGATGCGCTGGACACCATTTGGGGGGTCACCCCAAAACCCGGGAAGGCCGCGTTCTTCAGTTTCCTGCGCAAGCGATTTCTCTCCTTCGCGATGGTGCTGGGCATCTGCTTTCTCCTCATGGTTTCCCTGGTGCTGAGCGCCGGCCTGGGCGCGTTGCGTCAATTTGCAAATGGGCACCTGCAAAGCCTGGCGATCATCTGGTCGCTGGCTCACCTTGTGCTGTCGTTCGGCATCGTCACGCTTCTGTTCGCGATGATCTTCAAGGTCCTTCCTGACGCGACGGTCGCCTGGAATGACGTGTGGCTCGGCGCAGCGATCACCTCCGGACTGTTTACCATCGGAAAATTCGCAATTGGGGCGTACCTTGGCCGCGCCAGCTTTGGCAAGTTTTACGGAACGGCCGGCTCATTGGTCGTGCTGCTCGTGTGGGTCTACTACTCTGCCCAAATCCTGTACTGGGGCGCGGAGTTCACCAAAGCGTGGTCGCGGCAGGTGGGGCATGCCGTGGTAGCCGAACCGGGGGCAGTGCCGTTGACGGCAGAGGCGCGAGCCCAGGAAGGGATCGCGAATAAGACGGTCGTCGAGGCCATCTCACGCGTGGTCGATGAGCGCGACGCCAGCCAGTGAGTTTCCGCAAAAGCGGTCTTCCGCCTACACGGTCTTCCGCCTACAGATGGCGTTCATTTCGGCCACGGAATATCCTTGCGCGCACCAACCTTCGCATCCTCGCTCCGGCGGCCTTATGCCTCATGATGTTGGCGCCGATCGGTTGCAGCCGCGCCGAACGGACCGCCGAGCTTCCGGCGGCTTCGATCGCGCCGCCCTCGGCGAACAACACCAACCCGCCAATGCTCGCCAGGAACGCCACGGGCACGCTTGGCAGCATTGAACGGCTCGAGCCGGCGCTGGATGAGCTCCTGGCTTCAAATGCATTTCAAACTAACGCCCACTGAACTGCATCCGCTGCGTCAACGGTGGGGAGCGTAGAAGAGGGGACAAAGGCAAATAAAGGTTCGCGTCACCTTTATTTGTATTCTCGGCACTTTTTTATGTTCTGTCTGGTATCGCACGACTGTCATTCGCACGACCGGTTGCAGGTATCCTGAAGATCATTAGAACATAGTCCTTCGTCATGCCACTTGCGGATTCATGGAGAAGCTGATGCGTCGGACATTCATCTTTATTGCCGTTTTGATCTTCGCAGCCGGTGGAACGTCTTACGCCGCTGACAAAGACGTCTACGACTACGAGGGCCAAAAAAGCGCGCGGGCGGAAACGAAGCGCATCGCCTTCATCGCAACCCACGGCACCCACGGGGGCATCGGAAGCCATGAGTTCCTCGCCGGCAGCCTGTATCTTGCCCGGCGGATCAACAGCGTCTATCCCAACGCCTGGGCCGTCGTCTATACCGAGGACAAGTGGCCGAAGGATCTCTCGAACATCAATGGGATCGTCGTCCTGCTCAACCACGGCGGAAAGGCTGCGGACGATCCGCTGATCAAGGCCGCTTGCGACAAAGGAGCGGGATTCATGGCGGTTCACTGGGGCACCGAGGTGGATAAGGGGAAGCAGGGTGAGAATTACGACGCATGGATGGGCGGACACTGCGAGACCTTTTGGTCCGTCAATCCGTTTTGGAAGCCGGAGATGATGATTGGCAAGCATCCGATCGCGAAGGGCGTCAAGCCGTTCGCCATCGTGGATGAGTGGTACTACCACATGCGTTTCGTGGAGGGGATGAGCGGCGTTACGCCCATCCTCAGCGCCATCGCGCCGCTGGATTCCGTTCACTTCAAGGAAGGTGACAAGCCCAGCGATCGCGGCGGCAATCCGGACGTCCTCAAGTCCGTTCAAAACAAGGAGCCGCAGGTCATGGCGTGGGCCTATGACCGCAAGGATGGCGGGCGCGGCTTCGGCTTCACCGGGTTTCACGTTTACAACAACCTCGCCAACGACAGCTTCCGCACCACGCTCCTGAACGGCGTCGCCTGGATCTCCAAGCTCGAAGTTCCGGAAGGCGGCGTCCCTTCAACCACGCCGACCAAAGAAGAGCTGGAAGGATTTCTTCACGAAGCCCATCCAGCGGCGCCCGTTGCGCCGGCGAAATAGATCGTCATGCCACCGAGCACTTGCGACTGGCCAGGAACGACGTGATCCCCAGCCAGGGTTTGCGCTCGATCCCGGCCCGGTCGCATTTTCGGCCGCACTGACTATCCTTTCGGAACCTGTTTGGATCTGGAGGTGGGGACAACGGAGGAGTGGAATGCGATCGATGCAATGGATCTCGCGGTCGCTGTTGATGTACGCGCTCGCGTTTGTCACGTCCGCCGCTCGCGCGGACCACGGCACGTATCTGCCGAGCGCGTCCTTTTTCACGGGGGGTACGACACCGACAGCACGGATAGACAGTTGGGGATTCACTGACGCGACCACCCCGGTGTTCAACGCGAACGTCGTTTACAACGGCGTGACCGAGGGAACGATCAACTTCAACTACGATACGTTCACCGGGACGACGCTCCCGCCGGCAACATTTCCGGCGACTCCCGCCGTATCGCTGGCGGGGGCGGGGCTTTCGGGTGGGTTCAACATTGGTCAGAACGTCGGCGTCATTGCCGGGTTCAGCCTCGCCTGGGTGCAGGTTGTGCTTCCCGGCACGACGATCGCCGGCCAGAATGCGTGGAACGCCGCCAATGGCAGCGGCTTTCCCGACACGCAGGACACGACGTCTCCCATCTATCCCTTCCAGACCGTAGCGGTGGGCGCCAATCCAACGGTTGGATTCGTGGACTTCCCGTTCCGCTATCCATCCCAGGGAAATCAGACGTGGCGCGCTGAATTGGGGTTGGTGGCACTGAACAACAGCACGCATCAGATCCGACCCGTCGAAAGTTTTATCTGGGGATTCGACGTGACGAAATCGCCCGAGGGCGTTTCGATGTCTCCCCCGCAGCAGTGGAGCCCCGTCAACGACACGTTCGACAACATTCTCATCACGTCATTTAACGGTACGAAGGGAACGCTCTGGACGATGCAGGATGTCCCGTCGGTCTATCCCATCTTTACGATGATCACCCCCGAACCAGGCTGCCTGAACATACTTCTCCTCACGGCGCTCCCCGTGCTGTCGCGGCGGCCTCGGCGCGGAGCGGCATTGGCTGTCGCGACTTAAAATCGTATCTGTTCACGCTGGAGCGTACGACTGAATCGTCGAGTCAGCTTCAAGAACCGAAGCGGCTCGCGAGATGATCGGCGGACGGAAGGCCGGTATTCGTCGCAGGTACAACGGCCTTTTGGCTCGAGGGTTACTTGAAGGAGCGGATAATCCACGCTACCCGCGAAATAAATCGCCGTGTCACTTAGCGCATTAAAAAGCCCGCGGCGGTAAAGCCGAGGGCTTAGGATCAGAGACGATTCGTTTAAGCCCGACGACGCCGGCCCAGGAGGCCCACGGCTCCGAGGCCCAAAAGGCTCAGCGAGGCCGGCTCGGGGACGACGGATACGTTGTCGAGAACACCGTCCAGCCCGTTGGAATTATTGCCCGCATTATCGAGAAATTTGAGCGTAGACGTGGAGGAATTGGCGACGAACGTAAAGCTGTGGGTCGCCAATGCCGCCGGAGGATTCGACGCGGTGGCGGATTGACTGGCAATCACAAGGGAACTGAGACCGAGGACTGACACGTCGACTATTTGGGGACCGCCCGTGGTGGTCCCATAGTCGTATTGGACTGTGTATTGGCTGCCCGGCGATGTGGCAAACGACTGTGTCAATTGTCCGCCTGGGTTGGTGTTGGCCGCGTTGAAGGTAAACAGGAAATTGCCGTTGGCAGCAGTGCCAGCGCCGAAGTACAACACCGTCCCGACCTTACTATTGTCGCCCGTGCCGTTGTCACTGTAAACCCAGGGGGAGACACTCCCTGTCTCAAAGTTGCCATTTACCAGCAAGTCAGCTTTGACAATGGAACTGAAAAATCCCGCTGCCAGCACCGCGGAAAGAGCGCTCAATCGCGAAAAGTTCATGACATTCTCCTCTTCTTGTTGGAATCTGCGTCAGGACAATCGCCCAGCCTAACGCACAAAGAAATGAATTGCAAGTGAAAAGCCAGGTCGAAAAGGCAGGTCGTAATTAGGCATTGCGACAGATCCGCTCCAAGAACGTCAGCATCGAGGTCATTGCGGCGTTAACTGCTGATAATTGCTGCCGGGGCTCGTGGCGCCGTTCTTGAAACCGCCATCCGGTCCCCGCCAGACGCCCTGGCCAGCGGGGGCCAGCGGCGCGGTCACGGTCTGCCCATCCGGCGTCTTGAAAGAGCCCATTCCATTCAGGGCCAGCGAAAAGCCGTTGAACTGTTCATCCTGTAGTGCCTTGCGGCGTTTCAGGCTCGCCTGCGTCATGTCGAAGATCGCCGAATTTGCCCGCGCCCGAATATCCGCCTGCCGAGCCTGGGCCAGGGCAATCAGACGGCTGGCATAGGACTGCACGATCCGCTGTTGAACCGCCGATCCCTTCTTCATCCATTCCGGATCGAGCTGTACCGAGCGCGCGATCGCGTCCGCGACTTTGGCCGTATCGTCGAGCTTTCCCTTTTCGGCGCGGAAGGAAGCCGTGTAGTCGATTTGCCAGATGTGACAGACGCCCAGGTTTTGGCTCGGCAGATCGACGTAAGTCACGACGCAAAGGACATCTTCCTGAACGATCTTGTCCTGGAGCGGGTACTCGAATCGGACAACGACGGCTTTCCGCACCGCTTTAAGCTGCGGGTTCAGCCCCATGACATCCCAGGCGGCGAACCGCTTCACGGCGTCATGTGCTTCCTCCACGGTGTAATCGCGGGTCGACGCCACCCTGGCGTTGGCCAGGTCCTTGCGAAAGCGCGGCACGATGACCTGGCTGACGCAATCCGCGGCGTTCTCGATCGGCCGTTCGATCTCTTCGCCCGTCACCGGGTCGGCGTCCCCCAGCTTCAGCGGAAACGAAAGGCCGAAGAGATCGAAGTTGTCGCGCCAGACAAAAGTTTGTACGGGATAGAACGCCCACGTCTCCAATCCACGCGGGTTGCTGGCGAATATGAACGGTTTGGCGGGCGACAGGGCCGCCATCGACCACCCGATGCGCCCACTCGCCCGCCAGCCATTTGGCACCCGCAAGTGGACGGCATCGCAGCGCATGTCCGGCTGTTCATCGCGAATCGTAAAAGCCACCGTCGCCTGATCCGCTCCACCGTCCACCGCCCGATGGAGGTGGTATGTCGCACCGCCGGTATTGAGCGTGAGCGCATCTCCATCGAGCGACGCGGTGAATTCGAAGGAATCCCCTTCGTTTTCGAACGTGCCTCGAAGTTGGTCGGCCGAACGATGTGCCTCAGCCGGAAAGGTCTTTCCGTTGAAATGGATCTCGCCCGAGTAGGAAGCGTCGTTCTTCGCAACGAGCTTCAGCGTCAGACGGTCCGAGACGTATCGACCCACAAACGAGTCAGTCTCGGCGCGGGCGACGCCAGGCGTGAAGAGAAGACCATACAGGAGAACCGTGGCCATGAGCATGCCGATTCGACGAGCTTTCCGTTGCCGCATGTGACCTCCATCTCTCTTCGAGGAAGTTCCCACCGAACCGTCAACGACGCTTCGCGAGCCATTCTACCGCCGTTCAGCTTTCCGCCCCGATTTGCGATCCGTTCGGGTCAGTTGTAGCCGCGTTTCCCGACCGCTATATTCCCGGTTTTCCACTGGGTCATTCGCCAGGATTTTTGAGCCAGGTATGCGCAAGATTCTGATTACCGGCGGCGCCGGCTTTGTCGGCCGCCATTTCGGCCACCAATTGCTTACCGCCGGGGACGAGGTCCACTGCGTCGACAGCATTGAGCCGCTCACCGGCGGGATCGATGTCACGGCGGGCTGGCCGCTCTTTAACCCTCTGGATTACAAGAACTTCCATTACTACAAGGAAGACTGTCGCACATACTTCCAGCGCGTCGCTGACACCGATTTTGATTACGCCCTTCACCTGGCGGCGATGGTGGGGGGGCGGGAAATGATCGAGAACAATCCGCTGGCCGTTGCCGAAGACCTCTCGATCGATTCGGCCTACTGGCAGTGGGCGAAGCGGACCAAGCCGGGCAAAACCGTCTGCTTCAGCTCCAGTGCGGCTTACCCCATCAAGTTCCAGCGCAAAGACAATTACGTGCTGCTGACCGAGGACATGATCGGCTTCGAATCGGACCTGGGCATGCCGGACATGAGCTACGGCTGGGCCAAGCTCACCCACGAATATCTCGCCCGGCTCGCCTACGAGAAACATGGGATCAAGTCGGTCACCTATCGCCCCTTCTCCGGCTATGGCGAAGACCAGGACAAGGCCTACCCCTTCCCGAGCATCTGCAAACGCGTGCTGGATAACCTGGGGGCGAAACGGCTGAACGTGTGGGGGACGGGCGACCAGATGCGCGACTTCATCCACATCGATGATTGCGTGCGCGGCGTCATCGCCACGATGGACCGGATCAATGACGGAAGCGCCGTCAACCTCTCGACCGGGATCTTCACCAGCTTCAAGCAATTCGCGGCCAAGGCGGCGAAGATCGCCGGGTATGAGCCGGAAGTGGTGGGGCTCTCGACCAAGCCGGAAGGAGTCTTCGCGCGCGGCGGGGATACGCAGAAGCAGAAGGCGTTGGGCTTCCAGTACCAGACGCCGTTCGAGGAAGGCATTCGCAGGGCGCTGGCGTATTTTGGCCATCAACCGGCGGCGCGGTAAGAACGAGCTTGTGTGCAGATGGGCGCGCGGGCGCGGGCAGACGCGGCTGTCGCGCGCGGAATCACTCCTATGGATCGTGCTGCATTCAAGATTCCGGCAGGATGTGTCGGCCGGTTTGCGGTCGTCAAGCTTTGGCCCAAGATCAAAGCCGCGGAAGATGAGAACGTCGCCCGCCTCAAAGTCACCGCCAAATCGCTGGGGCTGGAGTGTGTCGAGATCGCGCCGGACGGAAGGCTCCTCGATCCGCCGCACCAGCGCCTCACGCAGGCGGATGTGGACTTCGTCATCCACCTGCACTTCGAGACGCCCAAGGCGTATGACATCTTCTCGTTCGTCGCCCTCTGGAACCCGGTTCAATTTTATCACGACTGGGGATATCGAAGATTCTCCCGGCACCTGCTGACGCACGATGATTTCCTGAGCTGCTCGGCGACCTGGACTGACGATCACGTTCGCCGGATGATCGCCAGCGATCCGACGCGCGTCCCCGCGGCGTTTACGCTGTATCACTCCCTCTCCGAGCCGATCCACGAGCCGACGCTCGGCGACCGAAAGATCTTCTACGCCGGGGTGAACTGGGAACGGCTCGGCAAGAAGAAGGGGCGGCACCAGGAGCTGCTCAACCTGCTGGACCCGACCGGCGACCTGCGCATCTTCGGGCCGCGTATCTTCCAGGGCGTGAACGTGTGGGAAGGGTACCAGAGCTACTCGGGTCCGATCCCGTTCGACGGCGTCTCCATCCTCTCGGAGATCAACAAGAGCGGCATCGCCCTGGTCCTCTCTTCCGATGCCCACAAGCAATCGGAGCTGATGTCCAACCGGCTTTTCGAGGGCCTGGCCGGCGGCGCGTTTATCATCTGCGACGAAAATCCCTTCGCCCGACGCCATTTCGGCGAGACGCTCCTCTACATCGACGCGCGGCAGCCGACGGACGACGTCTGCAAGACCGTCCTTCGGCACGTGCAGTGGATCAAGGAACATCCCGAGCAGGCCCTGGCGATGGCGCGGGAAGCGCAGGCGATCTTCCGCCGGCAGTTCTCGCTCGATCAGAGCGTCGTTCACCTGTACGAGGGACTCAGTGAGCGACGCCGGCAGTTGGAGCGGCTCTACGCACCGGCGGATGCGTCGCGGCCGGTGACGCTCTTCATGCTGATGCCGCGTTTCGATCCAGCAGTTTTGGCGCGGCACCTCGCCAGCGCCAAGACGCAACGATATCCCAATTGCCGGCCGGTGCTGCTCGTCGATCCCCTGGAACTTGAGGAAAACGGGAACGCGATTCGCGCGGCGATTGCCGCCGCGGGCGTGGCGTTGGAAGTGCGCGGCGTGAGCTTTTTCGAGCGCGATCCCGCCGGGCGCGTTCGGAAGTCGGTCCGCCTCGGCGAGATCTTCAACGAAGCGATCCGAGGACTCCCCGCCGCCGACGCGCTGTTCGCGTTCGTAGCACCCGACGAAGAGCTTTTCGCCGAGCATGTTCAAAGCCTGGTGGGGGCGCTGGCTCGCAATCCCGAGGCCGGCGTCGCCATCAGCAACGCCCTCTATCGCCATGCCAGCGACGGCACCACCTTCCACGATTTGCAGGACGAGCTGGACTACGTCGGCTACGCGACGCATCGTCCGCTCGGATATGGACGATTCCTGTTTCGCCGCTCGGCCTTCGCCGATTCCATCGACAGCGCGCTGCGTTACCTGGACGTGAAAGCGATGGCGCTGCTGGTCGCCGCCTGCGCAAAGCGCGTCGCGTCCCGGCGTGCATCGGTGACCTGCGATATCCAATCCGCGTTCAACCTCGGTTTCCAGCCCAACCTTCAGTTCGAGCACGAGGTGATGCGCGATTACCTGCCCGCGCTGCTTACCGTCGCTTCAACGCACGGCGTGAACGGGGCCGCCGTCCTCCAGCAGGAAGAGCTGGAGCCGACGTCCCTTTCGCTTAAGCGACTGTCGGAGAGCAACCGCCAGACGATCGCCGTCGAGCTGGCGCACAGCGTGCCGATCCCGTCGGCGATCAAGAAGGTGCTCTTCGGCGGCTACCGCATGTGGCTGCGTCGTTCGCGATGAGTGAGTGATTGATGCAAACACAAAAGCCCCGGGAACGTGGTTCCCGAGGCATTGTGGTATTCCATTTTCCATGGCTCGATCACTAGCGGAACAGGTCCGGCTCCGGGCAACTCTCGAGATTGAGCTCGCGCGGGAAAACCTTGCGGTACCCGAGCTGGTTCATGACTTCCAGGACTTCCGTCCAGGTGGGGTACATCTTCTTGTTAACCTTCTTGTACGTCTGGATGGCCATTACGAATTCGAACTGCTCGGCGGTCATCTCACCCTCTTCCGCGCTCTTGCGAACGTCGCTGAGCCGTCGGCCGGGTCCACGGCGTCGTTCGAGGCCGGTGCCGCGGCGCTCGCGGCCGTTGCGCCGATCGGGGCCCTCGTAGCCCGCCTCCGCTGATGTCTGGCGACGACGATCCAACCCGCACCGGCGATCGACGACGCTCTCGCGCCGGTCGGGGCCTTGCCCCTCGCGACGATCTTCTTCAGTTGAAACGCCGCCGGTCGGATCCAGTTCTGCATCAGTCATTGAGGGTCCTCTGGATCATTATCGACCCGAGAACGTGCGGGCTTAAGTCGAGCGGGAAAGCACTGAATTGCGGGGAAATTCGACCGGGAGCAGGTGTCGATGTGAACTGGCTCGGCATGCCACGACGTGTCACATTGTGGCTTCACCCCAAACCCTCTCCCCTCAGGGAGTCCGGTCGTCGCCGTTGCCGATCCACCGCAAGGAATGACGTTAATGGTTGCGCCGGCGGGAACGGGAAGGTGTACGAACGGCGCAGGATCTTCGTGATGCACTGATAGTCCGTGCCCGCCGGCGAATAGTTCGCGATCTGGACCTGTGGGGGCCACCCAGAACGTCGATCTTGTGATCCAATTTCCCAGGGCCGATCCATCAGACCCCACTGCCAGAGAAATTGGGCGACGACGTAAACATCACCGCTTCTCCCTGGCTTAACGCTGCCACAGAGGCCGCCCAATAATAGATCATCCGACTTTTTGAAATTTGATCTTTCCGCCTGCCGATGACATAATGTACCCATGTGGGTAATCAGTAAGCCCCGATTGCGGGACTTTTGGCGGAAGCACCCGCAAGCCGAGATACCGCTGACGATTTGGTGGAAGATTGCCCGAAAGGCCCGATGGGCGAACATTCAGGACGTTCGCAAGACGTACCCACATGCGGACGCCGTGAAGCTGAAGTCAGGATTGGTGGTCACGGTCTTCAACATCGGCGGCAACAAGCACCGCCTCGTAACGAGAATCTTTTACGAAGGCCACCACGTCTACATCAAGCGGTTCATGACGCATCGCGAGTACGATTTGGAAAACTGGAAGGATCAATTATGCCGCGAGTAAGCCCCCATTGCACCGCCGCCCTTCCGACCGATTTCAACGAACTCGTGCGCATGCATCCGCCTCGCGCAATCAAGGATCAGATCGATTACGACAACATGCAGGAGGCGATCGACGCGCTGACCTGCATCCCCAAACTCTCTCGCGGCCAAAAGGAATATTTGGAAACGCTGACGATCCTTTTTGCCGCCTACGAGGACGTAGAGTTTAAAGCACCCAAGGTCACGCCGATTGCCGCGCTCCACGCCCTGATGGCAGAGCACGAGATGAGCGCGTCCGAACTCGGTCGGCTTCTCGGCGAACGCTCGCTCGGGTCAAAGATCCTCAACAGCGAGCGAGAGCTGAGCAAGGCGCACATCCGCACTCTCTCCAAATACTTCGGGGTCGGAGTGGACCTGTTCTTTTAAGAATGGTCAACCAATTGAGGCGATCGTGATGGCGGCGGTGATCCTCGGCATCAGCATCGTCGTCGCCGGAAGGCTCATGGCGCTGTAAATTATTATGGCATGGGCGCCTCGCCCATGCGGTTTTGAAGAAATCCTGCTCGGGCGAGGCGCTCGTGCCACGTTCGATTCATGAAACCAGTTCGATTTGGCATCATCGGCGCGGGGGGAATCGCACTGAAACTTCACCTGCCGGAGCTGACGGCGGAGTCGGGGCGGGCCCGGGTGACGCTGATCGCCGGCCGAAAGGAATCGCGCCTGCGCATGCTCCGGGAGCGCTTCGATGTACCGCGGGTGACGACTCGGTACGAGGATGTGATTGCCGACGATCAAATCGATGCGGTGATCATCGCCACGCCCCATCCGCAGCACGTGCGCTGGGCGATCGACGCACTGAACGCGGGAAAACACGTTTTCGTGCAGAAGCCGCTCTGCGCTGATGCCGCGGAGGCCGATGCATTTGTAGCGGCAGCCGAGGCGCGGCCGGACCGAATTGCGTTCTGTCTGCCCCATTTCCCCGACGTGTTTCATACCCTGCACCGACAGATCACCGCCGGCGCGGTGGGGGCGCTGTCGGCGGGACATGCGCACACGTCGCACGGCGGGCCGGACGTCTACTATCGCGAAGTGGCGCAATTTTTCGGGGAGCCTGAGCCCGCGGACCTTTGGTTCTATGATGCAAAGCAGGCCGAGGTTGGCGCGTTGTTCGACATGGGCGTCTACGCCGTCGCACATCTGGTCGCGATGATGGGAACGGTCCGGCGCGTGACCGCGATGACCTCGACGTTCGCCAAGCCAACGGAACTGGAAGACACCGCCACGGTGGTGATGACCACCGCCACCGGCGCGATTGCCACCGCGCAGACAAGCTGGTGCGATCCGGCGCGCACATGGGAATTCTCCCTGCACGGCGTCGCGGGCAAATACGTGGTGCCGGGGACGGGCGGCGCGCCGGCGACGCGATTCACGCCGCTCGCCTACGACCGCGACGATGCGCCGGTGAATGCCGAAGCGGTGAGCATCACGCGTCGCGTCGGCTCGGCGCACGCTCATTTCCTGGATTGCATCGAGAAGGGCGTTCAGCCGCCGTTATCCAATGCGTATGCCGCGCGTCACGTGACGGAAATCCTGCTGGCGGCGGTGGAGTCGGCGCGGAGCGGCAGGGTCGTGGAGATTCGCTCAACGGCCGGGCCGGGCGTTACGTTGTGATCATTGACGAACGCGCATGACCGCGCGGCTCACGATTCGGGCGGCGGGGGAAGGGGAACCTCTACCGTGTCCCACGGATCGATCCCGGTGTTGGCGGCGCGGGGGAGCTGCGTATCCACGTGCAGGTCGAGGAAGAGGTAGTTGGATCCGTAGAACGCGCCGTGCCGGTAAAACTCCACCTTGCCGGCGTAGTCGCCCGGGTCCATGTAATAGTCGGGGATGCTGGTGACCTTTTCCCCCATGACGATCACGTCGCAGGGGCTGAGGCCGGGAAGCTGCGTGTTGGAGTACGTCACCTTCCGCTCGGGGATGTGGGCATTGAGGATGTAGGAATGTTCGTAGGACGGATCGAGGTCGCTGGGGCAGAACATGATGGGCGGGTCGTAGATCGGCGGGTCGAAAACGAAGACCGGCCAACGATTGGTCGTCGGCTGGTTGTCTCCGAGGTGCGGCGGGAACATGGCGCCGTTCCACTGGTTGGCATAACCGAGCAGGTAGATCCCGACCTGCCGCATGTTGGAGCGGCACTGCACCATCTGGGCCTGTTGTCGCGCCTTGGCCAATGCGGGAAGGAGCATCCCGATCAGCAGCGCGATGAGCCCGATCACCACCAGAAGCTCAATGAGGGTAAAGCCGCTTCGGTTCCGTCTGCGTCGTTCGGTGCACATCACATCGTCTCCTTCGAGCTATTACACGCCAATCAATCATGGCGTTGGGCGAATCTGGGTCAGGGAGTGTGAGTGCAATTCGTGCTCGCTCATGGAAGCTGGCGGGCGAACGGGATAAAACGGGTGGGGGAACTGGAGAGGCTTACATGAGCGTGAACCGCCGGGAATTCGTGATTCTGACCGCCGCCGTTGCGGGCGGATGCGTGGGGCCGGGAGGTTCGGGCGAAGGGTCGATCCCGCTCAGGCCGGTCACCATCGACGCCGGACCCGTGGCGGATTACGCTGCGGATGGCGTCTACGATCATTTTCGCAACAGGGGATTTTTCATCGTTCGTTCGGGCGAACGGCTGGTTGCGCTCTCGTCCACCTGCACGCACCGCGCCTGCCGCCTGAAGGCCGAGCCGGACCGTTCCTTCTATTGCAAATGCCACGGCTCGACCTTCAATCCCGCCGGCAAGGTGACCGAGGGCCCGGCGAAGCGGGACCTGCCGGAACTGCCCACCTCGATCAACGCGAACGGCCGACTGATCGTGCTCGCCATCGCGGGTTGATCGATTTGTCCGGCTCATCGCTCGCGACCGCCGCGCCGGCGGTTCTCATCGTCCTGATCTGTTGCGTGATGCCGCTGACATGGATGGCGTGGGTGCTCGTCAGCAATCCGATTGTGCGCAGCGAGCTGTCGCCGGGCCCGTATCGACTGGGCCTGCTCGGACGAACGCTGGGCTACAACGGGCTGGCTGGCGTCATCGCCACATTGATGGGCCTGCCCGCGGGCTTTGTGCTGGGGCGCGGCCGCGGGTGGCTCGCCCGCGCGCTCTGGATCGTTTTGCCCGCTGCGCTGCTGATGCCCTCGCTCGCTTATGCCTATGGCTGGGCACAGTTCGTGCGGCTGCTGCGCCCGCAGATGGGGACCATTGAATTCGCATTTCGGCCCGGGGGGCCGGGCGACGTGCTCCGCTGCATCTGGTCACTGGCCGCATGGCTCTGGGCGGTGCCGGCGGGATTGATCGGGCTGGCACTCCGCCGGATGGATAGCGGCGTGCAGCAGCAGTCGGTGCTCGACGGCGCGCTCCGCCGCGTGACGCTGCGGCAACTCGCTGGTCCGATCGTCGCTTCAATGGCGATCGTGACCCTGCTGGCGACGCAGGAATTTGCGGTTTACGAGCCCAGCGGCATCAGCGTCGTCGCCACCGAAGTGCGCATGGTCTTCGACACCGGCGCCATCAGCTCCCCCGACAATTCGATCGCATCAGTCATCTCCGGCGGGTCGGGCCTGCGGGCAACCGACCAGCCGCAGCGTGCCGCGGCGGCAGTCGCCACCGCCGCGCCGCTGCTGCTCATCACCGTGCTGCTGGCGGCGGTCGCCGGGCGCGCGGCGACGCGTTCGTCAGCGAGTGACGCATTGGAAGTCGGCGGCGACTGGCCGCGGGTGCTGGACGCGTCATGGGGAACGACGATTGCAACGGTGCTCCTTCTGTTGCTGAACGTGGCGGTGCCGGTTGCGGCGCTGGTAGCCTCACTGCGCGTGCCGCTGTCGCCGGCACGCATCTGGGGTGAATTCGGGCCGCAGGTGAGCGGGGCGATACTGGTGGCAGCCGAGGCGGCGGCGCTGGCCACCATCGCCGCGTTCTACGCCGCCGGCCGATGGACGCCCGGCTTGCTGGCCGCCGCCGCGGCAAGCTTCCTGATCGGCGGGCAGCTCCTGGCGATCGCGCTAATCCGCATCTACAACCGCCCCGGATTGATGTGGGCGTACGACATCTCCGTGGTCCCGATGGTCGCGTACGTCGGCCGTTTCGGCTGGCTGGCGATCGCCGCCGGTCGGGGAACCTGGTCGCCCCCGTGGCGCGAGCTGCGCGAGGTGGCGTCGCTGGACGGCGCCGGCGCCTTTCGCACCGCGGTCTCCGTCATCTGGCCGCTGGCGTGGCCCACGCTCGTGGCCGGCGGACTGCTCGTCGGCGCACTCTCCCTGACCGAAGTGCCCGCGACCGTCCTGCTCATGCCGCAAAATCCACAGGTGCTGACGCCGACGTTGATGACGTGGGTTCACATGGCGCGATTCGATCCGATGATCGAAGCATCCCTGTTGATGATGGCGACGGTGCTGGTTCCGGGGATCACCGCGCTGCTTCTCGCCGGGGTGGGAGTTCGCGCCGTTCGCGTAGGGAGAGGCCGGATCGATTCCTAGCATCGTCGCCTAGCCAGCGCCAGCAACCCTTGCAGAGTCTCTTCGGTTGCGGCGGCGATGCGGAATGGGAGTCCGAACTTCGCTGCAATCAGCGGCGGAAGCGATTTGAATTTCCGCGTGAGGCCGCCGGAAAAGACGATCCGGTCCCAATTTCCCTTGCCACCGTCGGCGATGGTCCGAGCGGCGTTCTGGTAATTCACGGCCATGTTCTTTATCGCGGCGCGGAAGAGGTGGCCGACGGTCAGGTTGTCGATGCCGATGTTGGCGATGTGGCCGCGATCACCCGCCGGGCCGGCGAAGAACGATAGCGCGACGTCGAGGTCCGTATCGGGTGTGGCCCCGACGGCCGACACGATGCGCGACCAGATTTCCGGCGTGGCAGTCGGTGCCGGATTCAACGCCGTCAGCAGGTCCACGAGGACGTTCAGCGCTCGACCCGCCGGCAGGTGCGTGACGGTGTTCAGCCATGAGCCGTCAAAGAAGGGGCGGGATTGGTAGCCCGCGCCGAGGCGGAGGGATGCCGTTCGTTCGCTCACTTGCGAGCCGGTGGAAACGTTGATCGACAGCTCCCGTTCCTGGAGTCCCGCGCCGGCGAGCGCGCATTGGTGATCGCCTACTGCCGCATAGCAATCGAGGTGTCGGCCATCGATGGCAATCTGCCCGACGGGCTGACGTAGGTCCACCAGGTTCGGCCATCGAACGTTTCGTATGCCCAGCCCATCCAGCGCTTCGGTACACCAATCCAGTCGGGTCAGATCCAGCGTGCCGAGTGCGGCGGTGGGATGCGCGGCGGGCGCGGACTCACAGAGGTTTGACACGACGAAATCGCCCAGTCCCATCGCGATCAGCGGTCCCGTCGGAAGTCGCTGGTGATTCGCGAGCCAGGCCAGCAGGTTGATCGTGCCGCCGGGGCGGAATTCATTTCCGAGATTTCGTAGCAGGCCCTCCGTGAGACGCGCTCGAAGTTTCTCTTGAAAACCGTCGGCCGTGTTCCGCTGATCGCGCCAGGAAAGATAGTTCGAAATGGCGGAGCCGTGCGCGTCGGTGAGGATCAACCCGCCCATCTGCGTGCAAAAGTAGAGGGCGTCGCAATCCGCAGCGGCGTGCGCCAACAGGTTGCGGAGGACCAGCGAAACGCGCGAGACGATCTCCGTTGGACTGATCTCAACATGCAGCGCCGGCAGACCCGGCGCCGGCTCGCAGAAGGGAATCTGCTCAATGTGCCTCAGCGTGCCGCAATCCAGATCCAGAACGGCGCCCTTGATGGAGGAGGAACCGATATCGATGCCAATTGCCTGCATATCGCGAGCCGCCTTAACGTCTGACCGACATGCCGGTGTGAACTTGTTGGCTGGCGTTCATTCTGTACACTCCCGCCGAAATTATCTCCACTATGGCAAACGCAGTCTTCGACCGGATTCGCGCGGCGCGGGTGGTTCCCGTCATCAGTCACCTGCCGCCCGAGGCGGCGATGCAACTCGGCGACGCGTTGTCGGCGGGCGGGCTGCCCTGCGCGGAGCTGACGTTACGCGCGCCCGATTCGATCGAGAGTTTGCGCATCATGGCCAGCCGCGGCGACATGCTGGTCGGCGCGGGCACCGTAAGAACCGTCGATGATGCCAGCCGGGCGGTCGATGCCGGCGCTCAATTCCTGGTGAGCCCCGGCATGAACCCGCCGGTCGTCCAGTGGCCCGCGCGCAAAAATGTTCCGATGATTCCCGGCGTTGCCACCGCGACTGAGATCGAGCGGGCGATTGACGAGGGACTGGAAGTTCTGAAATTCTTCCCCTCCGAAGCCCTGGGCGGCGTCCCAACGCTCCGCACCTACTCGGCCATCTACCGATCGCTCTGGTTCATGCCAACCGGCGGCGTCACCCTGGAAAAGCTGCCTCAATACCTCGCCTTCGATCGCCTCCTCGCCGCCGGCGGAAGCTGGATGCTCGGCGCCGACCACATCCGCCGGGGAGAGTTCGACAGTATCACGGAGCTGGTCCGAACGACGATGGAGATCGTTCGTCGTTCGTGAATAGTCCAGCGCCGCACGAAGAACTCACGTGCGGCCGCCTTCGCGTACAGGCCGAGGCACTAGCACGCGCCATTTATCGTCCGCCTGTGCGTCAACGGTGTGGAACAACAGGGCGTGGGCTTCCTGACCTACCTTCGCGACATCTGCCAGCCCGCGCTTTGCTCAACCGGATATACTTCCTACATGAGCGCGCACCGTTCCATCCTCCACGTGGACATGGATGCGTTCTTCGCGTCGGTGGAGATGCTCGATCGGCCGGAGCTGGCGGGCAAGCCGGTGCTGGTGGGGTACGATGGGCCGCGCGGCGTGGTGGCGGCGGCATCGTACGAAGCGCGGGCGTTTGGATGTCATTCGGCGCAGCCGATGTCGGTCGCGAAGCGGCTCTGCCCCCATGCGGTCATCTGTCCGGTCCGCGGTGCGCGATATCGGGAAATGTCCGAGCGCGTCTTCGCGCTCTTCGATCGCTATACGCCACGCGTTGAGCCGCTCAGCATCGACGAGGCGTTTCTCGATCTCACCGGCGCCGAGCGCGCGATCGGCGCGCCGGCGGCGGCCGCGGCACGATTGAAATCCCAGATCCGTGCCGAGACCGGGCTGGCGGCATCCATCGGCGTTGCCCCAAACAAATTCCTTGCGAAGCTCGCCAGTGATCTCCGGAAGCCGGACGGCCTGGCGATCATCACCGTGGAAAATCTCAGGAAGGTCCTGGATCCGTTGCCGATCCGCCGGCTGTGGGGCGTTGGCCCCAAGACCGCCGCCAGGCTGAACGGGTTGGGGATCCGCACGATCGGTGAGCTGCACCGGCTCGCTCCTAACGTACTGGCCCGCCGGATCGGTTTCGACGAAGCCGAACACTATCTGCGGTTGGCTCGCGGCGAAGATGAGCGTCCGGTGGTCGGCGACCATGACGCCAGGAGCATCGGGCAGGAGCAGACCTTTGGCGAGAACCTCGCCGACCCGGCGCAGGTCCGCGACGTGATCCTCGAGCAGTGCGAACAGGTCGCCCGCCGGCTCAGGCGGCACGGGCTTCAGGCGCGATCGGTGACGGTGAAGATTCGCTTCGGCGATTTTCGCACCGTCACGCGGCGCTGCACGCTCGAGAATCCGAGTGACGCCACTGTCGTCATCTGGCGCGCCGCCGGCGAACAGTTCGACCGATGGGCCACCAAGGAGTTTCAATCGGTGCGTTTGATCGGCGTCACTGCGGGAGACCTCGCGGCAGGGGCCGCCGCTCAACTCGATCTGTTTGCCAATCCGGACATGGAGCGACAGCGCCGTCTGGATGGCGCGATGGATCGGATCACCTCGCGCTTCGGCGGCGCCGCGATCCGCCGGGCGAGGGAGAGCTGGGATTGATTACGCGGAAGCGGACCCGCATCAGCCCGCGCACGAGCGTCAGTCCAGAGAAACCTCCAGGTATTGCTGGCCCTTGTCCGGCGAAGGTTGTTCTACCTCGTTGATCTTGTCGTCCACGTTGATGACCTCCCGGCGCGCAGCCGGATCGGTGGGCATCTCGACGATGAACTGAGCGCACACTTCCATCTGCCCCTTCGTCTCCACGTTGGCCGCCCAGACTTTCTTGGCGCCGGCTTTATAGAACCTGTTGGCCAGCTCGAGCATCACGGAATTGGACATCTTGGAGCCGGCGTGGTTCTTGTGGCTGGGGGCCAACCATTCACGGGCCTCGACCGCCTCGCCGGAGGCAATCTCCGCCGCCATGACCTTCGCGTGTTTCGCCGCGGTGACCTCCGGGGACTCCTCGGAAGAGGTGGCGGATCCATCGTCGCCTGAGCCGATCGCGGACATGCCCGAGCCGCCGAGGCCGCTCGATCCGGTAGCGCTGCCGGCGCCAGCCATGTGAACCCCCAGCCAGCCCGCCAGGGCAACAACCAGGAGAATGGAAGTGATGAACCGGACGGCGAAGATGATCGCCGTCACGATCACCATCTCCTGTCCGTCCATGTCGAAGAGATAGAACAGCAGGAGGTAATAGACGACGAGGCTGATGCTCCAGGACATCAATCCCCAGGTGTAATGCCCGATGATGCCGCTAACCGCGCCGGGAAGGATGGCGACGGCGATGATCTTCAACGTCGCCGTCCCGATCGGACCCAGGCCCAGGTCGAGCAATTGGATCGCGATCAGCAGGGCGCCGAAGACGAAGACCAGGTTGACGATCGTCGTTGCCGCAACGTACAGGACCGAAAAGATCGGCGAGCTGAACCCCTTCAAGTAAGCGTCCACGAACGCGAGCGCGACGCCGACCACGATCAACGCACACGGCACGTACAGGTCGGCGACGCGTGAAGCCTTTGCGACCTCCTCCTCGACATGACTGCGGGAACGGGAGGGGCCCGCGTAACCGAGGACAGCGCCGCCGGCCGGCGCTGCGAGCGATGAGTAGGTGGTGACTACCGGCGCCGCGGCGACAGGCTTGCGCGGCGGGGGGGCGGGATCGGGCGCGATGTCATATTGCCCGTCAGCCACCGCCCGCTCGAAGTCATCAAGGGCATCGATGGCGGGCGCGGCGGCAGCGGCGGGCTTTGATAGCGGCGGAGCAGCGGGGATGGACCGGGGAGCCGTGGCGCCCGTGATGGAAACAGAACCGGTCGCGATATTGCCAGCGGCCCGCGGGCTGGCCGGGGCACGCATTGTGTGCCCGCATTTGCACTTCACACTGCGCCCGGCGTATTCCTGCTTCCACGGATATGACTTGCCGCAGGCCTCGCATGCGAATCGCGCAATGGTTTGGGGCATGGTCCCTTCCGGCTTGAACGTGAGGTGTTCGAGTTTGCCGGCTCTCCCCGTACTGTCAAGTTTAAGAATTGGTCTATTTTTTAAGGAAGTTGGCCAGGAGCCGTTCGCCCTGCTCGGTGAGGAAACTTTCGGGGTGGTACTGCACGCCCTCGAGCGGCCAGGAACGGTGCCGAACGCCCATGATCTCATCATGTTCCGTCCACGCCGTCACGTCATACTCGGGTGGGAGGGTACCCGGGCGGATGATCAGGCTGTGATAGCGGGTGGCGGTGAACGGGTTGGGCATCCCCTCGTAAATCCGCCGACCGTCGTGGTGAATGCGATCGGTCTTGCCGTGCATGAGCCGGTCCGCCCGCACCACGTCAGCACCGGCGGAAAAGCCGATGCACTGGTGCCCCAGGCAAACGCCCAGCAGCGGCAACCGAGGACCGAAGTGGCGGATGACATCGTTGCTGATGCCCCCTTCGCGCGGGGTGCAAGGGCCGGGGGAGATCACGATGTGCGTCGGCTTCAACTGCTCGATCTGCTCGACCGTCACCTTGTCGTTTCGGAAAACCTGGAGTTCCGTCGCCCCCACCTCCCCCAGTTTTTGCACGAGGTTGTAGGTGAACGAATCGTAGTTATCGATGAGGACGACCATGGCGGATCACCATCCAGCGTAAGAGCGGACGGCGAAAATGTAAAACGACTCACCGCCGAGACGCAGAGATCGATGAGAAGGCGAGGCGAGGATAGAAGATACAGGATCGAGGATAGATCGAGGCGTGCAACTCCATCCTCAATCCTCCATCTTCTATCCTCGCCTTTCCCCGCGTGTGGGCGGTGAATCATCCCCGCCTTTGTATTGATGCCGCCCGTGGCTTAGCTTGGGGGGACCATGCTCGCGTCGGTGAACCTGCATAGCCCGCTGCTCTGGGCGACGCTGATCGGGTGGATCCTCAGCGTTGTGCTGCATGAATTCGCCCACGGCATCGTTGCTTACTGGAGCGGTGATTACACGATCCGCGAGCGCGGTGGGCTGACGCTCAATCCGCTCCAGTACATCGACCCGATGATGAGCATCGTGCTGCCCACCGTGTTCGTGTTGATGGGCGGCATCGCGCTGCCCGGCGGGGCGACGTACGTTCGTCTGGACCTGCTGCGCAGCCGGGTCTGGCAGAGCCTCGTGTCGCTGGCGGGGCCGGTGATGAACTTCCTGCTCTTCTTCGCCTGCGCGATCCCGTTGCATCCGTCGGTGGGGTGGCTGGACACCAGTGCAGGGCCGGACGGATGGAGCAACGCGCAGATCGTGCTGGGGGCCCTGGCCATCCTTCAATTGATCGCAGTCATACTCAACCTGGCGCCGGTCCCGCCGTTGGACGGCTTCGGGATTTGGGCTCCCTACATGAACGAGTCGACGCGACGACGGCTCACGACGCCGCCGCTCAGTTACATCCTGTTCATCGGGTTCTTTTTTCTGGTCGCGTCGTCGCCGGCGGTGCAGCGTGGGATCTTTCAGCAGGTCATCCCGTCGTTCCTCCACCTGCTCGGGTATCGCTTCAACGACATCCGTTTTTTCCGCACTGCCTTCAACATGGCGCTGAACGGCGGGACATAAAAAAACGGCTGGCATCGGGGTAGATGCCAGCCGCGGGCTATGGGGCTCCGGCCCGGGGGTTCGGGGTGTGGGTGGGCCGGAACATGCGGGCAAAATTTTGGCGGGACGGCCAAATGGAAACATCCCGCGACGAACTGCCTGATCTGTAACAAAGCCCGTGCCCAAAGGCCGGGAATTCCCGGATCGCTTTGTGAGGCGTTGAGCACGAATTCTCCTGCGTGGCGCGATGGGGCGTAAGGCGGAACAGACGCGACACGCATGTCAAACTGGCACGGCGTCCGAGGCGCGTTGAGGTTTCATCGATCTTTCATGTTGCCGCTTCATGGCGGGGCTATTATCCTGAACCGTCTGGGTGGGAATGTGACGGAGGAGCGCATGCAGAGCGACGTCTCCCAGGACCAACTGGCACTGATTCGGATCGAGGGGATGCATTGCCACAAATGCGAGCAGACCATCCAGAAGGCACTGGGGGATAACCCCGGAGTTCACGAGGTCGAGGTGGACTTTAACAGCGGACAGGCGTCCGTCCTCTTTGATCGCACCGCGGTCAGTATTCGCCAACTTATGGATTCGGTTGAATCGGCGGGATATCACGCCGCCGGATTTGCCCAACGCCAGGCCTAGCCGACTGGATACTGATTTCGTCTCTACGGTCGCTCATTCCAAACGAAGGCAGCGCCGATCGTGACGCCCCCAATCGTCCGCTGTGAGGCTTCACGCTAAATTTTCGACAGAGGCGCCCAACTGCGAACGATCGCGCACCTTTCCGACCTGCATTTCGGCCGACTCGACGCCCCGGTGGCCGAGCGGCTCGTCGAGGACCTGAGCGCGCGCCATCCGACGCTCCTCGTCGTCAGCGGGGATTTCACGCAGCGCGCCCGTCGCGCGCAGTTTGCCGCCGCGGCGGCCTATCTCGCCCGGCTGCCTACGCCCCGGCTCGTCGTGCCGGGCAACCATGACGTGCCGCTGTACGACGTGGCCCGCCGTTTTTTCCATCCGCTCGATCGTTACCGCCGTCTGATCAGCGATGATCTGGCTCCTCGGTTTCAGGACGACCGGCTCCTGGTCATGGGGCTGAACACCGCCCGCTCGCTGACGTGGACGGGCGGGCGAATCGCCGCAAGCCAGCTCGACACGCTCCAGGCGCAGGTCAACGCAGCTGCCCCGGATCTATTCAAAGTCGTCGTGACGCATCATCCCTTCATCCCATCGCCGCGCGATCCGGAGGGAGACATCGTTCAGGGAGCGGAGCGAGCGCTGGCACGGCTTGAGACGCTCGGGGTTGACATGCTGCTGGCCGGGCATCTTCACCGTGCGTATCACGATGACGTGCGGTCGTCGCACAAGACGATCCGCCGTTCGATCCTGTCCATCCAGGCCGGCACGGCCACCAGCACACGGCGGCGCGGCGAACCCAACGCCTACAACTGGATCACGATCAGCCCCGAGCTGGTGACGGTGACGGTGCGCGCGTGGAACGGACAACAATTCGAAGACTCACTGGTCACGCGCTACACACGCCTGAACGAGGTCTGGCAGCGCGAAGGGCAGGTCGCGGTCGATGCCGCCGCGCAAGACGCGGTTGGCGCTGCCGCGGTGCGGCACGGTTGAGGCGGGGACGCGCCGCTACGGGATTGCTTACGCCGCATGGCGAAGTGAAGAGGTCGAAATACCAATCGTGGGGTGAGAATGTGCGCGTCGTCGTGGACATGAATCAACGCCTGCCGCCCCATCGGCGAGTCACGGAAGTCAACCAATGCAAACTCGTCACGACGCAGCCCTTCCTGAATCAACAATGCACCCACTTCACTGATCGAACGGCCCAATTGCCGGGCCTTGCGAGTGAGGCGTTTGCCCATCGCCGGGTCCAGGCGGCTGCTCACTACGATCGTTTTGGGCATGAAAGTTCCTCTCGGTAATTATTGTATACATTGAAAGGGACCAAGGGTGGGGATCAAAAACGATCACGCGGCTGGTGTTGGTTCAACCGTGGCCGGCAAGCGGCTGGCGACCTGCTTCGCGACGCCGACCATGCGACTGAACTCGATCGGATCGAACGGCCGGCTGGAAAAATCCACGACGAGATAGCGCCCGTGCAACAGCAGGCCGATGTCCGGCGGGAGCAGCGCCCGGGCGGGCGAAGCGGAGACCGCTCGGGCGGCGATCGAGTCCGTGCCGAAGATAACGAACCGCTCCTGCGGTCCCATCAGCGGGAAGCTGCAGAGGGAGAGCAGGTCCAGCACGCTCGCCGTGGAATGAGTGGGGCGGAGGCCGGTCGGCCGCCACGTCGATTCGATCTGTCGGATGACCAGATGCCAGACGGCGGGTCTCGAGGCGGCGGCAACGTCGGGACCGATCGTGCCCGCGATCGGCGGCGCGGCGCCCGGCGCGGGATCGGTTTGCAACTGGACGATCGTTGTCTTGCCATTGGTCAGACAGAGCTGGGCCACGGGGTGCAGCGCCGCCAGTGCGTCCAGCGGCTCGGGCGGGCCGTCATCGCAACGCCGGAATTGAAAGCCATGGTCTTTGCCCCAATCGGCCAGCGCCACCCACTGTCGTCGCGAGGTCCAGCGGCGGACGAGCGTCCAGTACATCATCGAGGAGGCCGCCAGCACGATCACGAGCGTGAGCAGGATCTGAGCTGAGACCCATGCCGAGGGAACCACGGCCTGCGTGTGGAGGGCTATGATTTCCAATCCGTGCAACTGCATCGTCCCCTAAGATGATCCGTCGGCGCGCCCTTCGCAATGCGCTTGGGCTCGCGGCCGATAACGAGGCGGCATGGCCGTGGCGCTGGTAACTGCCCCGTTTTTACCGGTCGACGGCAATTGCGGAAAAGAACTGATGCCCGCCTTCCCCAGAGAGGCCGATACCGGACGGGCACGATGGCAGACTATTCGGCGATCGTCGAGATGATGAAGCAGCGATACGCGGTGCGCGTGCGTCGCTGGCGCACCAGCATGAGCGGGTGCGCGTGGCAGGTCTACTACGACGATGGCCGGGTGGTGAACTGGATTGAGGCGCCGCTCCCCAAGACGGCCATCAGCCTGGCGGTGTTCCTGCACGAGGTGGGTCACCACGCGATCGGATTTGATCGCTTCAAGCACCGCTGCGAAGAAGAGTATCACGCCTGGCAATGGGCGATGACGCAGATGCGCCTCGTGGGCGTCGAGCCCGACGAGCGCGTCAAACAGCGGTTCCAGCGCTCCATGCAGTACGCCGTCGGCAAGGCACTCCGCCGCGGCATGAAGTCCCTCCCGGAGCCCTTGCAGGAATTCATTCCACGGGCAGCCTGATTCGACGATGCGGGCGCAAAAGAAAACGGGAGACGGCGGAGGCCGTCTCCCGTCATGAGTCGTTACATCAGAACGATCAGGTGGTGTGGGGGGTAACGGCGGCCGTCGCAACCCCCGCAGTGGCTTCTTCGGCCATGTGCGGCTTGGTGCGAAGCACGCCGTCTTCCATCACCGTACGGATCTTCGCCAGCGCTTTGTTCTGGATCTGGCGGACCCGCTCCTTGGTTACGCCGATGATCTGCCCGACCTCTTCCAGGGTCAGCGCGCTTTCATCGTGTTGCTCCCAGTTGAAGCGACGGCGGATGACCGTCTCCTCGACGCTCGACAGATCGGCGAGGTTGCGGTCCACGATCGCCTTCAGCTCATCGATGCAGTCTTCCTCGACCTGATCGCGGCGACGATCCTGCCAGTCGCTCCGTTCCATGTCCGGCTCGAACTCGACCGGGAAACGCGTGCGATGCCGCGAACTCTTCAGCGACGTCCGGCTGAACGCCTTAAGAATCGCCCGGCAGGCGTACGTCGAGAACTTGAATCCGCGATCGACGTTGAACTTGTCGACCGCGCGGATCAGCGCCATGTTCCCTTCGCTCACGATCTCGGCGAAGTCCACATCGCCCAGTCGCGTGCGCTTGGCCATGGCGAGCACCAGCGCGAGGTTGGTGCGGACCAGGTATTCCCGGAAGTGCTCGAACCGGCGGTGCCATTCCAGCACGCGCTCGGCGCGGGCCCGGATCAGACCACACTTCTTCACCAGCTTCTGCAGCCGGCAGAGTCGCAGCTTGGCATAGTTGAAACGCAGGAACATCAGGCGCTCTTCGGGGCCCTTCATGAGCTGAGGGGCGCCGGAGATCGCTTCATCGACCGCTTCGTCGCGCGTCGGCTGATACCAGCTCGTCAAGGGGAGCTCCGGCTCCCGGTCGAAATTGAAGAGCTCTTCTTCGATCTCCTTGCGAGCAAAGATCGGGCTATCCATGAAGGCATAGTTGCCTTCCAAAAGATGCTCGGCCTTCTGGCGCATCGCGCGGGGAATCCGGCTGGCGGACGCGGCAGTCTTACGTGTTGCCTCCAAAACAGTGGCCATGGATCGGCCTCACTTTCTTTCTAATCCAAGAACCCACATCGGGCCGAGGATATTCTACTAACGACGAACCCAGTTACATTCATACGCTCGCGCAGGCCGGCGGTTCATCCTATAAGTCTTGATGCGCGCTGCGCTTATAAAGTTTCAAAAATAATCCAGCGGGGGGTAAGCAACCGGACACTTTTTGCTGTCGCCTCACGGCCGCTTCGATGCGCGACACGTCCAGGTTGACGAAGTCATCATCAAGTCAGCCCCAAAATTGCTGCAAGAATGATACCATTGACATCGCGGCAGGACCGGTGGTCAATTGGTGGCTAGCTCTATGCGGCATCTTTGGTTTGGCGGGACCTTTAATCCCATCCATTACGGCCATCTGATTTGCGCGGCTGCCGTCGCGGAAAGGGCGGCTTTTGATCGGGTCATTTTGGTGCCCAGTTTCTTGCCACCTCACAAACTCAACCCTGCCGATTTGGCGGCAGCCACTGACAGACTGTTGATGTGCCGTTTGGCGGTGAGCGGATCGGAACGCTTCGAGGTCGATGACCTGGAATTGAAACGTACCGGCCCAAGCTTCACGCTCGAAACGGCGCGGATGCTTGCCAAACGGACATCGTCTCCGAGACCCATCCACTGGCTCATCGGGGCCGACACGCTCCCGCAGTTGTTGAGTTGGCATGAGCCCGAACGGCTGCTGGAAGAAGTGCAGTTCGTCGTCATGGCACGTCCCGGGACCACGATTGATTGGAATGCGCTGCCCGCCCGGCTGTCGGCACTGCGCGAGAATCTGGTTGAAGCGCCGCTGATCGACATCAGCGCCACCGACATTCGCCGACGGGTCGCGGCCGGCCGGTCGATCGATTACCTGACGCCTCCTGCCGTCTGCCGATACATCCACGATCGCGGGCTTTACGTTCGGGCGTAAGCGCCGCCCGGTTTGTTTCCTCCGATCGCGGCGGTACCTTGCCCCGTCACAGATGGCGGTCACGTTTTACGATGTCGCGTATGGCCTGGGGGTGGGCGTCGCCGCTCCCTGGTGGCTCGCCAGAACATCGGCCCGTCGAAAAGTCTTTTCGGCCTTTCGCGAACGGATGGGGCGGCCGGCTCCACGTTCGCTGAGCGGCCCGTGCGTCTTCATCCACGCCGTCAGCAATGGGGAGCTGGGCGCAACCACCGCCCTGGTTCGGCTGCTTGGTGAAGCAAGGCCTGAGTTGCACTTCGTCGTCAGCACCACGACCGCCAGCGGATGGAGCCGCAGCGCCGAACTGTATGGAAATGATCCGCGCGTCATCCGCGTCCGCTATCCGCTGGATTTCAGCCGGGCGGTTTCCCGCGTGCTCGACCAGGCGACGCCGTCCGTCGTCGTGCTGATGGAACTGGAAGTCTGGCCGAACTTCATCAACGCCTGCGATCGACGCCATATTCCCGTCATCCTCGCCAACGGGCGCATCACCGAGGAGAGCTTCCGCGGCTACCGGCTGCTGCGGCCGTTGACAGGCGGGATGTTCCGGAGGCTCGCGGCCGTCTGTGCCCAGGAGGAACGCTATTCCGAACGATTCATCGAACTGGGCGCTCGCCCCGATCGAGTGAAGGCGGTAGGGACGATGAAGTTCGATAGCGCGCACCTCGGCGAGCGCGTCGATGGAGATGCGGCGCTCGCGGCCGCCGTCGGCATCTGGGCTGATGGGGTGGCGAATCCCGTCTGGGTTTGTGGATCCACCGGGCCGGGAGAGGAGGAGCTGATCCTCAAGGCCTATCGCGAACTGCTCGGCGAGCATCCGACACTGCGCCTGGTGATCGTTCCCCGGCACGCGCCGCGGTTCGACGAGGTGGCGGCACTGATCCGCGCGCACGGCTTTGGGGTGGTACGTCGATCGGTTCCCGCCTCAACTGCCGAGGCCGGGTCTACAGGCGTGCCGCCCGTCATTCTCGGCGACACGATGGGTGAGCTGCGGAAATTTTACAGCGTGGCCACGATCGTATTCGTGGGACGAACACTCGTCGATCTGGGTCCGCGCCAGCATGGCAGCGACATGATCGAGCCCGCGGCACTGGCCAAGCCGATCGCGATCGGCTCTTTCACACGGAATTTTGCCGAGCCGATGCATTGCTTCGAGCGGGATCGGGCGCTGCGCGTCGTGAAGCCCGAGTCGTTGCGGGAGACGATTGGGGAGATGTTGGGGGCGCGCGAGGAGGCGATGGCGATGGGAAGGCGGGCGCAGGAGGTGGTGCGACGGGAGCGCGGGGCGACGGGGAGGCATGTGCAGACGATCCTCGCGGAGTTGGATCGGGCGCGGCGTCCGGGATGAATAAGGAATGGGCGAGAGTACCGCCCATGCGGCGACCGCGCTCACCATGGTGAGCAGCTAAACGTGGGAACGGGGAAACGTGGGACGGCGCGTGATATCCTAACTCGGGGGAAGTGCAACTGAAGCTGGCGCGTCCAGGCTTCGCGTCCGCTTACCACCCGAACTAGTCGAGCCCGAGTCTTTGTGATTCTGCATCCCGCGGGCCATCGCGATGACGCCCGTGCGGGCCAGTTCGGTGATGCCGTACGGCTTGAGCATCTCGACAAGCGCTTCCACCTTCTGCTCGGTGCCGGCCAGCTCGACGACGAGGCCGCTCTCGGCGACGTCGATGACCTTGCCGCGGAAGAGGGTAATGATCTCGATGACCTCGCCCCGCTTTTCCGGGCCGACGTCGACGGTGACGAGGCACAGGTCGCGCTCGAGGTACGCCGTGTTCTTGAAGTCGCGCACCGCGGCGACGGGCACCAGCTTGGCGAGCTGCTTGCGGACCTGATCGAGCGTGTTGTCGTCGCCGTTCACGACGATCGTCATGCGCGAGAGCTCGGGGTTCTCCGTCCGGCCGACCACCAGCGAGTCGATGTTAAACCCCCGCGCCGCGAACATCCCCGCGACGTTCGCCAGCACCCCCGGCTCATTGATCACCAACGCCGAAATCACATGACGCATGAAGCTCCTCGGCTCGTGAGGAGGCAAGTGTAGGGCAATGGAGGGCGTGCGCGAAGAGAGAGGGGATTCGCAGATGTGGAACAGGGTATCATTTCAGAGCCGCGCCCGTGAGGAAGCGGTGTGCGCAGACCGCGTACACCGCTTC
>JBBSDP010000008.1:0-116833 GCA_038240605.1 Tepidisphaerales bacterium | reverse complement strand
GGCGATCGTCGTGCCGGCGGTGTCGCTGAAACTGGTCTGCTGGAAGGCGAGGCCCTGGCCGTTGAAGTTGTACCCCAGCCGCCGAATGGCGCCGTCCACGCCGCTGCCGAGGGTGGTGACGATGTCGGCGGTCAGACGGCCCAGCACGTCGAGATTGTAGCCGTGGACGTTGCCGTTGGGGTCCGTCATCGTGATCGGCTCGCCCAGCGCGTCGAACGTGTAGGCCTTGTCGTCCGCCGCTGACGTGCTGGCCGCGCCGGTCGTCTTGTCGGGGTATTCGATCTTCGTCAGCAGGTCATTGGAGAAGACGTTACTGGTAGAAGAGCCCCAGAAAAGGCTTATGACCCCTTTCCCCTCTCCCCCTTTCCCCTCTCCACGGAAGCCGATGTAACTTCAAAGGTTTGAACATGACCGGGAGGCGATCGCGATGAGTCGATTCTTTCTGATCTGTGTCGCTTTATGTCAAACGATGTTATGGACGACGGTCGCGCTGGGAGCCGATGAGACGGCGCCCGCGACACGACCGACGACCCCGCCCTTGGCGACGCGAGGACTGATCCTCGATCTGGATGCCGAGCGCGGCGTCGAGCTGGAGGTGGGAGCCGTCACCACTTGGAAGAACCAGGCGCCCGGCCCGGCAACGGAATTCATCGGCAAGCGCAAAGCGGGACGGCCGACGGTGCGCGAGCACGTCGCGGCAGCCGGCGGACACAGCACGCTGGATTTCGAGAAGCAGGAGCTCGTTAACTACGGCGAGGATCACTTCGATTACCTCACCACCGGCTCAGGCTACACCTGGTTCGCCCTACGGCGTGAAATAACGAAAGCCAGGTCGAGCTTCACGGCGCTGAATCGTTGAGCGCCGCATCAAGGACCTTGCCTTCCACATCCGTCATGTTCAGCCCCAGCGCGTGGGCGACCGTTGGCGCCACGTCGCGATTGTCGATGTCGCCGAGCTGCGCGCCCGGTCGGATGCCGACGCC
This sequence comes from Tepidisphaerales bacterium, assembly GCA_038240605.1. GTDB lineage: Bacteria > Planctomycetota > Phycisphaerae > Tepidisphaerales > Tepidisphaeraceae > JBBSDP01. Next base: position 115,850 of record JBBSDP010000008.1, on the reverse strand, counting down.
CCAGGCGACGAACGTAGCACGCATCTCCGGCAATTCCGGGTCGGCGCCGTGGGCGCCAATCTGCTTGGCCGCCACGCTGGTCACCGCCAAATCTCCGGCGCCGTTTTCGGTAAACATGTATCCGCTTTTCGCGGAGAGGACGAGGTCCGGGGCATGCGGGTCCTGGCGCGGGTCGGCCATTCCCAGCCTTTTGAACCCCGACGCAGGGATGGCTTCCGCCACGCCCTCGAGCCCGCCGAGAAACTCGGTCGCCTTGGCGAGCAGCTCATCGTGGTGAGCGGCGTCGAGAATGTAAACGAAGCATCCGCCTCCCTCGCTGGTCGCCCGAACTTTCGCGTCGACGATCTTCAGACCCTTGACGTCCAGGAGCCCGGCTTTGCGCAGCGCTACGTTGGGAAGGATGAGCTGTCGGACCGGAACGAACCCGTGATCGGAAACGATGAACAGTGTCGCCTTGCCGGCAAAATCGCTCTTGAGCTTCTCCCAGACATGGCCGACCCGCGCATCGGCCGCGGCGACCGCCTCGTACGCTTCCGGCGACTGCGGGCCGTGGCCGTGCTCGACGTGATCGACGTCCAGCAGGTGAAGCAGCGCGAGGTTGGGGCGATGCTGTTTCAGGACGAGGTCAAACATCTGAATGTACAAATCGTCGCGCGCGTTGCCGTTCCCGCGCTTGGCCCACTCGCCGTACCGCTCATAGGGGATCCCCGCTGCCTTGCACTCGGCCAGGAGTGACGGCGTGCCGTATTTCTGGAACACCTCATCATCCAGCGCATCGGGAACGGTCCAGTCGAGCGATTTGGCCCCGCGCGTCGCCGGCCAGACGATGGCCGCCGTCTTCAAACCCTGTGCTTTGGCCAGATCGTAAACGGTCGGAACCTTGACGATCTCATCCTTGTCGTAAACCGGATCGCAAATCAGCGCCACGACCTTGCCGGTCTCGCGGTCGAGGAAATGGTTGCCGACCACGCCGTGCCGTGCCGGCGAAACGCCGGTGACGAGCGTCGTGTGATTCGGCCAGGTAACGGTCGGCATCGACGCCTTCATCGTCTTCGCCCGAGCGCCCTCGGCCGCGATCGCGCGGATGTTCGGCATCGCCGCCTTCGGGTCATCGAAGTAGAAATGCGCCAGCCCATCCACGCTGATCATGACGACGATGCGATCGCTGGCCGGCTCAATGGCCGACGCGCGGGGAACGCTGGCGGCGGCAACAGTCAGCAAAACGCCGAAGATGATTTTGATCACGTTCGCCTCCGCAGGTCCTGTGCATCGGTTCGACGAGTGGGGATGGTGGACATCGTAGCAATCACGTCGTGGAAACCCGCAATGTGACATCGCTGCGCCGAAACACTTCGGGCCGCAGCGCGGCGCCAAGCCCAGGCCCCATATCGAGCAGCGCCCGACCCTCGCGGATGGCGACCGGCTGGTCGAGCAATTCCAGGTAGAACCCTCGACAGTAGCCGCGGACCGTTTCCATAATCCTGGCATTGGGGGCCGCGGCGCACAGATGCAGGCAGGCAAAGACGTTCACCGGCCCGGTGCAGTCGTGAGGAGCGATTGGAAGGTGGTAGGCGTCGGCCATCGCCGCGATCTTGATGCTCTCGGTCAAGCCGCCGGTCCAGACGACGTCCGGCATGATGATGTGCGCTGCCTGGGCTTCGAGAATCTCTCGAAAGGCAAAGCGGGTGATTTTCCGCTCGCTGACGCATTGCGGAACGCGCGTTTCGCGGACCAGCCGGGCCAGGTCAGCGGCGCTATCCGGCTGCATGATGTCTTCCATCCAGGCGACATCGTAATTTTCCAGCGCCCGTCCGATCCGGATGGCACAGTTGAGGTCCCACCGGGAATGCCCCTCGATCGCAATATCGATCCGGTCCCCAACGGCTCGCCGGATTTCCTGCACCGTCCACAGTCCCTGCTTTAGTTGACCCGCGGTGAGATCGTGGCCGACCGGACCCACGGCGCTCCACCCGGCCGGCCCCGTGAGCGATGGGCATTGAATCTGCGGCGCGAAGCGGTCCCAGGGCCAGACCTTCATCTGCGTGATGCCCTCGGCCAGGAGCGATTCGGCCAGATCCGCGGGCTTGTTGCAGAACCCATCGGCGTCGGCGAAACCCCTGCTGTTGATGCAGGTGTTGTAGATGCGGATCGTGTCGCGAGTCTTTCCGCCGATGAGATTGTAGATCGGCTGGCCCGTGTACTGGCCCAGGAGGTCCCACAGCGCAATGTCGATTGCCGAGATGGCCCGCATCTCGGCGCCGGCGAAGCCAAAAAAGTTGGCGTAACAAAACAGGCTCTGCCAATGCCGCTCGCGGTCGAAAGCCGATTGGCCGAGCAACAGTGGCGCGGCAAAGTCGTGGATCACCGCTTCTACGGCGCCGGGAATGTAAAACGTTTCACCGAGTCCGATCAGGCCATCGTCGCTGTGGACGCGCACCCAAAGGCAATGGGGATGCTCCGAAAGCCGCAATGTTTCGATCTTCGCGATCTTCATGGATGTCATGACCTGATGACTTTTCGCTTCACTCTCACCACGGTCTTCCTTTGCAAGTCCTCGGCTGTCATCCCTTTCGTCCGAACCATCCTACGCTCACTTCGATCACGCTCCACCTTTCCAAAGGTGCAGAGTCGAAGCTCCTGGAGCGGGCGGCGGCCTCGGGTAAGCCGCTGGCTGAGTACGTCGCAATTCTCGTGGAGTCGGTCGTGGAGACGCCACGGTCGCTGGCGGAAATCAGCGGGCCCGTATACCAGCGGTTTCTCGACAGCGGCACGACCGACGAGCAACTCAGTGAAGAGCTTGAGGAGGCGAAGCATCAATTGCGGTCCGAGCGACGCGGCCGGCAGGCTTCATCATCAGCCGCGATCGCCATCTCCTTATGCTGGCCGATAGCAATCGCAAGGAAGGGCAGAACTTTCGCGGCCGCTTCCCGGATCTTCGCATCCTAGACCCAGTGCAGCTCCTCCACGAAATTGAACAGCCGCGGGCTTAAAGTTTCCATTTTTCCCTCGGACAGCGATTTGCGTGCTCCTTCACAACGGCCGCGTTCTCCACGGCGTAATAAGACGCAGAGTGGCGTTGCGGCGATCTATTCTTCGCAGGAGTGCGATCGTGATGACGATCGCCGTGGCATCGTGCCTGAGTACCGCGGTTTCGGCGGATATCACGTCTCCAAATCCCACTCCCGACCATCCCCAAGGCTGGCGAGGCGATGGCACGGGTCGTTATCCCAATGCTTCGGCCCCGGTCACATGGGAACGGCGGATGATCACGCCATTGGCTGAACTGCGCTCGATCGCAGGGAAGGCAGCGGATGGGGCGCCGGCGGGTGGTGAATTCATGCGGCGCGCGAAGGGGACGTTTCAGCCGATCGAGTGGCTGGTGCTGGCGCCGATCGCGGCGCCGGCGGCCGAGCGGGATGAGAATAAGACGCTGGACGCGCCCGCCAATGTGGATGAAGCTCGGGTGATGCCAGTGGCAGGCGATCGCGTGGGCGACCTGGCATGGAAGCCGGTGCGGATCACGCGCGGCGTCGATCTGTTCACGCTGCTCGGGCCGGTCGAGGGAAACCACGTGGCGTACTTGTTCGCCTCGGTGTTCGCGCCGCGTGCGGCGGATTTCGGTTTCCGGTGTGAGGGAAACCATGGGAACTGGCGATTCCACCTGAATGGAAAGCTGGAGAACGGCTGGGACCAGGCGCATCATCACCTGAACGTGGGGTGGAACCGGCTGCTGCTCAAGGTCGTGTTGCGCAGCCGGGAGAGTAATTCAGGCATCGAGCCGGAGCTGTATCCCTTCACTGGTCCAGAGCTGACCTATGCGACGAAGAACATCGCGTGGACGCAGCCGACGCCGGGTCCCAGTTACGCGATGCCGCTGATCGTCGGGGACAAACTGTTCGTTACCTCCGAACCGAATGACCTGATCTGCCTCGACAAGCGGACGGGCAAGCTGCTGTGGATGCGCTCCGACACCCTCTGGCAGGCGGCGGTCGATTCAGAGCTGCCTTCGCCGCCGACATTGGAGCTGGTCGGGGTATCGGATCGTTCGCTGACGTTCGCGACTAAATCGTCGCTCGATCCGGGGGTGGCCACTTCAGTCGCCTCTTATCAGATCGAGGGGGCAACGGTGACCAAGGCCGAGCTGAGCCCGCACGGCACGACCGTTCGCCTCATCAGCGATGCGCCATGGCGCTGGAACGTTGGCGAAACAGCCAAGGTCCGGGTCGATCTCAAGACCACGTCGGGGACGGCGATTGAATCGCCCGTTACGTTCACCTTTCAACTTGGCCGGCCGATGACCGCCGGCCCATTGCGCGAGCTGGGCGTCGGCGCGGCCCGAAGCGGAATCGATCCGACAAAGGTCCTGCGCGCCCCGGCCGATGAGCCGATTCAACCGGCTGGGGCGTCGCGGCGATGCACGTCGGTCGATGGCGTATTCGACCTGAACGAGATCGTTGGCAAGCGAATCAACTCCGTCGTGCCGGTTGAGACCTACCTTTTCAGCAGCGCCGCCCGGTCCGTTCGCCTGGCGATTCACTGCGACGATGGCGTTCGTGTTCATGCGAATGGCGCGTTCGTCTTCGCGAGCCCCACGGGCAAATGGCTCGGGGCCGCGGCGGATGTCACGCCGCCCATCGCGCTGACGCCGGGCTGGAACGCGCTGCGGCTCGACGTGGTGCAAGGGAGCGGCGACTGGGGCGTTTCGATCGAAGTGCTCGACGCCGAGGGCGGCAAGCCTGCCGAGGGAATCAGTTATCGAGCGACCGCGGCCAATGCGCCGGAGCCGGCCGGCGTCGAGGATAGGGCGCCGCTCGATGCGCTCCGCCCCATGGCGGAAACGCTCAATAAACTCAACGATCAATACGTCGCGACGCCCGAGGAAAAACTGAACGATCGTCGCCGCAAGCTCGCGCAGAACCTCACCGACCAGGTGAAGAAGATCGATCGCCGGTACGGCGTTAGCCTGGGCTGGGGCGGCGGCAACTCAACCCCCACGCCGTGCAGCGATGGGAAATGGGTCTACGTCTGGCGCGGCGAGACCGGCGTGCTCTCCTGCTATGACCTGGAAGGCAACTGCCGGTGGCAACGCTTTCAACACACGGGAGATGACGCGGAACATGGGTTCAACTCCTCTCCCATCATCGCTGGGAACGTGATCGCGCTGATCGGCGGCGCGAAGGTGTTTGGCTTCGATCGAACGACCGGCCGGACGCTCTGGAAGCAGCGTTACCCGCACCCGTGTTACGCCTCGCTGGCGGCGGCGCGCGTGGCGGGCGAGGACGTGTTCGTCACGCCGGTCGGCATGATTCTGCGCGCCGTGGACGGCAAGGTCGTGCAGAAGGCATTCGGACGCTTCGACGGCGAGTGTGCATCTCCCGTGCTCGACGAGGATCGCTTCTACCTGGTTGCCCGTGCCGGATTCTGCACGGGGCGTTTGCCCGCCGCGCTGGGGGGCGACCTTAACGTGGAGCCGATCAACCGTCTCGCGCCCGAAGCGATTCAGGATATGGAAACGTATCCGGTCGGCTCGCCGCTATGTGACGGCGGGCTCGTCTACTTCACGCACAGCGGGTGGTCGGGGCATCAGTGGCCGATCCTGTTCGTTGCGGACCCGACCAAGCCCGGCATCATCTACCAGCATCGCCTCGACCTGACGCCGGAGATTCATTACGCCCCGGACGGCGCCGGCGTCGCGGCAAGCCTGACGCTGGCAGGGAAGCATCTATACGTGATGGCTAACCGGGGCGAGACAATCGTCTGCAAGCCCGGGCGGGCCTTTGAGCAGGAAGCGAAAAATACGATCGAAAGCGTTGGTCGTGACGGCCGACAGGAGATCACCGAGAGCACGCCGATCTTCGATGGCGATCGGATGTATTACCGCGGGGAGTACAACCTGTACTGCATCAGTTCCAAGCCCTGAGCCCCGATCGTTCTAGAAACGATTTCCCTTACTCACGAGCGTTCGTTCGAGGATGCGTTCGAGGACGTCGCAGACGTGGTGGATCTGGCGCGTCGTCATCGCGCCGAAGAAGGGGAGGGCCAGCGTGCGGGCGGAGACGTATTCGCAGACCGGGAAATCACCGGCGTTGGCTCCGAACTGCCGCGCCATGTAGGGCTGTAGATGGATGGGTGGGAAATAATTGTTACAGCCGATACCCGCCCTGCGCAGCTCGATCATCACTTCATCGCGATCGCCGGGGTCGAACAGGTCATTGAGGCGCACGACGAAGACGAACCAGCTCACGTGCGTGTCGTCCTGGAGCGTTGGGAGGATCAGGCAGCGGTTGGTCATCAGCCGTTCGATGTACTGCTGCGCGACTTGACGGCGGGCCTCCAGGATCTCGCCGAGTCGGCCCATCTGTGCCACGCCGAGCGCCGCATTGATCTCGCTGAGGCGGTAGTTGTAGCCGAGGCGTTCGTGGGCGAGCCACGCCATTCCCTCGCGGCCCTGGTTACGCAGGGTGCGGCAGGTGGCGGCGAAGGCGTCGTCATCGGTGACGATCATGCCTCCTTCGCCGGTCGTGATCTGTTTGTTGGGGTAGAACGCGAATACACCGGCACGGCCGAACGAGCCGATCGGCCGGTCGGCGAACCGCCCCCCGAACCCTTCGCACGCATCTTCGACCAGGACCAGCTCATGCTGCTGGGCGAGCTGTTCCAGTTCGATCATCCCGCCGGGGTGGCCGAACGTTTCCACCGCAACAATCGCGCGGGTTTTTGGGGTGATGGCGGCGGCGATGCGCGAGACGTCGATGTTGAGCGACTGCGGATCGATGTCCACGAAGATCGGTTTGGCGCCGACGTACAGGATGCAGTTGGCCGAAGCGACGAACGAGAAGGGCGTGGTGATCACCTCATCGCCCGCCTCCACGCCCGCGGCGATCATCGCGCAGTGCAGGCCTGCCGTCCCCGAGGAGACTCCCACGCCGTGCCGGCGGCCGGCGAGTCGCGCGCAGGCCTGCTCGAACTCGTCGAGGCGCGGCCCGATCGAGAGGGTGGGCGTGTGCAGCACGTCGACGACCGCGTCGATCTCGCGCTGGGTGATGTCCGGCTGGGAAAGGGGGATGTTCATCGTTTGGGCTTCGTGCGTGCGTATCGTGCGAGTTCAAGCGCCTGGGATCCCGTTGCCTCCGCCCCGCGACCGACGCGAACGGCCTGACAACGGACGGGCGCAAAAGTTATACTCAATCGTTCCGACGTCCGATAAACCCATCATCGACCTGGAAACCGCTCCCGCATGAGTTCTGCTCCAATCGCGCCGCGCAAAAGAAAAGGGACTGCCGATTTCTGGCGGGCCACGCAGTTCCTGCGCCCGTACTGGCGCATGGTCGCGATCTCGATCGCGTGCGCCATCTTCGTCAGCATCGTGGCGACCGGGGGGCTCGGCACCTTGCTCCCGATCATGCGGGTGCTGATCAAGGGAGACACCATCCAGAGCTGGGCGGATCGCGAGATCACCCAACGACGAATGGGCGTAAAGCTCGCCGATGACATCAACGAAGTGCGCGTCGTCACGCTCGAGCCCAACGGGCCGGCCGCCCGCGCCGGCCTGAACAAGTATGATCGCCTCACCGCGCCCGGCCATGCATCGGCCGGTGCGGCCGATGCCGCCGCACTTCTGCGCCAACTCTCCAACCCCGCGAAGCCGACGGTCGCGGTGAACGTCAACGCCGATCGAGCGCTGGATCTCGCGCTGCCCGCGCCCTCGCGGCTCTTGAGAGTTGGACGGTCAATTGCCAGCCGGTTTCCGCTCGGGCCTGTGCAGGCCATCGCGGCGACGTTCGCGATGCTGGCGACGATGGCGATCGTCGGGAACGTCGTCAAATTTTTCCAGGAATACCTTTCCGACAAAGCGGCGATCCTGGCGGTGAACGACATCCGCCGTCGGCTTTACGATCACGTCCTGCACGCGCCGCTGTCGAGCTTCAACCAGGGGGGCACCAGCGACGTGACGAGCCGGCTCGTGCAGGATGCGCAAGGCCTGGCCGAAGGGTTCAAGACGGTGCTGGGACAGAGCATCCAGGAGCCGGTGAAGGCGATCATGGCCCTGGGGCTGGCGCTATTGGTGAGCTGGAAGCTGACGCTTTTCATCATCTTCTTCGCCCCGGTGGTGCTGGCGGTGATCAAGAAGTTTGGGAAGAAGATGCGCCGCGCCAGCAAGAAGGCGCTGATGAACTCGGCGGTGATGCTCGGGCAGATCGAGGGTTCGCTGGCCGGGATCCGCGTTGTCAAGGGCGCCAGCGCCGAGCGATTCGAGCGACGTCGTTACACGCGGATCATGGACAAATTGGTCCACGAGACGCTGCGCATGAGCCGTATCGACAGCTTCAGCGAGCCGTCGGTGGAGACGCTGACGCTGTTCGTCGTCTTCATCGTGGTGCTCTTCGCGTCGTACATGGTCTTCGTGACGCAGACGCTGGGCGTTCCCAGCTTCTTCCTGATCATGGCATGCCTGGCGAGCATCGGCGATTCGCTCCGGCGGGTGAGCAAGGTGAGCAACGTGCTCCAGCGCTCCAACGCTGCCGCGGGGCGAATCTTCGAGGTGATGGACCTGCCGAGCGAAAGGAACATCGAGGGTTCAGGGTTCGGGGTTCAGAGTTCAGTAAAGAATGGCGTCGGCGGAAATGGTCATGTCGCGATTGATCCGAAAATCGATGTAGTGCGTCCTCGGATCAAGCTTCAGCCACTGCGCGAGGAAGTTCGGTTTGAGAATGTGACATTCGCTTATTCCGGCGCGGCGCCGCCGGCGCTGGTGGACGTGAGCCTTACCGTGCCGCGCGGGCAGTGCGTGGCGGTGGTGGGGCGCAACGGGAGCGGCAAGACGACGCTGCTGGCTTTGCTGCCTCGCTTCTATGATCCCTCGGCGGGGCGAATCCTGATCGATGGCGTTGACGTGCGCGATGCGACGCTGCGGTCGCTCCGGCGGCAGATCAGCATCGTGACGCAGGATTCGGTCGTCTTCCCCGGCACGATCGCGGAGAACATCGCCTATGGCGATCCGCTCGCTCCCCGGGCCGAGATCGAGGCTGCCGCACGCCGGGCGTTCGCGCACGAGTTCATCCTGGAGAAGCCGCAGCGGTATGATACCCTGCTGGGCGGATTGGGATCGCAGCTCTCGGGCGGGCAGAAGCAACGGCTGTGCATCGCGCGGGCGATCTATCGCAAGTCGCCGATCCTCGTGCTCGACGAGGCGACCAGCCAGGTTGACGCCGAAAGCGAACACCTGATCCAGCAGGCGATCGACGGGTTGCTTCACGAGCGGACGACGTTCGTCATCGCTCACCGCTTCAGCACGATCCTGGGGGCGGACACGATCGTCGTCATGGACCGCGGCCGCATTGTTGGCCAGGGGAAGCACGATGAACTGCTGCGAAGCTGTGAGACGTACCAGCAGCTCTACGAGCGACAGCTCTTCGTCGCACCGACTGCACCCGATCAGGCGCCGCCGCGGCCGGCGGTGAACGCGTAACCGCCAACGGACGTTTGACTTTAAGATGAGATCAATGGGCAACGGGCGTTGAGCAAAGATCATATCCGACGGCTTGCGGACCGGTTCAAATTGAACGCCGCCTATTTCCTCTGATCGAATGCTGCTGGGATGGCGGCATGACAATTGCTCAAGTTGTTTAGAGGTGGGTTCAAACGGTCGCCCTTCGCACAAAAATCGAGCAGGGGGTGGCGGCTAGACGGCCGGTACAGGCGGTAACGCGCGCAGAATGGAATAAGGGGTCTTAACGATGCGAATTGGGTTCAGCAACAAAAAGTGCAGTCCGCCATGCCGTGTGTGGATCGATCTGACGCGGGTGCGGGCCAACTTGCAACTCGCTTCCGACGAGCGCGAGGAAATCAGCGAATTAGACGTTTATGAGTGGCTCTCGACGCTCGGTCTCGAGCCCGATGAGAGCGGCGCGTGGATCGGCACGGAGCGCAGCCTGCGACATCTTGCGGACGACGAGATCACGCGCATCGAGCGCGCGGCTTGATTGAGGCCTGCGCGCGATTCGAGCGCCCGCCGATTCGCCGCTACTTTTCTTCCCATCGAGATTCTTGGCTTCTTGTCCTGCCAGCCTGAGTGGATTGAGCGCACGCGCCGCTTACAATGCCGCGCATGACCTCGGTCCGTCTCGACCAGATCCGCCGCAACTATGGTTCGCAGGTGGCGCTGGACGGGATCGACCTGTCGATCAACGCCGGAGAGCTGTTTTTCCTGCTTGGTCCCAGCGGGTGCGGCAAGAGCACGCTTTTGCGGCTGATCGCCGGGCTCGATCAGCCGACGTCGGGGCGGATCTGGTTCGGGGACCGCGACGTCACTTCGCGTGGCACCGAGCAGCGCAACGCGGTCATGTGTTTCCAGAGCTACGCGCTCTGGCCCCACTTGAGCGTCCGCGACAACGTCGGGTTCGGACTGGACGTGCGGCACTTCCCGGCGGCGGCGCAACGGCAGCGCGTCGATGAGGTGCTCAAGCTCGTCCAGATGGACGGGCTGGCCAATCGAAAACCCAACCAGCTTTCCGGCGGGCAGCAGCAGCGCGTAGCGCTGGCACGCGCACTGGCCGTGCAGCCGGACTGCCTCCTGCTCGACGAGCCCCTCTCCAACCTCGATGCCAACCTTCGACTGGAAATGCGCGGGGAGATTCGGCGGATCTGCAAGACGACCGGGTTTACGACGATCTACGTCACGCACGATCAGAAGGAGGCGCTGAGCGTCGCCGATCGAATCGCCGTGATGCGGGCCGGGCGGGTCGTGCAGGTCGGCGCGCCGGCTGAGCTGTACCGGCGTCCGAACAGCGGCTTCGTTGCCGAATTCGTTGGCCAGACCAACCTGCTGCCCGGCACGGTGGCAGGGCGCGAGAACGGTACGGCCACGATCCAGACGCCGATCGGTCGCATCGTCGCCAGGGCCGAAGAGACACTGCCGGAGCACGTGTTCGTGAGCATCCGGCCGGAGCTCATTCGCGTCGGCAACGGCGCGAGCGGCGCGAAGTCGGCCAATGAGTTGAATCGGATCGAGGCAACCTCGGTGGAGACGATCTTCCTGGGCGAATCGAGCGAGCACGTGTTCGAAGCGAACGGACAGCCGCTGAAGGTGCTGAGCGCGCCGCCGCTGCTGAATGTGGCGCCGCGCGTGACCGTCGAATTTGACGTGGCCGACGTCGTGGTGTTGAACGAGTAACCCGGTGGGAATGTGGGGCGCGAACGAACGTGCAACGATACGTCTACATCCTGCTGTTCGCCCTGGTGCTATTCGCGCCGCTGCTGGCGCGAATGGCGATCGTTTCCCCGCAGGCCCGCGAGGCAACCACCGCCAACGCGGCACGGCTGGTGGTGATCACGCCGAACAACCAGGATATCCGCCGGGAATTTGCCATCGGTTTTGATCGCTGGCACGTGGCGCATTACGGGCAGTCGGTGGTGCTGGACTATCGCACGCCGGGCGGCACCAGCGATATCGAGCGCCAGCTCAAGAGCACGTATGACGCGTACCGCGATGCGGCGGGAACGCTGCCGCCCGAAATCCCCGTTGAAATCGACGTGGTCTGGGGTGGCGGAGATTATTCGTTCAATCAGGTCCTTAAGCCGGCGGGGATCCTTCAGACGGCGCCGATCAGCCCAAACCTGCTGGCCGCTGCGTTCCCGGAGCCGAAATTGGCGGGCGTGCGCCTCTACGATGCGACGAGCGGTCCCGACGGCAAGCCCACGCCGCTCTGGCTCGGCGTCTGTCTCAGCAGCTTTGGGATCATGTACAACCCCGATGTCTTCGAGCGCCTGGGGCTGCCGGCGCCGCAGGTCTGGGGCGACCTGACCAACGAACGCCTCGACGGCTTCATCTCGCTGGCCGATCCCGGGCACAGCGGGTCGGCCGCGGTCACCTACATGATGGTGTTGCAACGCGCGATGGCGGATGCCGAGGCGGAATTTTTTCTCAGGCACCCGGACTTGCGAAACGCGCCGGCGGCACAGCGCGCCAAAGATCCGGCGTACGCGCAGGCGATCGGCAACGGATGGAAGCACGGGATGGGTCAGTTGCTCCTGATCGCCGGCAATGCGCGATATTTCACCGATTCTTCCGAAGTGGTGCCGACCGACGTCGCACGGGGCGACGCCGCCGCGGGGATGGCGATCGACTTCTACGCGCGCGTGACCGAGCAGGTCGTCGGCTCACGTCGTGCACAGTTTGTTTTGCCGGTCGGCGCCACCGCGATCACGCCCGACCCGGTGGCAGTGCTGCTGGGCGTGCGGGGTGAGCGCCTGCGGCTGGCGGGACATTTCATCGAATTCCTGCTGAGCCCCGAGGGCCAGCGGCTGTGGATCCTGAAGGTAGGCGTGCCGGGCGGTCCGGTGGATCGAAGTCTGTGGCGCATGCCGATCCGCCGCGGCGTCTATGCCGATCGAACCGGATGGGAACCGACGACCGATCCCTTCGAAGTGGCGCATGGATTCAACGAGCGCGGCGAGTGGATGGTCGGCTTCGGCGACACGCGGATGATCTGGGGATGCGCCTGGATCGACAGCGGGGACGCGCTCTCCGCCGCGTATTCCGCCGTCCTGTCCGTCTCCGATGACACGCGCCGCCGCGAGATGATCAACGGACTGATGGACCTCCCGATCACCTGGGACGAGGTGAAGCACATCGGCGTTGAACGCGCCCGCCAGCCGCGCGAGCGCATGGACGAATGGGATGCCGAGCTGCGGATTCAATTCGCCCGACGATTTCGTGACCATTACCGCGCCGTGAAATGCCTGGCGGAGAACCGGTGAGCAAATTTCTCAAAGCTGGAGCAACGATAGCGCGACCGTGGCGCAACGTCAGCACATCACATTGGCTGCTGGCGGCCGTCCTGCTTGCGTTCTTCGGCGTGCTGCTGATCTGGCCGATCTTGCAGATCGTCGCCACCGGGTTCCGAAGGCCCGGCGGCCGGCTCACCCTCGCCTACGTCGAGCTGATCTTCAAAGACCCCGAGCTGGTGCGCGGAATGCTGAATGCGGCCGGCGTGGCCATCAGTGTGACGCTGCTGACGCTGCTCATCTCTCTTCCGCTGGCGATCCTCAGCGTTCGTTATGAATTTCCCGGCCGCCGCCTGCTGAGCGGGTTCCTACTGGTGCCGCTGATCCTTCCGCCGTTCGTTGGAGCGATCGGGTTGCGGCTGGTGCTCGGTCGCTTCGGGCCGCTCACGCAGCTCGTGGGGGGCGGGCCGCTGGGGATCGACTGGATCGGCAAATTTCGCTTTGGGGGCATGGTCGTCGTGGAGGCGCTGCACCTGTATCCGATCCTGTTGCTGAACCTCCAGGCTTCACTGGCGAACATCGATCCGGCGCTGGAGCAGGCGGCGGCGAACCTGGGCGCTTCCCGCGAGACGATCTTCCGCCGGGTGACGCTGCCGCTGATCCGGCCCGGCCTCTTCGCCGGCTCGACCCTGGTATTGATCTGGAGCTTCACGGAGCTCGGGACGCCCCTCATCTTTAACTTCTACACGATCACGCCGGTGCAGGTTTTCCGGCAGATCCTGGAGGTGTCGTCCAACCCGTTGCCGTACGCGCTGGTCGTCGTGGTGCTGCTGGCGTCGTCGCTGCTGTACCTGGCGGGGAAGGTGGCATTGGGCCGCGGGTTTGATGCAGCGACGACCAAGGCCTCGGTGGGCGCCACGATCACCCGCCTGCACGGTATCAAGGCGATGGCGGCATTCCTCCTGTTTTTCACGATCGTCCTTCTGGCGATCGTCCCCCACGTGTCGGTGGTGGTGACGAGTTTCGCGAAGACGGGAAGCTGGTATCAGTCACTGTTGCCCAGGGGCCTGGCGCTCGGGCACTACCGGCAGGTGCTTGGAGATGAGCTCGCGTTTCCCAGCGTGATGCGCTCGATCCAGTACGCGTCGCTGGCGACGGCGGTCGCGGTCGCCGTCGGACTGGGCGCCGCGATCCTGATCGTGCGCAGCAACATCCCGGGTCGAGGGTTGTTCGACGCGCTCTCGATGCTGCCGTTGGCCGTTCCGGGGCTGGTGCTCTCCTTTGGGTACCTGGCGATCAGCATCGGGCTCAAGGCAAGCCTGGGCAAGCGCATGCCGAGGATCCTCGACGTGCAGGAATGGCCGGTGCTCGTGCTGGTGCTCGCGTACGCGGCCCGGCGGCTCCCGTACGTCGTTCGCTCGGCGGTCGCGGGGCTACAGCAGACGCCGCGTGATCTGGAACTGGCCGCTGCGAACCTGGGGGCTTCGCGGTTCACGGTGTTGCGACGTATCACGGTTCCGCTGATCGTCGGCAGCCTGATCGCCGGCGGGCTGCTCGCGTTCTCGTTTGCGATGCTGGAAGTGAGCGACTCGCTGATCCTGGCGCAGCGATCCGATTACTACCCGATCACGCGGGCGATCCTCGACCTCTCCCAGCGCCTCGGCGACGGCACGTACATCGCCAGCGCCCTGGGCGTGTGGGCGATGATCCTCCTCACGCTCACGCTCCTCTCCGCCAACACGCTGCTGGGGCGGAAGATGGGCTCGATGTTTCGCGTCTGATCCGGCTGCCACCCAAAAGCGCGGTCGAAAAGGGATTGTGAAGCCACATTCTCGATCAGCGGTCGATACGGTATAAGAACCAGCGAGGAGAACCTTCGATCATGAAATTTGCACGATCCGCCGTTGTAGGGCGTAACGCATGGACGATCCTGGCAGCAGGCCTCGTGGCGGGCTGCGGCACGGGGATCATGTCCGAGCCGGTCCATCCGCTGACGTCGGATTCGTTCGTACAGGGCCGTCCGGCCCAATCGCCGCGAACCGGTCCGCTCGACCATCCCGCGCCTCCCTTGTACGACCAGGTGCGCGTCGGCCTCGGGGCCCCAGCCGACCCCTCGGGCGAGTCCTCCGGATCGGGCGAAATCTCCAAGACGGTGCGCGAATCGGTGCGCCCGCCCGACGCAGCGGTGGCCGGCGCAACCGGCACCACGCGGCCTTCGGCGGGGCCCGCCACGCGACCCGCCGGCGGCGCCAGCGCCGGCACGTGGGTTCAACTGGGCGGCGTGCTGGCGCAGGTGAACGGCACGCCCATTTACGCCGACAAGATCCTCGCCGTCCTCCAGCGTCCGCTGGAAGCTGAGGCGCGGAAGTTTGACGAAGCCCATTTCCGCGAAGACGCCGCCCGGCTTATCAACAACCAGGTGATGGAGTACATCCACGCCGAGCTGGAATTCGCCGCCGCTCAGCGCAACCTCCAGAGCAAGGACGAGCAGATCGCCCGCGCCGAAACGGTGAACTGGCGGCAGAAGCAGATCGCCAAGGCGGGCGGCTCGGTGGAGATGGCCAAGCGCCGCGCGATTGAAGACGGGACCGACTTTGAGGAAACCGTTCGCCAGCATTACCGGCTGGTGATGACGCAGCTCTACTACCAGCGCAAAGTCTTCCCACTCATCCAGGTCAGCGCCAGTGACCTGCGCCATTATTACGATGCCAATCCGAAGGTTTTCTCCGAAACGGCCAAGGCGAAGTTCCGCCTCATCCGCATCGACATCGCGAAGACCGGAGGGCGCGAGCCCGCGCTGAACAAGGCTAAGGAGATCTACGACCGTGCGGTTGCCGGCGAGGATTTCGAGCGTCTGGCGCGCGAGAAGAACGATGACCCGTCGCTGATGAAGCGCGGTGGCGACGTCGACTGGATGGAGAAGGGGGCGTTCCGCCTCGACAAGGTCGAGAAGGCGGTCTGGGACCTTCAGCCTGGGCAGGTCAGCACCGCGATCGACACCGACGGCGCGTTCTACATCGCCAGGCTGGAGGCGAAGAAGGGGGGCCGGGTGGAGAAGTTCGAGGAGCAGTCCGTCCAGGACCGCATCCGCGACATCCTCCGCAAGCAGCAGTTCAACGCCCTGCGCGACAAGGTCCGGCTCGAGTTGGAGAACAAGGCGGTCATCAACTGGGAGCCGGAAAAGATCAAGACCGCCATGGACATGGTCATGCAGCAGTACCCGCGGTGGGTGGGAGCAGCGGTCGAGTAGCGTTCACTGATAGAAGATAGAGGATAGAAGATAGCGGAACGCCGCCGCATAGGGACTCGTCGTCTTTTCAATCCTCCATCCTCCATCTTCCATTCTCTCTTACAAATGATGCGCCGGGATTGCGTCAACGATGCGCGTCGCGATCTCGACGGCGGCGAGGCCGTCTTCGGCGGTGACGACGGGACGCGTCTTTTGTGTGACGGCGCTGACGAACGCATCGAGCTGGGCGCGAAGCGGTTCGATGTCATCGATCTGTAGCTCTTCGATCTGCACGAGATCCTTGTAATTCAGCTCCGAGAGGTCCTCGACCTCGCCGGCACGGATACGGGCGACCGCTTCGCGGATCGCGTCCAGGTTCGCGCTGCGCCGCGCTACCATGCCGTAGCGTTTCTGATAATCGAGTGAGACGTAGGCGTCGGTGCTGAAGACGCGCAGCTTGCGCTCGGTCTTAAGTGCCAGCCGCGAAGCGGTGATGTTCGCCACGCACCCGTTCTCAAAGGTGAGGCGGGCATTGCAGATGTCCTCGACGGAGCCGATCACGCTGACCCCGACTGCGTCCACCCGCGCGACCGGCGACGCCGCCAGCCCCAGCACGATGTCCAGGTCGTGGATCATCATGTCGAGCACAACGCCGACGTCGATGCTCCGGAACGACAGGGGGCTGATCCGGATGACCTCGATGAAGCGGGGTCGGACCTCCAGGCGGGTCATGGCCCGGATCGCGGGATTGAACCGTTCGATATGTCCGACCTGAAGCGTGACCCCGCTGCGCCGGACCAGCTCGACGATCCGACGCGCAGAGGGGACATCCTTGGCGAGCGGCTTTTCGACCAGGCAGGCGATGCCCCGCCCGAGGCACGCTTCGGCCACTTCCAGGTGGGCGGCGGTGGGGACCGCGATGCTGACCGCGCGTACGCCGTCTGGGAGTTCGTCGACGGAACGGATCGCTTTGCAATGGTACTGCTCGGCGACGGCGCCAGCCGTATCGGCATCGGCGTCGCCAACCGCGACGAGGCGCACGGACGGCATTTCTGAGTAGACGCGGGCATGGAGCCGGCCCATGCGCCCGCAACCGATGACCGCCACAGGAAGGGGGCCGCCGCCGGCCTCATTGCCGCGAGAAGAATCCGATGCCATCACGGGTCGGATGGTACCAAAGGGCCGTGTCGTTGTCCCCCGCGCCGTCGGCACCGTTTACCTCTCTTTCCTGACCTTGGGGATTTTGTCCTGGCCTTCGAACGTGTTTTGCAATTGTTGGGCTCGTCCGAATCAGCTACGGTGCTGTCGTAGTTGTCGGAAGGAGCAATGGGATCCCGTCGTCGCCGTGTCATGGGTACAAATCGCGTTCGAGGCCCGCGCTTTTGCGCGACTGCGTATGCCATTCTTGCGGCCGTCGAACGGCTGGAAGATCGCAGGCTGCTTTCGGGTGGCGGTTGGCTTGGAAGCGCGATTGCCGCGCCTCGGACCGTCGCGGCAAGTAGGACGACGTTGATCCACGCCGCCGATGAAGGTGGGGACGGGGAAAATTCAGGAAACGGCAACGGTAAAAACAACGGCAACGGCTCATCGAAGCATCACGGCAAGCACAGGGGATCCGGCGGTTCGGGAAGTAGTTCCGGCGGCTCAGGAAGCTCCGGCGGTGGAAGTTCAAGTGGTCCGGTCGTCAACGCAGATCACACTGCGCCCACTGTCACTATTACCGCGCCCGACGTGACACAGGCCTCTGGCGTTGACGAGCACGTCACCGTCGTTTTCACCGATGATCACGCGGTTCACGCATCGGGGATCGCGTCGTCGGCGCTCTCGGTCAACGGACCGGCGGACATAAATGTCACGGGCGTGAGCGTCTCCCAGGACGGCACGTCGTCGGTCACCGCGCTCTTCACCATCGCCGCCCCAGCCGGCGGCTGGGCGGCAAACCAGAATGGCGCATACACGCTGTCAATTGCAGGCGGCGCGGCCTCGGACGATGCGGGGAACCGCACATCGTCCGGCGCGGGGTCGTTCAGCGTGAACCTCCCGCATCCTGCGGGGTCGATCGACTCCGGGTTCGGAAGCGGGGTGGCGATCACAGCCCCCTTCGTCGCCGAGGCGGTCGCGGCGCAGGCAGACGGAAAGCTGCTCGTTGCCGGCCATCAGGGAGATCCCGCGGCGGGCCAGTCGCAAGGCGTGGTCGAGCGGCTGAACGCCGATGGCTCCATCGATACGTCGTTCGGGGTGCGCGGGCAGGTCCTCACTGTTGCCGGACATAATGATGCGTACTTCAGCATTGTCCTCCAGCCGGACGGCCACTTCATCGTCGTTGGCAGCACTGCATCCGACACCAGTAGGACCGCGTTCCTCATCCAGCGTTTCGACGCGGCGGGGAAAGTCGATGCGAGTTACGGCAAGGGCGGCCGCACGGTCACCGATTTCGGCGGGCAGGCCGGCGCGTACGCCGCAACGCTGAGCAGCACGGGCGGAATCGTGGCGGGCGGCACGTCCGACGGTCAGTTCGCCTTCGCGGCGTATACCTCCTCGGGCAATCTCGACCGCTCGTTCGGGCAGGGTGGCCGGCAACTGCTGTCCATGAGCATTTCCAGCGACGCGATCGGTGCGATCACGACCACGTCGAACGGCAAGATCATCGCCGCGGGCGCGAGTGGGACACATGTCGTCCTGCTGCGGCTCACCGCATCCGGAGAGGCCGATCCATCGTTTGACGTCGATGGCTTCGTCACGGTTGCGGGCCTCGCGGCGCGCCAGACGCCGGGCACGATCGATCATGCTGAAGGTTTGGCAGTCGATGCCAGCGGGCGCATCCTCGTTGCCGGTCAAACCAGCGCGGGGCATTTCGGCATCGAACGTCTCAACCCCGACGGCAAGGTTGACGCCACGTTCGGCACGGCGGGTATCGCAACCGCAAACTTCGGCGGGATCGACCACGCCGATTCGATCTTGCTCGGCGATAACGGCCAGCTCATCGTCCTCGGCACGACATCATTGGCAGGCGTCACTTCCACGAGCGTCGCTGCATTCGACTCTTCCGGAAATCCGGTAAGTACGTTCGGGACCGGTGGACAGATTTCCATCAACCCCAACGTTGGCGTGGTTCAGCGCGAGCTTCACGTCAACGACCTGGTGCTCCGCGCGTTCGGCGTCCTCCAGAACGGCAAACTGGTCGTCGGCACGAGTACCCCCTCCGCCGTGAACACCCCCAGCTCGACCACCACGACGCTTCGCCGGATCCTCATTGCTCCGACGACCGATCCGCTGCCCGCCACGTCGGTGCAAACATTTGGGAAGGTTGGAAAGAAACAGCAACCCGCGGTCTTCACGCTCCCCGATGGCGGCAAAGCAACGATTGGCTTTCAGGGCGGCACCGGTACCGCGATGCTCGTCGGCAGCCACATTCGCCTCGTCGTCACCGCCGCCAGCGCCCAGGGCGCGGCGCTCTCCGTGAAGGTGGCCGGCGGGTCAGGACGGGTCACGCTCGACGATGTGACCGTCACCGGTTCGCTTCGATCGTTCAAGGGCGCCAGCGCCGACCTCGCCGGCTCCTTATTCGCGTCCGGTACGATCGGCACGGTTGAATTGGGACAGGTGACCGGCACGATCGCCGCCGCTGGCGGCGCCATTCGCGCGTTGTCGGTCGCGTCCTTGTCCGGCGCCCATATCCTCAGCGGTGCAAACCTCGGAAGCGACGGACGGCTGGGCGGCTCCGGTTCGAAAGTTGATGGGTTCGCAGGCGGCTCGATCGGCGCACTTCGCGTCAGCGGCGACGTCAGCGCATCGGTCGTCGGTGCTGGACTGAATCCGGTCGATGGCCTCTTCGTCAACGGTAATGACCTCGTGATCGGCGGCACGGCCAGCTCGATTCGCACCATCCTCGTCCGGGGCTCAGTCGACGGCTCCAGCCGGTTCGCGGCTGGCGCGTTCGGATCGATCAGAATTCCGCAACGCGTGGATCCGATGCAGGACGTGCACGTACTGGTGTTGAGTTGAGGCTGCCAGGCGGGCGCGGTGGGGGAATCAACCTTTCGAGTCGTCTGGCAATGCAAGCATGAAGGTCGAGCCAGCGCCGACCTTCGACTCCACGTTCAACTCTCCTCCAAGCTGTTTGGCCGCCTGCAATGCGACGGCCAGCCCCAGCCCCACGCCGTCCTGGCGCTCGTCCGGCCCGCGCGTGAAGGCGACGAATAGCCGCTCGAGGTTTTCGGGTGCGATGCCCGGTCCTTCGTCCGAGACCAACAGCACCTGCCAGCTTCCGCGCCGGTCGCGCCGACTCTGGCGTGCGAGTCGGACTGTCCCCTTGTCGCTGTACTTGATCGCGTTGCCGATCAGGTTCTGGAGCACGAGGGCGACCCACTCGCGATCGGTCTGCACCTTCGCGCCAGGCTCGATCTCAACCGCCAGGAGCAACCCCTTGCGCGTTGCCTGGGACGCGCACTGCCGGGCTACGTCGGTCACCAGCGCGTGGAGGTCAACTGTGGTCAGGTGAGGCTCGGCGCCTTTGCGGATCCGCTCCGCCTGAAGCAGCCGGTTCATCCCGTCGACGGTATCGAAGATCGAGTGCTGCGCCGCCTCGAGATCCTCGGCCCCGTCGGCGAAGTCCGGCATCTGCTTGAGACGGCGTCGGAGCACTTCCAGCGACATGATCACGCCGTTCAGGTTGTTCTTCAGGTCGTAGGAAAGAAACGAGAGATACCGCGCCTCCGATTCAGCGGCGGCGCGAAATCGCTCTTCCTGCCGTAACACGAACGTGACGACCCCGCGCTGGAGCAGGTCATCGATTCCCATGTTCAGCGCGAGGTCTTCGGCGATCTGCAGCCGTCGGCCCAGCTTCGACTCGATCTGTTCCAGTGCGATGCGCCGCAGCAGGCGGTACTCGAGGATGAACCCCTGCACGTCGTAGTTCTGCTTGACGCGGACTTCTCCGTGTTGTGAGGGGCTGGACATGAGCCGTTTCGTTTCGGCCGGATCGTCCTCGGCCAGGGCGTCAGCCAGGAGGGCCAAGATCTGGGGCAGGTGATCGCGGAGCTGGGACTCGTTCACCTTCCGTTCCGTCGGCAGTACCTTCCGCACAGCTTTTTCCCAGTCGACGATGATCGACTTCGTTTGCGCCCGCAGTGCGCCGGCCAGCGCGGGGAATGAATGCCCGTGCAAGAGGTCGCTGATCGGATTCAGATTGTCAGACTTATCTGTCGCCACTGGCTCCGGTCGTTGGATGGACAAAGAGGTACCCGAAATTCTCAGGTCTGGGCCGCGAGTTGCCAACCGCTATTCTTGCGCCCGCCTGAACAAAGGCCAGACACGCCGGGAAGCGCCGAGCGATCCGGGCGCCCCTTGGCTACGATCGGCCACGCGGAGTCTACGGCAACTTCGCCCCCGGCATCTTGTATCAAGATTGAACAGGGAGGCGGGAGCCGACGGGAAGGTTATGTCGATCGAAAGCCTCAAACGTTGGCATTGGGCCCTGATCGGGCTGTCGCTTGGCCTGCTCATCGGATGGGCGCAGGTGAAGATCGGCGTCGACGGAATGCTGGCGATGGGAGGGCATCGTACCATCGGCCAGATCGATTTTGAGCGCGGCCTTCGTCAGGCGCCGATGCGGGCGTATCCAATCATCGAAGACCTTTGCATTTACCCGGATGGCCGGCGTTTCGTCCTGCGGATGAAGCGATTCGAGCCGCATCCGACCCATCCTGACGATCACAAGACCTATCGATACAGCCAATATTCGCTGGTCACCAACACGCCCTATTTCCCTGCGACGGACGTCAAGAAGACCGTCGATGTGGAAGTCCTGCCGGCCGAGTCGAAGGTCCACGTCAATCTCTCGGCCGATCGCGGCGGCGTCCCCTCCACGTTCACCGGCTGGAAAAATGGCACCAATCGCTGGCGCGACCCGGGCGAAGGGGATGGGTCGGCGGTGCAGTTTGCGCTCCGTCCTGCCGCCTATCAGTTGACCGTCATGCTCGACCCATCGAGTGGCGGGAAGGGAATGGACGAGCTGACCGCGACGTTTAACGGCCACCGACTCGCGCCATTTGGTCCAGCGGTCGGGGGCGGTCCGCTCCTGTGGCAAACCACCATCCCCCGCGATGCCCTGATCGACGCACCGAAACAGCTGCTCAGCCTGGCCCGGCAGGGGAGAGCCGTTCCAGTTCGAGCCCTTCGCCTGACCGATCCCACTTACACCGTGCTGGATTACTTGAAGGAGGCCGCGCCGGGCGGACAGGTGCCACACTATCGCTTCGCGTGGTGGGTCCAGCCGAGAGCGACGATGGCTCTTTGGGCGGTCGGGGCGGTGCTGCTATTGGGCGGCATCTGGCCAAGCGTGTTGACCCTGCTGACCGGCGCAGGCTTCGGTCGTCCTGTCCCCGAAGCCGATTACGACCTGGATCGCTTCAAAGGGGAGCCCAAGCCCGTGGTCGCTGCCACCCCCGCGAATACGCTCACCGACGAAGATCAGGAAGAGCTCGCCGCACTGGAAGAACGGATCATGGCCGGGCTGTCAGCGGATGGGGAACTCCCCGATCAAAACATACCGATGACGCCGACTTCAGCCCCATCAACACCGCGGATGCTCACTGCCGCTCCCGAGAAGCCGATTGATGAGCAGGAGCAGCCCGTCGCCCCAACCCGATCGGAAAACCACCCCGCGTACCAGGGCGAGTTTTATCCGGTCGTGCGCGGGCCCGCGGAGAAGAAATAGCTGCGTCACTCAGCACCCAGCACTTCCCTTCGACTGCGCTCTCTTCGAGCCTGAGCCTCAGAGCCGAAGGCAGGGCAGGCAGCACTACTGGCTACTGGCTTCTAACAACGGACGACTGACTACTGACCACTGACCACTGACAACTCAGCACTCAGCCCTCTGACGTGAGAGTTGTGATTGGAAGTGACGTCGCTATAATCCCGTCTTCCCGCTGGATCAGACGATCTTTTGTTGATCGCGATGGCGGGAGCGCCGGTCATGCCTCAGAACCATGACCTGCGTCAAACGCGTGTAAGTCGACGACGACGTGTGCCCCGCGGGCCGGTCGAATTTGTCGCGACGCATGTCCTGAGACGGGTGAATTCCCCGCGAGTTGCCCGTTGGAAAGTCTCCCGCCATGGGCCGTTATACCGGACCGAAGGTCAAGCTCTCACGCCGCGTCGGCGTTCCGATTGCCGATATCCCCAAGCACACGGC
The DNA here is from genome assembly GCA_038240605.1 of Tepidisphaerales bacterium. Taxonomy (GTDB): domain Bacteria; phylum Planctomycetota; class Phycisphaerae; order Tepidisphaerales; family Tepidisphaeraceae; genus JBBSDP01. The sequence continues at coordinate 92,700 of JBBSDP010000008.1, read as the reverse complement.
CAAGGAGCTCCAGCTCCCCGGCATGCACGGCTACCGCGGCCGCCGCAACACCGAATACGGCGTGCGCCTGACCGAGAAGCAAAAGCTGCGCTATCACTACGGTATGTTGGAACGTCAGTTTCGGCTCTTCCTGGACATCGCCAAGAAGTCCAAGGGAAACACCGCCAACACGCTCATGCAGATCCTCGAGTCCCGCCTGGACAACGTCCTGCGCCGGCTCGGCGTGGGCCGCACCATCTGGGCGTGCCGGCAGATCGTGGCTCATGGTCATGTGGTGGTGGACGGCAAGAAGACCGACATCGCCAGCTATCGCGTGAAGCCGGGCCAGACCATCACCTTCCGGGAGGGGATTCACAAACTCCTGCGTGAGAACATGGAGCAGAGCGCCGGTCACAACGTCCCCAACTGGCTCGAATGGAACCCCGCTCAGCTCACCGCGAAGATCAATTCCCTGCCGGCGCCTGAGGAAGTCCCCTTCGAGGTCAACATGAACTTGATTATCGAGTTCTATAGGTAACCCGCCGGTCCTCGGCCGTTCGCCACAGTCGTACAATCCGAAGAACCCGCTGGCTCGCCGTCAGCGGGTTCTTTGTTGGGTGGAATGATTTGGCGTTTCCTGGCAGTTTACATTCCAGGATTAGCTCCAAAAGCGGTTGACCTGCCCGTCCACGTCCGATAACTATTTCGGGTATCCCCAAACCTCTCAAGTTGCCAAATCGACCTACCGATGGTTAGATGGATAATCTGGGTAAAGAAGTCAACGAAGGAATGATGTCCGGATTCCTCCCGTCTCGCGGAGGTTTCCTAAGTTCTGGGATGGAGCGTTACAAATGAAGTCAGTTTTCACCACGGGCGAGGCGGCGGAGATCTGCAAGGTCTCCCAACAGACCATCATCCGCTGCTTCGACAGCGGCAGGCTCAAGGGATTTCGCGTCCCGGGGAGCCGGTTCCGGCGAATTCCGCGCGAAGCGCTCGTTGCCTTCATGAAGGACAACAATATCCCGCCAGACGCGCTCGATACGGGGAAACAGAAGATCCTCGTGGTGGATGACGACCCGGAAATTGTCGAACTGTTTGTGGACGTGCTCGAACGGGATGGCCGATTTGAGGTCAAGACCGCGGGTACGGGCTACGACGCCGGCGTCCTCACGCAGGAGTTCATGCCGGACCTGGTGATCCTCGACTACATGCTGCCGGACATCAACGGCAACGTGGTCTGTCAGACCATCCGCAAGAACCCCAACTTCGAGCACATGAAGATCATCATCGTGTCCGGCGTTGTGAATCAGGACGAGATCAACGACCTGCTCAAGGCCGGCGCTGATGAGTTCGTTAAGAAGCCGTTCAACATCGAGAAGCTGATCGAGCGGGTTGGCGAATTGCTGGCGGTCTGACGGGGTCGCCACATGGTCTGCACGAAGGTTGACCTGAGGCCAGCCAGCATACGACGACTCGCAACATGCCGGACCTCAAGGAAAAGCGCGTTGAACTGATCCTCCGGCAACTGGAGGAGCTGCCCACCCTGCCGGCAGTGGCCGTCCAGGTGCTCGAGCTGGCGGCCGACGAAACCGCCGGCGCCGCGGAGCTGGCCGCGCTCGTCGCCGCCGATCCGGCCCTCGCCTCGCGCATCCTTCAGTTGGTGCACCGTGCCGACGCGGGCGTTCGCGGCGAAGTCGAATCGGTCGAGCGGGCCGTCGTCCTGCTCGGATTCGAGGCGGTCCGCAGCGCGGTCCTTGCCATCACCATCTTTCAAACCGTTGGCGCGGCCAATCCGGCCACCGGCTGCACGAGCCCCTTTTCCCGCGAAGAATTCTGGAAGCACTGCCTGGCCGTCGCCTGCTGCGCCGAGCTGCTGGCCGAGCAGATGCCCACGAGTCCATCCAACGGCGCCGACCCTGCGACGGCGTTTCTATGCGGCTTGCTGCACGACCTGGGCAAGATTGCCCTGGACACGATGCTCCCCAAGAGCTTTGGACGGGTGGTCGAGGCCGCCGAACTGCTCCGCGGCAACATCGCGGACATCGAACGTTCCGTCATCGGCGTCGATCACCTCGTGGCAGGCAAACGGCTCTGCGAGCAGTGGAACTTGCCCGCCGTCATCCGCGACTGCGCCTGGCTGCACGGACAACTCCCTGCCACGTTGCCCGCGACCGTCAAAGTCCCGCGCCTCGTCAACCTGATCACGCTCGCCGACCAGCTCGTCCGCGAGCAGCACCTGGGTTACAGCGGAAATTACACGTTCACGATCCCCCGCCAAGAGCTGGCCGACGCCCTGGGACTGGCGGACGAGGCGATCGACCGCGCGATGCCCAACCTCGTCGCCCGAATCGAGACGCGCGCCGAAGCACTGGGCCTGAATCGAGCCACCACCGGCGAGCTGTATCAGCAAGCCCTCGCCCAGGCCAATCGCGAGCTGGGCCGGATGACCACCACTCTCGCCGCCAAAAACCGACGGCTGGCGGTACGGGCCAAATTCTTCGATGCCCTCAGCGGATTTCATGGCGAGCTTCGGCCCGATGCACCGCCCCGCAGCGTCCTCGAAGCGATCGCCCAGACCGCGGTGGGCGTGCTGGGCGTGCCGGTGACGGCGGCCTTTTCACTTCCCCCCGGTCAGAAGTTCGCCGAAGTCATTCTCTGCGATCAGAGCGGCAAGGTCTTCGAGCAATCGCTCATCGACTTCCCTGCCGTGCCGCACGACGCCGCAGCAGGCGCCGCCGAGGCCGTCATCCGCCCCGCGCGTCCGGCAACGGGTGATGGACCGGTCATGCCGGCGGCGGAAGACATCGAGTGGCTTGTCGCGGCGATCTCGCCGCGCCTGCCGCACGGGCATCGCTTCTGGATCTGCCTCGAAGCCGACGGCGCCTGCATTGGCGGCGTGGTCTGGGGCGCGGAGTCGGGGGAGGCCCAGCGGCTCAGCCCCCAGGTGCAGGAGATCAGCGCGATTGCCGCCGGCTGGGGCCTGGCCCTGCGGACGGCGCAGATCCGTGACGAGTCACGAACGCTCGCCGAGCAGCTGGCGGATTCCAATCGCAGGCTCCAGAGCGCCCAGGCCGAGCTACTCCGCAGCCGCACGATGACCAGCGTTGGCGAGATGGCGGCGGGGGCCGCGCACGAAATGAACAATCCGCTGGCGGTGATCAGCGGCCGCTCGCAGCTCCTGGCGCTTCAGTTGACCGATCCGAAGTACAAAGCGGCCGCCCACCTGATCCACGAACAGTCGCACCGGCTCAGCGCAATCATTACCGAGTTGATGGATTTCGCCAAACCAGAGCCGCCGCATCCGGTAATGAGCGACGTTTCGGAGCTGCTGGAGCGTGCCTTGCACGAGGCGAAGCTGCAGAACGATCCGGCCGATAGGAGCATCGAGCTGACCATCGAAGAGGTGCCCGCGGTGTTGGTCGATGCCGCTCAGGTTTCGGCGGCCCTGACCGAGGTGATCGAGAACGCGTTGCACGCCACCGACGCAAAGACCGGGCATGTGGCCCTTCATGCGGCGTTCGACGCCTACTCGGCCCGTGTGGTGGTGACCGTCGCCGATAACGGGTGCGGCATGGACGAGGAGACCGCCAAGCGGGCCTTCGATCCGTTCTTCAGCAACAAGCCCGCCGGCCGACGCCGGGGGCTGGGGCTGGCCAAGGCGCTGCGATGGATCGAGGCGAGCGGCGGGTCGATCCGGCTCGAGAGCCGCATCGACCACGGGACGCGGATCCTGGTCCTCCTCCCCGCAGCCTCGGCGCAGTCGGCGGACGCCGACCCACAGCGCCGGGCCGAGAACTTCTAAAAGCCACGATGCCCAGCGCCCGCCAGCGCAGGCGCGAGGCAAGCGAGAGAGAGACGCGGCGGCACTTTGTATGAGCCGGCACGCAGGACCGAACTAGTTCGAGATGAAAGGCGAGTCTATGGTTCCCGCGGTGACCATCCCCACGCAGTCGACCAGGCCGCCTTGCATCCTCCTCGTCGACGATGAGCCGGACATGCTCGAGCTCGTCGGCGAGCTCGCCCACCGTCACATTACCTGCCAGGTGATCTGCGCTGCCACCGCCGCCGAGGCACGCGAGATTCTCGAGAGCCAGCCGATCGAGCTGCTCGTCACCGACGTCCAGCTCCCCGACGGCGATGGCACGTCGCTGATCGAGACCCTCCAGCTTCATCATCCCAACGCCAGCGCCATCGTGATCACCGGCGCCCCCAGCGTGGATCGCGCGATCGACGCGATGCGCCACGGCGCCCTCGACTTCGTCCCCAAGCCCTTCACCCACGACATGATCGTGCAGCGACTGCGCACCGGCCTCGAACGCCAGGCCGCCGCCGCCAAGCGCGATCAGCGCTTCGAGCGCCTCCGCGGCGCGGTCAAGCGATTAAACGAAGCACGCCGTACGATCAGCAAGAAGGTCGACCTGCTCTGCAACGACCTCGTCGGCGCGTACGGCGAGCTCTCTCGCCAGCTCGACGTGGTCCGCACCCAGGAAGCGTTCCGCAAGTTCATCGAACCGGCCAAGGACCTCGAGCAGCTCCTCTGCCACGCCATGGACTTCCTGATGCGGCAGTTGGGATACTCCAACGTCGGCGTCTGGCTGGCGGGCGAAGATGGCGACTTCCAGCTCGGCGCCTACATGAAATACACGATTGCCGGCGACCCACTGCTGACCGGCGCCATCAAGCGCGAGCTGTTGCCCCTGGTGAGCCGTGAGGGACTCGTGCACATCCCCGCCGAAGACCTCGCCGACCGGCTCACCCCCCAGGAGATGAGCTGCCTCAAGGGCCAGGACATCCTGGCCGTCAACTGCACGTACCTCGGCGAGTCGCTCGCCTCGGTTGTCTTCTTTCGCGACGCCCGCAGTCCCTTTACTGCCGATGACGAGGTCCTCTCCAAATCCATCAGCCCGCTCTTCGCGGTCGCGCTGGCATCCGTGGTGCGCGGCGAAGAACAGCAGGAGCAGGGGACGGGCGACGGAACCTCTCCCTTCTTCGACGGCGACACCCAACCCGACGCCGACGACACCGCCACCCCCGACAAGCCGAAGAAAAAACCCCGCCGCGACCCCGCCGACTGGTGGAAAGACGGCGAAGCCCCGCCGTTCTAACAGGGTCGCTCGTGCCCAGCGCCCTCGACCGCTCTGATTCATTCTCCAGGAGCGTGACGTTGTCCGCCTGCCACTGCTCCTCCTCCGCAATCCTCCGAAGCTCACGCGCCTGCTCAATCGAATCCGTCAGGATGAAGAGGTCGTCGACGTTCCACTGGTTTCGGGGGAGATCGCGGAGTTTGATGAGGCCCCAATTGAGCCCGGAATCGCCTTCGCTGACGAAGCCCAGCCGATCCATCATTACCGCCTGCCAAAGCGCGCGATGACGCCGAAGGCTGGCGACAATCTTTGGTCCGTCGAACGAGTTGAAGCGACACCGGCGAATCAGCTCGAGCTGGATCTCCTGCGCGGAAGCTTCGGTCAAAGGCAACGGTTCGGGGGGCAGAGCGGGTTCGGATTGCATATCGGATCTCCTCTCGGGGGGGCCGTCCGCGTCCTGATATACCGCACGATTATGCGAAATTCCTGCCCTCTGCACCACCGAATCCATTTCGGAATAACTACGTATGATGAACGGCGACGGAGACTGATGAACGGGAACCGGAGTCGACTCGGTCCCCTCTCCGTCCTCCACCGGCGAGATTAAATGGGACGTGTCCTCTTGCGCGGGAAGTCAGGATACGTGTGCTCAAGGCGTTGACTTTGCCGGACGGCGGATTCCACGGTCGACGCCGAGAACGTCCCAGCCTTCAAGACGAAGAGTCCAATTGTTCACGGCGTCGGCTGATGCGGGACGGCGTTGCGGGGCGTTACGGACAGGTCGTTGGATTTCAGGTAGTAGGCCATGGCGGCGAGCATCAGGACGATCGCGACCCAGAATTTCCAGTCGTGATGAGCGCGCTTCCAGTAGGGGCCGCGGTTGTGGCCGTGCTCGTGCGCGTAGTGCGTGTGGGGTTTGAGATCCTTGGTGGGTTCCATGGGGATCGCAGATACCGCGTATTCCGAAAAATCGCAAATCGCCGGTTTGGAAAATGCGATTCACTCTTCCCCGGCGAGCTTTTTCACGCTGATGCGCTGCACGTCGTACTGAACCCTGAACCCTTCTCCTAGTTTGGCGAATCGTTGGGAGCGTTGTTCACTTCGGGCTTTGGTTTTGCATTACGCTTCGGCTTTACCTCGGGCATCGGCGCTTCATCGGCCACCGGCTCATCCGCGTCTGCAGAAGCGGGTTTCTTGTCGGCGGCGTCGATCCGCGTCAGATGAAGCTGGCCCGCCTTCGCGTCGAGCTTCACGGAAAAGTGGGAGAGAAACGAGTTCCCGAGTACGGGGAGGGCCCCTGACAAACCCCTCTCCATCACGAACAATCGACATCGTCCACCGTAAATCGGCCGACGCGCACGCTTTTGAGCATCATGCGATGCCCCTTCACGGTACGCCCGTCAGCGAGGATCATGTCGACCGTGGGATCATTGGGGCCGGGGACCAGGTCGAGCCGCGCGGCATCCTCTCCCGGAAGGCTGATCGTCGAAGCGCCGGAATCCACCATCATCTTGAACGACTCTCCGTCGATCATCACGCGGACGATTAGTCCACCGATGGTCGTTCGTCAGCGGGATGGCCTCGGCGTCGAATTCCTTTTTGATCCTGGCCAGCTCGGGCATCCCCGTCAGCGCGTCCACTTCTTCCTGAACGACCAGGGTCGTCCCGGAGCGGATCAGCCCGCGGCTCTTGAACGCCTTCGCGTCCGCGTCCGCTTCGCCGGCGCCGAAGGCCGGGACTGAACCGCCAGACAGTGCGCAGACGATCGTCAAGAGAGAAATCAAGCGCCACATAAACGATTCCTCACGAATTGCGCGGTTCATCAGCGCGATTGTTCGGCCCGTCGGCGAACGGAGCAAATTTTCGGGTCAGTTGTGAAGAACAGATGTTATCACTGATTGCAATTCGTTAATGCAGGTCGCCGACCTTCGTCCCCGGCGTCACTGTTGCCAGCCGGTAGGCCCAGACGGTGCTGGTGTGATGATTGAAGAGGACGAAGACGTTGTGCTCGGGATCGAAATCCATCGCGCCGACCCAGGCGTTGCCGGGGCCGTTCTTCGGTGCGAGATCGGTCCAGCGGTTGGCGCGGACGTCGTAGGTCCAGGTGACGGAGTCGGCGGGGCCGCCGTACTGGGTGGAGGTATGGCCGGACTGGAGGATGAGCAGCTTGTGGAAGGGATCGTAGGCGAACCCGCCGCCCGCGACGGCGCGCGGCGAATCCGCCGGTTGCATCTCCTTCCACTCGTTGGCTCGCGGGTCGTAGGTCCAGGTTTGCGGCTTGCCTTTGGTGAGCGCTGAGGGGGGAACGTAGAGGACGAGGATTCCCGATTCCTGATCGACCGCGGCGCACGCATAGCCGCCTTCGCGCGGATAGGGGCCGGAAGATTTGAGGTTCTTCCATGCGGTGCCCGCGTGATCGGCGAGGGTGGACCACGGGTCCGCATCGCGCGTATCGAACGCCCAGAACGGCTTTTCCTCCGGGAAGCGGGAGAACTTCACCGGGAACAGCAGGCCATCCTTCCAGTCATAGGCAAAACGGTTGGCGGCCTCGCCGTACGTTGTCTCGAGGTATTCGGCGGGTCGGAAGCGATCGGTGGCCAGGTCATAGCTACAGAAGCGGAAGCTGGCGGCGCCTGCGGGACGGCCGCCACGGTTGAAATATTCGGCCACCGCAACGTCCGCGTCCGTGCCGCCGATCGCGGCGCCGAGCCACGCCACTTTGCGGAAGGGATCCCAGGCTCGCCCGGCGGAGCAGCCGCGCGGGGCGCGGCGATCGTCCCAGCCAGCCATCTTCTCGTTCGGGCGGCGCTGCGTGAACCGCTCGCTGCCGAGATCGAAGAGCGTCAGCTCGTTGGTATATCCGCTGCACCCGCCGTAACGGAAAAATAGACGGTTGGCGGCGTCGTAGTTCCAACCCATCTCCCCGTATTCCGCATAGGCGCGAATGCGGATCTTCAAATCGACCCATTCGTTCACGGGGAACTCAAGACTGAAGCGAGGATTGCGCGGCGCGTAGGCCAGGCTCGGTGGTCCCTGGTCCGCATGGTGGAATTGCTCTGCCGCCGCGATCGCCTCCTTCGTTCCGATTTGTTCGAGGGCATCGGCGGCCGCGGCGCGCACGAGGCGATCGTCATCGTGCTGGATGATTTTCAATAGCGTCCGCGTCGCGTCGGGGCCGCCGATCCGTCCGAGGAAGAGCACGGCCGCGTGGCGGCGGAGGCGGTCGGGGCTTTGAGCGGCAGCGAGCAGGAGCTGTACCGCATCCGATGTGCCCGCCGCCGCCAGCGCCTTGGCGCTGCGGAACGCGAGCGTGCTGCACTGGGGCTCATCCTGGTTCAGCTTCGCGCCCAGCGCTGTCACGGCCTTCCTTCCGCCCACGACACCCAGGCAATCGAGGGTGAAATACAGAGGATCGTCATCCCCCATCCGCTCTTTCGCACCGGACCTGACCGCGAGGGCGAGCAGATCGTCGAGGGCTGCGCGGCCGGCCTTGCGAGTCGTGACGTAGCAAACGGTCTGCTCTCCGAGGAACGGACGCGTCATGCCTAGCAGCGCATCGCCACACATCGTCTCTTCCAGTCCGCGCACGATTGTGTCACGCCCGTTGCCTTTGCCGGCGAAGATTTCCCTGACGCGCGCGGTCGCCAGCGGCGAGCCGGTTCCGGTGAGTTGGCGATGCACGTACGGCGGGAACCAGGGACCCTGGATGTCGGTGGTTCCCATCTGGATCAGCGACGCGGTCGCCGTGTCGTTGCCGGCGCGCGACCAGCCGGCGAGGATTCGCGCCCGCCAGCGCATCTGCTCCCATTCACTTTTGGCAGCGAGGCTGGGGATTTCCGCCACCATCCGGTCGCACGCATTCTTCAGCTCCGCCGGATCTCTTGGGGCGGGCGGAATCTGTGCGGGGCCTTCGAATCCGAAAGCCGTCCGCTTGTCGGCGGAGGATGGGATGGGGGCGGGGCGAGGGGTTTCAAATAGCAACTGCTGCCGCACGCGCTGGACGAGGATGCTGCGATCGTGTTGCGACTTCGCGCGGGCCGTATCGGCCATACCGCCCCCCGCGCCGAGCATCAGCCGCAGGGCTGCCGCGCGCACGGGTGGATAGGGCGAGTCGAGCAGGGGGTTTAGGTCACCGGCAGGCGGACAGGCGGCCGCCAGGCTCACGCGCCCCGCCAGCTCCGCGTCCACACGCTCGGCACGTCCGAGCGGCACGTTGGCGCAGAGCGTTTCGATCGCCTGCGCGGCGGCAAGCGCCAGGCTCGGATCGCGATCGATGCGCGCCAGCGCCGCGGCCAATGCCGGCGTCGCCCGCGCATCGGCAAGCCATCCGAGCTCCCACGCCGCTTCACACGCCGCATCGCCGCCGGCCTTCAGTGGCTTGATGAAGTGTTGGAGCTTCTCGTTGTCGGGCCGGTGAATGACGAGGACGCCGCTCTCTGGAAGATCAAGCCCGAGCCCCCATTGCTTACAGGCTCCGTCGAGCGTCGCGTGCGTCGAGGTCGCCTCACCCCCGACCAGCGCGAGCCCTGCCAGCGTTTCGGGCATTGCCCAATGGAACCCATCGCGTTCGGCAAGGCGTGGCAAGAGTTCGCGCGGCGAATACCAGCGTCGCTCCAGCGCGCCGGGCCGCTCGATGGCGGCGTTGGCGGGCGCGGCGGCAGCGAGTTCGCGAGAAGCCAGACCAGATAAATCGAACGCGAAGAACGCGGCAAGAATTGCCGGGCTCGTCATCACGCGTGAATCTCGCGTTGGACCCTTCACGACGTTGCCTCCACTGGGATCATACTGGTCGTGCTCAATGGAGTTGTCGGATTCGCTGTTGGCTAGCTCGCAACGAATTTCATCGTTCCGTTAGTCTTCGCCAGGCTTGCAGATATTTGGTCGTTCGCTCCCATTCTTTTTGGCCGACGCTCGGCAGACGCCGTAGGTCCAGGTTGTCTTCGATGTCGGCGATTTTTACCTTTCGTGCCACTGGGTTCACCGCCGCCCGCTCGACGAATTGCTCGTAACTTTCGCCTTCACGTTTTGTCACGCAGTCCAGGGCATCAATTACTTCCTCCGAGTAACCAAGCGTTCGCAAGTCGTCGAAGGTGCGTCCGGTGTCCTCAACGACGTCGTGGAGAATCGCAACGATTCTCTCGATGTCAGATTCGCATCGGAACATCACCCGAAGGGGATGAAGGATGTACGGCTGCCCGGACCTGTCCTTCCCCCCGCGGTGAGCTTCCACAGCGAGCGCTATCGCATCGTCGAGCGTGCCGTGTGTCGGAGTGATCGTCCTTGCCGTTTCAGATGGTTCAATCTTGCGTTGGTTCATATTCACGACCTGGTCCAAACACATTTGATTCATTGCCTCCACGGGGACGCGCCGATATTATTCGCGTACGGATGTTCTGCGGTGTTTGTGATTAGAGAGCAGATATTTGGTTAAACCTATAATCAACCCCTGGGGATAGCCGCCGGCCTGACGCACGACCGCGGTGCTCGCGAAACGGTTTACCGCTCGCGAGCCAAAGACGGGAAGCGGATGGCCGGTCTGACGGGAGAACCCTCCCGATCGACTCATCGCCCACTTAGTTCGAAGGGTTTGACTAAACAGCTCTCACACGGCACTCGCGGATTGTCCGTATTTTTTTTGGTCGTCATCCGACGTACACGCACTCACCTCTACCTCTGCCGAAAAGCGGGGGCAGCCCAACTGGAAAATGCTTGCTCGCCGAGCATCCTGTTGGTTAAATGGCTCTCGCATCGTGCCCGAATCGACCCACCTTAGGAGACTTCTCCATGCGCCGCAGCACCTTTTTGAGCATTGCATCCTTGTTGTTCGTGTCGGTCATGGCCCTCTCATCGGGCCGTGCCTCGGCAAGCGTTCTGTCGAAACAACTGGGGCAGGACCTGCCTGAGTTGCGAATGGATGGGGCCGCGCTCACCGATGCAATCGATCTGCTTCGCGACCTCAGTGGAGCGAACATCAGCGTCAACTGGAAGGCGCTTGCGGCCGAAGGCGTGACGCCGGAATCGACGGTCACGCTCAAGCTCCGGCACGTGAGTCTGCGCCGTGGGCTTGACCTCATCCTTGCCGAGGCGGGCGCGGGGGACAAGCTCGGCTGGACGATCGACCAGAACGTCGTCGAGGTCAGCACGCGAGCGCTGATCGACACGAAGATGTACACGCGCGTCTACCCGATCGGCGACCTGCTCCTGGTCATCCCGGACTTCATCGGGCCGCGGATGGATATCACCAGCAGCGGCGGCAACAGTGGCCAGAGCGGCTCGGGGACGGGCAATTCGACGTCTTCGTCCGAGCCGCCGCTTTTCCCACCCGAGTCGGCGTCGGAGGACAAGCCCAAGACTCGTACCGAGCGCGCCAGCGAACTAGTCGACCTGATCCGCAACGTAATCCGTCCGGAAATCTGGACGGAGAACGGCGGCAACGCCGCCATCCGTTACTGGAACGGCAACCTGATCGTGACCGCGCCGCGTTCCGTGCAGGAGGCGCTGGGCGGTTCGTTAGACTGATACCGGTGAGGGGCGCGCGCGAAGCAATCGCCGCCGCTTTTCGCCCTTATTTTCAATCGAGGATCAGGAGCCGGATCGGCCTTTCACGGGTCGGTACGGCTTCCTGCGTTTCACGAACCCGCCAGCCGCGCTCGCGCACCCACGGGATAAACGCGTCGCCGGTCTGGCGGCCCGGCTCTCCGAGGACGACCGTTCCGCCATCGGCCAGGTGGGCCCGCCAGAACGGCTCGAGGAAATACCACTGCGCGCGTTCGTAGAGGATGTCGGCGCCAATAATGAGATCGAATCGGCGTTTGATGGGATCGCGCCGCCAGTCGAGTTGTCGCGTCCGCGTCCGCTGCCGCCAAGGCAGGCTATTGAGGCGGGCGAAGAGCAGGGCGGCCGGTTCCAGGTCCGCCAGCATGACGTTCGCCCCCAGCGCCGCGGCCACGGTGCCGGCCAGTCCCATGCCGCAACCGAGGTCTAGGACCTGCGCGTTGGCCAGATGCATCGGATTCAGTACGCGTGGAGCTGAGGGAGCGGGGACGTCTTCGCCATCTAATTCGGTAACGCCCGCTTCAATCCCGACCAGCCATTGCGCGATTCCCGCGGCGCTGTCCCACAGCTCGGCCCAGTAGGGGAGGTGAAGCTCATCGCCCGGCGTACGACGACCATTGAGACGCTCGCGCAGGTCTTCCGCCGCCGCCACATCATCGAGCACGCGATCCGGCTCGGCGATGTGCGTGAAATTGAACGTCAACGGCGGAAAGGTGAACTGCCGCGTGAGTGTCTGGAAACGGACATGAATGCGCCAGAGCAGCGCCTCGCGAAGGCGGCGCGTCCGCGCATCGTCGGCATCGACCAGATCAATCGAAGGAATCGAGTGCGCCAACATGGTGCCAGGCAACACGCGGTTAGTTGGTACGGGGGGGTGGATTCACGTGCGGCTGAACCGAGGGCGCGAAGGGGATCTCCATATGCACCCAGACGATCCAGATGACGAGCCAAAGGGCGCCGATGATCGCCAGGGCGACCGCCACCACCAGGATCGTGTTGGTGACAACGCCCCCCTTGTTCAGGTAAAGCCGTCTGCGCCCCGCGATGATCAGATCAACGAAGATCCAGATCGGCGCCAGGACCCACCCGACGACGGGGACCAGCGCCAGGAGGCTGGGGCCCAGGGAGTAGGCGAAGGCGTTGTGGACCAGTACGTCCGGGACGCGGCCCTTGGTTTCGCCGGCGATCAACTGGAGATACATCTTGACCATGATGCGCAGCAGCACCAGTACCACGACGAAGACCAGGAGCGACTGGAGGGCGCTCTCCATCAGGTACTGCGAACCCTCCAGGTCCCAGTTCGCCGGGTCGTTGTTGAAGTGGATGTAACGATAAGTGTTCCAGATGCCGAAGGAGAGGGCCCACAGGATTGCGCACCCGATGGCGAACTTCGTCGCCTCCGACGTGGTCTCGGGCCGGCGGATGTGGTCCAGCAGATGGGCGTGGCCAAACAAAGAGCGCCAGCAGGTGCGAAGGAACGCCATCACCACGCCCTGCGAACCGCGGTCCTCCCACGGCGTGCCGTTGCCGGGCGTCATCAGGTTGACATTCTTGATCGTCTTAACGCGAAGCGATGCGATTTCAAATTCCGATTGGCCTTGGCTCTGGGTCATGAGGGCGGTTCCCGGGTGTGGCTTTTCGCTGCCGCGACGGTATTGTCATGGACCGGGAGTGCAGTTGCAATGACACATTTTCGAGCCAGTCGGGGGTGCGCCACCCTGTTGCTTCTGGGGATCGCCACCGGGTGCCAGTCGACATTGGAAGATGGCTACAAGCCACGCGCGCTCAACGCCAATGCGGCGCAGCGCCGCGCCTATTACGCCAGCCCGTTCACGCCGGAGGCGGCGGCGGGGGACCAGGATAAATCGGGGGCACTCGGCCGCTCGCACCGTCCAGGCGCCTACTAACCAGCACTGCGGACACATCATTAAAATAGGGCAATTGCCGGGCTGAACGGTGGAAGGGCGGTTGACAGCCGCCTAAAGTCTGGCGGTGATCACCCTGCCTCCGATGGATGCCTCTGAGTTCATCGAGTTGGTGCAGCCCCTTCTGGAGCGGCGTGACGTGCAGGGATTGAAGATCCTTCTGCAAACCCGTTGGACTCTCGAGCAAATCAAAGGTCTGGTAGCCGGCGACAACGACGACGCGCGCAAAGTCGCGGCGCTGGCGATGTCGCTGGTCGGCGGAAAGTGCTGCCTTCCGTTGCTCGCGCAGCTCCTCACGCACGAGGACGCAGTCACAAACGAGATGGCCGAGCATGCACTCTGGTCGATCTGGTTCCGTTGCGGCAAGACGCCCGATGCCAACCGCGAACTGTGCCACGGCACCCAGGCCCTGAACCATCGCGACTTCGATCGCGCGATCGCGCACTTCACGAAGGCCATCGAGATCGACCCATCCTTTGCCGAAGCCTACAACCAGCGCGCGATCGCCCACTACCTCGAGGAGCATTACGAGGCATCGATCGAGGACTGTCGCCGTACCGTCGAGCGCATGCCCTGTCATTTCGGCGCCTGGTCCGGGATGGGGCACTGTTACGCCCACAAGGGAAGCCTTGCTGAGGCCGTTGAGTGCTACGAGCATGCGTTGGACGTTAACCCGCACCTCGATGGCGTCCGCCAGGCCGTCCGGGCGCTGCGCTCGGATCTGGGACAGGCCTGAAGGATGGTTGGCGGTTCGTCCTTTCCTTTGTTATCGTCCCCCGCACTAGAACCGTGGGCTACCGACACCCGCGGCCAATAAATGGCGCGCAGGCCACCGCAGGCGAAATTAGCGTCTTCCCGTCTTCCGTCGTCACACGAGCAACGTGGCCATGTCATTCAACCACGCCAATGCATGGCACCCGCTGAGAATCGCCAGCCCAGTGCTTGACGCTCATGTGGTGTTCCCCGGCCAGCTCGGTCACGGCGGTCGCTACGCGATCAATTTCGCGCCGTCGCGGAACCCCGCGGTGACGGGAGAGCCGCTCTCGTTCGAGGACGATGCGTCGTTCCGATGGCTGTTTCGCCGTGTCGGCCTCGACTCCCGCTATTACCGGCCGGATGTGCTGCGGCGTCGGATTCCTGGCGTGCTGCGGGCGCTGCGCGTGACGTCGCTGGCTGCCGCCCGCGCCGCGGTCGAGCGCACCCCGCACCTGGCCCGCGAGGCGATCGGCAGCCTGGTGCTGGGCGTGACCCATTTCTTTCGCGACAGCGAAACGTTCGACGCGCTGCGCGACCGCGTGCTGCCGGAACTGGCCCGTCGTGACGGCGACGCGCGCCTCTGGAGCGTGGGCTGCTCCGACGGGGCCGAGCTGTATTCGGTCGCCATCCTTCTGGCCGAGCAGGGCGTGCTTCACCGCCGGACGCTCCTGGGTACGGATTGCCGGGCCGCCGCGACTGCTTCGGCCGCGACGGGCATCTTCGACAAGGCTGCCGTCGCGGCGGTACCCCCGCACCTGTTGGGCAAGTACCTGCGGCCGCACGGGTCGGGATACCGCATCGTCCCCTGGCTGGCGGCGGTCCCGCAGTGGCGGACCGCCGATGCCCTCTCCGTCATTGAGCCTGGGCAATGGGACCTGATCCTTTGCCGCAACATGGCGATCTACCTTCAACCGCACGCGGTCGGGCAACTGTGGACTCAGCTTCACGATGCGCTGCGTCCTGGTGGCGTGCTCGTGACGGGAAAGGCCGAGCGGCCCGGCGCGGGATTCGGATTTACTCCCATCGGTCCATCCATCTATTGCCGGGAGAGGAGTTAGCGGATCGTGCCGCGCGAGAAGCCGACGAACTCGATCCTGAACTCGCCGCATCTGAGGGCGGCTGCCGTTGCGGTCGTGCTGGTGGCGGGGATGGCTCTGCTGCGCCTGGGGCTGCTGCGGCATTACATCGTGCCGATCGGGTACGGTGTCCCTGTCGTCATTATCACGCTGTTTCGCAGCCGCATCGTGCTGTGGTTGACGATGCTGGCCTTCATCGTCCTGACGATGATCAAGTTCCTCATCGTGCTTCCGGCATCGGCCAGGCAGGTTCCGCCGAACTGGGACTCCTTGGCGGGCGCGATGGTGGTATTCGACCTGGTGATCGTCGGGATCCTGGCCGACGTTTGGATCGTTGCCCAGCGGCGGGTACAGGGCCGTAACCAGGACCTGGAGGCCGCCAACGCGGACTTGGCCATTCGCGAAGAGGAGATCGCCCGGAAGAATGAAGAGTTACAGTCGCAGACCGAAGAGCTGGAAAGGCAAAGCGAGGAGTTGCGGCTCGGCAACGAGGAACTGGAGCGGCGCGAGAAGACTCTGGAGGTGCTGCTTTCCCTCTCGCGCTCGCTGACGACGGAGCTCTCCCGCGGCGACATGATGGCCCGCATCTGCCAGACCCTGGGCCTGCTGGTGGATGGTCCAACCGCGGCCTCCGCCATCCTCGAGCAGGAGGGGGACGCGCTGCGCGTGCGCTGCCACCATGGCTTCGGCCCTGACGGCCTGCGCGAGGACGTCATCCCGATGAACCAGTCGTTCGCCGCGCTGGTCCTCTCGCGCGGTCGTACCGGCTACCTGGAAGACATCGCCCTGCGCCCGGACGTGCGGCTTCCCCAGCCGGCGGTCGGGCAGCCGGTGGTCGCGGTGCTTGCGGTGCCGCTGCGCGTGCAGGGGTGGCCCATCGGCACGCTGGAGATCTACGCGCGGCAGAAGACGCACTGGTCGGATGAGCAGATCGCCCTGGTGGAATCGCTGGCGGCGCAGACCTCGGTAAGCCTGGAGGCCGCGCAGCTCTTTCAGTCGGTCAAGAACGAGCGACAGCGATTCGAGACGGTGCTGCGGACGGTGCCGCTGGCCCTGGCCGTCTCCAACGCCGACGGCACCGACGTCCGCCTCAACCCCGCCGGGGCGACTCTCTTCAACGTGCCGGCGGAGGTGAATGTCGCCACCGAGGTGGGCCGCGGCGCCTGGAAGCTTTTCCGTGAAGGACGCGAGCTGGCGCCGGCCGAATACCTCGTCTTCCGCGCCGCGATCAGCGGTCAGGAGGTTCAGCACGAGGAGCTGGAGTTCGTGGCGCCTGGCGGCCGGCGCGTCTTCCTGCTGGGCGATGCGCGGACCGTCCGCGACAGCACGGGTACCGTCACGGGCGCCGTCAGCGCCTACGTCGACATCACGCCCCTCAAGGAGTTGCAGCGCGAGCTGGACATGCGGCGTCGCGAAGCCGAGGAAGCAAACGTCCGCAAGACGCGATTCCTGGCCGCCGTCAGTCACGACATCCGCACGCCGGCCAACGCGATCAGCCTGTTGGCGGAACTGGTCCGCCGGACCGCCTCCAACCCGGCACTGGCGGGCGAGGTGGCGGAACTGGCGCGCGAGCTGCACGCCAGCTCCAACGCGCTGGTGAACCTGCTCAGCGACGTGCTGGACATCGCCCGGTTCGATTCGGGCAAAGTGGAGCTTCAGGAGTCGGAGTTCTCACTTCTCAGCCTCCTGGAGGAGGAGCACCGGCACCTGTTGCCGCTGGCGCGCGAGAAGGGATTGGACTTCCGATGCGCGCCGCCACCGCAGCCCGTGTGGCTCCGGGCCGATCGCATCAAGCTGGCGCGGGTGCTCGGCAACCTGATCGGCAACGCGATCAAGTTCACCGAACGAGGACAAGTCCGCCTGGAGTCCGAGCACCTGGCGGACGGTCGTCTGCGCATTCGCGTCACCGACACCGGGATCGGCATCGCGCCCGAGCACCTGCGTCACATCTTCGATGAGTTCTTCCAGTTGCGCAATCCCGAGCGCGACCGCAACAAGGGGACCGGACTGGGACTCACGATCTGCAAGCGACTGGTCGATGCCATGGGTGGCGCGCTGGACGTGCAGAGCGTCGCGGAACGCGGCAGTGCGTTCACGGTTACGCTCCCGGCCGACGTGATCCTCCCGCGGCCCACGGCGACCGCCGGCACCGTGGCAACGACGGAAAAGTTGCCCGATCCGTTGGCCGCATCGGGCGATGGCGATGGTGACAGCAATGGCCTCGGCAACGGGGCGTCGACCGCGTAAGCCTCCGCACGCCCCGCTATCATCCTGCCATGCTGAAAGTCCTCGCCGCGGGCAATTGGCCTCCCTCGCACGTCCGCACGTCAGTCGTGCCTTCGTCGCGGCCGTTCCTGCCCGAGGTAGAACGGCTGATCGACGCAGTATGGGATGCCCGGGCAAACGGCAGGGACGTTCTGTTGTTCGACGGTCCGATGGCCCGGTGGGAATCGTGGGACGTCACGGGCGAGGTCCTGCGCCTGACGATTTCACAGACGAGTTACAAACCCTTCCTCGGCACCAACCTGCTTCACCCCGAATTGGCGGATCGCCACGGCCGCGCGGTGCTGGCGAACCCGGTCGGAGTCAGCCCCGCGCTCCTGACGGCCGATGGATTCCTGCTCCTGGGTCGCCGCAACGCGTCGGTCGCGTATTACCCCGATCGAACCCACCCCTTCGCCGGCGCGATGGAGCCAGGCGATGGCGCCGACGTTTTCGCGGCGCTGCGCCGCGAGCTGAATGAGGAACTGGGACTTGCGCCCAACGACATTGCCGACGTCCGCTGCACGGGGATCGTCGAAGATCCCGGCTTACGCCAGCCGGAGATCATCTTCGCGGCGAACGTTCGCCTGACGCTGGCGAAGATCGAATCACAGGTCGATCGCGACGAGCACTACACGAGCGTCGCCCTCCCGGCCACGCGGGACGCCGTTGAAGCGTTCATCGTCGATCCGCTCCTGACGCCGGTCGCCGTCGCGTCGCTGCTGCTCTGGGGCCGGCTGAGCTTCGGCGTCCCATGGTTCGATGCGATCGTGCGCCGATTGGGAATCCGGAATTGAAATGTGAATGCCTTGCCTTGCCCGTGCGTCGGTCGCCGCGTAGGTTCGTCGGCATGTCATTGAACCACGACCTTCAGTACGCGATCGGACTCGCCCGCGAGGCGGGGAAGCTCGTCCTCGAGCAATACGGCAAGGTGCGACGGCTCACCAAGCGCCACGAGGAAGCAGTCACCGATGCCGACCGCGCCAGCCAGCGCCTGATCGTCGCCGGGCTGCGGCGGCGCTTTCCGACCGACGGCGTCATCGGCGAGGAGAACGAGACCGGGGAGGCGATCACGTTCGAATGTCCCGACCCGCGCGGCCGCGTGTGGGTGATCGATCCGATCGATGGGACCAACAACTTCATCGCGGGCCTGGGGAACTTCGCGGTCTGCATCGGGCTCCTGGAGAAGGGGAGCCCGCTGCTGGGCGTGGTCTTCGACGTCACGCGCGATCTGGTCTATTCCGCCGCACGGAGTGAAGGGGCCTGGCTGGGGACGCAACGGCTTCGCGCCCTCCAGACACCGATGGACAACGCCAGCATGCTCATGCTGACCAGCAACCTGCTTCTGCCCACGGGCTGCCCGGCCTGGGCGACGCGCTGGGTCGGCCAGACGGAATGGAAGATCCGCATTCTCGGCTCGGCCGCGCTCGAGGCCTCTCAGGTTGGCGCCGGCGTGGCCCACGGCGCGGTGACGATCAACGGAAAACTCTGGGACATCGCCGCCCCGGCCGCGATCGTGCTCGAGGCGGGCGGCCTGATCACCAACCTTCAGGGCGAACCCGTCTTCCCGTTCGACGTGAAAAACTACGACGGCGGGAAAGTCCCCTTCCTTGCCGCCGCTCCCGCCGCCCAGGCACGGCTCCTCGATGAGCTGCGCCGGGTATAGGGCTTTGGAGAGAATCGGAGACGACATGGCAATTGGTGATCCGTTCTGGATGGGGGTGAATTACTGGCCGCGCCGTAA
Organism: Tepidisphaerales bacterium; assembly: GCA_038240605.1. Taxonomy (GTDB): domain Bacteria; phylum Planctomycetota; class Phycisphaerae; order Tepidisphaerales; family Tepidisphaeraceae; genus JBBSDP01. The sequence continues at coordinate 73,319 of JBBSDP010000008.1, read as the reverse complement.
GGCGATGTACTGGTGGGCGGAATTTGACGCGGGAGAGGTGCGCGAAGAGTTCGCGATGATCCGCGATATCGGGCTCACGCACGTGCGGTTCTTCCTCCTCTGGGAGAGCTTTCAGCCGTCGCCGGATCGGATCGATGCAAAGGCATTGCGGAACCTGCGGGGCGTGTGCGATTCCGCGGCGGACCTGGGGCTGAAACTTCAGCCGACGTTCTTCACGGGACACATGAGCGGCCCCAACTGGGCGCCCGACTGGCTCGTCTCCCCGCGCCCGCGACCGGCGGAGGGACGTCCGCTGGTGAGCCTTGGCCGGCGGACGCCATCGCCCAACGCGATCTTCAACATGTACACCGAGCCGTTCGTGCTCGAGGCGGAGGAGCTTCAGCTTCGCGCCGTCTGCGGCGAGCTGCGCGATCACCCGGCGGTCTGGGCGTGGAGCCTGGGGAACGAGCCGGACCTCTTCTGCCAGCCGCCCAGCGCGGATGCCGGCCGAGCGTGGGTGGCGCGGATGGTCAATACCATCAAGCTCGTCGATCCGTCCCGCCCCGTCCTCATCGGCCTGCACGGCGTGTCGCTCCACGCCGACGTCGGCTTTCGCGTCGATCACGCCGCACAAGTTTCTGACCTGTCGGTGATGCACGGCTATTCGATCTACGACCGCCTCGCCCGCCATCCGCTCGACCCGGACTACGTCCCGTTCACATGCGCGCTGACGGCGGCGCTCGCGGACCGGGGTGTGCTGTACGAAGAGTTTGGCGTCTGCACCCGAATTCCCAATCGGGCATCCGGGTATCAGGACGTAGAGTTGCCGCTCGGCGTGCGGTTACACCAGTTTTTCTGTTCCGAGGAAGATGGCGCGGAATATTACCGCCAGGTCCTTCCGCGCCTCCAGCGCGTCGGCGCGCTGGGCGCATTTGCCTGGTGCTTTGGTGATTACATCCCGGAATTGTGGGACCGTCCGCCGTGCGATTTCTTCGTCCACGAACGATCGTTCGGCCTCTTCCGCGGCGACGGCTCCCTCAAGCCCGCGGCTCGAGCCGTCGGAGATTTCGCCAAGGCCCGACCGACCGTTTGCGCCGCCGAGCGAACCGTCACGCTTCCCGTCTCCCCCGACGTTTACTACCAGAACCCCGCCGCGTACTTGAAGGATTTGTACAACCTGTTCGGGTCGCTCTCGAGCAGATGATTCACCACAGACCCAGTGTGCCTCGGTGGTGAATCATTCTTAAGGCGGAGGCGGGGGCGTGAGGTCGAGAAACTTGATGAGCAGGTCCCGGCGGCGGGGGCCGTCAAACTCGCAGAAATAGATTCCTTGCCATCGCCCGAGCACCAGCCGTCCCTGTTCAATGATGACGGTGACGCTGCTGCCGACCAGCGACGCCTTCAGATGGCTGTCGCTGTTTCCCTCGTCGTGGCGGTAGTAGGGCTCAGACTTGGGGACCAGTTCATCAAGCTTGCGCAAGAGGTCGAGTTTCACGTCCGGGTCCGCGTTCTCGTTGATCGTGATGGCGGCCGTGGTGTGGGGGACGTAAACATAGGCGAAGCCGAAGACCACGCCCTGGCGCGTCACGTAATCCTGCACGATCTCGGTGACGTCGATCATCTCGCTGCGCGAGCGCGTCGCGATCGATTCGGTCTGGATGGGAGTATGGTTCATGGTGTTCTTGCTGCGGTCATTCGCACGGGTCGCACCTACACCCAACCCCGCAGCGCGGTTCGAAGGGCGCGGGGAAGGTGGATGCTGGTCGCCGGCGCGAGACGGAGCTGCGTGCCGTGGCGGCGACGCCAGAATTGGCCGTCGCGGATGCAGTGGTGGCCGAGCACAAACCAGATGCCGGCGAATTGCCGGGAGAGCGCCAGGGAGAAGGCGCGTGCGGGGGCTGAGTCCCGTGGATGGACGCCGCACACCAGGTGATAGTCGCCGTCGGGCGGAAGGTGCGGGTTGGGATCGAAACCGATGCGGTCGAAGATCGCATGGCGAACGAGCCGTAAGCGGTCGGCGGCATCAGCAGGCCAATGCTGGTGCGCGGGTCGGTGGAGGATCGCCCCCTTGAGCTGCGGCTTCATCAGGGCACGCAGGGCCGCCAGTTCCCACTCCGGAGAGATGCGCGGGCAGGCCATGAGGATGGGGCGGGTCAGCATATGCGAGGCGCTGCGTCGCGCACCGCGCGGAAACGTGGGAAGCGGCCGGGGCACGGGGAATGATAGCCCTGGCGCGGGGGCAAAGAAGAACCGCCCGAGTCTCCGACCCGGGCGGTGAACGTCCAACGTTTGAGTCTCCGACCCAATCGCGCGGGCGTGATGAATGTCATGCGTGCATCAGGGAAGGACCAGGGTCTGACCGACCTTCAGCGATTGCGGCGAGACGCCGGGGTTGGCTGAGGCGATCTTCTGCCACTGCTTGCCGTCGCCGTAATGTTCCTTCGCGATGCGATAGAGGGTATCGCCTTTCTTGACGACGTAGTTGCCGCCGCCCGTCGCCGTACCGGTGGAAGCGGCTGGGGTCTGCGAATAAGCCGGATCAGGGGCCGCCAGGACCGGGGCCGCGGTGGCCGGCGTGTAGGAGGGAGCCGGGGTCGTGGAGGTCACCACTGGGCCGGAAACGTCCAGGGCGTTGGGCGTACTCGAGGTTTCCTTTTTCGTCGCGCAGCCGCTGGAGATCGCGAGGAACAACAGGACGGCGGCGGGGAAGAGGGTCGATTTCATGGGGTGGACTCCATCCAGATACAACGATGCGCCCAGCCATCCATGGCCAGCGTCTGTGACCGTTATCGGACGCGCTGGCTGAAAAACTAAAGGAACGTTGAGAAAAATGTTGGAACTGAAGAGGCGAGGGACGCCAAAGCTTTTGATAGCCCCGGGGTACCGCAGCCCACGGGCGAGGGCGGATCGTGCCACGGCGTCGTACAGCAGTCCACGGGCGAGCGCCCATGGTACGGGCGACGCGATCGCGCGTGATATGATTTGCCGGTGATGCAACCGAGCTATGGGATTCTGTTGTTGCTCCTGCTGGCGGCCGGGGTCTGGTCGGCGGCGGTGGCGATAGGGTTGATGGCGATGGCGCTGCTTCGTCCGCCGCGCATGACCGACGGCCGGGCGGCCTGGCGGCTGCGAAGGCTGTCGCCGGGCGACTTGGGGCTGCACTTCGAAAATGCGCCGTTCACGGTGCGCGATGAGGCCGGTGGACGGGGCGGCAAGATGGTGATCACCGGATGGTGGATACCGGCGCGGGCCCAGGTGAGCCGTTGCGTCATCCTCCTGCACGATTACGGCGACGCCAAAGTGGGCGGGATCGCCTGGGCCCCGCTGTGGCACGGGCTCGATTTTCACGTTCTGGCGTTGGATCTTCGCGCGCATGGCGAGAGCGACGGCACCCTGAGCACCGGCGGATTTCGCGAGCGCGAGGACCTCGCGCAGGTAATCAACGAGCTTCGCGCCGAACGCCCGGAAGCGACAAGACAACTGGTTCTCTTCGGTGTCGGGCTGGGTGGGGCGGTCGCGGTGGCGACCGCAGCCAGTCGAGACGACCTGGCCGCGGTTGTCCTGGATAGTCCGTTTGCCGATTTCCGGCAGTTCGCCATGGCCACTCTCGACGGGCTGGGATTTCCCGGCGGCCTGCTAGCACGACTGTCGATCGATTTGGCCCAGGCGTTGGCCCACGTGAAGTTCGACGCGGTGCGGACGAGGGATCTCATCGCCGAAATTCGATGTCCAGTGATGGCCATCTACTCCCAGGGGGACCGAGTGATGACCGCGGCCGACGCGGAAACGCTACAGGCGCGGCTTGCGGGCCGGGCGTGCGCAGCGAGGGGCATCGAGAAAGACGAATGGTGGTCGGTTCCCGAGGTGGGGCGGTCACTGGCGCTGGCGGCGGACCCACAAGCGTATCGGCGCCGGCTGGGCAATTTTCTCGATGGAGCACTGGATGCGGCGAGCGACGGGATCACTTGTTCAGCATCGTCCGTTCGATGAAGCCGGTGTCGACTTCTCCACGGCGGAAGCTCTGATTGTCCATGATCTGAAGGTGCAGGGGGATCGTGGTCTTGATCGGGGCGATGTGGAATTCCGACAGGGCACGCCGCATCGTGGCGATCGCCTCTTCGCGAGTGGGGCGGTGCACGATCAGTTTTCCGATCATGCTGTCGTAATTCGGCGGGATGCGGTAGCCGGCGTACACGTGCGAATCGATCCGCACGCCCGGACCGCCCGGCAGGCGCAGCTCCTGGATCATGCCCGGGAACGGGGCGAAGTTGCGGTCCGGGTCTTCGGCGTTGATGCGGCACTCGATGGCGTGGCCATCCTGGCGCACCTGGTCCTGCTTGATCTCGAGCCGTTCGCCGGCGGCGATGCGGATCTGCTGCTTGATCAGGTCGATGCCCGTCACCGATTCGGTCACCGGATGCTCGACCTGGATGCGCGCGTTCACCTCGAGCAGATAAAAGTTCTGCTCGCGATCGACGAGGAACTCGACGGTGCCCGCGTTGGCGTAACCCGCGGTCTTTACGAGGCGTACGGCTGACGCGCACAGCGCATCGCGCACCTTCGAGCGCAGCACGGGGCTGGGGGACTCCTCGACGAGCTTCTGGTGGCGACGCTGTAGCGAGCAATCGCGCTCCCAGAGGTGGATCGCGTTGCCGTGCAGGTCGGCCAGCACCTGCACCTCGACGTGCCGGCAGTACTCCACGTATTTCTCGATGTAGACGGTCGCGTCCTTGAACGCGTTCTCCGCTTCAGCCTGCGCCTGGCGGAGCCCTGCCTGGAGGGAGACGTCATTGTGGGCCGCGCGCATGCCGCGGCCGCCGCCGCCCGCCGCGGCCTTGATGATCACCGGATAGCCAATCTTGTCGGCGATCTCCAGCGCCTGCTTTTCGTCGTCCACAGCGCCGTCGCTGCCGGGAACGGTGGGGACCTTTGCCTTCTTCGCCAGCTTCTTGGCTTCCACCTTGTCGCCCAGCGCCCGCATGGCGGCGACCGGGGGGCCGATGAATTCGATCTTGCAGCTCCGGCAGATTTCCGCGAAGTGCGCGTTCTCGGCCAGGAAGCCGTAGCCGGGGTGAATCGCCTGAACGTCGGCGATCTCCGCGGCGGAGATGATCCGATCAATCTTCAGGTAGCTCTCGGACGGCGGCGCTTCCCCGATACAGATCGCCTGGTCGGCCAGCCTGAGATAGGCGGCGTCCCGGTCCGCGGTCGAGAAGACGACCGCCGTCTGAATCCCCATTTCGCGGCACGCGCGGATGATCCGCAAAGCGATCTCGCCGCGATTGGCTATGAGGATCTTGGAGAACATAGGGAAGGGTTCAGGGTTCGGTGTTCAGGGTTCAGGGCAGATGAGGAGTTTCTCCCCACTGAACCCTGAACCCCGAACCCTACTTTGGTTTCACAAGAAACAGGACCGTTCCAAACTCCACCGGCTGGCCGTCTTCGGCGAGGATGCGGGCGATCGTGCCCTGGCATTCGGCCTTGAGGTTATTGAACACCTTCATCGCCTCAATGATGCAGACATCGGTCTGGTCATCGACCTCCGACCCGACGGCGACGAACGGCTTCTCCCCCTGTTTGGGGGCGAGGTAGAAGGTGCCGGGCATCGGGCTTTTGATCGGGATGAGCGCCTCTTCCTCCTTGGCCGCCGCCGCTGCGGCGCTGGCCGCGGGCGACGAGCTGGGCGCGGCGGCCGGGGCTGCGGAGGGCGCGGAGACGGCGGCCGTCACCTCGCCGGGGCCGCGCTTGAGCATGACGCGCCGGTCTCCGTCGCGCAGCTCGATGGTGTTGAGGTCATTGGCGGCCATCAACTTGCCGAGCTGCTCGAGGAAGAGCATGTCCATAGGGCCGCCCGAAGCCACGGCGGCCCTGGGGGATTTCCGGGTTTCACGTTTTTCACTCAATGTGGCACCCCTCGAAGCTCCGGTCGAGCGTCGACAGCACCTCGGCGCCGGAATGCGTGATCAGGACGTCGTCCTCAATTCGCACGCCCCCTTCGCCCGGCAGGTAAATGCCCGGCTCCACGGTTACGATCATCCCCGGCATCAGCTCTTCCTCGCCGCCTATTTTACGCATGCTGGGCAGCTCGTGGATGTCGCGCCCAATGCCGTGGCCAAGCCCGTGGCCGAACTGCTTTTCAAACCCAGCCCGATTGATCACGTCGCGGGCCACGCGGTCGGCCTGCGTGGTCGTGACGCCGGGACGCAGGAACTTGATCGCGGCCTCCTGGGCCTCGCGGACCACGTCGTAGATTTCCTTGATGCGCGGGTTCACGCGTCCGATCAGGAGCGTGCGTGTCAGGTCGCTACAGTACCCTTTGAAGAGCGCGCCCCAGTCGATCAGCAGGGGCTGGTCGCGCCCGACGAGCGTCTCCCCGGGGCGATAGTGGGGCAGCGAGCTGTTGGCGCCGGCGGCGACGATCACCGGGAAACTGGAATCGCTCGCCCCGCGCGAGCGCAGCTCGAAGACGAGCATGCCCGCAAGGTGATTCTCGCTCTGGCCCGTCTTGATCTCGGCGCGGATCGCCTCGAACGCTTCCTCGGCGACGCCGACCGACTTGCGGATCAGGTCGATCTCGTGGTCGTCCTTCACCTTGCGGATGTTGGTCATCACGTCTTCGAGGGGGACGAGGTCGACCGGCCCCTTGGCGTCCTTACTCTCCTTCTTGATGTCCTTGATGGCCTTATCGACCGCGTGGATCTGGCCGAAGGTCGTGAAGTTGGCCTCGAAGCCGATGCGATGCGCCTTGGAATCGACGATCGTTCTGGCCAGCGCCTCATCCATCTTCCCTTCGCGAATGCGCGTGGTGAGCCAGCCGGCCTCATTCTCCGACTGTTCGGCGTAGCGGAAGTCGGTGACGAGATAGAAATCCTTCCCGGTGATGAGGCCGATCGAATCGTCGCCAGCGAAATTGGTCAGGTAGGCCAGGTCCGGCGGATAGGTCAGGAGCAGGCCCTGAAGCTTGAGTTCCTTCATGGCATCGCGCACGGCCTTCTGACGGACCTTCAGGTAGGCCTTGGCTCTGCTGACAACCGTTTTTGTTTGCATCGCGTCCGTTCCGCGTTCGCCGAGCATGGGTGAACGAGGCCGGAAAGTAATGGAATGCGCCGGGGGATGTCAACGGATGGCGGTAACGGCCGGATTCGGGGCGATTTATCGGACGTTGGGCCCAACCTGACGCGTTATCGCCCGTTTCGGCGCTGTCGGGCAGGGGAGCGGCCTTTACGATTGGAACACGGCCATGCCATCCCGACGCACACAACGACCGCTGTACGAGTATCGCGCCAAGCGCAATTTCACCTCAACGCCCGAGCCGTCAGGACGGTCAAAACGTGCAGGCAAGAAGACAAAGGAATTGTTCTTCTGCGTTCAGAAACACCTGGCGAGTCATCTCCATTACGACTTTCGTCTTGAACATCGCGGTGCGTTGCTCTCCTGGGCGGTGCCCAAGGGGCCGTCCCTCAATCCGAAGGACAAGCGCCTGGCAATGCGGGTGGAGGATCACCCCTTGGACTATGGCGAGTTCGAAGGCGTGATACCGGAGGGATATGGAGCGGGGATCGTGTTGCTGTGGGACAAGGGGACGTGGACACCCGAGGTTGACGATATCGATGCCCGTCTCGATGCGGGCGAGCTGAAGTTCAGCCTGAACGGCGTGAAGCTCAAGGGGAGCTGGGTCCTGGTCCGCACCGGGGGTGGCCGTCCGGATGCGGCGGGGACGAGCCGTACCTGGCTCCTCATCAAGCACCGCGACGAATGGGCAGGTCCGTTGGACATTATCCGCGTGGCCCCACAGAGCGTGAAGAGCTTCGGCGATTTTGCCGACATCCTCGCGGCGGACAAGCCGGATGTCTGGGAGTCGCACCTTCCCGCCAAGGGGGGCGAAGCCGGCGCAATGTTGCAATCAATCATCGCGCAGGCCGCGAAGTTGAAGCTCGCCAAAGAGAAGCGCGGCAAGTCGACGAAGAAGCCCCCCGTCAAGAAAACGGGCCGCCCAAAACCGACCGCCAAGGCAGGCCGGTAAGAGCGCAGCGATCGTTCAGGGTTTGGGCTCCGCGCCGTCGGATTGCTCGGACGGCTCATCGATGAGCGGGATCGGTGGAAGCTCCGGCGTTGGTGCCCGCCGGGAGAGCGGATCTATTTCGATCTCGCGGCCTGGCTCGATCCTCGCTACCCGCACGGACGCAACCCGAACGTTGCCCGCCAGGGCCCGTATTCGCTCCATCGCTCGCCGTCGTCGGAGGATCTCATCGGGGACCGGCGTGTTGCACTCGGGGCACGCCGTGGCGCTTTCGCGAAGATCGTAGCCGCATCCGGGGCAGAAGCCCATTCCCGTGCGCATCTCGCGCATCTGCTGCCGCCGGGAGTAATAAGTGGTGACGGCGAACAGCGCCGCGACGCCCAGCAGCATGACGATCAGACCGAGGAATGAGAGCAGGCAAGCCCCGACGATCCAAAGCACGAAGACCGCCAGGAAGCTTCCGTAGATCAGAATTGGATTCAGGCCGGTCCCCTGCAACCGCAAGTTCTTCCAGCGGGACCCGAACGGGACGTCCGAAGGGGGGAGCAGACGCGCCGCCCAGGAGCGGTCGTCATCGGCGTCAGGCGATGGTAACGGTTCTAGCGGGTTCGGTGCGTCGCCGTTCATCAGGCCGTTCGCGGAAGATTTTTTATCGTTCCTGCTGGCCAGCGTCCCGCTGGCCGATATTCGGGTCGCTGGCGTGGATGTCGCTGGGCATGGGTTTGGCGGAGCGCGCGTTCTCGCGAGCGTTGCGCCGCACCGCCAGGTCGATCGCCAGCTCGATGGCGGCGCGCATGGAGCCGGGGTTGGCGCGGTTTCGCCCGACGATGTCGAACGCGGTCCCGTGGTCCGGGCTGGTGCGAATGATCGGCAGGCCCAGCGTCACGTTGACCGCCTGGTCGAACGCGAGGAGCTTCACGGGGATCAGGCCCTGGTCGTGGTACATGGCAACGACGGCGTCAAAATGGCCATCGCGGGCGCGGAGGAAGATCGTATCGCCGGGGTACGGCCCGCTGACGTCGATCCCCTGGTCGCGGGCCATGAGGATGGCGGGGGAAATGATGCGCTCCTCTTCATCACCGAATTGCCCGTTCTCGCTGGCGTGGGGATTCACGCCGCACACCGCGATCCGCGGCTTGGGTGTATCGAACCATTCCACCATGGCTTGGTGTACCAGCTCGATCGGCTGGAAGACCGCGCCGATGTTCAGCCGGCCCCACAGCCCCATGAGTGGAACGTGGACCGTCGCCAGGACCACCTTGAGCGGGCCGCCGGCGAACATCATCGCATGCCGGCGGGCGCCGGTGCGCTGGGCGAGCAGTTCGGTATGGCCGGGATAGTGGTAGCCGGCCAGCTTCCAGCTTTCCTTGGCGATCGGCGCGGTGACGATGGCATCGACGAGCTTCTTCTGCGCCGCGTCGATGGCGTCGACGCAGAATCGCATAGATGCTTCGCCCCCCATCTTGCTGGGGGTGCGGATCGCGTTGCCGAGCATCGAGTACTGGTCGTAATCGACGACGACGACATCGTGGGGATAGCTGCGCAGGCGGCCGTTGTATTGATCGCGCCACCAGAAGACATCGAACTCGGCGATGTCCGCCGCATAACTGAGCAGCTCGTTCATCCCGTAGATGATGTAACGCGCCTTGTGGCGGAGGACCGGGTCGGCCAGCGCCTTGACGATCACCTCCGCCCCGATCCCTGCGGGATCGCCCATGCTGATCGCGATGGTGGGCCGAAATTCCATAGTTCAAGGTTCTGGGGTTCAGGGTTCAGGGTTCAGCAAAGCTTCCGCCGGCCGCGACTTTACTGAACCCTCAACCCTGAACCCCGAACCCTCCTTATCTTCGGCTGAGCGTTTCTCTCGTTCAAGGTACGAAACCACGGTTTTACTGATCACGTCGGTCTCGAGGTTAAACGGCCAGCCGATGGCGCGGGCGGTCAGCGTGGTGAATCGAATAGTCGTGGGAATCAGGGCCACCTCGAAGCGGTCGCCGTTTATCTCGGCCACGGTGAGGCTGACGCCGTCCAGCGCGATCGAGCCTTTGGGAATGATGTAGCCGGCAAGTTCGGGAGTCGTTTCGAGCGTGAGACGCCGTTCCCGCTCATGGTCAAGGTGCTCGATGAGGAGGGCACGGCCATCAACGTGCCCCTGGACGAAATGACCATCGATCCGATCGCCGGCACGAAGCGAACGTTCGACGTTGACGTCATCGCCTTCCGTCAGCAGCCCCAGGTTCGTACGGCGGAGGGTTTCCTCGATCACGTCAAAACCTACCAGGCCGGGCTCGCGCTCAGCGACGGTCAGGCAGACGCCGTTCACCGCGACGCTTTCCCCGTCGCGCAGGTCGGTCCATGGGACGGCGAGCGTCAATCGCCGGAATGCGGGCGTTTCGGCAACGCCCACCACCCGTACTGTTCGCTCGACAATTCCCGTGAACATCGTTCGGAGTGTAGGCGGCCCGGGGCCGGCAAGCACCTCTATCGCATCTTCATTCAGGGGTGCGATTTGTGAGACATCAATTGGATTCGCCGACATCGAGTTGATACTTGCGCATCTTCTTGTAGAGCGTCGTCCGGTTGATATCGAGCTCGGCGGCAGTCCCCTGGCGGTTCCAGTTGTTGCGGCGCAGCGCCGCTTCGATGATTCGTCGCTCGGGCGTCTCCAATGCAGCCTGAAGCGGCAGGGGTTGTGAATACGCTTCGTCGCCATCGGCTACGCGCCTCGCGGGGACGGGGGCGTCGTGGGCCTGCACCGTTTCGGGCAGATCGAAGAAGTCGATCTGCGGCCGACGGCTGAGGACCACGGCCCGCTCGACGGCATTCTCCAGCTCGCGCACGTTGCCCGGCCAAGGGTAACGCTGAAGCGCCGCCAGAGCGGCATCGGTGAAGCCGAGCACCTCGCGCGATGTTTCCTTGCTGAGCCGTCGCAGGAAGTGATTGGCCAGGAGCGCCACGTCTCCGACACGCTCGCGCATCGGCGGCAGGCGTACGTTCAGCACGTTGATCCGGTAGTAAAGGTCCTGGCGGAACTTTCCTTCAGCCACCAGCGTGGTCAGGTCCACGTTGGTCGCGAGGATCACGCGCACGTCAACCGTCCGCGTGTCGTTGCTTCCGACCGGCTCGAAACAGCGCTCCTGAAGCACGCGCAGCAGCTTCAATTGCATCGCCGGTGAGGCGGAGTTGATCTCGTCGAGGAACAGCGTGCCCCCGTCGGCGGCGAGGAAACGGCCGGGCTTATCCGCGATCGCGCCGGTGAACGCGCCTTTGGTGTGTCCGAACAGCTCGCTCTCCAGCAGCGTCTCCGGCAATGCTCCGCAGCTCACCTCGACGAACGGCTTGCCACGCCGGGGAGAGCGATGGTGGATCGCCCGCGCCAGGAGCGATTTGCCGGTGCCGCTCTCGCCGGTCATCAGCACGGTAGTGCGGCTGTCGGCGACGGCGTCGACGAGGTCGAACACCTTGAGCATCTTGTGATCGTGGCCCACCACGTTTTCCAGTCCGAAGCGCAGGTCGAGCTGCTGCCGCAGCGCATGGTTCTCGAAGAGCAACGCCTGCTGCCGCGCCGCCTTCTCGACGACGACGCGGATCTCTTCATCCACGATTGGCTTGGTCAGGTAATCGAACGCGCCGATCTTGGTTGCTTCCACCGCTCCCTCGATGGAGCCGTACCCGGTAATGACGATCACCACCACCTGCGGAAAGCGTCGGCGGACCTCGCGCAGGAACGTCGCCGGCTCTATGCCCGGCATGTTGATGTCCGCCAGGAGCAGCTCCGCCTGCCCGGACTCGAGAATTGCCAGCGCGTCATCCGGACGGTCGCTGGTCTTCACCTCGTATCCCTCGCGACGGAGGAACTGCGAGAGTGACTGAAGGATGATCCGGTCCTCATCCACGATCAGCAGGCGAGCCTTCGTGACAGTGTTGGCTTGGAGCATTCAGACGTCCATTCGTCGGCGGTGGGTTGTTGCGTTGCATCAACGTGGCAGAGCGGCACGTTCAAATTTTGCATCGGCACTTTCCGCCGGTGATTGTGAGCAACGCGTGGAATTTTGAAGCGGTGCGTTCCAGCAACACGAGCGAAGGGGCAGAGTCTCGGCTCATCAACGGATGCGTGAACGGCGCGAACGTCCTATAATTCCGCGGTCGCGGTATCACCTGTTAAGGTGAATTGCCGCGCGTGTACCGCCCCCATAACCTTTCGGCATGTTCTCGCCGATGAGCCAATTGGGTGCGGGTCACGGCGGGCACTTTTCCTATGGAGGTGCGGGCCCGACGCGAGGTTTCCTCATGCGGGTTAACGTGCATCTTTGGACGGAGGCCGCCGACAGCTTGCTGGACGGCCTGGTGGATTCGCCTCTGGTCACGGACGTATGAAGTGCGCGCCCCGGACGCCGTGCTGATCTTCCCGATGCTTCGATATTCGTCTGCGCTGACCTGCTCCAGGACGCTGATGAATCCCTCGCCGCCGGTGACGTAGACGCGTTGTCGGGCGGCGTCGTAGAAGACGTCGTCGGTGTCGCCGACGCAGTCCAGGGCAACCACGGACTTGCCGCTGTCCGTGTCGAGCACCAGCAGTTCGGCGGGCCTGCGGCATCCCACGAAGAGACGGTGGTGCTTCTCGTCCAGCGCCATCGGAAAGTTCGACGACGCGTTCGCCAGCGGCCATTTCGCCACCACCGCCCGCTTCTCCCGGTCGATCACGGCCACGTGCCGGGCGTCGGGTACGTTCACGTAGATGCGGCTGCCCTTCGACTCCAACTGAAACGACTCGGGATGGCCTTCGAGCTTGATCTCAGCTACCTTCTCGATCTTCAGCGGATCGATGACGGCTAACGCCCCGCCGCCATAGCCGACGTATACGAGTTTTGCGGCGGCGTCATAGCGCACGTTGTCGGCATCATCAAGCCCTTCGATGGTTCCGATCAATTTCCGATCGGCGTCGTACACCCGCACGGTCCCGTCGTCGCCGCTGGCGACCACCAGCCGTTTGGAGTCGGGCAGGAAGGCCACACCCTGCGGCTTCTTCAGTCTCTTGATCGTTCCTGCCCGCGTCCCCGCCTTCAGATCGATGACCTCGACCGTGTCGTTCCCCAACGCCGCCACGTACAGGCGCTGGTTCGCCGCGTCCACCGCCATATGGTCGATCCGCCCCGAGACATCGGCCAATGGAATGGTCTTTGCCAGGCGCAGTGGGAACTCGCCTTGTGGTTCGGCAGCGGGGCAACTTCGGGTCATCAGAACCACGACGCAGTAGAGGGCGGCAGGCATTGATCGCATGGTGACTCCAGTGAACGAAACCATACTCCCGTTCGAATGCAATGGAGTAGGTTGCGACCTTAACAGGTCGTCGGGATGATGCGAACATCATCGCGAGATTCGCACTGCCGTCCGAGGGAAGTCGCGGCTCCAGTGCGTAAGATGAGTCGGGAAATTTCCCGATTGTGAACGAAGGGAGTCGATTCGTGCGAGTTGGTATTCCCCGGGAGACGAAGGCGGACGAGTATCGGGTCGGCATGATGCCGGTCGGGGCTGAGACGCTGGTGTGCGCGGGGCACGAGGTGTTCGTCGAGACACAGGCCGGTCAGGCGAGCGGGTTCGCGGATGAGCAATACCGCAGCGTCGGGGCGACGATCGTCCCGCAGGCGGCGGAGGTGTTTCAACAGGCGGAGATGATCGTCAAGGTCAAGGAGCCGCAGCCGCCGGAGATTCGCCTCTTCCATCCGGGGCAGGTCGTCCTCACCTATTTCCATTTCGCGGCCAGCGCCGAGCTCACGCGCGCCTGCATCGACGCCAGGATCGTCGCGATTGCGTACGAGACGATCCGCGACAGGGCCGGGCGCCTGCCGTGCCTCACTCCGATGAGCGAGATCGCCGGCAAGATGAGCATCCAGGAGGGGGCCAAGTATCTCGAGAAGCCGATGATGGGCCGCGGCATCCTGCTGGGCGGCGTGCCGGGCGTTGCGCCGGCCCACGTGATCGTGCTGGGCGGCGGAGTCGTGGGAACGCAGGCGGCCAAAGTAGCGGCGGGGTTGGGGGCCAACGTGTTCATCATGGACATCAATCTCGAGCGCCTGCGCTACCTCGACGACGTCATGCCCGCCAACGTCCACACGATCTTCAGCGATGCCCACACGATTCGCGAACACCTGCTCCTTGCCGATCTCGTGATCGGAGCCGTGCTGATTCCCGGCGCCACCGCGCCGCGCCTCGTAACGCGCGCGGACCTGACGGCGATGAAGAACGGCAGCGTGATCGTCGACGTGGCGATCGACCAGGGAGGGTGTATCGAGACCAGCCGGCCGACGACGCACCAGCAGCCGACGTACGTCGTCGAGGGCGTCGTCCACTATTGCGTGACCAACATGCCCGGCGCGGTGGGGCGCACGAGCACGATCGCCCTCTGCAACGCGACGCTGCCTTACGCCCTGCGGATCGCGAACCGTGGGTACGAGCGAGCGGCATCGGAAGACCCCGGCGTGCGCGACGGGATCAACCTCGTGCGCGGACGCGTGACCAACCGCGCCGTCGCCGAATCGCTTCACCTGCCGTTCGAGCCGATCGACAGCGAGGTGATCGTCTAGGTAACTGAACAACGAGGAGTTCCGTGCCAACACCGCCGCCCACCGGCCGCATGCAACAACTGCTGAAGATGCTCGAGCGCGAGCCCAACGATACGTTCCTGCTTTACGGCCTGGCGCTGGAGCACAAGAAGGCGGGCGACGCGGCTGAAGCGCTGACGCTGCTCGATCGCGTGACGACGCTCGATCCCGGCTATTGCTACGCCTACCACCAGAAGGGATTGATCAACGAATCTCAGGATGACCTGGAAGCCGCCCGGCGCGCGTACCGCGCGGGCATCGACGCGGCGCGAACCAAGGGGGACGAGCACGCCCGACAGGAGATCGAGGCGGCGCTGATGATGATCGAATCGTCGTGAGGCTTCTGCTGCGCCAGCGAGGCAGCGGTGCGTGATATTTCATGTTCGAAGAGATCGTTCAATACCTGAGGAACCCGATCTGGCGGCGTCAGCATCGCTGGCGCAAGGCGATCTGGGTCACCGTTTCCAGCCTCGGCCTCACCGGCATCCACGCGCTGCCCCTTAACCGCCGGTGGGTTGACCTGCACCGACGGCGAATGCCGCTGCACAACCTCGACCCATCGCTGGTCGGCCTGCGGGTGATACAGATCTCTGACCTGCATTACAGCCCGGTCGTCTGGCAGCGCTACCTCGTGCAGTACGTCCGATGGGTCAACGAGCTCAACCCGGACCTCGTCGTCGTCACCGGCGATCTCATCACCGGTGGGTACCGCTTTGCCCACCGCATCGCCACAATCCTCTCCCACCTGCGCGCGACCCACGGCGTCATCTGCACGTTCGGCAACCACGACTACAGTATCTATGGAAAGAACCATCCGGCCGAGGGTGAACGCCGGGCCGATTATCTGGAGAAGTGCTTACGCGCGCGGGGGCTGATCGTGCTCCGCAACCAGACGCACGCCATCCGTTGCCCAGTGTCTGCCAGCTCGCACGGGGGCAACGGCGATGGGGCGGTCGCCGCCTCCACCGCTTCGTCGAATGGCATGGCGCTGACGATCGTCGGGCTCGACGATGAATGGTCTGGCCACATCAACCCCGACGCCGCGTTCAGGGGATTAAGCGACAATCAGCCCATCATCTGCCTGAACCACAACCCGGCCAACTGCAACGAGCTGATGGGATATCCCTGGCAATGGATGCTCAGCGGCCACACGCACGGCCGCCAGGTCGCCACCAGCCGCCTGGGCCGGCGCCTTTATCCCCATCGCTATCGCCACTTCACACACGGCTACTACGCGATCAACGGCCGTCACCTCTACGTGAACCGCGGCCTGTCGTACGGACAGCGCGTGCTGGAATGGTGCCGCCCGGAAATCACTATTTTTAAGCTCGAAGCCGCCGCCGCGGAAGCGACTGCCCCGGTCGCGCCGACAACCGTTTAGTTCCAACCCAGATTCAGAGCCGCGCCCGTGAGGAAGCGGTGTGCGCTGGGCAGTCCACACCGCTCCCTCACGGTCGCGGCTCTGAAATGACAGCGCTTGCGAAGCAGTCACTGAATACGGAGAAATCAGAGAATGCCTCGATGCTTCTTCGCCCCTTCGCGTAAATCAATGTGGCTAGGCTGCGGGCACGTCTTACGATTGCGAGAGCGCATTGTGATATTCCGTCATCAGCGCGCGACGGCTGACCACTCCAATGACGCGATTGGAGGTGCGGGTCAGGGAAACGGGCAGGCGGGCGACCTCATACCTGGAGAACGTTTCGAGCACGCCGGCCAGGTCATCGGTGGTGTGAACCAAGGGCAGCTCGGTGCGGGCCAGCTCGCCGACCAGGAGCAGGGGGATCGCCTCGCGCTGGATGAGCGTGGTCTTGATGTCGTCCGCCGTCACCATGCCGTAGTAGTTGCCGTCCTTGTCGGTGACGATGACATCGGTGGCCCCGGTCGCCTCACTGAGCTGAAGGAGCTGCTCGAAGGGGGCGCTCGCGGGCAGGGAAGTCACGGGCTCAAGGTGGACCTGCTCGACGATCATCCGGCGGAGGACCGAGAGATCCGCACCGCTTCCCACCCGCACGCCGCGCCGACGCAGCGCCAGCGTGTAGATCGAATCGGGGAAGATCAGCCGGGCAGTCCCCGTCGCGACGACAGACGCGAGCATGGCGGGCACGATGATGTTGTGGCGGTCGGTCACCTCCACGAGGATCAGGATCGATGCCAGCGGCGCGTGCACGACCGCGGCCAGAACCGCCCCCATTCCGATCAGCGCGTAGAAGCCGGGCTCGACGCCGGCATTGAGGTGCATCGCCTGTAGCACGACGCCCATGAACGCGCCGGTGGCAGCGCCAAGGAAGAGGGAGGGGGCGATGATCCCGCCACTTCCGCCGCTCCCCAGCGTCAGGCAGGTGCCGATGACCTTCGCGACCGCGAGGACGGCCAGCAGCAGCAGCAACTGGCCCACCTGATGGTGCGTGTAGAAGACCGCATAGAAGTCGGTCGTGAACAGTTGCTGGACCGCGCCGTACCCGTCGCCGAAGAACGCCGGCATCGGATAATTGGAAAAATCAAACGGCTTGGCGCGCCCGAGGATGACCCACCCGAACGCGACGACGTAAATCACCCCGGCAATCCCCAGCGCCGCGCCGCCGACGGCGGGGCGGAGGGCGCGGGGAATGGGAAAGCGGTGGAAGAGTTCATCCGCCCAGTACATCAGGCGCGTCAGCACCATGCCGGAGAGGCCGCAGAGCAGGCCCAGAAGCAGGAAATTGAGCGCGCTGCCCCAGGCGAGGCCGGCGATGTCGGTCATCGCCGTTGGCGGCAGCGCGAAGATCGCGTGAGGTGAGTGTGGGGCGATGTGGTGCAGAATCGCCCGCGTCGAAACGTTGGCGATGACGCTGGCCAGGACGACCGGCGCAAACGTGCGGATCGAGAAATCCAGGAGGATGATCTCGAGCGTGAACAGCACCCCGCCGATGGGCGAGTCGAAGATCGCACTGATGCCCGCCGCGCAGCCGCACCCGATCAGCACCGGCATGTGGGCGCGGGCGACCTGGAAGAGCATCCCCACCCCCGACGCGATCGCCGCCCCGATCTGCACGATCGGCCCCTCGGCGCCGGCCGAACCGCCGCTGCCGATCGTGATCGCGCTGGTAAGGATCTTCTCCAGCGCCGAGAGCGGCTTGATCATCCCACTGTTGCGCAGCACCGATTCCATGACGTCGACCACGCCGTGCCCTTCTTTGGCGCGAATGATGTAGACGGTGAACAGCCCAACGGCCAGCCCGCCCAGGGTGGGGAAGAGGATCAGGAGAAAGATGCCCTTGCCGTAAAGAAAATCCGCACCCGGCGCGCGGTAGAGCGCATCGCGAATCGCATCGATGAGCAGGTGGAACCCGACGGCGGCGGCGGCGGTGATCATGCCCACGATCAGGGCGAGGGGCAGGAGGATCGAGTTCTCGCTGAATCCGAGCCGTTGGAGGAGGCGCGTCAAGAGCAGGCGTGCGCGCAAACCAACGGTCGTGAATCCCAGGGGCATTGAGACGGTTAACATAGCGGACGATGAGGGGGAATCGAAGCAGCGTTGAGCTTCGTCGATTTCAATTGGGCCGCCCGGAACGCCGCGATTGACCCTGCACGTCGGCCGGACTACGTTTCGGACATGGCCGGCGCTGGAAAGAAAGTCGTGGTTGCCATGAGCGGCGGAGTGGATTCCTCCGTCGCCGCAGCATTGTTGCGCCGGGAAGGATATGAGGTGCTCGGCGTCTTCATGCGCCTCGGCTCGCCCGCCGGAGTAAGCAGCGCCGGCGCCACGCCAGCCGCCGACGACGTGGGAGAAGCGGGTGATTCCAGCGGGAAGAACAAGCAGGGTTGCTGCTCCGTGCTCGACGCCGCCGACGCCCGGCGTGTGGCGGGGATGCTCGACGTTCCGTTCTACGTGCTGAACTTCGAGGACGAGTTCAGCCGGGTGATCGACTACTTCGTCGATGAATACAATCGCGGCCGTACCCCCAATCCCTGTGTGCGCTGTAACGATTGGCTGAAGTTCGGCCGGCTGGCGCAGTACGCCGAAGCGGTCGGCGCGGATTACCTGGCCAGCGGGCATTACGCGCGCATCGAAGCGGATGCGGCTTCTGGCCGGCGCCGGCTGCGGCGCGGGCACGACCTGCACAAGGACCAGAGTTACGTCCTGTTTGGCATGGGCCGCCGGGCGCTCGAGCAAACGCTCCTGCCGATCGGTGGATATGAGAAGCACGAGGTCCGCGCGATTGCCGCCGAGCTGAAGCTGCCGGTTTTCAACAAGCCGGATTCGCAGGAGATCTGTTTCGTTCCCAACAACGATTATGCGGCGCTGGTTCGCCGTCGCAGCCCGCAGATGTTCGGTGAAGGGGAATTCGTCGGCGCGGGTGGAGCCGTCGTCGGTCGTCATGACGGGCATCAGCAATTCACGATTGGGCAGCGCAAGGGACTCGGCGTTGCGCTGGGATATCCCGTCTACGTGACCGCGATCGACCCGGCCTCCAACCGCGTGACGCTGGGAGACAAGGAATCGCTGCTGGCCGGCGGGCTTCTCGCCCGGCAGCTCAACCTGCATGGCGATGAGCTTGCGCCGGGCGCCGCGCCGATGCGCTGCCTGGCGAAGATTCGTTACAACCACGAGCCGGTATCGGCGACTGCATCGCGGATCGCGGAGGACGAGCTACGGGTTGTGTTCGATGAGCCGCAAAGCGCCGTCACGCCCGGGCAGGCGGTCGTGCTCTACGACAACGATATGGTCATCGGCGGCGGCTGGATCGATCGAAGCGTTTGACGAGAGAGACACACGTGCGAGAGCGTTTGCGGCTCGCGCGGTGGTGGGGGCGGATCATCGTTGGCGACGACCACTGTGATCGATTGTCATTGATCCCCGCACGCGACGCGTGGCGGGTTCTGGAGTTTCGTCAGGCGATGCTGCCGCGCAACGTACTCATCTTCCACACCGGGGCATTGGGCGACTTCGTGCTGAGCTGGCCGCTGGCACTGGGCCTGGCGCGGCTCTTCCCGCAAAGCCGGATCTTCTACGTCACGCAGGCGCAAAAGGGGAAGCTGGCCGAACGCGTGCTGCGCGTGGACTGGACGGACGCCGAAGCCGGCGGCTGGCATGCGCTCTTTGCCGAGGGACCGCCGGCCCTGCCGGAGGCGGCGGAGCGGCTCATCCGCGGCGCGCACACGATCGTCAGCTTCGGCGCGAATGCAGGTGCCTGGGCGGAAAACGTCAAAGCGGTGAACCCGGCGGCGCGCCTCTCCATGCTCTCCGCGACCCCTCCAGACGCCTACAACAGGCACATCGTCGATCACTGGATCGAGCAGTGGAGCGAGTGGCGAGCGGCGTACGCGACGGTGCGGCTGATCCTCAAGGGAGTTCAGGAGCGAGGCCTGTCGGTCGCGCCCGCCGATCGCGACGCGATCGTCATTCATCCCGGTAGCGGCAGCCCCGCCAAGAACTGGGCGGTCGAACGGTTCATCAAGTTGGCGACCCGGCTAATCGCCTCCGGCCGCGCCGTGCGTTTCGTTCTCGGCGAAGTCGAGATCGCGCGGTGGCCCGCGGCCGAGATCGCGCGTTTCGCCGCTGTCGCCGAGGTTCGCCGGCCGCCCACCTACGTTGACCTGCTCGCCGAGTGTTCACGGGCGCAGCACTTCATCGGCAACGACAGCGGCCCTGCTCATCTCGCGGCAATAGTTGGCATTCCCACAATCGCCCTGTTCGGCCTCATGTCCCCCCGGCGATGGAAGCCGATCGGCCCCCATGTGCAGGCGATCGATGGCCCCCTTGACGCGATCACGGTCGATCAGGTCCTTGAGAACGTCCAGAATCATTTCTTCAATGAATAAACCGCATTTCGGCGAAATCGGGGATGATCGCGTAGGGGATCCAGGAGCCGGGACGGTAGCCGGCGGGCCAGTAGACGAAGAAGGCACGGCCGAGCATGAAGCGCTCGGGGACGCGCCCGGAATCCACGTATAATCCCTCGCGCGGCAAATCGACCGGGACGTGCCAGAAGCGCGCGTCGCCGCTGATCAGCGAGTTGTCGCCGAGCACGAAATATTCACCTGCGTTCAGGTGCATGATCAGTCTTGGGCTGGCCCAGAAGGTGGGGTGCATCGACGAATAGTTGAGGTAGTAGATGTCGCGCGCCAACTGGAGGTGCTGAATGTCAGCGCGCTGGCCGGAGCCTTCGATCCTGGCGATCGGATAGGGAAACGGGTCCTGGGACGCGCCCGAGGCGCGTTTCCATAACTCTTCGACGTTCGGTGAATACTGCGCATCGCTCGTCGTCAGCACCTCACGGCCATGGATGCGAAGCGTGACGCGGTAATCCACGTTGGAAAATTCCACCTGCTCGAAGTCCCCCGTCGCCAGCTCCGGCACGTCAACCGAGGCCAGGGCTCGCTCGCCTTCTGTGCGGAGGTCATTTTCTCCGACGCCGGGAACCCGCTTCGACCGCAGGAGCCTCGCCTTTCCGCGGCTCAGTTCCGCCACAAAGCAGTCATCCGTCTTGCTCAGCACCATGCGGAGCGGGCCATCGCCCTCGCGACGGCGATAAAAGCAGCTCAACTTGAGGTCGGAGACGGGCTGCCTGGGAGCCGATCCGCCGGAGGTGGGGCTGTTGCTGCCCCAATTGGTTAACACGTCGTAGGAGAGCCAGTCATTGAACCCGCGCCAGTGCGGGTCGTCCGCTTCGTAGGCGATCGCGGCAGAACCCTGGAGGTTATCAAACGTGAACGTCCGGCTGGGACGCTCCGGATGGGCCGGGTCATTGAGGTTCCAGCCATTCTCCGCACCCACGGGACGCCACGGCTGTTGCCACTTCGCCTCCCGTTCCGTCCGCTCCAGACCCTGCGGGAGATAGTCGTTGTCGTAGATCATTCGCCACAACGCCATCTGCGCGGAACTGCTCTTACGCTCGATCTGAAAGTCGGCCGGGTGATCGGCGTTGAACGGTCCTTTGTAGACGTCTCCATCGAGGATCAGGATGCTTTCATTGGGGAGACCGACCAGGCGCTTGATGTAATTCTGCGCGTATTCCGGGTCCGCCTTATCGTGCTTGTCGGCCTCGTCGGGGCTCTTGAAGACGACGACGTCCCATCGCTGCGGCGGCTGGAAGAGGTTGAGGTACTTGAGCACGAGGATGCGGTCACCAAAGCGCACCGCCTGGTTGGGGACCGAGCTGAGCACGTAATCGCAATTGGGGCATCGAAACGCGGGTCGTGCGGCCTCGCTGGGAATGTTCGTGTCATCGTGCGAGCCGGTGCTGTAGCCGACGTCAAACGTGTAGCCGCAATCGGGGCAACGGAGCCGAACGTGCGCGCCGTACAGAGTGGGGGCCATCGATCCAGTGGGGATCACGAACGCTTCGACAACGAAGGCGCGGAAGATGAACGCCAGGATGAACGCCACGAGGATCGATTCGATCGTCTCGCGCACGTTGGTCTCAGGCGATGGACGCGCGCTCGGCGCAGCGCTGCGCGGTCGCGTGACCGACGGGCTTGCGGCAGGGGAAACGGCAGCGTCGCCGGTCGGCGGCGCGGCGGCAGCGGGCTCGGCGGGCGGTGGAACGCGAGGCGGAAGCGGCATGGGACGAATCGTATGCGATCCCCTTATCCGCGGAAAGGTTCACGGCGAGCCTGGGACATCGATCCACGCGAAGCGGGGGTGTCGTCATCCTGTCGCGCGACATCGCGCGACGTTTTTATCATGTCGCGCGGTCGCGCCAAAAACGTAACCGTTGCGAGGAACAGAGGCTATGCGATTGGCGCCGCGCGACGTTTGCGCGACATGTCGCGCAAAGGTAAAAAAGTCACAGAGCCCATAGGGCGGCACCGAGACCACAGAGAAGAGAAGAATCCTCGATCATTCCTCACTAATCTCTGTGCAGCTCAGTGTTCTCTACGACCATTTCCCGGCATCGCGCTCAATCCATCCCCAGCGCGCGGGGTTCCTCTATAATATGTATAAAAATTTGCGGCGGGATCAGGACTTACAAAAATGCATCCATTTCATGCCCCGTGGGTCCCCCTCGCGTTGGTCAATGAATGAGGATCGGGTTCCGTTCAATGCTCGGCGGAGGCGACGGTGGGGCGGGGGATGTCGATCTGAGGCGCGAGTTCGTCGCGGAACGTGCGCACCTCCTTGAGCGAGAGGGAGCCGGTGGGGTCGCTTCCGACCACGCAGTAAAAGCTGCCATCGTGCATGAAGCCGGCGATGGGATGGCCGGAGCGGTCGGCCTCGTAAGCGCGCCCGTCGACGCCCGAGGGCAATGCGGCACCGGTCAGCGAGAAGACCGAGACGGCTTGATGGTGCGGTCCCTTGAACATCAGGTGGGCGGACTTGAAGGATCCCACCGGGCAGATCGAGGCCCCGGCGAAGGTCCACTGGTCTTCCTTGATGGGACCGGCCATGACCGGCAGACCGAGCCGCCATTTCAAATCGCTGGCGATGCGCGCGAAATCGTCACGGGCCACGCCGGGCATGTGATGATCGGCGGCGCGGGCGCACCCGTCGTGACGTGCGACCAGGTCAGAGGCAAGCGTGGCGGGGAGCGGTGCGGCTGCCGCCGCGGCTTGTGGACCCGGCCCGACCGGGACGATGCCGTTCAACTTCAGCGCGATCAGCCCGACCGCAATCACCACCAGCGCCGCCGCCGCCCAGACGTACCGCGGCCGGATTGTCATTGCGCTGTCGCGCGCGAGGCCGGTGGTGGACGCTTCCAGGCGCCGGCGCACGGATTCGGGTGTCGGCTTTCCGCCCCAGACGCGGCGCACCGCCGCTTTCAACTCGGGATCGTCAAAGGATTCTTCGGGGTCGGTTGGCATAACGTCAAACATTGCGATCGGGTGCGCCCGTCCGTCTGAGTCTCTATGAGAACGGAACCACCGGGTGCAGGTGCCTATTCCCCGATCATCCCCCTGGAATCGGCCACGGTGCGGAGGGCATCGGCCAGGCGTCGCCGGGCGCGGTGCAGACGGCTCATGACAGTGCCGATGGGAATCTGTAGCGATTCGGCGATCTCCTTGTACGAAAACTCCTCGACCGCCCAGAGGAGCATGACGACCTGGTAGTCCGACGGCAGCTCATGCAGCGCGTGAACGAGCCGATCGTCCATCTGCTCGAGGTTGTCACGCCCGATAAGCAGGTCCCCAGCCGCGGCGAGGCTGGAAGTCTCCAGCGATTCGGGCTCTACCGTCGTGGGCTGCCGCGACTCATGCTCCGCCTGGTTGATCTGAAGGTTGTGCATGATTCGGATGAGCCACGGGCGGATGCCGTGTGCCTGAAGGTCGAACCCTTCGCGGCCGCGCAGGGCCCGCAAGTATGTCTCCTGGAGCAGGTCGCCCGCCCGCTCGGGATCGCGGGTGAGCCGGCACGCCACCCGATAGAGCACGTCCATCTGCTCGAGCGCGAGCTTCTCGAAATGTTCGGCGGAGGGTTTCATGCCGGGCTGATGCCCACGATACGCACACCGGAATGAAATTCCAACGAAAGGTGTATTGCGCGCGCAGGAGCGCGGATCTCCCGTTGCTCGCTTGTCTGAATATCGATGCGTCAGGACTGGAACAGTGATGCGACGCGCTGGAGCAGGATGTCCGCGAACGTTGACTTGGGCTGTTTGGGGAGGGCTTCCTCGCGACCATCGGGGTAGATCAGGACCGCTTCGATCAAGCGACTGCTCATCGTGTCGATGGGGTTGTAGACGATCAGATCCAGGCCCTTGCGGCGCAGCTTCTCGTGAGATCGTGTGACGTTCCCACGTGATTCGAGACTGAATCCGATCGTGCGCTGGTCGGGGCGCTTGATGCGGCTCGCCGCGGCGACGATGTCCTCCGTCGCTTCGCACTCGATGACCAGCCGGCCATCGGCACGGCCGATCTTGCCGGCGCTGACCGACACGGGCCGGTAATCGGCGACCGCCGCCGCCATGATCAGCAGGTCGTATTTGGGGAATTCGCCCAGGACCGCAGCCTGCATCTCCGCCGCGGTCTGGACGCGCTGGAGGAGAACACCCGCCGGCATCTCCGCGGTGATGGGACCGACGATCAGGCTGGGGGTATGGCCGGCGCGCCGCGCCGCCTCGGCCAGGTCCGCGCCGATGCGTCCGCTGCTGCGATTGCCCAGGTAGCGCACGGCGTCGATCGGTTCGTATGTCGGGCCGGCGGTGATCAGGACACGCATGGCTCGATCATCCTGCATGCCGCGCCGCATGAAAAGGGCGACGGGCTTTAAGCGGTGCGGGTCGTCTCGTCGGCAAAGTCCTGATTGATGCTGAGCCAGCGACGCCCCGACCGCTGCAACAGGGATTGAAGCGTCAACCGGATGGTGGTCAGGAATCCGACGTTGCGGTCATCGCTGGCGCCGCCGGTTTCGCTCGGGATCGTCCCATCGACCTTTTGCTCGAAGAGGCATTCTTTTGCCCACGCGAAGGCCAGTTCGGCGGGACTGTCGGACCCGCGGTCGGCATCTTCCGGCTGTGCGGGGTGAATGACCAGCTCGAAGGTTGCGCCGACAATGAACTGTGCACCGCCCATTCCGCCCGGCTCGCAACGTTGCGCTTTGCAGAGGATGCGTGCCGGCAGACCATGTTCGCCGGAGAACTGGATGACGAATTCTTCGCCAGACTCCATGGGCTCCGGGCAGAGCAGTCCGAGCCCGGAAATCGACATGTCGCGTAAGATGATCACCTGTTCAATCGCGTCGAGCCCCCGGCTCAGCGATGAGATAGTGGCTCGCGCGGCCACGGGAAATCGCACGTGTTTGCGTCGGTCCACCGCTGCCGGTTCGGCAGAGGGAAGCGCGCAGAACCCCGCGATATCCGCTAGTAGACTCGGTAACAACTCCATCGGAAACCCACTCCTCACGTCTGGTCTGGAGTGGATATCCAATACGACTTCCCGGCGGGCAAATCGCCGCGATGAATTAACGGACCAGCGCCGCGGGCCGGGCTGCCGATCCGTCAGCGGCGGCCGCTTGAGTGAGCTGCGGCTTGATTTCCGTATATTTCAGGACCCGCTGAAAGCCGGGAAACGGCTTACCGTCCACCTCCACATAGGCACTGATAAACAAGTTAAGTCGCGGTCCGTCCTGCCGGGGGGTCAGGTCCAGATTACGACCCTCTGAGAAACGGATTCGCCGTTCGTCCAGGCCGCTGAAGTAAAAGTCACGCCGGGTGGGATTGGTGTCGGCGGCGGAAATGTCCATGGGGACCCACCCGAAATTGGGAACGAAATACTGCACCCAGCAGCGGTAACCGGGGTCCATCACTTTCCCCTCGTTGGCCACTTTCAGCAACGTTCCGAACTGGAGGCGCGTCGGGATGCCGCGGGCGCGGGCCAGGGCGATGAACAGCGCGTGCTGGTCGGTGCAGCCGCCACCCTGGTTCGCCAGGCAATAGTCCACCGATCCCTTCCCCGATGATTTGGGAGCGCCCGGCTTCGAGTAATGGTGCGTGTGATCGGCGACCCAGTCGAACAGGAGCCGTGCCTGCTTGACCTCGTTGGTCTCGCTGCCGCAGATCTCGGTAGCCAGCTTGACGATCCGATCGTCGACCACCATGTTCGGCACGTCGCGGCGCAGATATTCGGCGAACTCGACGCGGTGCGTTTCGGTCAACGGCGCGGCGGCGCCGGCATCGGGCGCAATCGAGATGCTCTTGCGACGGATGAGCAGGTCCGTCGAGATCCGCGCGGAGGTGGCCGAGGAGTCGGTCAGCTCGGCATACAAGTAACGATGACCGTAGGTCGCATCGCGCGTGATCTGGTAGCCAGCGGGCGCCTCGGTCACGTTCAGATCGAGCACGCGCTGGCAATCATCATCTTCCGGTAGCCAGAACCAGACGCGGACGCGGTGCGTGCCGGCGGGGATCTCCTTCACCGTCAAGGCGTGGTTGACGCGAAACGTCGCCTCCGCGGATTCAGCCGCATTGGCTGTACAGGCGAACATCAGAAACGGAAGAAACGACAGGAGATGAATGGATGAACGCATTGATCCGGCCTCCAAAGAATTCTCGATTTGTCGATCGGTGCGAGAAGTTACCGACGCCGGCTTGAATATGCCACACAATATTCACAAGTCACACGATATTAAAAAATATGCCCGGAAAAGTTTTCAAAATGAGTCACCCAGTTGTTGAACGATGAGCGCGGCGGGATGCGCGAAGGTATGCTTTACGGATCAGCGACACCGGTGCGGAGGCGTTTTCATGATTTCGGATCGCTTATTGCAGGGAATTCCGTTCTGCCTTCTCCTGACGCTGCTGGCGGGTGCCCTCGGAGGCAGTTGCGCCTCGGCGAAGGAGCGGAGCAGGGATTTCGGGGACAACGTTCAGGAACGCGGAAACTTCAACAACTCCCGGCTCACCTTCATTGGCACGAAGAAGGGGACCGTCGCGTTCATCGGCGGATCGATCACCGAGATGAACGGGTACCGGCCCATGGTCTGCCAGATCCTGAAGCGACGCTTCGCGGAGACCGAATTCAAGTTCATCGACGCCGGCATCGCCTCCACCTGTTCGACGACGGGCGCCTTCCGGCTCGCGTCGGACGTGGGGCCGGTGGACCTGCTCTTCATCGAGTTCGCGGTCAACGATGACCAGGACGCCCACCACACGCGCGAGGAATGTATCCGCGGGATGGAGGGAATCATCCGCCACGCACGACGGCTCAACCCCAATGTTGACATCGTCGTCACGTTTTTCGTCAACGAAGCAATGCTCCGCATGCTGAGCGATGGAAAGACGCCGCTCACGAGCGAAGCGCATGAAGCCGTCGCGAGTCACTACGACGTGCCGACGATCAACCTCGCCAAAGAGATCGCGGGGGAGATCAATAAGGGGTCATTGACCTGGGAACAGTACGGCGGCGTGCATCCCGCACCGCGCGGGAACAGCATTTGCGCGAGCATGATCGATGACCTGTTCAGTCGGATGTGGATCCACCCGGCGGCGGGCTCGGCGATCACGCCCTGCGCCATGCCCGATCCGCTCGATCCGCTCAACTACGAACGCGGGCGGTTCATCGATCTCGCCAAGGCAAAAGTGGTCAGCGGCTGGACGCTGGGCGTCCCGGACTGGGCGCACCTCCCAGGCGGCAAGCGCGATCGCTTCACCTCCATGCCCATGCTGAGCGCAACCGAGCCTGGCGCGGAACTGACTCTGGATTTCGATGGGTCGGCCGTCGGCGCATACGTCGTCGCCGGACCGGATGCGGGGCAGGTGCGGGCCAGCGTGGATGGCGGGCCGTTCGGAACCGTTAATCTTTACCATGCATTCAGCGCCGGCCTCCACTATCCGCGCACTGTGATGTTTGCGACCGATCTGAAGCCGGGACATCACACATTGAGGCTGCGGACCGACAGCGAGACCCAGAGCGCCGGTCACGCCGCACGCATCATGCAGTTCGTGGCCAATTGATGGATCGGGCCGATGGCTGGACGTCGAACCAACATGCCTGGCACGCACCTCGCATCGTGGGCGACGGTCATCGCGGTCGCGATGCTGGCCGCGGCCCCGCCAATCCGTCTGGCCGGCGCGGTTGCCGCCACCGGACCTTCCGCCTCCGCTTCAATCGATGCGCTGGCCGTGGACGCCACCGGCGATGATCCCTTTGCGTCGCTCGTTGCCCTCGATCAACTCACTCGCGCGGGGGATACGGCGGACGCCGTGCTGCGCCGAATCGTCCCGCAGATCCTCGCCCGCGATGCGGCAACGGTCTTGGCCGCCGCCCAGGCTGCGCCGACTGATCTTCCTAAGCGGCGCACCGCTGAATCGGAGATGGCTGGTCTGCGCAAGCAGGCGCGAGAGACGATCGACCACCTCACCGGGGAGCGCGAATCGCTTCAGGCGGCTCGTCGCAACTACGTCCGCCTGACATCCGCGCAGGCGCGGGTGGCCCTGGCCTATGCCCCCGCCTTGCGGGTTACAGTGGCGATCGCCCGACGAGACGCGTGCATGAAGCTCGCTCACCGCGCGGACGTGCGCGATGCGAACTCCGGCTCGGCCAATTTTGAAAAAGGGGCGGCGGACGCAGTGGCCATGCCACTCGCGACGGCAGCCGGCTACCTGACCGGGCCGCTCGTACCACCGGTCGACGTGGAGCATCGCGGGCTGTGGCTTTATCTGTCGAGCCTTCGGATTGCGGCCTTCAACCGCTCGATCGAGCCGGCGATGAACGCCGCCGAGGTTGCCCACGCGCGGCGGGTGAACGCGTACCGGGAAATGCTGGGGCTCCTCCCGCTCGAGTTCGAACCTCGTCTGATTCAATCCGCCCGCCGGCACAGCAAGGAAATGATCGACCTCTGGTATTTCTCGCATTGGTCACCGACGCCGTCGCAGCGCAGTCCCTTCGGCCGGATGGCCGATGCCGGCTACCAATCGGGGAGCAACGAGAACATCACGATGGGGCCGTTCCTGGAAGTTGAGGCGTTCTGGAACTTGTTCAACAGCCCGGAACATCACCTCGGCTGGCTGAACCCACAGGCGAACGCGATGGGTGTGGGGAAATGGGAGAACGCGTGGACGGAGGATTTCGGCGCCGCGCCCCGGCGCATGACCGCCCAACCCGCCGAACGCCCCGAACCCGGTGACCCGGAACCCAATCTCAAGCCGCAAACCCAGGTCACGCACACACGGCCGCGCGACCTGAGTGACATCAAAATCTATGACGAGAACGGACAACAAGTCGGCACGGGGAAGGAATTCGGGAAGCCACAGTGAGGGAGGATTCAGGGTTCAGTGAGAAGGCAGGGCCGCTGCGAGCCGCGACCGTGAGGAAGCGATGTTACTTCGTGCGCGGTTCTGTATGCGGGGCAGCCAAGAACCGTGAACCCGAATTACAATCCCGGCAGCTTCTGTGCGGGCATCGCCAATTCCATCGCTTCGAGTGAAGCCACCGGATATGAGCAGTAATCGGCGGCCCACGATCCGCTGGGACGGTGGTTGCCACTGTCGCCGATGCCGCCGAAGGGCAGCGCGCTGCTGGCGCCGGTGAGGGGGCGGTTCCAGTTGATCAGACCGGCGCGAGCGTTCTCGTAGAACCGTGCGAAGAGCGCGCGGTCATCGCTCAGCAGGCCGGCACAGAGCCCGTAGCTCGTATGGTTCGCTTCGCGCAATGCGGCGTCGAAGTCGGGCACGCGGATCACCTGTAGCAGGGGGCCGAAGATTTCCGCATCAGGCCGATCCCTCACCGTGGTCACGTCGAGGATGCCGGGCGTAATCATCGCGGCGCTTTGCGGGAGCGGGTGTGAGATCAGGAGCGGCTTGGCGCCGCTGCGAACCAGCCGGTCTTGCGCGCCCAGGACGTTCGATGCCGCGGCGGGGGAGATGAGCGTTCCCATGAATGGTGGCGGCTGCGCGTCGTAACGGCCCACTCGCGCCGCCGTCGCGGTCGCGATCAGCTTGTCGAGGAACGTGTTTGCCTCGGATGAATTCGGGATGATCAGGCGCCGGGCACAACTGCAACGCTGGCCGGCGGTGATGAAAGCCGAGACAACCGTGAGGTATGCGGCGGCGTCCAGGTCGCGGGCATTCCAGACGACCAGCGGATTATTGCCGCCCATCTCCAGCGCCAGGATCTTGCCCGGATGCGCCGCAAAGGCGTTGCTCAACGACCGGCCGACCGGAAAGCTGCCGGTGAAGTAGAGCCCATCAAGCCCTTCATGAGATGCCAGCGCCGTTCCCGTTTCACGGCCGCCCTGCACGAGGTTCAACACGCCCGCCGGCAGGCCTGCCGATTCCCACGCGCGAACCGTCAACTCGCCAACCAGCGGGGCCTGCTCGCTCGGCTTGAAGACGATTGCGTTCCCGGCCAGCAGCGCGGGAACGATGTGGCCGTTGGGCAGGTGTCCGGGAAAGTTAAATGGACCCAGCACCGCCACCACGCCGTGCGGCTTGTATCGCGTGGCGGCGATCTCGCCGGGCGTGTTGGTTTCGGTGGGGCTGCGCCGCTCCCGCAGCGCGGTCACGGAGAGGGGGACCTTGCGAAGCATCGCCTCGACTTCAGTCGCCGCCTCCCACTTCGGCTTCCCCGTTTCGCGGCAGATCGCGTCGATGAATAATTCCGATTGCTGTTTAACCACCGCCGCGAATGCTTCGACGAATTTGATCCGTTCATCAATCGCTCGCCGTGCCCAGGCCGGCTGTGCCTCCCGCGCTGCGCCGACCGCCCGGCCCACATCGGCCGCGCTCGATGAATTGCCTTCCCACGTGACCTGTTCGTCCGTAGGCGACGAACGGCCAAACGGGTCACCCGACCCTTCGCCCCACCGGTTCGCGATGAACTGACCCCAGTTAGCCATGACCGATTCTATGGCGCTGGTTTGACCACGGATCGGAGCGCAAAACTTCCGGTGGTTTTTCCATCCGCTCTGATCGAGGCAGCGCCTCAGGTTCAACTCCGCGGCGAATCAGTTGTCTCTGGTTAACCGGTTTTCAGGACCGGCTTGCCATAGCCGTTGAAGCGGGCCGCGAGATCGCCCGGCGGAATTCGTCAATCGAATAGATGCCGCTCAGCCCTTCGGGCGCATCGTGATTGGGCTGATAGACCGCCGTGAACGGGACGGAGGCGACGGGGTTGAGGCGCTTAAGAAGTTCCCAGCCCGGTGCGTCAGCGGCGGTGAGGTCGGCGCGGATCATCTCCACGTCGTTGCGCTTCACCTCGGCCACCACGCTCTTCTGATCGAGCACGAATTTTTCCAGGTACTGGCAGTTGGTGCACCACGCCGCCGTGAATTCCACCACCACTACGCGCTTGCCGGCCCGCGCTTCCGCCAGCGCCTGCTGGGAATAGGGCTTCCATTCATACGGCTGGTCCGCCAGCGACCGCGCCGCGAAGAACGCCGGCACGGCAATGAGCACCGCGATGATCGACGTGACCAGGCGCGGCGTGAGGTTCCCCGAGAATCTGAATGCCCGGATGACCAGGAAGATCGCCGAGAGCAATGCCACCGCGAAGAGCACCCACCAGAATCCGCTCGCCCCGCTGACCGGCTGAATGAACCGGCGTGCGAAGAAGACCGCCGTCCCGAGCAGCAGGAAACCCATCATCTGCTTCACGAGCTCGGACCAGGGACCGGTGCGCGGGAAGCGGCGTGCCAGTTCCGGGAACGCGCTGAGCACGAAATACGGTAACGCCATCCCTGCCCCAACGGTCATCACCAGCAGCGTTCCGATCACAGGCGGCTGCCGCGTTGCCCACACCAGCAGAACGACCAGCATGCCCAGCGTGCACGGCGTGGCCAGCACCGCCGTCAGGATGCCGAACAGGAAGTTGCCGGCGTACGTGTCGTGACGGGGTGAGATGCTGTAGAGGGCCGGAGGCAGATTGACGGTGAAGAATCCGAACGTGCTGATCGCCATCACGACGAGGATCACCACGATCGCGAGCGAGAACCACACGTTGCTGTAGATTTCGCCCCACGCGAAAACGCGAAACACCACCACGAGCAGCGCCAACACGCCGAAGCTGGCGATTAATCCCGCACTGAAGACCGCGCCGAAAGCGAGGCTCTTGGCGCGATTGTGCTGGGAAACTTCATAAAAGCCGATCGCCTTCAGCGGCAATACGGGAAGCACGCACGGTACGGCGTTCAGGATGATGCCCACCAGCACAGCCGCGGCAAAGGCGAACCCGTAAGAATTGTCGCTGAGCGTATACCCGAAAATTTTTGGGCCGCTCCCAGCCGAAGGTCCGCCGCTCGAACCGGCGGCGGACTGTGTTGTCGCCGACGACGTGCCCGAGCGCTCGAAGACCGCCGGGTCGAGATTCTTGAACAGCTCGGGCCGATTTGGCTGGACGCGTTGGCCGCGCGGAACGATCGATGTCGGCACCGTCGCCTTGACGTCCTGCGGCGCGTAACACACCTTCTCATCACAGATCTGAAGATGCAGCGTCAAATCAAGCTTCACGTCACCCGCGGGAGCGGTGGCGCTCACTTCGAACGGCAGGTAAACGGTAACGCGTCCCGTATAGACGTTCAGGTCCCCGAGCCCTTCGTAATGCTCTTTGGTGCCGGCGGGATAAACCGGATCGAGCCACTTCACCGCCGGGTTCGGCTGCGGCTTAGCGACGAACTTGACGTAGTTTTGTTCGGACGGCGTGTGCGACTGGGCGTGTAAGCCGGGTTTGATGTCCAGCACCACGGCCGCCACCGCCTGCTGCCCCGGCTGAAGAGCCGTGAAGTTCACGGCCGAATCCGTCACCTCCGCCCGGACCGGCGCCGAGCGCGCCGTCGGTGTTGCCGTCCCCAATAGCAACAATACGATTCCGACGAAGCTCCACCTCAATTGCCGCGCTGTTCCCATATGGATGAGTATACCGCTCGTGTAACCGATCTATTCCCATGAGTCAGAAGAACGCGGTTATCGGCCGAGAAGCTCGGTGCGGTATTGGGGCGCGAGCGATGCAGCCTTCGCCACGAATTCGGCCTGAGCCGTCTGATCCAGCTTCGGCGGCGGCGTGGTGCGTTCGGTTACACGAACACCCACCAGTTCAAAGAATTCTTCCTGTCCGGCTGGCGCGCAGATGCACAGCAGCCGGGCCGGAGCGCGGGAGATGTTGGTGAACGAATGCGGAGCGTTGGCAGGAATGCTCAGCGTCTCACCCGCCTTCACCATCGTCTTTCGGCCGCGAAAGGTTGCTTCGATCTGGCCGTCCAGGATCGTGAATGACTCCTCGAAGTCATGCCGGTGCGGCGACGGACCGCCGCCGGGCGGAACGTGCATGTCGATCAAACAGTACTGGCCCTTCGTATCCTCGCCCGTCAGCAGAACGGTATACGTGTCGCCCACCACCCCGATGTGCGGCAGCGACGGGTCAGTATCCGGCCGTGCAATTTTCACGTCACCCGCGGGATCGTCGGACGGAATCGGCATGGCGGATTGCGAAAGGGGCGATTGGCGATTCATCTCAATTCTCCGTTTCTGATAGCCGTCGATAGCATGCCGGTCCAGCCTGAATTGAGGGAACTTTCAGAATACCGTGCCGTTGGGAACCCGTGAGTTGCTGATGACTATCCAGTCACCATTACGTTTCTCGAACGTGACATATGTAGTGGCGCTCGGTCCAACGAAGACCCACGTCTTGATCTCGCCTTGGAACTGGTCCGCCCAGCTCTTTGGTGGAGCGCCGTAATGGCCAGTGAATGCCTGCTGGGGGGAACCCATCTCCGCCCCAATGGACGCGTCCGTCCGTCCAACCCAATCGTTGTCGGTCCTCGTCGGTGTGACGGGGCGGGGTCCGCAACCCTCAACGCAAGGCAAGAAACAGACCAGGATCATGATCGTGAGGAGACGAATCATCGCCGCGATTGTATGGAGTAGGCTATCCTCATCTCGACCCGACTCAGCGGGCGAGAGTCCAGAGGTCGCCGGCTCCGCTCCACACTCCGGGCAGCGCGATGGTGTGGCTTGCAGGTCGTAGCCACAACGTTTGCAGGTTGTTTCCGTGACTCGCGCGCGGAACCGACGCCGGTAGATCCAGTAGAACGGCGGGCCCGCGGCGATGAGTGCGATCCATCCCGCGTAACAGGAGACGCTCGCCAACAGGTCACTGCTGAACAGACCGGCTTGATGATCGATTTTGATGTGCATACCAAAGCGATCCGACATCGAGGGCGCACGCCGTGGAACGAACCGAGTTGGCCAAGGCCTCAGGTGTACAACATTCGCGCTGAAGCGCTTGGTGTGATCGTCAAACGGGGCGCGCCGACTACCTCGGTAGTACTCGAACCGGAGGTGGCCTTTGTTGGCGGACAGGGTGATCGATTTCCAGGCAGGAATAGGTCCGTACGTCCACTCAAAATCGGTCGAGACATTATATCGATAGCTCCACACCCATAACGCCGCAACCGCCAGGCAAATCGCCGCCGACGTGGCGAACAGGATTGTGAAGCAACGGCGACGCATCGGCGAAGATTGTATCGCTTCTCTCACTGGCCGCTTGACGCCACCCGGTTCGCCATCTAATGGATGCTCCGATGAACCGCCCGCGGCAGCCAATGGCGATTCCTGCATTGCCGTTTTGGCTGGCGGCACTGGTGCTTGTCTGCGCAGTTCTGACGGCGTTCTGGCCGGTGCTGGGGGCGGGGTTCATCAACTGGGACGACGGGATGTACGTCGCATTCAACCCGTGGGTCTTACACGGGATGACCTTGAAGGGTCTTGGCATCTGCTGGGGAAGCTACCAGGTGCAGGCGCCCGATTGTCGAACGCCGTTGTTTCCTTACGCCGCTTACCTGCGCGACATGGTGTGGCCGGTACGGCTGGCGCCGTTTTATCCGATGCGCGCGCACGAGCCGTTGCTCGGTGTGATCGCGTGCCTTGCGCTGCTGGTGCTGATGAGCGGCGTCGCAATCGCACAACGCCAGTCGCGACCGAGCCTGATCGTCGGCTGGCTCTGGTACGTCGGTAGTCTGGTTCCGATGATCGGCTTCGTGCAGGCATTCGATCAGGCCCGCGCCGATCGGTTCACCTATTTCCCGATGATCGGCATCATGCTGATGGTCTTCGGCGCACTGTCGTTCCTCGACCACCAATCGATCGCTCGAAAGCTTGCGAGCGGGACCATGGCGTTCGGCATTATTTTCACTCTTGCCGCGGTTACGTTCGCGCAGGCGGGTTACTGGAGAGGCGACAAGGCGCTCTGGGAGCGAACACTCGCCGTCACGCATGACAACGCCTTTGCCGAGTACAGTCTCGGCCAGGCCCTGGCGTCGGCGTACGGCACGTCGCATGATCCGGCCACCTTGCGACAGGCGATCGAACACCTGGAGCGATCGACTGCGCTGAACCCCGACCAACCGGCGGTGCACGATGACCTGGGCATCCTCTGGGGACAGGCCGGCAACACCGATCGGGCGATCGAGCAGTTCCACGCCGCCCTGGCCGAGGCACCACGATCTGCCCAGACGCACAACAACCTCGCCACAGCGCTATTGCGGAAGGGGGACAGGGCCGGCGCAATGGCGGAACTGGAGACGGCGGTAACGCTGGACCCCGCGTTCACGCCGGCCTGGATCAACCGGGGATACATTCTTTCCACAGCGGGATTGGGCGCGTGCACACCAATCCTTCGCCGCCGCCGAACGGGCCGATCCTTCCAATTCGCGGTCTCTCTTGCAGATCGGCCAAACGCTCCTGTCCCTGGGCGCGCTGGAAGACGCGGCGGGATATTTTCGTAAAGCCGTGGCGCTCGAACCCCATTCGATAGAAGGCCGTCAATGGCTGGGCATCACCTATCTGAAGCTTCAACAACCGCAGTTGGCGGCGGCGCAGTTTCAGGCTGTACTGAACGACGCCCCAGGGCTTGCCGCCGCACGTCAGAATCTCGCCGCCGCGCAAGCCATGCGGCGACGATGACAGTTATCTTACTTCGGACCCGCGATGGTGATCTCAACCGGCTCCGCCTCGATATGGCCCATCCAGACTTCCGCCTTCACAAACGGCGATGCGTTCTTGAACTTGTTCTCGTTGAACGCGGACAGTTTGTATTTTCCCGGCGGCAGATCGCGCTCACCCACCAGCCGAAGCAGCTCAAGTTCAATAGCGATGACCTGCGTTGGCTGGATCGTGATGACGGTTGGAACGCCAGCCGCACGTTCCATCGGCGGGGGGCGAAGAATGGTGGAGTTGCCTTGCGCGTCGGTGAGAGTCACGCCGGGTGCGGACGAGCCCTCGGTGTTCCGATAATCCCAGATCGTGACTGGCGTTTTCCCCCGGTTATCGAGAAGGAGCCTTGCCATGAACGGCTTGCCGACGCCATGTTCCCCGAGCACCCAGGTATTTCCGTCCGGCAGGGCGAGATGAAGCGAAAGCGGCTCCGCCGGCTGGGCATCGGCATTTGCCACGAGTTGCGCTCGATCCAAAGGGAATGCCAGCAGCGCCAACAAAGGGATCGCAACCAAACGCGTCAGGCGCAGCCGGAGGGGGGGCATTGCGACTTGGACGCGGCGTCAGGTGAAATGTTTCCAGCGATCGGCCGATGTTGCCACTCGAGAAATCTTCATACGGTCGCTCCGGCGGCCATAATAAGTGCCGCCCATTCGTGCTTGTGATCCACTGCTCGCGCCGCACGGGCAAATTCACCATCCCCAGGCATCCCGCATCCGGAAGCTGGTCGGCCCGTTTCTCTTCTACTTCATCGACGATACGAGGGCCTGCCTCGGTGGAGATTGATCCCGTCTCGCAATTTTAATTTCTTGCGGTGACCCGGTCGATTCGTCAACATATCGCTCCGGGGTTGGGGTGATCCGGTTCCTGGCCGAGACGTTCCAACCTTTGGGCCTGCTTCTCAGCATAAACGGCAAGAGGCGATATAGTATGCGATGGAATCTTTCGTTATTGGCGATGCTATGCATCGCGACCGTCGCGCGAGCGGAAACGCTGAGCTTCGACGACCTTCACGGTTCGGGGACGATTCCTGACGGTTATGGTGGCCTCAACTGGTCAAACTTTTTTTACCTCGACACGACCAACCCTTTTGGTCACAACGAGGCAAATGGTTTTACCAGCGGAACGGTTTCACCTCCCACGGTGGCCTATGACAACGGTGGCAGCGTCGCCATGATCAGCGGGCCTTCGTTCACGTTTTCCGCTTCGTCCTTTACAGCCGCGTGGAAAAACGATTTGGAAATCAGCGTGACCGGCTATGCAGGTGGAAGACAGGTCGGCCAATCGCTTTTTTTCGTGAACCCCGGCTATCCTTCATTCGAAGTATTCGATTTTGGACCTGTTGACCAGGTCACATTCGCTTCTTCGGGCGGGGTGCTTGCGGGATTGACTGGAACGGGGAGTCAATTCGCAATGGACAACATGGTGATCAACCTTCCTGAACCAGCAGGCGCCTCACTGCCTTGCGCCGTCGCTGGCTTCATCGCGCTTCGTCGCCGCCGCTGCGATGCCGGTACCTGAGAGCGCAACCAGGGATCTCTCGCATGTACGCAACGCGGGGCGTGGGAATGCGAAAATCGAATGATGGTTTGGCGCTCTCAGTACGTTCCACCCTTCCTCGATAGCGGGCTGCCGACAGGCAGGTAACGCATTACGCTCCCGACCTGGATCGGGATGAGGTTGACGCCCGGCGTCAGGTCCGTCGGGGCGGAGTGATAGACCGTGCCGTCGATGGTGACGGTGGCGACATACGCCTTGCGCGGTGTATCGACGTGGATCGGGTCGTACTCCCACCGGGGGTGAACGGTGACGGCGTCGGGCTTGGCCTTGCCGAGCAGGCGCTCGTATTGGGCGCCGCCGTAGTAGGCGCTATTGGGTTCGGACTCCATGGGCGGATCGAAGGGGACATCGGAGCCGTACCAGCCGCCGCGGATCTCGGGGCAGGGGATGGCGTCGGCCGGAGCTAAACGTCCGCCGATCGCCAGACGGTATTGCTCCCAAAGCTGCCGGCTGGTCTTTCCGTTGAGGGGGCCGTGGTCCTTGGTGGCATAGCCATAGCTGGCCCACTTCTTGTCGGACATGTTGAACGGAATGGCGTCCGTCCTCTGGTCGTCGAAGTAAATCTGCCGGCCGTTGTACACAAACTCGAACGGCTGAAACTTGCGCGTCCAGTTGGAATAGGGAGGGTTGTAGAGGATGCGGGTGCCATCGTCACCATCGCCGAAAATGATCTTCTGCGGCGCTTCGCCCTTCATCGAGCCGGAAGTGACGGTTTCCAGAGCATGATTCGATCCTTCTGAAATGAAATGCGTTCCGCGCAGGCACCGGGCGCGATGATCGACATCGCCGCACTTGTTTACAAGCGAGAAAAATCGGCGTTGTGACTTCATCGAGCCCAAGGACTGGACCAAAGCGCGCGTTCCCCTCATTGGAGCCAACGTTTAAGATGCCGCACATTCAGCTACGGCGGAGGAAACATGAAGCAAGGCATCTGTTCGGTATCACGGGCGGCGGTGTGGTTCTCCTCTCTCCTCTTCCTGGCGGGGTGGCAGGGAAGTGCGTTGGTAGCCGCGGAGAAGGCGGGGGATTCCAAAGCCGTGGAGCGTCCGTACGCCGATCTCCTGGAAGAGGTCGTGCCGGCAGACAAGGCGGCGGCCGACGTACCGCTGCGCCCGCGGGAGAATGACAGTTACTTCAAGCTCAGTAATGCCCGGGTGGAGCGCGGCGGGAAGCCGTGGCCGGTTCTCGTCGTCGATTACGAGTTCGTCCACGAAGGCAAATACAATGGCCAGGCGCTAATCGTCCGGCGGAAGACTGGCGAGGTGCAAACCTACCTGCTCATGGGCGGGTTCTTCCAGAAGAA
Organism: Tepidisphaerales bacterium; assembly: GCA_038240605.1. Taxonomy (GTDB): domain Bacteria; phylum Planctomycetota; class Phycisphaerae; order Tepidisphaerales; family Tepidisphaeraceae; genus JBBSDP01. The sequence continues at coordinate 34,514 of JBBSDP010000008.1, read as the reverse complement.
GGGGTCGATCAAGATCGACCTTCACTTTGGCGGGCCGCGCGACCCCGGCCCGCCGACCGATGCCGAACTGTACCTGACGCGCCAGGAGCTTCGGTACGGAAAGTTCGTGCCCCACTTCAAAGTTTCAAACTCGGCGACGATGGGGACGATGAACCAAGTCACGCGTCCGCGCGAGTGGTCTGCCGACGAAGCCGCCACGCTCAGCCTCCCGCCGCCGGACTATGCCAACCCAAACGCCCACCCCGAGGCCGGCCGGGACACGCCGTTTGCGGGATCGTCGAGCGGCGGGCTGACTGATCGTTTCGTCAGCCCAGGGCATTCGCTGCTGGGGATCGAATTCCGAGCCGGCGAATGGGAGAACGAAAAATGCCTGGCGCAACTCGTTCCGGTCTACGCTATCGATCAACCGGTCATCTTCGCCCCGCGCACGATTGCCAAAGACGGGTACGCCGTGGGGGGAATGAACGTGAAAGTCGGGAAGTACGTCGACGCCGTGCAGCTTATTTTCATGAAGTTAAAACCAGACGGCGGCCTCGATTCCAAGGACAGCTACACCAGCGACTGGATCGGCCCCGCCGCTGAGGCGGGCAAGATCGTCAAGCTGGGCGCGAATGGCCGACATGTCATTGGAATCAACTGTCGCCACGGCGCGATCCTCGACGGGGTCGCGCTGGTGACGGAGAAGGCCCCTTGAACTGTTGTCCGGACGTAATGACAGGTTGGCCGCGCCCCGGCTATTAGCGGCCGGAGAAGATCGCGCGCAGTCCCGCACACCAGCGAATCGCAATGAAGAGGCAGAACGACCCGATCAGCAAAAACATGATCAGCCCAAACAGGTCGCCTTCAAATCCGTACTGTTGTCATGAAAGAGCACGTTCGGCAGGCCCTGGATGCCAAAGAAAAGCATCATTGCGCCGAACAAACCCAGCGCGAGGGCGAGCGATCCGACGATAATGCCGAAAATCGGCCGAGAGCGACGGGCATTTTGATTAACGTCAACGCTCACTGGGTTCCGTCGGCCGGCACGTCTCGTGGAGTTAGCCGCAAGGCGTGCCCAAGAGCGTACTCGGCAATCGAGCAACATGCATTCAACATGCCTTGTTCTCGCCGGGTCCTTCGGACCGGGGCCTTCGGCGGGCTTGGACTCGTCGCCTCCCGACTTCGTGTCCAAGCCGACAACCCTCCTCCGGGGCGTCAGTATCTTCCGGCATGAACACAGAAGGCATTTCACGGCGGGATATGGTGGCCTCGGCCAGCGCATTTGCGGCGGCGGGAATGCTCACGGGCCTGATCGCCAAGGCGGACAACCCCGGCGTCGCGGTCGAAGACCGGGCGACCGGCATTCGCATCACGGCGGCGCGGGCGACGCCGATCGGGACGCCGCAGGGGACGAAGACGGTTTTGAAGATCGAGACAAACCAGCCGGGCATCGTCGGCTGGGGCGAGATCTCGCAGCTTCCGCCGACCGTCGTCGTCCCGCTCGTCGAATTGTTCTTCGAGCTTCTCGATGGCGAGAACCCGACGCGCGTCGATCACCTCTGGCAGAAGATGTATCGCGCCCATCGCGATTTCAGGGGCGGAGCGTTCATGGTCCACACCATCTCCGGGATCGACATGGCCCTGTGGGACATCTGCGGCAAACTGCACGGCGTGCCAGTCTACCGCCTGCTCGGTGGACCCAGCCGTGACAAGATCCGCACCTATCCCAGCGCCAAGGCGATCAAGATCGGCGGCGGCGGTCCGCGCTCCTGGTCGGCAGATGAGGGAGAAACCCAGCGCACCGTCCAGCGCGTGAAGGAGGCGCGTCAGCAGGTGGGACCGGACGGGTCGGTGATGTTTGATGCGCACTGCATGTTCCCGCCGCCGGCATTGATTCAGTTTGCCAACGCGGTGGAGCCGTACAACCTGCTGTGGATCGAGGAACCCGCCGTCCCGGGGAACATCGAGGTGTTCAAGCGCATCAAGCAGCAGGTGCGCGTGCCGATCGCCACCGGCGAGCGCGATCGCGGCATCTGGGAAATGATTCCCTACCTTCAGAACAACTGCGTCGATATCCTCCAGCCCGACTGCGGCCACGGCGGCGGCATCACCGCGTTGCGCAAGGTCGCAACGCTCGCCGAAGCGTACAACGTCCCGCTCGCCCCGCACTCGATCCTCTCCTTCCTCGGCCAAGGCGCCAGCTTCAACGCCACCGCCGCCATCCCCAATTTCCTGATTCACGAGTCCTACCCCAACGACTTGTTCGGCGTCGTGAAGACGAGCTGGGACGTCGACAAGGAAGGGTACGCCTCACTCCCGCAGGGCCCGGGACTGGGGATCGAGATTGATGAAAAGCTTCTGAGAAAGGTCGCGGCGGAGCAACCGGCGAAGTTCAAATGGCCGGGGGCGACGTTTCCGGATGGGGCGGTGTCGGATTATTGACGGCGAACGCCCAGGGCGCCACCACCGATTGAGGGCGATGTGCAAAAGGATGACCATTGCCCAGGGCGTCCGGGCATGCGAACGGACGCTCCAGAGCGGCGAGGCATCGGTCGCCGTGGTAAGCATGTCCTCAGGAGCACCTGGTTTCCGCGGCCTCGCTTGTGCCTTTGGGGCCGCTGCTTGAAGATGGGTTGCGATGTTTCCCGCACGTCGCATCGGCATCGGTCGATCCACCTCCCTGTCGCGGCGTGAATTTCTCGGGACGGCAGCGGCTGTGGCTATGGTCGGCAGGAACGCTGAAATACCAGCGGCCGATGTTCATCAACAAATCCTGGCGCTGGCATCGCAGCAGGAATCACAGCGTCGCGCCCGCTTTGCGGCGGTGCGATCGATTGATGATCTGCATCGGCTTCAGCGCGAGCTGCGCGCGTCATTTCTTCGGATGATCGGCGACTTGCCCACGGCGGATGGGCCACCGCCTGCCCGCCAGATGGGTCAGATTGACGTCGACGACGTGGTGATCGAGAAATGGGTGTTCGAGAGTTTCCCCGGCTACGTTGTCCCGGCCCTTCTCTATAAGCCCAAGACGCTGGGCAGCCGAGCGCCGGCGGTGCTCGGCCCGTGTGGCCACTCCGCCATCGGCAAGGCTGATGACGACTATCAGATCTTTCACCAGAACCTGGCGCGCCGCGGATATGTCGTGCTGAGTTACGATCCGGTCGGACAGGGAGAACGGAGCCAGTTCTGGGATCCGGCGCGGCACCGATCGCGATTCGACCTGCGTTGCCAGGAACACGCCGTTCTCGGCAACCCGCTTTACCTGATGGGGGAGAACCTGGCGCGCTACCGGATCTGGGACGGGATCCGTGCGATCGATTACCTGGCTTCGCGTGCCGACGTAGACCCCAAGCGCATCGCCTGCGCGGGCGTTTCCGGCGGCGGAACGCTGACCGCGTACCTCGCCGCTCTCGACCTGCGCATCACCGTTACGGCGATCTGCTGCTACCTGACGACGCTTCCCCGCAGGATGGCCACGCGCGCCCGCGTCGATCCTGATGCGGATCCAGAGCAGGATCCGTTCGGGTTCGTCAGCGAGGGAATCGATCACGCCGGCCTGCTTGCCCTTTGCGCGCCGCGTCCCACGCTCGTGGGCGCGGCTCGACTGGATTTCTTTCCGATCGAGGGAACGCGCCAGTCGTTTGCCGAGGCACGTTCGCTGTTTGCCGTCGCGGGCGATGTCGAGAAGTTACAGATGATCGAGGCGCAGGAACGGCACGGGCTCACCCGTCCAATTCGAGAGGCGATCTATCACTGGTTCGGCCGATGGCTGAGCGATGGCACAGCCGGCCCGGCGGCATCCGAGGAAATTGCGGTTCGGCCGCGACCGGCCAGGGAACTGGAGGTTTGTCCCGACGGACAAGTCAGCCTTTCGCTCGGTTCGCGGGCCCTAATGCCGATCGCATGGAAGGCGTTTACCCAGCGATTGCGACCCGTACGCATGACGTTGCGCGCTTTGCTGGATCTCGATCCACAATCCGCTCATCCGCTGATTACCGAATTGAATCCGGTCGACGGAGGGCATCAGATCCTGGTGATTTGCCTCAATGGAAGCGAATCGCCGGATTGGCAGGAGCACGAGCCGGCGTTCCTGCGCTCGATCGCGCAGGCCGGGCATGCGGTTGCCATCGTCGATCCGCGTGGCGTCGGCCGCCAGCGGCCGGATTTGCCGCTGATGGGTCACGACTACGCGGATCCGTTGGTCGGCGTCGAGGAAAACATCGCGTACAACGCGTTTCTGGTTGGCAGGACGCTCGCCGGCATGCGCGTCGCGGATCTTTTGGCGGCGATGCGGACGCTGGTTGCCCGCGCGCGACCCCGCCGCATGGTGATCGTCGGCCGTCGCGACGCGGCCTGGATCGCCTGCCTCGCCGCGGCCATCGAGCCGACGATCGACGCGGTCGCACTGGAGGCCATGCCGCTGGCGTTCGATTTGTTGTTCACCGCCGATGCGCAGCCGATCAACTCGGCGAGCGTCATTTCCAATCTCCTGCGGGATTTTGGCGAAGTGAGCGACGTGCTGGCGGAGATCGCGCCTCGGCCGGTGTTACTGGCGGCGTGCACCGGCACTCTACGCCACCGCACATCGGTGCAACAAATCGATGCCCCGCTTGTTCAATCTCCCGATTTGTTGATGAAGTGGTTGGAAAGGTGACTCTTTCACTTCCGAGAGGCGAACGAAGCGACCGAACGAAACGGGACAGGTCCAGTTGATGAAGCGCCTGGCGCACTTCAGAGAATTGGACCTGTCCCGGTTGTAGTGGATCCGTTTTGTGTTCGGCGCGGACTGTTACTTCTTCCTGGGCTTGAAGAACTTGGGGACGTTGAGGTTGTAGTAATCGGCTTCGAGGTATTCCAGAGCCAGGGCGAAGTTGAGGATGGCTATATCGTTGGCATCGGAGGATGTCGTGCTGTACGTCACGGCGGGGCCGCCGTTGAGGCTGGCGATGAAGGCGCCGGCGCCGGCGACCACCTCGGCGGCGGTCAGGGGAGAATCGAAGCTGGGGTTGGCCGTCTCGTCGGAGGCGGGGGCGGTGATCGGGTCCTTCAGGTACGTGTTCAGGTAGCCCGAATGGCGACACTCGACGGTGAGGATGGAGCCGGCCGCGGAGAGGTAGGCATCGCTGTTGATGACCGGTGCAGCGCCGAGGTAGGCGCCAACGCCGGTGTTCTCCAGCACGCGGGCGAGGGCGACGAAGTCGGCGTACTTCTTCTGTTCCAGGTTCTGAAACGTCGGTTTGGGCCGCGCCAACGAACCCAGGGCTTTGACGAGGAAGGCGACGTGGTCATTCTCGTGCTGTTGAATTTCCTGGAAGAATAGTCGTTGCCCCGCTTCATTGGTGGGCTTGCCGGCAAAGGCAGAGTCGGGCCGGGCCAGCAGGGTCGCTGCCGCGCCGCCGGCGATCGCGGCGACGCCGGACCGCCTGAGAAACGTGCGACGAGATGAATCCGTTCCGGAGATGACGCCAGGGCTGTTCTGAGACATAAGCGAACCTCTCATGAGTAGTGGATGGTGAACGGCTGCTTCTCGGGCCGGCGAACGTCGCCGATGCCCTGGCCGTTCGATCCATCGGGTCCCAACGGCGAGAACCCCGCCTGTCGCGAACCCATTCCAGAAAAATTCTTCACGATTTCGTCACGCGCGCGAAACGCCCACGAGCGGATGGCGAAATGCTTTTCCTTCTCACTGCAAGGCGCCGCGCGGCGTCATCGCGCTTTGCAGCCGATCGCGCAGATGCCTGCGGGCCCGGTGCAACCGGCTCATGACCGTTCCGATCGGCACACCCAGCGCTTTGGCGATCTCGCCGTAATTCAGGTCGTCGATGGCCCACAGCAAGATCGTGTCGCGGATGGGAGGGCTGAGCGATTCGATCGCTTTCACGAGACGTTCATCCATCGACTCAAAACAGTGCGGATCATCCGATGCTTCGAATGGCAGCTGGCGCGCAGGCAGGTTATCGCCGGCATCTTCGACCGGCAGTGGAGTCCGCGACTCACTCCTCAGCAGGTTGGAATGCACGCCGTGCAGGATGCGGATCAACCACGGACGGATGCCGAATTCGCGCAGGTCGAAGGTCGCGCTGGCACGGACCGCGCGAAGGTACGTCTCCTGCACGAGGTCTTCAGCGCGTTGCGTGTTGCCGCTGATCCGCCGCGCGAGCCGGAAAACCATGTCTCGTTCGGCGTAGGCCAGTTCAGCGAATTGATCGCGGGCCAGAAGCATGTCGCCAGGACATACGCACCCGGCGGCCAATCGGATTTCGTCCGCCGGCTTCTTTTTTTTGGTGCTGTTTTTTGGGCTGACGAAGATCGACTTGTCCCCTAACATGCGACATCGCCCACGCGCGTGCCGCGGTTAGTTTCATGTCCGCGCGCGGTCGAGTTAAAGGTTCACTTGATGGCGTCGCCCAGCAGCAACCTGCCAACGACCGGATCGCAATCGACGGCCGTTCCGGCCACCGCAGCCATCGACGACCTGGCCATCATGAGCGCCCTATCGGCGAAAGACGCCGATGCGCTGGGTCAGCTCTACGACCGTTACAGCGGGATCGTTTACGCGATGTGCCTTCGCGCGTTGCCGCACGCGTCGGCCGAAGAGGTGGTCACCGACGTATTCTGGGAACTCTGGGAGCGAGCCGAAAGGTTCGATCCGTCACGCGGAAGCGCGGTGGGATACCTGGTGGGCATGACGCGGAGCCGGATCCTCGACAAGCTCCGGGCGCTGGGGGCGCGCAAGCACCAAATGTCGCAGCCTGGGGCAAGCGCCGCGCGACAAGCCGATTCCTCGATTCCAGGCCCGCTGGAAGATGCCGTGCTCGCCGAGCAGCGGGTACGGGTGCGGGCGGCGCTGGCACAACTCCCTGATTCGCAGCGCGAAACGATGGAAATGGCGTTCTTTGATGCGCTCAGCCACAGCCAGATCGCCCAGCGGACGGGGGAGCCGCTGGGCACGGTGAAATCGCGAATTCGTCAGGGTTTGCTCCGCTTGCGTGACTTGCTGGGAGGTCGGGCCGAGGCTTGATGATCGCATTGCATCCGTCATTCGCGCCGGGGCGTATGTAACAAGAGGCTATGTTGTGACGTGTGAGGCGTACCAGGACCTGATCCCGCAATACCTGCTCGACGCCTTGGCCGACGGGGAGCGGGACCTGCTGCGCCAACATCTGCAAAGCGGATGCCCACGATGTGCCGGTGCTCTGGCCGAGGCGGAGGCGGTCATGAATCTGCTGCCGCTGGCGCTTCCTCCGGCGAGCCCTCCGGCAAGCCTGCGCGATACGTTGCTGTCGCGCGCCGCGGCCTCGCCGGCGGCTTCATCCAACATTGCTCGCGGCCCTCGGCCGGTCGCGATGACTCGCGGCCCGGCGGGCCCCGTTCGCTGGCGGCCCTGGGGGCTGGCGGCGGCGGCCGCGATTGCGGCGATCGCGCTGGGCATGTGGGGCATGCGTGAATCCCGGTACGCAACGGCGCGACAGGACGAAGCGATCGGCGCACGCGCCGTGGCGCAGCGGCTCCAGATTGAGAAGTCGGCATCGGAGGCGTCGGTGCAGGATCTCCAGCGTACTGTCGAACAGCAGCAGAACCGGATTCGCCGTCTGCAATCTCCCGACGTGAAGGTCGCGTCGCTGGAGGGAACCCCGCTGCAATCGCGCGCCGTGGGGCGGATTTTCCTGGACCCGCGCACGTTGTTGATCCACTTTGCCGTAACTGGCCTATCGCCACCGCCGCCGGGGAAGACGTATGAGCTCTGGGTGGTGACGCCGGACCAGAAAAAGCTGCCGGTCGGCACGTTTGACGTCAACGCGGACGGCTATGGTCACCTCGACGCGACCGTTCCCGCCAAATGGGTCGTGCTTGCCGCCGTTACCGATGAGCCAAAATTCGTGACCGTGCCGACGGGGCAGTTCCAACTTCTCGGCAAGATCGAAAGCACGCCGTAAGTAAAAGGCTGGGTTGATCTTTGGGACTCGAGGGAGTAAAAATGCGCAGAGGACAATCAGTGCCGCGGAACCGGCCTTGCCCGCGCCCCAACACCTCGCGTTCGGTAAATCAGGGTACCCGGTGACTTTACGACGGGATCAGAACACGCGACCTGCGCGGCGGCGACTGAGTTTCTTTGAAGATTTCCGCCGTTTTTTCGTTCGCGGTCTGGCGGCGGTCCTCCCCACGCTCATTACGCTTTGGCTGTTGGTGCGGCTCTGGGACTTCCTCTGGGAGGCGCTTGGCCAGCACATTATCTGGGGCGTGCGCTACGTCTGGCTGACGGCCGGGGGGTGGTGGTTCATCCCGCAGGAGCCGGGCGCCCATATTCATGCGGTCTGGGATGAGAAATTGCTGGGGACGCGCATCCTGGGCGTTGGACTGGCGGTGTTGCTGGTCTACATCGTCGGGGTGTTCGTCGGCAACTTCATCGGGCGAACGCTTTGGCGGCTGGTGGAGATGGGGGTGATGCGGATCCCGCTGGTGCGGGCGATCTATCCGTCGGTCAAGCAGGTGACCGACTTCGTGCTGGCCGAACGCAAAGGGGGGCAGTTCAGCGCCAGCCAGGTAGTGGCGGTCCAGCCACACTCGCGGGGGATCTGGTCGATCGGCCTGGTGACCGGCAGCGGACTGCCCCCGTTAAGCGACGCGACGAAACAGGACATGGTGACGGTTTTCGTCCCCTCATCACCGACGGCGTTCAGCGGTTACGTGCTGGTGGTGCCGCGCGATTCGGTGGTGGAACTGCCGCTGACGGTCGAGGAAGCGATGCGGCTGCTGGTGAGCGGCGGCGTGATCGCGCCGGGAAAGGCCATCGGGCTTCCAGGCGAGACGAGCCATGTAGCGGCCGCGGCCTTCCCCGATGGGCCGCCGGCCGAGGTGCCGCCCGCCGAGCCGCCGAAGATCGCGACCGAACCGACGTCAGGTGCGCGCGTAGTTGCGCCGCTTACCCATCCGTAGCGCCGAGTGCGCAGCGCGCTCGAATGCGGGCGCGGTTTCCGTGACGTGTTTCCGCTACAATGCGGGCGGCGCATGCCAGCGCGAGATGGACCGCATAGAGAAAGGAGTGTCCCCATTGCTGATCACCGTATCCTCACGGCACATGGACGTAACCCCGCCGCTCAAGACGTACGCCGAACAAAAGGCCGGCAAGCTCAATAAATATTATGACCTGATTCAGGAAATTGAGGTTGTGTTTGACGCCGGCAAAGATAGCACTCGGGTCGAGATGATCGTGAAGGCCGAGCACCGCGATACTTTCATTGCCCATCACGATGAGGGGGACGCCTACGCCTGCATTGACGGCTGCGTGCACAAGCTGGAACGTCAGTTATCCGAGCACAAGAAAAAGTTTCGCAACCGCAAGCACCCCGGCGATGCCAAGCCAACCGTGCGCGGAGAGGCTTAAGACCAGCGAACCAGTGCGCGGGGTAACAGCAGCGCGATGACGACGACAACCGCGGTGGCGGCGCATCGCAGGGGTGGACGTTCCCGCGAACGGGAACCGGAATGTGTGTGAGCCTTACACCGTGCGCAAGGCGCGCGGATTCCTTTTTCGAGAGAACATGAAGCTGAAAGATTTCATCATCGCCGACGCGGTCCAACCGGAACTGGCGGCAACGGATCGGGACGGTGCCATTCGCGAACTCTGCACGGCGCTGGCCAGGGCCGGCGCGCTGCCGGAGTCGGCGGTGGACGAGGTCGTGGCCGCGCTGGTCAAGCGCGAACAGAACGGCTCGACCGGCTTTGGGAAGGGCGTAGCGGTGCCGCACGCCAAGCACCCGAAGGTGAAGCAGATGGTGGGGACGCTGGGCCGCAGCGTTCACGGCATCGACTTCGCGGCCCTCGATCACCAGCCAGTCTACAGCGTCGTGCTGCTGCTCTCCCCGGAGAATCAGCCGCAGCAGCACTTGCAGGCGATGAACATCGTCTTCAGCAACCTCCAGAAAGACATGTTCCGTCGTTTCCTTCGCGGGGCCGGCACGCGCGACGCCATCATGGAACTGCTCGACGAGGCAGATCAGGGGAAATAACCGAGCGGCGAGGGTTCGGGGTTCAAGGTTCAGGGTTCAGTAAAGAAGGGCCCTGAGCCGCCGAGTTTCCCTGCTTCCCCGCCTGAACCCTGAATCCCCGAACCCCGAACCCCGAACCCCGAACCCTAACAGATGTCCACGGCGTCGCGGGAAATCATCGTCTCCAATAAGCTGGGTCTCCACGCGCGGCCGGCGATGCAATTCGTGGACCTGGCGAACCAGTTTGCCTCGACGGTGACCGTCTCCAAGGGAGGCGACGAGCCGGCCGAAGCGGATGGGAAAAGCGTGATGCAGATGATCATCCTGGCCGCCACGGAAGGCACGCCGCTCCGCATCGATGCCGACGGCGATGACGCCGATGCGGCGGTGCGGAAGCTCGCGGAACTGTTCGAGAGTAAGTTTGGGGAAGAATAAGGGAGGGTACAGGGTTCGGGGTTCAGGGTTCACTGAAGATGTGGCCCGCCGCGGCACTGAACCCTGAACCATGAACCATGAACCCTGTAATCATGGAAATCAAGAAAGGCATCGGCGTATCTCCTGGCGTAGTGATCAGCACGGCAGTCGTGCTGGACGCCGAGGACCTGCTGGTGCCCAAACGACACATCGAACTGGACCAGGTCGCGCAGGAAGTGCGCCGGCTGGAGGAGGCCATCGCCCGCAGTACCGAGGAACTCGTCGAGCTGCGCGATGCAACGGTGCTGAAGCTGGGGCGCGACATCGGCAACATCCTCGACTTCCACCTGGCGATGCTCCGCGACAAGAGCCTCATCGAGCAGGCTACCAGCGAGATCAAGAAGAACCGCACCACTGCCGAGTATGCCTTTAGCTCGACGATGCGTCGCTACGCGACCAACTTCCAGCAGATGGCGGACCGCTATCTCTCCGAGCGGGTGAAGGACGTGCACGACATCGAGCGCCGCGTGCTGCGGACGCTGATCGGGGGCCGGCATGAGGACTTGGCGCACCTGACGCAGGATGTCGTGGTGATCGCTCACGATATGCTCCCCTCGCAGACCGCGGCGCTGGACCGCCGGCACGTGAAGGGGTTTGCCACCGATGTCGGCGGTCGAACCAGCCACACCGCGATCGTCGCTCGGGCCATGGGCATCCCGGCGGTCGTGGGGCTGGGGAACGTCACGGGCGAGGTCGGAGCCGGGGACGTGGTGGTGATCGACGGCACGCGCGGCGTCGTCATCATCAACCCAGATGCCGAACAGCTCGCTGAATACCGCGAGGCCGGCCGCAGGTTCACCCAACTCACGACCGACTTGCTGCCGCTGGCGCAGCTTCCGGCGGAGACGACCGACGGCCACGTCCTGGGCCTCCAGGCGAACATTGAGTTCCCCGAGGACATCGACGACGCCCTGCGCCAGGGAGCCCAGGGAATCGGGCTCTACCGCACTGAATTTCTCTACCTCGCCTCAGACCATGAACCGAGCGAGGAAGACCACTATAATTCGTATGCCGACGCCGTCCGCCGGCTGGGCGGGCGGCCGCTGGTCATCCGCACTCTGGACCTTGGGGCGGACAAGTACACACAGGCGAAGGCGCAGAACCCGGAGCGCAACCCGTTCCTGGGGGATCGCTCGATCCGCATGTGCCTGCACGACATCCCGATGTTCAAGCGCCAGCTTCGGGCGATCATGCGGGTGAGCAGCCTCGGGGACGTGCGGATCATGTTCCCGATGATCTGCACGCTGATGGAATTGCGGCAGGCGAAAATGCTGCTCAACGACGTCATGGAGGAACTGGAAGACGAGGGGATCGCGTTTCGGCGGGATATCCCGATCGGCATGATGGTAGAGGTGCCGTCGGCGGCGATCATGGCCGACCAGTTTGCCCGCGAGGTGAACTTCTTCTCGATCGGCACCAATGACCTGATCCAGTACACGCTGGCAGTCGACCGGACCAACGAGAAGGTCGCGGGGCTCTTCTGTCCAGCCCACCCGGCGGTGCTGGCGCTGTTGCGTGACGTGATCCGCAAAGGGACGCGTCACTCGATCAGCGTGAGCGTGTGTGGTGAAATGGCGGGCGACCCCCTGTACACTCTGTTATTGCTTGGGCTGGGGCTGAACCTCTTCAGCATGAACGGGCCGGACATCCCGGAAGTGAAGAAGATCATTCGCTCGACCAGCATGGAACACGCGCGTCAGGTCGCGCGAAGAGTCATGAGTTTCGACAGTGAACGACAGGTGATGCACTTCCTGCGCGAAGAGACGCGGAAGATCATCCCGGAAGCATTTTGAGGAGTGGGTCCCGCAAGGGGCGCGGGGTTGGCGATTCAGCGGGTGTGAGCGCGCACGGCGTAATCGCGTGCTCTTCACTGAACCTCCAGCCCCGGGCCCCTGCGAACCCGGTATTGGATGAAAAAAAAAGAGATGCTGATTAACGTCTCCGAGGGCGAAGAATGCCGAATCGCACTCGTGGAAGACGGAAAGCTCGAAGAGCTTTACATGGAGCGCACCAGCTCCACGTCCCACGTCAATAACATCTACAAGGGGCGGGTCACCAACGTCGAGCCGTCGATCCAGGCGGCGTTCGTCGACTTTGGTCTGGGGCGCAACGGGTTCCTGCACATCAGCGACCTGCTCCCGAGTTACTTCGGGCGCAATGGCGAAGACGTGCACGAGTTCATCGGCAAGAAGATGGCCCGCCGGGACCGTCCCCCCATCCAGCGCTGCCTGCGCCGGGGCGACGAGATCGTCGTGCAGGTGATCAAGGAGGGGATCGGGACCAAGGGCCCGACGCTCAGCACCTACCTCTCCGTGTCCGGGCGCATGCTGGTGATGATGCCGGGCGTGAGCGGCCGCGGCGTGAGCAAGAAGATCGAAGACGAGGACGAGCGCCGCCGGCTCAAGCAGATCCTCGACGCCCTCACCCCGCCCGACGACTGCGGCTTCATCATCCGCACCGAGAGCGTCGGCAAGACCAAGGCGGAAGTCGAGCGCGACCTGAAGTACCTCGCCCGCCTGTGGGAGCAGATCAAGAAGAAGATCGCGTCAGGCCCGGGCCCGATGGAACTGTACACCGAGGGGGACCTGGTCAGCCGTACCGTGCGCGACGTGTTCACGAGCGACGTTGAGAAGATCGTCGTCGACAACAAGGACGTTGCCCGGCGGGTGAAGGACGTGATCAAGATCACCAACCCCCGCACCAAGAATAAGGTGGAGCTGTACGAAGACCCGGTGCCGCTCTTCCACAAGTACGGCATCGAAAAAGACATCGAGATGATGTACAGCCGCCACGTGCCGCTGCCGAGCGGCGGCTCGCTGGTGATCGACTCGACGGAAGCGATCGTCGCGATCGACGTGAACAGCGGCAAGTTCCGCGACCACTCCGACGCGGAGATGACCGCTTACAAGACCGACATGGAGGCCGCCGACGAGATCCCGCGCCAGCTTCGCCTTCGCGACCTGGGCGGCGTGATCATCTGCGACTTCATCGACCTGCGTTTCGAGCGGCACCGCCGTGACCTGGAGCGCCGCCTGCACGATGAGTTCAAGAAGGACCGCGCCCGTACCAAGGTGCTGCGGATGAGCCAGTTCGGCATCATCGAGATGACGCGCCAGCGCATGCGTCCGTCGCTGAAGCGGTCGATCTACTTCGACTGCCCGCACTGCAAGGGCGCGGGGCTGGTGAAGACGCCGGAGAGCATGAGCCTCGACGTCATGCGCCGCCTGGCGATCGCGACGCACGATGCGCGGGTGGTGCGGGTGGAGCTGTCGGTCTGCCCGGACGTCTCCTATTACCTTCAGAACCGCAAGCGCCGCCAGCTTGCCGAAATGGAATCGCGCTCCCAGAAGCAGGTGGTCATCCGCTCGGACGCGGCCCTGGGTCTCGACGAGATGCGGCTGGACCTCTTCGACAACCGCGACGGGCTCGTGATCATCGAAGAGCTTGGCCCCGGCAGCGCGTTGCCGCACACGACTCAGCTTGGTTCACGGCCGCAGCCATCGTCTTCGCAGCGAGGCGGCAGCAGTGCACGCGGTCGCGGCGTTGGACGGCCGGACGATCGGCGCAAGCCGGCGTTCCCTGACCGCCGTCCGCATCAGCAGAAGTTGCCGCCGCCACCGCCGCCGCGTGAGCCGGAGGTGGCCGACGATCGCTACGACCTGGACAGCGTTGAGGCGGACCTGGATGAGCGCGAGCGCCGGATGGACGACGAGACCGACGAAGGCGCGAGCATGCCTCCGCCGGCGGCGGCGCATTCCGTGCGGGAGTTCGACGACGCTGACAACGACGAGCGGTCGGACGATCGCGCTGGGCAGGACGATGAGCCGCCGATGGATGATGTCCGGCCGGCGGCGGCTGCCGCGGCGGGGCGTGGTGATCGTGATTCTCAAACCAACGTTTCCGGCGATGAACAGGGCGGCGGCCCGCGTCGCCGGCGTCGTCGTGGCCGAAGAGGGCGGGGTCGCGGGCGCGGCGGGCAGGACGCACAGCCGCCGGCCGGGCCGCCCGTCGAAGCCGGCGGCCACGCGCGTCCGGCAGAGGACGAAGAGCCGATGTTCGTCGGGGACGATCGTGACGACCGCGATGTTCTTGACGATCGCGTCGCCGATGAAGAGGTGCGCGCCGAGTCGGACGAGCCAATGCAGCCGGTCGAGGAGACGCGCGGGGAATACGACCTGGAGGAGGTCGGCGACGGCCCTGGGCCGGGAAACGAAGCGGTGGACGCTCCAGTGCGTCGCGGTCGGCCTTCGCCCGTCGGTGCTGACCCCGGTGGAGACTCGGTTCCCGAAGAGGAAGGTGATGCGCCGCGCAGGCGGCGCCGTCGCCGGGGAGGTCGTGGCCGTCGTCGCGAGGGTCCTGGCGAGGAGAACGGAGAGCCGGCTACCGAAGCGCCACCCCCGATCGCCCACGCGGGGGCTCCGGTACGGCCGCCATTGCCGCCGCGTCGCGTGCCGCCAGCGCCCACGCCACCACCCGCGCCGGCCCTGGTTGAACCGACGCGGATCCAGACCGTTCCGCGCACGGGCTCGACGGATCGGCACTTGATCAACGATGAGCCGGTGCTGCCCGAACCCATCCGTCGGCCGCGCAGCTATCGAGATCTGGATCAGATCCCCGACGATCTTGACTGAAACCGCGCGTCTGGCTATTGCCCGGCGTTGAGCACGATCAGGTCGTCGGGATGCAGGTGACAGAGCACACGGTCCCCCCGGTGCATCGCCAGGACCGTCGCGCTGCCGTTGGGCACGACCGCCGTCAGTTCGGTTCCCTTGGGTGTACGCAGGAGCAACTGATCGGTTGCGCCGCGAAAGAGTTCCTCCGCGATCGTGGTGATGAACGAGTTGGGCTCGCACGCGCTCCGATCGTCGGGCTTTGCCACGTCGGGCACCAGCCGCACCTTCTCGGGGCGAAAGGCGAGAAACGCCGTGCTCGCCCCATCGGGCAGTCTCGATGACGGGATGCGCTCGCGGATCTCGTCGGCGACCATCAGTTCCGTTTCAAACGTCTCGCGCTGCACGACACGGGCCGGAAGCAGATTGGCCTGCCCCAGGAAATCAGCGACGAAACGAGTCGCGGGTCGGTGGTAGATCTCCGAGACCGGGCCGATCTGCTCGATATGGCCGCGGTTGATGACCGCGATGCGATCCGACATCACCAGCGCCTCATCCTGATCGTGGGTCACGAAGACGAACGTGATGCCGACGCGCTGCTGGAGTCGTTTGAGCTCTACCTGCATGGCGCGGCGCAGCTTCGCGTCGAGCGCCGCCAGCGGCTCGTCGAGCAGCAGCACCTTGGGCTCGCACACCAGTGCGCGGGCCAGGGCCACGCGCTGCCGCTGGCCGCCGGACAACTGGTTCGGCCGGCGGTTTTCCATGCCGGACAGGCCGACCATTTCGACCATGCGTGCCACGCGCTGCTGAACATCTGCCTTCGGCGTCCGCTTCATGCGCAGCCCGAAGGCGATGTTGTCGCGCACGTTCAGGTGCGGGAAGAGCGCGTAGCTCTGGAAGACCTGGTTCACGTCACGGCGGTAGGGGGGAAGGGCGGTGACGTCGCGGCCGTCGAGCCAGACGGTCCCGCGTGTGGGCGTCTCGAACCCCGAGATCATCCGCAGCAGCGTCGTCTTCCCGCAGCCCGATGGCCCGAGCAACGTGAGGAACTCGCCCGACCCCACTTGAAGGTTCACATCGTCCACCGCGACGAACTCACCGAATTGCTTGTTCACCCCGATCAGTTCAACCATCTCATGACCCTCGCCAATTCTGTATTGTTGCCGGGAAAAGATCAGATGCGCAGGCGCTTTGCACTCCCGCGCGAGCGCACCCGTGCGCGGGATTGATCTATCAACGTGTGCGATCACGGCGCGAGCGGGCGGCGAGGAGGTAGCTGACGGCGAACAGCGCCATCAGCGTAACGCCCAGGGCCGCGCCGAAAGGCTTGTCGCGACCAGCGCCCTGGAACTGGTTCTGGATCACGTTGCCGACCATCAGCACGCGGTTGCCGCCCATCAGGTCCGTGACGGCGAACATGCCGATGGAGGGAACGAAGACCAGCATTGCGCCCGCGGCGATGCCCGGCCAGGTCAACGGCAGGATCACGCGACCGAACGTGCGCAGCGGCCCGGCCCCCAGGTCTGCCGCCGCCTCGATCAGCGATCCGTCCAGCCGTTCGACGCTCCCGTAGATGGGCAGGATCATGAACGGCAGGTAGGAGTAGACCAACCCCAGCACAACCGCGAACGGCGTGTACATCAGGTGCATCGGGCCTGATAGCACGTCGGGGATGATCCGCGCCGCATACAGCAGGCCGTTGAGCAGCCCGTTCTCCTTGAGGATCGTCATCCACGCGTAGGTGCGGATCAGGAAACTCGCCCAGAACGGGATCATCACCAGCATCAGCAGCCGACTCTGGCGGCGCGGGGGTGCGCGCCCCATGTAATAGGCGACGGGGTATCCGACGATGCCGCACAGGATCGTCGTGAGGCCGGCGTAAAAGATCGACGAGCCCAGGATCCGCAGGTAGACGACGTCGAACACGCGGGCGTAATTGTGCGTTGAGAAGGCCGGCACCACCTGCCCGAGCGCATCACGCTGACAGAAACTGTAAGCCAGGAGGATCACCAGCGGCGCAGCCACGAACAATCCGAGCCACGTCGCCAGCGGCGCCATCAGCGCCCATCCGGCGACGCCGGGCGGGCGACCCGCCGTGGTCAGGCCAGTAGCAGTGGGCATTGGGGTCATGGGTGGCACTCCTCGGCGTTCGTCAGGTGAACGGTGGGCGCGTCGGCTCGGCGGCAGCGGCGCGCGTCGGATCGCGCGGATCAACGCCCGTACTTCACGCGAAGGTCCGTCACCATCTTGTCCACCTCCGACGACATCGCGCCGATATCGCGGAAGGTTTCCAACTTGCCGGCGGTTGGCGGGTAGCTCGCCGGGTTCGCCAGTTGATCGGCGGTAAGTAGCTTGCGCGCCGCGAGGTTGGGGTTGGTGTAGGGGAACTTGTCGGAAATTAATCTGCTCACGTCAGGGCGCAGGATGTAATTGATGAACTGCTCCGCCGTCGCCTGGTGCGGCGCGCCTGTGGGGACGCAGAGGTTGTCGATGAACCGGTGCGCTCCTTCCTCGGGAAGCACGTACTGAAATTTCCTGTCCTGCTGATAGCAGATCGCCGCATCGCCGCTGAAGACGACACCGAGATCGACATCGCCGTCGATCAACGGCGTCTTGGGGCTGTCGGAATTGAACGCCTGGATGAGCGGGATCCAATTAGCGAGCACAGGCTTAACCCGTTCCAGCGCCTGCGGGGTAACCTCGTTGATGTTCAGCCCCAGCGTGTTCATCGCCCACGACACCATCTCGCGCGGGTCGTCGACGACCACGATTCGCCCGCGGTGCTCGGGCCGAAAAACGCCCCGGTAGCCGCGGACGGGCTTGGCGACCTTGTGTGTGTTCACCACGATCCCGACGGTGCCGGACATGTAGGGGACGGAGTATTTCTGCTCCGGGTCGTACGGCAGGTGAAGCATGTCCGGCGCGATGTTGGCGAGATTGGGGATGCGGTCGAAGTTCAGCGGCGCGAGCTTGGACTGCCGGACCAGCGCTTCCACCGTGTACTCCGATGGCTGGATCAGGTCATACTTCGTCCCGCCGGCCAGCAACTTGGAGAGCATCTCCTCGTTGGAGGAATAGGTGGCGTAGCTGACCTTGATGCCCGTCTCCTTGGTGAACCCATCGATGACCGCGGGCGGCACGTATTCCGACCAGGCCAGCAGGTTCAGAGGCTCGCTGGCGCTCCCGCTCCGGATGCTTCGGCGGCAACCCAGCGGCAACAGCGCAGCGCCGACGACGGGCGCGAGAATCCCGGCGTTGAAGGACCGCCGGCTGACTTGCCGCGAACGGCGCGCGAAATGGCGATCGGCAAGCTGTTGATCGTTCATGACAAACTTCCGGCGGTGGCGACAGCGCGGCCCGTGTGAAGCCTTCGGAGGCGTTCGGCGGCCAGCACCAGCAAAGTGGTAAAGGCGATCAACAATGCCGAGATCGCGTTCAGCGATGGATCGAGGCCCAGCCGGGCCCGGCCATAGATGCGGATCGGGAGCGTGTAGGACTCGGGGCTCGCGGTGAAACTCGTGACGATCAGCTCGTCCATCGACAATGCGAACGCGAGCAGTCCGCCGGAAATGATCGCCGGCCGAAGGTATGGCACGATGACGCGCGTGAAGGCCACCAGGGGCGTAGCGCCCAGGTCCATCGCGGCCTCTTCCAGTGATGGGTCCAGCCCTTCGAGCCGCGCCCGCACGCCGACCATCACGAACGGAAAGCAGAACGTGACGTGGGCGACGATTGTGGTCGCGAACCCCACGTCCCAGCGCATGACCACGAACAACGCCAGCAGGCTCACGCCCATTACCACCTCGGGAATGATCAGGGGGATGAGCAAAAGCGCGTCGATCAGCCGGCGTCCCGGGAACTGATAGCGGTAGAGCAGCCATGCCGCCGCAGTTCCAAGCATTAGGGAGATACCGGTCGTGAAGGCGGCGATTATGAGGCTGTTGATGAGTCCGTCGACCAGCTCGTGGTCGTGCCATAGCCGGCCGTACCAGGCGACGGTAAACGATTGCCAGCGGATAGCCTGGCTGGAGCTGTTAAACGAGTAGACGAACAGGAGGACGATCGGCAGGTAGAGGAAGACCATCACCGCAATCGTCCAGGCGCCGAGAAGATGAGAGATGAACTTGGTGGGCCGAGGCGACTGCGTTTGGGACATTTCGCGCTTAGCGTCCTCCTTTTGTGCAGGGGAAAATGTATCAATCGCTGAACCGGGTGCAATAAAAAAATCCCTGGGCAATCGAAAAACCGACTTTTCAGCTTTGGCGACTTCGTGCAAATTCAACCCTGGCCAGCCTAACCTTCGCGTTTAGGCCGTGTCCACCACCATGGACGCGATTGCGCGGGACCACGCTTGAAGTCTTCGAAGAAGGAGCCATCTCATGAAATCTGCAATTCTCAGCGCGGTGTTGGCCCTCGGCGCATTGCCGGGTATCGCATCGGCACATGGGCACGGCGGCGGCCATGGTCGTGGCGGGATCTCGATTGGCGTGGGCATCGGCTTTGGCGGCTTTGGATTCGGGGGTGGGTATTACGGCGGATATTGCGGCTCCCGCTACTCGTACTATGGCGGCGGATATTGCGCCCCCCGGTATTCGTATTACGGCGGCGCTTGCTACAGCCCGCCCATCTGCTACGCGCCACCCGTCTATTACGCTCCGCCCCCGGTGGTCTATTACAGCCAGCCCGTCGTTTACTCGCCACCCCCGACCTATTACACGCCCGCCCCGGCGACGTATTCGGCTCCCCCGACGTATTCCGCGCCGCCAACGTATTCCTCGACCGATCCGAATGACGGCGGCAGCGTTTCCGTGAATTCCGGCAACGGACCGTACTACCGGACCTCCGCTCAGGTCTATTACTACGGCCGCTGATCGCATCGCCTCGATCGTGAGGCCATGTACATCGTCGGGCAGGTTCCGCGTCGCGCCAAGGTGAGGGCGCTGGATGGGGAATCTGCCCGGCCCTCGTTTGCTTGCATCCAAACGTTTGACATCCTGTATACTGGGCCGGCCCCATGAGAAAAGCCGGCGCGCTTTTGTTGCTCCTTCTCTCGTCGTCGATCGTTCTCCCGTTCATTCCGTTGCGCCTTCACGCCGCCCCGGCGCCCGCATCGCCACCGCCTGGCGCCGCGTCTCCTGATGCCTTTGAAAAATGGATGTTGACCGATCAGGCATCGCGCCTGGAGTCGGAGATCGCGGCGTTAATGGAAAAGCGCGGCGAGCCGTCTGATCTGAACGGCCCGCTGCTGGAGCTTCACATCGACGCGCGGATCCTCGGCCGGCTGCTCTCTGCCAAGGGTGCCGATGCCCCGCCCGGCAGCGACCTTCAGATCTGCTGCACGCTGCGAGCGGCGTCGCTGCATTCAGCCTTGAAACTTCTCGGGCAGGCGCTTCAGAACTCAAAGCAGTCTTTGACTTCTGCCCAGCTCGATGGCCTGGGGAAGTTTCACGAGATGACCTACAAGCTGCCGGAGCTGAAGAATCCGGCCCAGGTGGATGAGGTGTGCCACGCCGCCAGCGTTGCGCTCTTCAGCGCTGCCGGACCGGCCGCCGGGGAGGTCAAGGACATCCCGATGATGCGGCCGCGTCCCGAGGACGATGCATCACAGCATCGCGCGGTGACGCCGCCAGCCTTGACGGAACTGGTGCGGCGGGCGCAAACGCTGACCGTTTCCACGCCGTTGCGCCGGCAGTTGCTCGCCCTGGCGGGCGCCGCGGCGGATCCGCATCCCGCCGATGCCGGCCCGCTCATGATCGATACCCTCTCACGGGCAATCGAGTTGGCTGACGGGATCCAGCACAACACGGCGCTCGATCCGGCCGACCGCCCCGCGCTGGAAACGCAGGTCGCCGACGGGCTGGCCCTCTTCACGGACGTTCGCACCCGCAACGCCGGGCGGGGACGGCTCGAAAGCCTGGGACGTTATCACGCGACGCTCGTGCGGATCCGCCGGCTCAGCCTTTCGCCGGAGCTCCGCGACCGCCTCGGTCCCGCGTTCGTCTGGATCCAGCGCAACCCGGACAAGGGTGCGAAGCTGTTCGACGTGGTCGAAGAGTACCTGCAACTTTGCGGCCGCTTCGACGGCCGCGGCGTGACATCGCTTCCGGCGGGCCAGAAAAAGAACGTCGATGACCTCGCCCGCCAGTTTACTGCTCACCGTGCGAGTGTGCTCGACGATGCGTCGCAACTGGCGGGTCCCGCTGCCAATCCCGATCCGCTCGCCGGCCACGTCGCCGCCATGCGACAAACGCTGGGCAGAATCGAATCGATCGAGCGCCTGCCACGCGCCCTGCAAGTCCTGGCGGGGTTCAAGCCGCGGCCGGCAGGGGGGCTGGAACGTCGGGCCTGGACGGCCGTCAGTGCCCTGGGGTCGTCCCCTTCGTCGGCCCTGCGCGACGATGCCGCGAGCGTGATCGCGGACATCGGCCGCCTGGCCGTCCTGGCCGGCGAGGCGGTACCGAGCGCCGGACAGGTGCCGGTGGCGACGGCACGGATCTGGGCCGGAGGAAAGCTGGAAGGCTTCGATGCCCGGCGTGCGGCGCTGATCAGCGAATTGGCTTCGGAAGGCGCGGCCGCCAAGCCGATGGATCCCGCGAAGTTCGAGCAGCTCCAGACCGCCTCCGCCCTGGCCGGCGCGCTGCGCGACGCGGCGATGACGGATGCGGTCCTGCGCCGCGGCGACGTGCTGGCGCGCTGGGCCGACTGGCAGATCGACGCCGAACAGCTCCGCAACCTGATCGTTCCCTATCGAGAGGCAACCGCCGCCGCGTTCGAAGGATTCGCCCACGGAGACTTTTTCGCCGCCACCCAATGGCCCGCGGTGCGCCGCCGTTACCTGCCGATCACCACGTTCGTGAACGGCGTCGCGGTCTACGTGTCCCCGTGCGAGCAATTCCCCGAAGGATTGGCCGCGGAGTTGGCGAAGCTCGCCACCCCGCTCGATGCCCAGCCTTTTGCGGTCCAGCGCCGTGCCAGTGTCGGTCTGCTGTTGCGCGCCCGGGCGCTACAGTTGAACGACACGCGGATCACGGCGGCGCTGACCGAGTCACTATCGGCGGGCCTGCGGCGCGATTTGAAGCTGGGGGAATGAACGAGGCGGCCGCTGGAGCCTATGCAGCCCATCATTACTGAATTGCGTATACTGTAGCGAAATGTCGTTTGCACCGGTCCATCCTCACGCTTCCCGCCGCCGCGGCGAGCCAGTCTGGGAGATTGCCGAGCTGTTCCCGGAACAGGGGCTCTGGACGGAACAGCAATACTTATCCTTAAAGACGAACCGGTTGGTCGAGTTTGATAATGGAATTGTCGAGGTCCTGCCGGTGCCGACAAAAACACATCAGCTTATCGCTCTGTTTTTGTACGAGATGTTGAGAGCCTTTATAACCAGCACGTCGCGCGGTGGCGTTCTGCTTGTCGCGCCCTACCGATTGCGCATGCCCTCGGGACAGTTCCGCGAACCCGATCTGCTCTATATGACAACAGACCAGAACGCCCGGGCGGGCGAGGCTTTCGCCGAATCGGCGGAAGTCGTCATGGAAGTCGTGAGCCCAGACGATCCGGATCGCGACTACGTGACCAAGCGCCGCGAATATGCCACCGCCGGCATTCCTGAATATTGGATCGTCGATCCCGCGGCCAAAGTTGTGGTGCTTCTACGGCTCGTGAGGGATCAATATATGGAGCATGGACGGTTCGGGATCGGTCAGCAAGCAACCTCGGAGATCCTCCCGGGATTTTCGATCGTCGTTGACGACGTGATGTCGCAGGGCCGTTGACGCTGAAGACAAACATGGCATCGATCCTCGTCATTGGTCCCCATCCCGACGATCAGGAACTGGGCATGGGCGGCTCGATCGCCCGGCTCATCTCGCAGGGGCATCGCGTTCACCTCGTGGACATGACCAACGGCGAGCCGACGCCCCTGGGCACGCCGGAGCGGCGCGCGCGGGAAGCGGCGGCGGCCGCGAAGATCCTCGGCGTGGAACGGACGCTTGTCGGGCTGCCCAATCGCCAGGTTGTCCATTCGATCGAAGCGCGGCATCGGGTCGCGGCAGTCATTCGGCGGCATCGTGCCGACTGGCTCTTCGTCCCGTTTCCAATCGACGCCCATCCCGATCACGTCGCGGTGACGCGGATCGCCGAGGATGCACGCTTCGATGCCAAGCTGACCAGGAGCGATATCCCCGGCGAGCCGTGCTATCCCAAGCGCGTCATTTACTACTACTGCACGCACCTGCTGATGAACTTTCAGCCGACGTTCTGCCTCGACGTGACGGCGCAGATCGAGATGAAGCTCGCCGCCGTCCGCGCTTATGAATCTCAGTTCATCGAGAACAACAGTCCGGTGATCGGGATGCTCAAGACGCTCAATGGATACTTCGGCGGAAGGATCGGGACGGCGTACGCCGAGCCATTCTTCTCCAATGAAGCGATCGGGCTTGGTGGTCTGGATCAGCTAATTTAGGTGCTTCACGCTCCCCGGGGCTATGATGGCGTCATGACTCCCTGGACGCCCGTCGATATCTTCTTCCGCTGGCTTCATATCGTGACCGCCTGCGTTGTGTTCGGCAGCGCCTTTTTCATGCGTTTCGTGATGCCCGCCGCAATCAAACCGCTCGATCCGGAATCGCGTGACGCAACCTTCCTGCGGACGCGCCGCGCGTTCAAGATGGTCGTTCACTCCTGCATACTCCTGTTCCTCATCAGCGGCATCTACAACGCCGTCCGAAACTGGCCCACCTACAACAACTGGCCTGGCGTCGCACATGGCCTCTTCGGCTTGCACCTGCTGATCGCCCTCATTATCTGGACGATCGCGTTGTGGTTGCTAGCGGGACGCGAGCCCAGACGGAACCACGCGAAGTGGATGAAGTTCAACGTCATCCTCCTCTTCCTGACCGTCGCGGTGGCCTCGACCCTCAAGTGGGTGCGCGAGTACGCCCACGATCACCCTCGCGCCTCCCGCGCGCAGACGAAGATTATGACGATGGACCGTTAGCCCCGGGGACCGGAACGACGATGGGTCGCCGACACGGCCTTTTCCTCTGGCTCGTTACCGCGGCGGCGGCGATCGCGCTGCCCGCGCTCGAGCAAACGCGGTCGGCACCGACGCCCTTCGCGATCCGCGTGGTGGATGACGCGAGCGGACGCGGCGTGCCGCTCGTCGAGCTCGCCACCGTGAGCCACGTGCGCTTCGTCACCGACAGCGCTGGATATGCGGCGATCGATGACGCCGCACTGCTCGGCCATCGCGTTTACTTTGAGGTCAGGAGCCACGGCTATCGGTTCCCGGCCGACGGGTTCGGCGGCGTCGGACAGAGCATCGACCTCAAGCCCGGCGGCTCCGCCCTCCTCTCCATCAAACGTCTGAACATCGCCGAGCGTCTTTACCGAATCACCGGCGAGGGGATTTACCGCGATAGCGTTGCGCTCGGTAAAACCGCCCCGATTCGTGAGCCGTTGCTCGCCGGCGGGGTCGTGGGACAGGACAGCGTGCAGGTGGCGCTCTACCGCGGCAAGATCCGCTGGTTCTGGGGCGACACCAGCCGCCAGATTCACCCGCTCGGACAGTTCTGGACCAGCGGCGCGACCTCAGACCTTCCGTCGTACGGAGGTCTGGATCCCGCCGTAGGTGTCGATCTTTCCTACTTCACCGATCGCGACGGTTTTAGCCGGCCGATGATTGACCATCGCGACAATGATCCGCTCTGGCTCGACGGGCTCATGGTCGTGCCGGATGAGAAGGGGGTCGAGCGGCTCGTCGGAACGTTTTCGAAAATTCGCAAGCTCGGTGAAACTGTCGGCCGGCAACTGGCGGTTTACGACGATGCGGCGGACAAATTCGTCTTTCTCGCCGACGTTCCGCTGGATGCGCCCCTTTACCCGCGCGGGCATCCTTTCCGGCGGACGGTCGACGGGATCCATTACGTCTATTTCGGTGAGTCGTTCCCCGTCTTGCGCGTGAAGGCGGACCTGGCCCATGTCCGCGACCTGGGCGCGTACGAGGCCTTCACGCCACTGGTGGCGGGCAGTCGCCTAACCGAGGGGGAGGCGGAAACGCCTCCGCTCGATCGTGGTGCGAACGGCGCCATTCACTGGGGATGGAAGCGCGACACGCCGGCCGTCGAAGCTGAAAAGCTCGACAAGTGGATCAGCGCAGGCAAGTTATCGGCCGAGGCGTCCCCCTTTGATCTCCACGATGTGGAGACGAAGCAGCGCATCGTTATCCATCGAGGATCGGTTCGCTGGAATGAGTTCCGCAAGCAGTGGGTGCTGATCGGCGTGCAGATCAAAGGTTCGCCTTCATTCCTTGGCGAGGTCTGGTACGCCGAAGCTTCCGATCCACAAGGCCCGTGGCGCTGGGCACGGAGGATCCTCACCCACGATCGCTACTCGTTTTACAACCCCACGCAGCACGAATTATTCGACCAGGCCGGCGGCCGGTTCATCTACTTCGACGGAACTTACGCTTCAACCTTCTCGCGCGAGGGCGATCCGACGCCCCGTTACGACTACAACCAGATCATGTACCGCCTCGACCTCGCCGACGAGCGGCTCACGCACCTCTCGCCGTGAGCGGGGCGATTAGATCGAGGTGGGCGCGGGATGGGAGAGATCGTCCGCCTTGCGGAAATCGCGCGTGCCCCGGCGGATCTGTAGCACCTGGAAATCGATCTCGCTGTTAATCTCCGCGCCGATCAGCAGCACGACCGCGTCGATGTAGAAGAACAACAGCAGGATCACCACTCCGCCGACCGCGCCATACGTCTTCGCGTAACTCTTGCCGCCCATCCGCTCGATGTAGATGCGGAATGCGACGGCCAGCGTCACCCAGACCACCACGCAGAACGCCGCTCCGGGCGTGAGCCAGTGAAAACGCTGTCGAACGCTGGGGCCGAAGTGATAGACCAGCGCCAGCACGCTCACCATAAACAGAACGGACAACGTCCACCGCGCAATATCGAAGACCAGGATCAAGTGGTTGGGAATGCGGGTCGTCATCCACGCCTTGACGAGGGTGGCGACGGGAAGCAGACAAATGATTCCCACCATAAGCACGATTACGACGATCGTGAGCGCCACCGCGATCGCCCGCTGTTTGAACACGTTACGTCCCCGTTCAACGTCGTAGCAGCGGTCCAGCGCGGACATGGTCATCGCCATGCCGCCCGCCGCCGACCACAGGGCGAGGCCCAGGCCCAGGAGCAACACGCTGCGTTTGTTTTCGCGGACAAGTTTTTCCGGTGCCACGTTGTTCCAGATCATGTCGGCGGACTCGGTCGAAGGGATCTCCTCGTAGACCACCTTGCGCACACTTTCGACGGCCCGGTCCTTCGTGCGCGATGGGAGGTAGGGCAGCAGTGCCAGCAGAAACAGCAGGAACGGGAAAATCGCGAACAGCCAGGAATACGCCAGCGCCGACGCCCACGTAAAGAGGCTGTCGTCCGTCACCTCCCGCCAGACCCGCCGGCAATAGGGGATGATGCCGACCGTCTTGAAGATGTAAGGGAGATCGCCCAGACGTGCCATGCCGCGATTCTTCGGTCAGGCGGATCGATTGTCCAGCAACGGAAGCCGCGCAAGGAGCCGCTCAAGAAGTAAGCGGAGGGTCGAGCACCTCCACGGCCAGCGAATTGGCGGGCCGTTAAATCCTCCGCTTACTGCGTGCGCGGCTCTTCTCTTTGTTGCGCTGGTGACGCGCGCCGGGCAATTCCTTATGATCCCGCCCTTTGCGGTCAAGGAGCGAGCAATGCGGTTCGGCATCTGCATGCCATTGGACCGGTCGGAGCTGTTGCGCTCCGCCGGTTGGGATTACCTCGAGGCGCTGGTCCACCAGTACCTGGACGCATCGGTTCCAGATGCGGCATGGGACGCGCGCGCCCGAATGGCTGGCTCCGCATTCTCCATTCCCGCGGCCAATCAGCTCGTGCCAGCCCACATCAAGATCACCGGGCCCGATGCGGATTCCCACGCGTTGCGGGCGTACATGCAATGCGTTGTCCGACGCGCCGCCGAGGTGAACATCTCGACACTCGTCTTCGGGAGCGGCGGCGCGCGAAACGTGCCCGACGGATTTGATCGGGACCAGGCACGCCAGCAGATCCTCGACTTCGCCGGGGTGTCAGCCGGGCTTTGCGGGCAGCACGGCATCACCCTCGTCCTGGAACCGCTCAACCGCGGCGAGTGCAACATCATCAACTCGATCAGCGAGGCGATGGAGTACGTTCGGGAAATCGACCATCCGAATTTCCAGTGTCTGCTGGACAGCTATCATTTCTGGCTCGAGGATGAGCCGTTGGAGAACCTCGCGGCGGCGATGCCGTGGATCCGCCACGTGCACGTCGCCGACCGCGCCGGGCGCGCGGCCCCCGGGGAAAGCGGAGGCTCCGACTATCGCCCGCTCTTCGCCACGCTGAAGCATGGCGGGTACGACGGGATGATCACCGTCGAGACGATCGACCCGCGGCCCATCGATATGCTCCCCGACGGCGCCGCACGCGTGCTTGAGTTCTTGAAGACACAATGGGCGGAGGCGTGACAGCGCCCCACGAATCTGCTAGATGATTTTCCGCATCGAACTGAACCCTGAACCCTGAACCCCGAACCCTGACAGAGGCGCATCATGCTGATGAAATACCGATTGTTCACGCCCGGACCGACCAGCGTCCCCGAAGCGACGCTCCTCGAGCTCGCCAAGCCGGTCCATCACCACCGCACCGGCGAGTTCCGCACGATGTTTACCGAGGTGCAGAAGCTGCTCCAGCTCGTCTACCAGACGAAGAGCACGGTCTATACGATCACCGGCTCCGGCACCGCCGCCGCCGAGGCGGGCATCATCAACACGCTCGGCCCCGGCAAGCGCGCCCTGTGCGTGACTAACGGCAAGTTCGCCGAGCGCTGGAGCCAGGTCTGCACGACCTACGGGATCGAACACAAGGACTTGAAGCTCGAGTATGGCGATCACGCCACCCCGGAGCAGATCGCAAGCGAGTTGAAGGCGGCGAAGTACGACGCGGTGATCATCGTCCATTCCGAGACCAGCACCGGAACGGTCTGCGATCTGGAGGGGATCGGCAAGGCGGTCCGCGCCAGCGGCGAGACGCTGCTGATCGTCGACGGCATCACCAGCATCGGCGCGCTGCCGTTCAAGATGGACGAGTGGGGCGTCGATGTCGCGATCACCGGCAGCCAGAAGGCGCTCATGCTTCCGCCGGGACTTGCGTTCGTCGCCCTCTCCGACCGCGCCTGGGCGGCGGTCGAGGCGACCAAGGGACGGGCTGACTTCTACCTCGACCTCAAGAAGTACAAGAAGAGCATCACCGACGGCGACACGCCTTTCACGCCGGCCAACACGCTGATCGAAGCGCTGCGCGTCAGCCTGAAGATGATCGAGGCGGAGACGATCGACGGCGTGTGCCGGCGCACGCACTTCACCGCCGAAGCGTTCCGCCAGGGCGTCAAGGCGCTCGGCTTCGAGCTGTTCAGCAAACGGCCGGCGGATTCGGTCACCAGCGTCCGCTATCCCGCGGGCATTACCGATAAAGAGTTCCGCGGCCAACTGAAGACTCGGCACAACATCCACATTGCCGGCGGGCAGGGCACGATGGAAGGGCAGATCTTCCGCGTCAACCACATGGGTTACAGCGACGCGTACGATGCGCTCGCGGTCGTCGCCGCAATCGAGCATGTGCTAAAAGCACTCGGCAAGCCCGTCACGTTCGGGGCCGGCGTTGCCGCGGCGCAGAAGGTACTCGCGAACCTGTTCTGATGTGGCTTGCCGAAACGGATTTTCCCACCCGCCGGCGGCGACGCATCATCGCCGGCCGGTGGGTTTTTTTATTCCACCTTGATCACCATCGCGCCAAGGCCATCCATAAGGGCCTTGACCAGCGGCGTCTCCTCGCGGATCGCGGCGACCATTTCCGGCGTGACGCGGCCGGGCACTTGGGGATGGGGCCTCGGTATCGCATCGGCGGCGGGTGGGAGGTCATCGACGATGGCCGGCGCGGCGTCTTCGGGTGAAGCGGGTGGGGGAGCTACGGTTGAAGGAACGGTGTCCGCATCGACTTCGAACTTCACGCCAACGGATCGGTTCAGCAGGCGGGAGAAGCCGTCGCGCACCAGGTCCTTCTTCCCGTTGCGATCCAGCAGCTTCACGTACGTCTCGTGCTGCGCCGAATAGCGGATGACCGCCCGCCCTTCATTGATCCCGACGAGACGGCCCGGCGCGAGAAGCGACATGAGCCCCGGCCCGTGCGGCGCCATGGCCGCCAGCAACGAACGCCACAGATCCGGAATCGACTCTGGAACGACGGGCTCAACGTTCTGAATATCTGAAGCGAGTGGTTGTTCGTCGCCAGATGCGACAACCGAGTCGGCCGAAAATTGTTCGACCGGCGTGGCCGCGGCGGTGGGAGCGGCTAGGGGTTCAACGTTTTTTTTTTGCGCCGGCGGCGCTGGCCGTGCCGGAGCGGGCGGTCGAGCGGGAGGGGCGGGCCGTGGTGTCGCGCCATCGCCGCCCCGACCGCCCACTTGGGCGAGCAGGTCGCCGATGGAGGCGAACTGGTCGGCGAGCGACAGCCGTACCAGCGAGGCGTCGAGCAGGGCCCGTCCCGCCTGCGACTGCCGTATTTGCCGGCGGAGCTCTTCGAGGATCGCGATGTCCTGCGCCAGCACGCCTGGGTCGAACTGCGCCGCCTGATTCGTTAGGTCATCGGGGGTCAGGCCCGGAACGTCCACCAGGTCGCTCTCCACGCCGCACGTCCGCACGATCAGCAGGTTTCGCAGGTGATCGACGAGCGCTCCGATCAGCGAATCGACCGACAGCCCCGAGCGGATCAGCGCGTCCGCCTGCCCGAGCACGGATTTCAAGTCGCCGGAGCCGATCGCGTTTGCAAGGTCAAACAGGAGCTGGCCGCGCGGCAGCCCAAGCAGTTGCTCGACCATCGCCAGCGTCAGGTGCTTCTCGCCGGCGCTGAGCATCCGATCCAGCAGCGAGAGGGAATCGCGCATCGAACCCGCGCCCGCCTTGGCCACCAGGAGAAGTGCATCATCGTCCGCCTTGATCTTCTCCTGCAGCGCGATCTCCTTGAGGTGATCGGCGATCTCGCGCGTCGAGAGGTTGCGGAAGTCGTAACGCTGGCAGCGGGAGAGAATCGTCGCCAGCACCTTCTCCGGCTCGGTCGTCGCAAGGATGAACTTCACGTGCGACGGCGGTTCCTCGAGCACCTTCAGCAATGCGTTAAAGGCGTCCTTCGATAAGCCGTGCACCTCGTCGATGATGTAGATCTTGAAGCGGGATCGCGCCGGCCGGAACTGGGCGTTGTTGATGAGATCGCGGATGTTGTCGATGCCGCGGTTGGAGGCGGCGTCGATCTCGATCACGTCCATGTCGTCGCCGCGGGCAATCGCCACGCACGAGTTGCACTTACCGCACGGCGTGGCGGTGGGGTCTTCGGTGGATTCGCAGTTGAGGGCCTTGGCCAGGATGCGGGCCATCGACGTCTTGCCCACGCCCCGCGTGCCGCAAAAGAGGTAGGCGTGGGCGATGCGGCCCGATGCGATCGCCTTCTTCAGCGTCTGCGCAACATGGTCCTGTCCGATGACTTCATCGAACGTCGTGGAGCGATACCGGCGGGCAAGGACGGTGTACGACATGTTCCAGCGCAGTGTATCAAAGCCCCGGTCCGGTACAACGCCAGATTGCGCGCGACGGCGCATCGACCCTTTCAAATGCCTGAATTGTCCGATTGACTGAGCTTATGCGCAAAAAAAGCGGAGCGACTTGGAGTCGCCCCGCCCCTGCTCGTGCTTCCCTGCGAGGCCAAAAGTTTCACCCACGCCTCGCTCGCCACGGCAGATGCGGGCCATCGTAAATCGCGCGTCACTCCGCATCCTATTTTGTTCGCCGTATACGACATGGACATGCGCGTGGGCGCTGTCCGATCCGCTACAATTGAGTCTGATAATGGCGAAGATCCGAACCCAGTTTCTCTGTAACCACTGCGGTAGCGTCCACCCCAAATGGGTTGGGAAGTGCCCCGACTGCGGCACGTGGGACAGCCTCGAGGAATACAAGGCACCCACCCCCGATGCCCGGGGTGCTGCCACCCGCCCGCCCGCCGCCGGCCAAAGCGGCGACCTTGCCCATGGAGGCGAGCCGCTCGCGCTCGATTCAATTGATGAATCTGAACTCACTCGTCGTCGAACCG
The DNA here is from genome assembly GCA_038240605.1 of Tepidisphaerales bacterium. Taxonomy (GTDB): domain Bacteria; phylum Planctomycetota; class Phycisphaerae; order Tepidisphaerales; family Tepidisphaeraceae; genus JBBSDP01. The sequence goes on along the minus strand of JBBSDP010000008.1, from coordinate 3,251 downwards.
GCATCGGCGAATTTGATCGCATTCTCGGCGGCGGCCTGGTCCCCGGCTCCGCCGTCCTCATCGGCGGCGAACCCGGGATCGGCAAGTCAACGCTTCTGCTTCAGGTAGCGCATGAGTTGAGCCGTGAACAGGGTTCAGGGTTCGAGGTTCAGAAGGGTTCGGGGTTCGGGGTTCAGGGTTCAGGAGCAAAGCAAGAACTCCCCCTGGCTCAAAATTCCTCTTCACTGAACCCTGAACCCCGAACCCTGAACCCTCCGAAGGTCCTGTATGTCACCAGCGAAGAGTCTGCCCGCCAGACCAAGCTCCGCGCCGCTCGGCTGGGGGTGGAATCGACAAGCGGGCTGCTGGTGCTGGCGGAGACGAACGTCGAGCGGATCGTGAACCAGATCCACCGGATTCAACCGGCGGTCGTCGTGATCGATTCGATCCAGATGATCTATAAACCCGACCTGCCCGCCGCTCCGGGCTCGGTCACGCAGTTGCGCGCCTGCTGCATGGACCTGGTTTACCTCGCCAAGGCGAGCGGGGCGGCGGTGCTGCTGGTGGGGCATATCACCAAGGCGGGCACGCTGGCGGGGCCGAAGATCATCGAGCACATCGTGGACACCGTCGTCTATTTCGAGGGCGATCGCTTTCACGCCCATCGCATCGTTCGCTGCGTCAAGAACCGTTACGGCAGCACGCACGAGGTCGGACTGTTTGAGATGACGGGGAACGGGCTGGCCGAGGTGAAGGAGCCGGGCAATCTCTTCATCGAGCAATATGGCCCCGCCGGGACCCCCAGTGGATCGGTCGTGACCGCCGCCATGCAGGGGAGCCGGGTGCTCCTCCTGGAGGTGCAGGCACTCACCGCCTCCAGCGTGATTGGCGCCGCCAAGCGCAAGACGAGCGGCGTGAGCGCGGACCGCGTGGCGATGATCATCGCGGTCCTGGAGAAGCGGGCGGAATTGCGCCTTGCCGCCGACGATGTGTTCGTCAACATCGCCGGCGGAGTGAAGGTCGTCGATCCCGCCATCGACCTGGCGATCGCGCTGGCCATCGCGTCGGCGCATCTCAATCGTCCCTTATCGGCCGGCACGCTGGCGATCGGGGAACTGGGGCTGGGCGGCGAGGTGCGCTCGGTTCCCCAGCTCGAACAACGATTGCGCGAGGCCGCCCGGCTGGGCCTCGGGCACGGGATCGTGCCGCATTCGGGCGGTCACCTGCCGAAACTAGGCGGCATGGCGCTGCATGAGGTCCGGCGACTGTCGCAGGCACTGGCGGCGATATAGGTTCTAATCGGTTTTCGCGCGGAGGTGGCCTGATGCAAGCGCTCGTCCTGGAAGAAACCAAACGGCTGTCGCTTCGCCCGATCGAGGTCGATGAACCCCTCGGCCCGCATGACGTTCGCATCCGCATCCACACCGTGGGGATCTGCGGCTCGGACGTGCACTATTACCAGCATGGCCGGATCGGGCCGTTCATCGTCAACGCGCCGATGATTCTCGGCCACGAGGCGTCGGGAACAGTGATGGAAATGGGCTCGGCGGCGAGTGGGCTGACGGCGGGCGATCGCGTCTGCATGGAGCCGGGCATTCCCGATCCCAACTCCCGCGCGACGCGCCTGGGCCTCTACAACCTGGACCCGGCCGTACGGTTCTGGGCCACGCCTCCGGTTCACGGCTGCCTGCGCCCAACGGTGGTTCATCCCGCGGCGTTCACGTTCAAGGTGCCAGCCAATGTGAGCTTCGCCGAGGCGGCGATGGTCGAGCCCCTCGCGGTTGGCATGCATGCGGCGAACAAGGCGCAAATCCGCCCGGGCGACGTCGCGGTCGTCATCGGCGCCGGTCCGATCGGAATGGTGACGGCGCTATCAGCGCTGGCCGGCGGCTGTAGCCGGGTGATCCTCGCCGACGTGCAGCAGCCCAAGCTGGACCTGGCAGCAAAGCTCGGCGCCATCACGCCGGTCAACGTCGCGTCACGTTCGCTGAATGAGGAAGTGAATCGAGCGACCGACGGCTGGGGCGCCGACATCGTCTTCGAGGCCAGCGGCAACGCCAAGGCCGCCGCCCGCGTCTTCGAACCCCTCTGTCCCGGCGGCCGGGTCGTGCTGGTCGGCATGCCCGGCGAGCCGATCGCTTACGACGTCGTCGCCGCTCAGGTGAAGGAAGCGCGGGTGGATCACGTTTTCCGCTACGCTCACGTTTATCCGCGCGCCCTGGCCCTGATGGGCAGCGGCAAGATCGATCTCAAGCCCCTCATCACCGATACCTTCGCCTTCGCCGACAGCGTGCGCGCGTTCGACTTCGCCTGCCGCATGCCGCCGGCGAGCGTGAAAGCGCAGATCGTGATGGGCGCATGAAATGGGATGATCACCGCTTCGCCAGCATCTTCTTCAGCAGGTGGATTTCCCCCTGATGAATCGCCTCATCGTGCAGGCCGTGCAGGATCGAGTAGCGCAGGGTGCGGTTGCGGGCGGCGTCGATGATCTCATCGAGCTGCTCGGACGAGAGCGGCCGGATGGCGGCGGTCAGCCGTTCCAGTTGATCTTTGAGGGCCGCGATGACCTCCGCGATGGGCGGGAACTTGGTGGCGGCAGTGGGCTTGCTGGTCCAACTGAACCATTCAAACCAACCGGCGGGATACGCCGGCGCCTTCCCGGTCGCGACCGACACGCCCAGGTGCTCGTTGACGATCACCGCATGGCCCGCGTGCCACACGATGGGGTTGTTCAACCCCGGCGCTGCGAAGCGGGCCTGCTCGTCGCTGAGCCCATCGATCAACTTCAGCGTCTTGCCGCGGATTTCCCCGGCCAACAAAAGCAACGTCTCGTCCGGCATTGATCAAATCTCCGTTGGAGTCCCCCTTAACGGTCCTGAATCAGCACTGTCTTACTCAAAATCCGTCGCCGGCACTACCCACCAATCTTTGCGCGCACACCAGACTTGCCGATTGCGGGACGCCCCTCAGCCGCTGTCGAAATCGCCCGCCGGGCGGCGGCGGCAACGAAACCGCGCCGCCGGTTGTCCCTCGCATGATCGCGATCCGCTGGGCGGTGTTCATACCCGGCAGGTGCAGGATGAAATCACCCGGAGCGAAATTGGCGAGGTAAGAATTGAACTGACGCTGCGCCAAATCCAGGGAATCCTCCGCGAACTGTCCCGCCGCCAGGGCGCTGCTCGTCCGCATGAGTTCCCAACGACCGGCGAATGGGGCAAGGCGCTCCTGCGTGGCGAGGAGATTGTCCTCCTGCATCTCCCGCGGCACATTGC